>JAILZT010000020.1 GCA_023512345.1 Paenibacillus sp.
TTGCTTAATAAAAATGAGCAGGATACGTAGCACCTGCTCATCATTGTGTGTTATTCAATTATCGTTTCCCGTTAGTTCAATTAAGTGGATTCAATTCTACTTTCTCATTGGGGGCAAATCCATTTTTATTATCAACAATAAATTCGCCATTAGGTCTTGGGAATTCCTCATTTTGAACAACCTTTTTCCCTATTACAAACCCTATTAGGTTAAAGCAGTCAGAGTATTTAACTAAGTCAGCTTTGGACCAATTAAAACCTAACTGTTTATTGATTATATCTTCGGGAGTGTATGGGGTAAATATATACGAAAAAATACAATTGGATGTTGATGCTAACTAAATGTTAAGGCTCCAAATATAATCGTCAGTACCACAATAGCTGTCAATGAAGCTATTTTCGTATAACGAATTGCCCCCTCAGATATTTCAGGTTCCTCTTTATACATCCATCGTTTCCCCCATAATAAACTTTCCTCAGGACAAAAATAAGTCCATATTAATAATCCATACATAGGAATCATAAAAACAATAAATACTACAATAATTTCAGCTATCTTTTCCACTACATCACGCTCCCTCTAACATACCCCAGTTCAATCAACCTTTTTTGTTATTAATATCGTAATAGAACCTGAACACTATAAGTCCAGCAATCTCAAATTCATATTACCACAATAAGGATATTTTTGTTTAGGATAAAACTGAATCAGTCTTAAGCTAAACTGCCCGTTCGTATTATGAGATCAACCAGTTCTTTCTGGTTGATCCTTTTTTCATTTGCATAGAGGATTAAGGTAGCCTGGTCGAACGTACCTGCCCGTGGGACTTGATCCCGAGCGCTATAGTGTTCACCCCTACTTGTCATGACCATGATTGAGGCTGGTTGGGACGTAAGATCCCGTATAACAAGCGATGCTATGGAGCGACAAGAAGAACCTTAGGGGATGCCGGTAAATCTAAACTTACAGGGAGAGATGAAATGAATCCAGTTATCGGTCTAGATATTTCTAAAGAAGAAAGCCATGGACAAGCCTTTTTAGCGCGCGGAAAGCCCTTCCGAGGGACATTCCACTTTGAGCACACCCGTGATGGTTTAGCTAATCTCTATCAAGTTTTAAAGGACACTGAATCTGCATCCAAACAACGTCCTTTGCTTATTCTAGAAGCAACCGGCCATTACCAAAGTCCCGTTGTTCAGTTCCTAGAAGAACATCACTATATTTACATTGTCATTAATCCGCTCATCTCAAATCGGCTTAGGAAGTCTCAACTTCGTAAAGTAAAAACGGATGCTGCTGACGCTTACCTTTTGGGAGAGTTGTATTACAAGGAAGAGTTTGAACCTTTTAAGAAAAGAGGCGTGCAACTCCTCAATTTGCGCTATCTTACAAGACAATATGAGTCTCTTTCAAAGATGTGTGTACAGACTAAACTACAGTTCCAAGCTGTTTTAGATCAAGTTTTCCCGGCTTACAAAGGCGTCTTTGGAGCTATGTATTCTGGTATTTCACTACGGTTTTTAAGTGAGTTTCCAACCTCATATTCAGTTCTGCAGACGGATGAAGATACACTCAGAGCTAAGATGAAAGAACTGCTTTCTTCGAAACGGGGGCGTTCAGAGGACTGGATTAACCAACGGGTTCAACGACTGCTAGATGCGGCAAAACAAAACCCATTTCAGCAAACCATGTATGCAAGCCACTTAATCAATTTAAAAGTTCTTATTACCCTCATTCTTCAGTACCAAGAGCATCTTACTGATTTGGAACAGAACATAGATGCTCTGGCTGAAGAAATTGAAGAGTATGAATTAATTCAGTCGATTCCCGGTATTGGGCATAAAATTGCTGCAACAATTTTATCTGAAATTAGAGAAGTCGACCGATTTGATCATCCTAAAAAGCTAGTCGCCTTTGCAGGTATTGACCCGAGTGTATTTGCTTCGGGTAAGTTTACAGCAACTCGGAATCGGATCACAAAACGTGGATCCAGACAGCTTCGATATGCACTGGTTTTGGCTGTCCAGTGTGGTCTCATTCACTCTCGCAATACAAGAATCAAGGAGTTTTACGATCGCAAGAGAGCCGAAGGAAAGCCGCATAAAGTAGCTCTTGTCGCATGTGCAAATAAACTCGTCCATTGGCTCTATGCAATCTTGAAAAACAAAAAGGGATTTCGTCCAATTTAAAAGATTCTCATTAGCATAACCTTCCAAGACACAACGGAAATTGGAGGGTTATTTGGCATCCTCATTTTAACTATACCACATGATTTAGAATCACTTTAATGGTAATCTTGACAAGCTATTAGCTGGTATAGCTTAATGAAGCCATGACAGTCTAACACTCCATTTTCTCAGTCTACAACTTTATTTGCCGAGTCTAACACTTTATTTTTCAGTCTAGAACTTTATTTTCTTTTGACACTTTAACTCGGATACCAATATCTGGAGTATCCTCTTGAGAGACCAGAAATTCAACAAACAACCTCGTTCCGGTTGTCAATGGAACGGGTTATTTGTCATTGGTAAGAATTTGGTCCTATTGCCGATTTGATGTTCATCAAACCATACATAAATAGAGAGACCTTTCCTTAAGCGTAGGTGTTGATTGAATTTTGCCAGTACTTTCTAATGTTTCAGGATACTCTTCGACATGATTATTCCTTCGGGTGTTTACTCGATTACTAACTATATAAAAAGTAATTATATTTATAACCTGACGAGTAGACGATCTATCGTTTCCATCGGGTGCTTATTGACCCACATGAAACCAGATCGTATAGAATGTCTCAAAAAAGATATTCTTCACCACATCCGCTTGGAGCCACAGCTATATATGTGCTGGGATATTCAATCAGTTGAGTACTTTAAAAAATCTGTCAATTTTACACGAGGATTTATGGCGTGCAATTATATTGTATATAAAGAAAGTGAGTATGAATTAAAAAATGGGGGAAACAAAACTGTAGTTCATAACATTAACGTGGTGTCGAATGATATTAATCGGATTCCCGACAGCTTTTTAAGGGGAGAAATGACACCAGTTCACCCTTGTAATTGGATGAATTTTGGAAACATGAGAATAAAGTCGTTGTGGCTTGAACGATAGGTGATATGTATGTAGCAAGAAAAAATATAAATTAATTAAAAGTTATCCTTAACATGATACTGCTGAACTAATTTGAAGGCCGAAATGAATATCAATGCTGTACCATTTATTAAGTGTCACCAGTTAAATTAAAATGCTGACTTCTCCGCTTGAAAGATATTCCTCGTCACCATTTTTATATCTGACTTTCAGATGACAATCGTTATCGATATCAATGGCTATTGCTTCTCGTTGACTATTATCCTTCATCACCATTACGGGTTTGCCAAGTGAAATGATTCGTTTTCTATAATCGGAAAGAAACAGTCTGTCATTTAAATGCTTATAAAATCCCATAAAATGATTAAGCACTTCTGCCACGAGCCGGTTGCGGAGATCACCAGAATGATTGCTTTCAGTAAATACAGATGTAGCAATCTCGGTAAGATCGTTAGGATACCCGCCAGACGGTAGTGCTACATTGATACCAATTCCGAGTACGGCATAATCGAGCCACTCGTTTTCCAGTGACATGGAAGCTTCGGTAAGGATTCCACACACCTTTTTGCCTTCCATGAATACGTCATTTACCCACTTAATCTGCGTGTCTTTTCCGGATACGCTCTCGATGGCAAGGGCAACAGCGACTGCGGCAGAAGTTGTGAGAAGCGTAGAATCTGCTGCTGATAGCTTTGGACGCAGCAGGAGGCTCATATAGATACCCGTTCCCGGCGGAGAAAAGAATGTTCTACCTTTTCTTCCACGACCGGCTGTCTGCTCTTCCGACAGAATTACTTTGCCTTCTGCTTCTCCATTTGAGGCCAGAATTTTTACGGCTTCGTTCGTTGAAGTTAATGTCTTAAAGACTTCAACACGCAGCATTTGACCTTGTGTATCCAGATACTTTGAAATTGCACCGACAGACAAAATATCCGTATTAAGTGACAAGGAATATCCTTTATTGCTTACAGCCTGTATGGAATAACCGTCTGTCTTCAGCGATTTAATGGCTTTCCAGACCGCGCTGCGCGTCACTGATAACTGTCTGGCAATTTCCTCGCCGGATATATATTCACCTTTGTTGCTATCAAGTAAGGCTAGAATATGTTCTTTAACTGTCATGGACATTACCCTCCAAAAGTTTAACTTTCCGTCCAAACCTCTTTGAATATATTAGCATGCTTATATAACAATAGGAAACGCGGCGTGCTGGCGGTACTTGTTGGACCGACTGCTGATACATATTTAGTTGGCCGGTCGCAGCCTGCCATATCGGCGGGTATTCCGAAAAAATTCTTCGGGGAGACATCATAAAAGCCGTTATTGCAGCCATTAAAACAATGCAGCTTGAAGCAATCACACCTATTGAAGAAAACCATTCTTAGAATGTCTCAAATTGCAAAAATGCACAATTTTACTTAAGAAGTTACGAGACGTTGAATGTATGGCCTGGAGATGGTAAACCAGGTGAATCTAGAAATAGAACAATTGAAAGTAATTACTATTAAATGACCTCACAAAGGCCTGAAAAACTTAGTTAATACATTTAGTTTATAATTATAAAGTGGTTTCTACGAGACTTTCCTTTGTAATAGCGAATAAGTTGCTTTTTAAAACATTTATCTTTAAAATTTCATTCTAATAACTTGCAGGGGTACCGCCAGCACATCGCGTTTATCTAAACGAGCGCGTCAGGCTTTGCAGATTGTTTACATTATTCAATATATTCTTGTGGATGCATCACAAAAAGCAACCCAAAAGTCTTGGGCTGCTTTTTCTGTTATTTAACTATAACTCCTCGTTGCTAGCATGAAGCCACCGTCGCAGATCAACTATTTTATAGCAATAATGGTGTTGGTTTATCTAGAGGCATGCTTGGAACAATAGAAGATCGTAAGTAGCAACGACTCCGTCCTCCTTACTGAACTTATCCTCGTATTCCTTATACATGTTGGCGAATAGGCGTCGCGAACTGAGACCACGCATAGTAACTGCCTCCGAAGTGCTGGCTCCCATCGCTTTTACCGAGTGAAGAAAATCTCTTGCTGAAGCATAGTTTTCCATCTGAATCGAGCGTTCGTAATAGATACTTGAAAATCCTGATTCTTTGAGCAACTTATTCCATTCATTTGTCGATAGAAACGACAGTCCGTGCCGCTGCGGATCCATTCCACTGGCTCGATAAGCTTCATTAAAAGCCTTATGCATCTCGCAGAATGTATCAGGCCCGAATGTCGTGAATTTCAGCATGCCTCCAGGACGAAGCATCCGCTGAAGGTGACCAAGAGTTTGCCTAGGATTGCTCAGCCATTGAAAGCAGGCGTTGGAGACGATGATATCGAACGAGGCTGTCGGAGCCTCTGGCGCCCACATTTCAACATCAGCAAGAATAAAGCGTAAACGATCCGAAGTGATTTTTCTGATGCCATTAAAGTTCACATCAGCTGATAGGACACGTTGTTCAGCCAATTTGATCATTGCAGGCGCAATATCAAGTGCAGTAATGCTCGAACTGGGCCATTCATTTACAAGAATCTCGGTCAGTGTCCCCGTACCGCAGCCGATCTCAAGAATGTTAAGCTCGGCTATGTTACTTTTATTCTTCCACCCTATGAAAGGTTTTGCCAGCCGATCTGACATCATACGCTGAACATGAGCGTGAGCGTCATAAGAATTTGCACTACGGTTAAATTGACGTCGAATTTCACTAATCCTCCTACTGCTCATCCCACCATCTCCTCAATTCATCAGCTATTTGAACTTCCCTTCCCAAGAACGGAGCATGCCCACAGGCAGGTATCGTGAATAACTTTGCTTTAGGTAACTGGGCCATAAGCTCCGATGTAGCGCCGTAAGGACAAATACTATCTTCAGTCCCGTGTACTAGAAATACCGGACAAGTGATGCTCTTCAGTTGAGATAAACATTCCTCGTTTCGCAAAATCTGAAGACCTGCGATTAGCGCTGGGGTTGTCCAGCTACCGATTAGGGGAAAGCTATCGCCATGATCGGTCTTCCATTCTGTCTCCGTAAACATTTGCTTTCGGAACTTTGTTTCAACGGCTTGTCGATCCTTTACAAGCCCTGCAATCATCTTCCTAATGTATTTATCTCCCCAACCGAGGTCAGACTCTTCTTTTGAACGAGTAAACCGAGCTGTTGCCGCGAACAAAACAAGACCATCAGCGAACCCCTTAGCCGCTAGTCTCAGTGCAAGTAAACCTCCGAGAGACCAACCTCCGATCAACAACGGGCCATGGAAAGGCTTTGTCCTAAAATCCCCTACTGCTATTTCAGTTAGGAGCAGCATTTTCTCTGGAGAATCAGCCTCACTGTAATCTACAGAAATATGATGGAAATCAGGAAGTAACTCACGAGTTCGATCGAAAACCGCATCCGGCATACTCCATCCGCATAACCATAAAATAGTGCCGCTTGTCTGTTGCTGAGTTTCTACTAAATCAAAATCCAATACAATCATGGACTTAACACCCCTAGTCGAAGTCCGATGTTGTGGATACGTGCAGCTGCCTTGGTCAACTCCTTATCAGAATGAACGGCTGATAAGGAAAAGCGAATGCGCGCTGATCCAGCAAGCACTGTAGGTGGACGGATGGCAACCGCTATGATCCCCTCTTCTTCAAGTGCTCCACTGAAACGTAAGGCCGCATCGTTATCGCCAACGATCAAAGGTACAATTGGGGAGTCGCCGTCACCGATGTTAAAACCGGCGTCACAAAGCGAGGACCGAAATAATCTGCTTGCCGCATAAAGCCTTTCTCGACGCCAGTTTTCCTCTTGTACCAAAACTAATGATTGTGATATACCGGCTACGATAGAAGGAGGCAACGCAGTAGAATAGATGAGTGGTCTAGCCTTGTTCACCAGCCATCGAATTAGCGTGCGGCTACCACAGATATAAGCGCCATAGACACCGAATGATTTGCTGAATGTTCCCATATGAATATCAACATCATTCTGCAGCCCGAGTTCATGGCACAATCCTTCGCCTCGCCCCCCGTAGATCCCCCCACTATGTGCCTCATCCACCATTAGCATCGCTCTGTACTCGCGTTTGAGAGCAACAAGCTCACGAAATGGCGCCTTGTCACCATCCATGGAGAAAACAGCATCTGTAACGATCAGTTTACGCCGTTTATCACGATACTTTTTCAATAGCGTACGCAAATGTTCCATATCGTTATGACGATACCGGGCATGCTCCGCACGGCTCAATACAATGCCGTCCACAATACTAGCATGGTTCAACTGATCGCTGAAAACAACATCTCCTCGTCCTACAAGTGCACTAACAACACCAGAATTAGCCATATATCCATTAGCGAAAACTAGCGCAGCTTCGCAGTTTTGCCAATAGGCGAGTGCTTCTTCTAGATGACCATAAGGCATCCGGTTGCCTGTCACATGGCGTGAAGCGCCTGAGCCAGCTCCTTCCGTGAGCAGAGCTTCGCGCATCACTTCAAGTATGGCAGGATGCTGGGATAGTCCAAGGTAGTCATTGGAGGACATGTTGAGTAGCACTTGTTCTCCGCGCATCGTATATCCAGGAGATCCGGATACTGAACTACTTGTACGCAAGGAACGCTCCAACGAAGTATCAGCCAATAATTCAAGTTCTTTTTCCATCCAATACATGGTTGACAACACCTTAATGGGCAATTAACTCAATCTCAAAGCCCAAATCCTCTATAATTTGATGATCAATCGATACGTCTTGGCCTGCTGTCGTTAGATAATCACCTACAAAAAGTGAATTTGCGGCGAACAGAGATAAAGGCTGCAGTGTACGGAGGTTGATCTCTCTACCGCCAGCAACGCGAATTTCTTTAGACGGACAAATGAAACGAAACAGAGACAGTATCTTCAACGCTTTAATCGACGGCGTGCGGTCTGCATGTTCTAGAGGTGTTCCCGGAATTGCATTAAGGAAATTGATCGGAATCGAATCCGCATCTAGTTCGCGGAGCGCATATGCCATTTCAACAATCTCTTGATTTGTCTCGCCCATGCCGATAATGACACCAGAGCAGGGGGACATGCCGTGTGTCTTTACCTTCTCCACGGTTTTAATACGTTGATCATAGGTATGGGTCGTTGTGATAGTTGGGTAGTTGGCTTTGCTCGTGTTCAAGTTGTGGTTGTATCGATGTACGCCAGCTTCAGCAAGACGTTCGGCTTGATCATCCTTGAGAATGCCCAAACATGCGCAAATTTTTAGCGGCATTGTTTTACGGATTTCTCTAACCGCGTCCACTACTTGATCCAACTCCTTTTCTGTCGGGCCTTTCCCGGCCGCTACAATGCAATAGGTTCCGGCTTTTCGTGCCATCGCTTCATGTGCGCCTAAAAGCAACGTGTCTTTATCGAGCAGGGTGTATTTTTCAACAGGGGCTGTCGAAACGATCGATTGCGAGCAGTAGCCGCAGTCCTCGGGGCAAAGGCCGCTTTTTGCGTTGATGATCATATTTAGCTTCACTTTTTTACCGTAAAAATGTTTTCTTACCTTAAACGCAGCCTGCATGAGCAGAAGTAGCTCATCATCGTCGGCTTCGAGCACAGCGAGCCCTTCTTCTAAAGTTAAACATTCTCCAAGCAATGCTTTTTGGGCAAGCGATTGCCACTCCATCTCCGCTGCAATTGTATTCATCTCAATCATCCTCCCATAGTTTATACTTGAAATGCCTCTCTAATAGGCGCGAATTGTATTGTTTTTCGTACAGTAAGTATCAACGTCTCTGAAGTCGCTTCGGTGTGCAAACGGGGAAACCGACCGAGGACCTTAAGGCCGCTGAATTGTTCAATTAGTTTTGCATTCGTAGCAACACTCGGATCGTCATGTGGCTCCGTTATGTCAACATCGTTCAGTATGACACCAACAATTGGAATTCCGCGATGCCGAAGGAATGAAGCAGTCAAAAGTGTGTGGTTAATTGTTCCGAGGGTAGAACGGGCTACAATTAGAGCAGGTATCCCAAGCTCCGAGATTAAGTCCACAATAAGAGCGTCATCGTTAAGCGGTACAGCGACGCCGCCCGCGCCTTCGATAAACAGTGCCTCATAACGTTTAGTAAGTGGTATGCCAGCAGCGATTAGCTCCTTTAGCGTAAGGGTCACATCAGCCTGCTTGGCGGCTAACATCGGCGTAAGCGGAGCTTCAAATGTAAAGGGCGCGACTGCCTCAGGCGGTTCATTGATTCCCGTGCTTTTCAGCAGCCGCTCAGCATCGGTAAGTCCGCTACCAAGTAGAGCACCGGATTGAATCGGCTTCCAGACACCGGCATTCAGCCCTTCAGCGCGGAGCATAGCGGTAATTGCTGCCGTTATAACCGTCTTACCGACGCCGGTGTCCGTACCTGTCACAAATAATCCGCGTATCGTTTCATCGTTAACTTTGTTCATCTAACTCAACCGCCTTCCGTAACGTGAAGTATTGATTCTGCCAAAATATCTGTCATGGCATCCAGCTCAGCTTCACTACTTGCAAGCGGTGGAATGAAGACGATCACATTGCCGAGAGGTCTAGTTAGCATTCCGAGTTCTCTGGCCCGCAAGCTTGTCCGAACGCCAATTCGTTCTGACCAATCGTATGGCTCTCGTGAAACTTTATCGCGTACGAGTTCTATACCGATCATTAGCCCTTTTTGCCGGATTTCACCAACGTGCGGTCGCTCCTTTAGAACAGCGAGCTTGGACTCGACAAATGACGCCTTTGCGCTTACTCTTTCAACCATGTTGCGCTCTTCAAACAGCTTCAAGCTGGCCAAAGCAACAGCACAGCCAAGCGGATTCCCTGTATAGGAATGACCATGGAAAAATGTTTTCTGTTCTTGGTAATCGGCATAAAACGATCGGTACACCTCGTCAGTCGCAAGCGTCGCCGCCACAGGCAAATAGCCGCCGGTCAGCCCTTTTCCGACCACCATCAGATCAGGTGAAACATCTTCGAGATCACAAGCGAACATAACGCCCGTCCGACCGAAACCAGTTGCAACCTCATCAGCGATGAGCAGCACACCATGCTTGCGGCATAGCACTGCCATCTCGCGTAAACAGCCCGGCGGCATGACAATGATGCCACTGGCCCCTTGCACTATCGGCTCTATAATGAGAGCCGCAATCTCATCCGCACACGTCTCCAGCAAATTACGCAGTGCGGTTAAAGTAGCTTTCATTGCTCCAGTCTCACCGCCCTCATGGCGATAAGCATAAGGATATGGAACGACATATGTAGGAAATAACATGGGGCGGAACAAGTCATGATACAGAGGAATTGCACCAACACTTACCGCGCCAATTGTATCTCCGTGATACGCTTGATTCATCGTGATAAACTTCGTTTTACCCCGTACCCCTTGGTTATGCCAGTGTTGATACGCCATTTTGATCGCGATCTCCACTCCGGTTGCTCCTGAATCGGAGTAAAAAACTTTGTTTAATCCTTTCGGTGTAATCCCCACCAACTTCTCTGCCAGCTCGATTGCGGGTACATTGGCCATTCCGAGAAGGGTAGAATGGGCGACACGCCCTAACTGTTCCGTTATAGCCTGATTTAGCTCCGGTACGTTGTGCCCATGAACGTTGAGCCAAACGGATGAAAAACCGTCATAATATGCGCGTCCTTGGACGTCATATAGCATGATGCCTTCGCCGCGTTCAATGATGAGTGGATCAGAGTTATTGTAGTCTTTCATTTGAGTAAAAGGATGCCATAAGTGATCCTTATTCATGGCAGCTAGCCGTTCGTAATCCGTTAGCACAAATTATCACCATCCGTTGATCGTTTAATTGTCAACCATAATATCATTACAGGTTGACAATTGGATGTGGTTATTTTAGCAGAGAGGGACAACACTGTAAAGAGAATTGAAGTTGAAAACTCCAACCGTAAGTGCTAATCATGTCAAAGATTATAGAAAGTTTTTGTCCCGTGATCAGCAAAACCCTAAAAGAAAACACGAAAATGGGGTACCCAATGACTAGGATTTAAAACATCAAAAACCCTTCTGCATGACTCACAAAAGGGCAATCCGGGAGTGTTTAATGTGTTAATAGAACAAGTTCAGATAAATCGACTATTTATGTTCGGTGAAAATAAAGTATTAGACTAGAGTTGTTGATTTAGCGAGGTTTTTGAATTGGAGATTACTCAGCTTTTAAAAAATTAGTTTTAGACTGATTCAATAAAGAAGCAGCTAGCATCTGCCGGACATAGAAAGACCGCTATTGAAGGCGGTCTAAAAAATTTATCATTTCTGCCCAACAATAAGTCCTGGGGATATTAAAAACCTGAGATGATTCGCTGTAAGCCTAATTAGAGCGTCTCAACCAATTTCTGAATCTTTGAGTGGGAAATTAAATATACAGGACCCATTATGTCTATTTTGCCGTCCTTTACACGCATAGCACTCTCTTGTTCTGCCGCATAAACATCAATCTCTTCAGACAAGGGGAACAGGTAGCCTTGAACAAAAGTAGCGTAGTCGCGTTTAGAATGAGATTCATAGGCAAAATGATCAAAGCCAATACCATCATAGATAGTACTTATTTCAACTTCATTGCCAGTGTTTTTCAAGCATAACCATTTTGAAGCCATGTTTATCGCACCGGCGCTGGCACCTATTATAACGGCATTGCTGTTCTTAATAACATTTGATAATTCATAATCCGCCAAAAAATCGTTTTGTAAAACAGGATCTCCACCGCATAAAAAAATGACAGAAGCGTTGTGAATTAATCGTTGGGCATCTTCCTTCTGTATGCGGTAATCAATGAAATGATATTCATCAAAAATAATATTAGCCTGATTTAACCATGTACATTCAGAAACATCATCAATAATAATTTGTTCACCTGTATAACCAGACGGTTCAGCGCTAATCATAACAAGCGATTTTCTGTCTTGTATATCCTCATGCAAACAACGGACCATCTTCTCTGGAAAAAAATCATTAAACCAACTGAGGTAGTAGTGAGTACTCAAACTTAATTACCTCCATATGTATTATTTACATTCATCCATTCTTAACGAAAACATATTATACACGCTAGAAAGATGAACGGTTCTTCAGCCATTTCGCTTGCATTTCTTGTACATGTGAAATATGTTTCCACGTTAAACTGCCCGTTAGCTTAATGAAGAATTGTCGGTCTAATACTTTATTTGTCGGTCTAGAACTTTATTTTCTTTTAACAATAGCAGCTGCTGCATTAATCATGCGAGCTTCCTGCCTCTTTATACTAAGTTTATGGATTTGTCGAGCTGGTAGTTGATAAATTTGAAAAAGTAGCTAGGTCCGGTAAATGTTTTATGGTTTTCTATTGTGAATTTTTCATATGATGAAATAAGATTTAAGCACCATTCGTCATCGAATGAGCAAACTTCTCGATCGTTTCTATAGATAGGCCCGAGCTGGATTTTTCTTTTCCTTTGACCATTCGCATAATAAATTTATCCATCAGGGATAACTTATCGTAATAAATCTCATCTCCAAAAACCTCCGATGCAATCGCTGCATTCCGCAAATCCTCAGGGAAAGCCTTTCGAAGCTCCTCAGGGGCCTGCTCCTTCGATCCAGCACAAATAAACAGCCCCACTCTTTTACCGGCCAACTGTGGGTTCACCTTATTCACAAAATCAGTCATTTCCTTTTGGATTTTCCCGTAATAAATAGATCCTCCCAAAATAACTGTGTCATATTCCTTAAGCGATGGCTCTTTGGCAAGCCGCAAATTAATAACTTCTACCTCTCCACCCATACGGGATTTCAACAAATCCGCTGCCTTTTCTGTGCAACCATACTTGGATGTAAATACGATTATTGACTTCATGTTCATCTCTCCTCTATATGTTTAATTGATAATTTCTTCTTTACCAGGTTCTCTAACGTTGTTCAAAAGAATAATGAAACACACTATTATCCCCGCATTAAAAATCGGAAAAATCAATGTCTCTGCACGCGATACCTCTACACCTACATAAATCATTGCACCAAGCATCGCACTAATGGACGTCAACAGCATAACTCCTTTAATAATCACCACAGAAGCTAATAAATAGCCGAAAGATTGCCTGCGGATCACCATATACCCAGTAATTACAGCCAGCGGAACGATAATACCTAGATCAAGGGCTTGAATGGTGAGCGTAGTATAATGTTCTAAAATATCAGGAACAGCTCCGTTAATCAGCGGATTCACAATCTTCCCCAGCCACATCATCGCAATCACAAATCCAATGAACCAGATAAAAGCGCCAATCGACTTCACTGGTAAGGTCTCCTCAAAGTAAGTAGGCACCAAGCTTTTCTCGAAAGAAGCAAGGGTTACTATAAAGGCAAAAAAACTAGCTGAAAATAGCGCGACATACACTAGAAACATCGAATTGTAAGTTGCTAAAAAACAATAGGAAGAAAAGGTATATAAGAAATATCCGAGCGTTCCTGTTAGCATCAATCGGCCTTTTATCAAGCCTTTTACAGTCATTATTAAGGACAAGATCAGCAAAGGAACACCGAGGAATAAGGTTACTCCGTCTTGCGCCCGGGCTTGTGCTGCCATGGATACAGAATCGTGCGTATAAAGCCCCTTACCCTGAATTTGTACCGTTTCACCCCGAATAGACGTAAAGGAATATTCACCATTCCCTTCAGTGGAAAATAACCCATAACCTGCTGCAAAAACGGATAAAATCATAATCATCAGACACAGCACCACAACTGCTCTAATGTTTCTCATCCCAATCTCCCTCTCACTTCTCCATATTCAATTTCATTAATATTCAGCAATAGCTAGCATTGCATCTAAATAATGAGCGATCAGAGCATCACGTTGCTCATTCGGAAGATCCTTCTCCACCATCAACCGCATAATTAAGCCAAAAGCAGAGCTCCATATCACTTGGGCAGTTCTTTCTATATATAGTTCATCTTTGCTCTTCATATGTTGAAATTGGCTTAGGCACTGGCACAGCATTCCAATCGCTTTCCGCTCCTGTGAAGCTCCTTTATACAACACGGATGTGTGATTTAAAATAGCCGGGGAATCATTCAACATAATATTGCGGTATTGGGATCCTTCCGACAAGGCAATCGTAATAAATTGCTCTAATGATTTTTTCAAAATAATACTCGGTGAACTACTTTGTACTTCACTCTGCACAGAGCGGATTCCTGAAACCATTTCGAGATAACCTTTCTGGAGAAGTTGTTCTACAATGTCATCTTTGCCCTGGAAATAGTGATAAATGATCCCTGCAGAATATTCGATTTTATGAGCTATCTTACGTATGGACAGCTTTTCAATCCCCTCCTCCGCTATGATTTGACCTGCAGCATCCAATATAATGTTTCGCATTTCTTCTCGTTCACGTTCTTTTCTGATTTCCTTAGTCATCTATGATCATCCTTGTAGGGTATATTGTCTAAAAAAATAACACCGTTCAATTTATTGAACAGTGTTAAATATAACTTTTTAATGGCACGAAGTCAATCCATTTAGTAATAAATAGGCTTGCAGCTGCGGATCAAAAAACGAAAACGAGCCAGACCCCAATAAATCGGAGACTGGCTCGCATATAACATGTACAGCTTTGAAGTACAACGGTGACTTGTTCCTGAAAAGTTAGCTAAATATCTCTCGTCACTTCAATCCACTTATTTATTACTTTTATTAAATTCTTTTTGTTTACTTCTACATCATCCATCGAACTAAATTTAACGATAGCTCTATCACCAGCTACCCATTCTAAAATTTTCGTATCATCCTCAAAAAACGGGCCTTTTTTTGCGTATTCCGTGACCTTTGAACCGCAATGAAAAATAAGACGAAATCCATCTTTTCCATGAAAATTAAATGTAATTCGATCCTCATTATTGAGTAGAAAACTTGGAGCATTCCATTTGATATGTTCAGATAACTCGCTGTCGGCTTCTAAAATAATCCCTCTTACAACTTCAATTTCTGCTTTTAACGGGTGTTCGAGGGCTTCTAGAAAATTCTTAACTTGGTCATGTCCTGTTAGTTTTTGTGTTTTCGTTTTCCCCTTCTTTATCGGCATATTATCCTCCTAAAAAGTGATAGTTGTTCTACTTTTCACCTACGACTCTTGGAATTAACAATCATTAACGTCTTTCAAAAGTATATAACATGCCATTCTTGGCTTTAATAAATGACTTCCCTTTATAGCCCCGTTTAACTAATTCTTTTCTTAAATAAAACATTAGTCCTCCATGGCTGACTATTAGTAAATTGGGTTGATCCAGAATCTCTAGCTGTTCTACAAATTTTCGAATTCTTACTAGGGTTTCTTGTTTTCCTTCTTTTTGTGAACGATGCGAAACTAACCAAGCAATTCGTCCTAATAAAGTCCAAATGTTGTAATGTAATCTTAACTGAGTTCGGAATGCTGATCGAATTGCTATCTCTCTTAAGGAATCCGTATGTATAATATCTTTCAAATAAATGGTTTTTGCAGTTTCCATAGCTCTTGACAGGTCACTTGAAAAACAAAGATCCCAATTGTATTCACTGAGATCGAGCCGGACCTTATGTATTTCACACTGGTCGTATTGAATGATCCATCTGTCATACTCGTCCGAAGTCATCCATGATTTTTCGGGTTTAGCTTGAACGACTTTAAAGTGTCTAACTAATCCAATAATTCCCATATTACTCCTTTAAGTTTTGAAGTGTCTTCATTTCCATTCAATCTTTTCAGTATTTGATGGTTTTTCTGCTACTAACTTAATTTGTCCATCGGTACCTAACTCCTCAAATTGAAACTTGTAACGGTTATACAGTGATCTCCATTCCTTATCCTCTAAACCTTCAGCAGCATGAATAAAATAGGATTCAATTATTGTTTTCAATTGTTCTTTTGATATCTGATTGTGGTCTATTTCAAAACTAAATTTAAAAATACCATTCTCAACCTTAGGATCACTTGCAGATCCAGTAATTAATACACCTGGCTCTTTCTCAAATTGTTTTTGAGCATATTTAAGTTTTTCTCTCACCTTGTTAAAATCATTAACATCTTCAGAATTACTGCAACTGGTAACCAGTAGTAGGAGTATCATTAACAAACTGAATTTTTTCAAAAAGATTGGTGAAACCTCCTGACTAAGCTATAAATTCAAACTTAAACTTCATTAATTTATTTATCTTCCTAAATTGATCTGAATTACAAAAACCAATTATGCAATCTTGTCCTAAGTTCAGAAATATATATCGTTCATCTATCTGTAATTCACTACACAAATCAGAGAACTTCTTAACAAAACCAATATCGAACCAATCATAATTATACTGCAATTCCCAGTTATATTCTTTTTCTAAAAGTTCAAAGGAAATCCAAACTTCTTCATTCTCATGATCAACATTACTTTTTATATTTAGCAAAGGTAGTTTTCCTTTAGACAACATTTTCATTTTGTTACTAAATTCAGTATAAATATCTTCATCCTCAATACATTCCATATCAAAATGCCATATATCATTAGAAGCTATAACCATTTCATCTTTATCGTTAGTTAATTCTTCACCTATTACTGTTAACAATGTAAAATACGGATTCATTTCATACTCTTCTCGATCGAAGTTTTCTAATAAATAATCAATAGAAATATCACTACCTATACGGATTCCGAGCTCATTGAGAGTGTTTATTTGATCTTCTAATGCAATCCTTTTCCTCTTGAATAACCCAAACATACTTCTCTCCTCATTTTTCTAATAGTTTTTAAGAGATTCTTTCAAAAGCAGTTCCGTTATCATCCCTGTTTGCATAAATATCTTTTTCAGTGATAATTACTCGAATGATTTTATTTCTTTCATATATAAAGTTTACAATTACACTCATGTCATCAAGATAGAATTGATTACTACTTTTAGGTTTCAGCTTCTTATCCCCAAAAATAATCAAGTGGTTATCTTTCAACTCAATATTTAGAATAAAGTTCAAATTCTGGTTATGGTATATACCTGTATAATCCTCCAGCACAGATATCTCCACATCAGTATCAGGAATATATCTTAAATCGAATTCATTCATCAGTTGTTGCTCGTATAACGGATAATTCCTTGTAGAGTTTTCAATGATTACTTTTTCAATGAACACTTCATTGACAATTTTATTTGCCAGTGCAGCATAATCAAGAAAAAACGATATATGTGCTTCAGGTCCCTGCTCTATCCGATCGACAAAATACTTTTCATGTTTATATTCGTTATGCTTTCGCAATAAAAAATCTTCTTTACCTCTAATTTCAATCATCTTTTGAATTGCTGTAGCAGCATTATCTTGATAAAAATATATCAACTTGCATTCATCAACTTCTTCAAAAAGTTTACTTACATTAACAATAAAAGCTTGGATTATATCTCTATCTACATCTTTATGTAACAAATGAACAATAGGGTTTTGGAATAAAGCTGATTCCATCACAACAACGTCACTACCACATTGATTAATTAGGAACGTATTCCAGTTTTCTAAATATGATTCGATAAACTGATTATAATCATCGAATGATTCAGATTGAATGATTGGATGCTCATATGTTGTCTCAAGAAACAAGGTACAAGCTTGGTCATTCCTTTCAAATTGATTTGCTAAAAATCGAGCAAAAGTTGATTTACCTGATCCAGGAATTCCTTCGACGAGTACTAACTTCTTCATTGGTTCCTCCCTCTTATAAATGGGTGGTTCCCTTCATAATCATTTGAAGTTTCGGTCCTAATTCTTTCAGTTTCTCCTTAATATATGGATTTGTCATATTTGGTACTTCTAGAACATCAAAGAATTTCGCTTCCAATACTTCGTCTCCATCCGGCTTCAGTTCTCCGCTATATTTTGTACAGATATACCCAATAATGATGTTGTAGTATTCATGCCCATTTTTAAGCTTCGTAAATAATTCTTTCCCTGAATGTACCCCAAACAGTTGTAAAGATCTTATGTCTATATCAACACCAATTTCTTCCTTAACCTCTCGATAAATACATTCTTCAACGGATTCTCCTAGTTCCATAAGCCCGCCCGGAATACCCCAACTCTGATCCTGATGTTTAACTAATAAAATCTGTCCCGCGGTATTAATTATCGCTACACTGGGTCTAACTAATATTAAGGCTTGATTTCCTACCACTGCTCTTAGATCTTCTACATAGCCCACGGTATTACCCCCATATAGATATTTTTAGGTTATTAGTTGATAGCCCTGATGCGTGAACACGTTGTTAGATGATGATTATTCATTCATAAAATCTTTCTTCTCTTTCGTTCCAGTCTATTCTTAATAATTTCAAACACATTTGTGGTTCTGTATCAACTTCCCTGCATAATTCAGATTCTACAAAACCATACTTTTTGACAGACGCAATAGATGCTTTATTTTCTGGATGTGTAAGGATATAAATACAATCTACATCTAAATTGGAAAAACAAATATTTATCAAATAAGGCAGCACTTCTGATACATAACCTTGTCTCCAATACTCTTTCCATACATCATAACCTATTTCAACTTGTCTCCTCACCGAGTCCAAATAATGATATCCGCAAGTTCCAATAAATACATCACTTTCTTTATCAAACATTCCATAACGTAGAAACCCTTTTCCTTCTGGGTTCTGATAGTGCTCAATAATAGATTTTGCTTCTTCTAAGTCACAAGGAGGTTCACTAAAATACTTACACATATCAATATCAGAAAACTGTCTATAAATTGCTTCAACATCCTGGATATTTAATAACCGAATTTTCAATCGTTTAGACTCAAAAGGCTGAGATAAATTCATATTTGTCACCTCAAATTTTATTTATTGTTTCTATTCATCATATTCTCTTTGCTCTTGAACAAATATCTTAGACCTTTTCCTGCATATAATTCATCAGAATATCTAGGTATTATATGTAAATGCGAATGAAAGATATGTTGTCCCCCTACATGCCCACAGTTCCAACCCACATTATAGCCGTCAGGTTTATAAGTATTATCTATATACTGTTTTACTTCATGTAACAATTGATAGGTTGCATTCCATTCTTCTTGTCTTAAATCAAATAATGTTTCACGATGTTCCCGTGGTACAATGATTCCAGCACCTTTTATTTCTTGATCTTTTAATAGAGTATAAATACAATGCTCATTGCTTAGTACAATTTCATTATCGAAAATAGATATTATATTACAGTACACACAATTTTCCATGAAAACACCTCGATTATTCGTATTGCAGTCCCTTTTACATAATCTTTAACTCCGTTCTAACCTGTTACTGTTTCTTTCCGACAGCAATCCATCTTCTATCGATATCTTCAAACACAAATTCCTTATTGTTATAATCCGTTGTTGATAGACCTCTTATGATCTTAACCCCTAGTTGCTTAAAATCTTTCTCTGTCTCCTCTTGATTATCAGTTATAAAGTAGGCATCATATCCATACCCATGTATCTCTCGATTAGGTACTATATATTCTCTATTTGATTTTGTTAAAACTATCTCAATTTGATCCCTATAAAGGCAAATATGTGGTTCAAATGATTCAAGATAACTTACTGATCTAAAGCCAATTTGTTCGTAGAATTCTGCTGTCTTACTCATATCTGTGCTCGGGAAAATCTGAAGCAAATTAGTAAACCCTTTAGTAAGCAATATAACTCACCATCCATTCTTTTAAGGATTCAACTCTTTATTACATACCTTTTCATAATCAGTTTCATCCGATAATAATTTAGTGACTTCATTCAAATCTTTACAAATAAAATCCGGTTTAATATCAACTAGTATTCTTTTGTTCAATCTATTTAACCAGATAACTCTAATACCTAAGTTTTGAGCTCCCACAACATCACTTGTTATTGAATCACCTATATGTATGACTTCATCAGCATTTAGTTTATTTCTTCGTAAAGCCTCTAAAAACAATTCCGGTCTAGGTTTGTATGATCTTACATCTTCACTTGTTATTATTTCATTCACCTTAATTTCATGGAAAGCGGTTGCGTTATTAATATCAGAGGAATCAATATTAGAGAGAATATACAAAGGAACACCATGAAATGCTTCTAAAAATGGTTTTGTATCTTCATACAATCGAGGTTGAATCCAATGTTTAAATTGCTCTTTAATAAGCTCTTCAGCATTAGAGTTCGATTGAAAGTTTTTAATTGTCTTCGTCAATGAGCTAAGCCCAATCTCCCTTTGAGACTTAAATGAGTCCCCGTAACTATTTCTAAATATATTAGAAAACTCATTCCACCAGTGACTACCGATTTCTCTTGGACTACATTCAACAGATGTATTACTTTTTATTTCTTCACAGATAACAGGGATAATATCATCATCTTCGTGTACCAATGTTCCATAAAAATCAAGAAAAATAGCCTTAAACTTCAATTTATTCAACTCCTCAGACTACTTTAATAACATACTCATAAAGGGATGTCTGCTGATTTCACTTAATTCTTTCCGGTTGCAAAGTTTGGGTTCTCAACGATCAATAAGTTAACATAATATTTATTATGTTAACTTATTCCTCAAAAGTTCATTTCAGATGATTTAATCATTAATTTAATCGATGTCCGCGACCTTCCATTCACCTTGCTTGTTACGCAATAAAGGAATCGAAACCGTCCGTTCCGAATAATACCCCTCTGATGTCATTTGTTCATAATTCACATAAAACATAACTCGTTTTGAATCTTTCGGCTGTTGCTCATAGATAAGTTCATTGAATCGAAAAGTGTTTTTGTTATCAATCCAATATTGCAGCCTGTCTCCTTCACCGGTGTAATATAGAGTTGAATTAAATTTTTCTTTATCCTTTGATACGAGTGCCTCCAAACAGCGCATAACCTCTGTTAAAATCTGCTTCTTATCTTTGAGGTCCTCCATATTAGGCTCTTTGACGAACACACCGCCAACTAATGGAGCTTTCTTTTCTAAGTATTGTAGATTTCCCATCATGTCTCTGAAAAGAGGCAGTAGATACGCCCGCTGGTCTGCATTTGTTCGGATCAATGCCCGATAGGATTGTTCCTTTGCAACAAAGGAGAAAACGTCAACAGTCCCCTCTCCATCCCTATAGTTGCCCATGTACTCTTTATATTTGCTGAGTGTTGGATTTTCACCAGTAATCGCAGGCAATTGGGTTGTGTCATTAGCACTTACAATAGTGATATAGTTCTGTTTATCTTCCGTCCCCCATGCCGTTTCACCATTCAAATCGAAACGCAACATAGTTTCAGGCATAAAGAGTCCAAGCGGTAATATTTTATGTACCAAAAATTCTGTCTGGAGTTCATGGCCATCCACTATATAACCACGTCTAGAGCCATCAAAATCCGGAATTTGCTCCACAAATAAAGATATTGATTTTGCCTTAGGTGCAGCTGACGCCTTAACTTCAGGAGTTGTGACAGGGGTTTCTAACGGTGAAGTTGTAGCTTGTACTACAACTGTTGCTGTTGCTGTTTCTGTTGGTGTGGCTGCCTCAGCACTTGAGCGCTTGCTAACATCTGAGTGGTCACCTTGGCAGCCAGAGCTTAATGCGGCTATAATCAATACACATCCTATAGACCCTAACACTTTCTTATTCTGCATCTCGTAATCACCTCAATTACCAGACGCTGGAAAATGGCAAATGTTTCGCTAAACAGCTAATATTCAGAAACCAAATATGCTCATTCCACCATCAACCAACAGCGTTTGTCCGGTAACATAATTGGCTGCATCAGATGACAGGAAGACTACCGGTCCTACGATCTCTTCCAGGCTTCCAATGCGACCCAGCGGAGTGCGATCCAGTATCCGTTGCAAATATTGCTCATCAGCGAGCAGCTTTTCCGTTAGCGGGGTGCGGAAATACCATGGACCCACAGCATTAACCCGTATGCCATAGTCTCCCCACTCCAGAGCCAGGTTTTTGGTCATTTGTATTAGAGCGGCCTTCGTCGATCCATATACCACCCCTGTACGGAGGGCCGTATGTCCGGCTACCGATGAAATATTAACAATGCTGCCTCCACCTTGCTCCCTCATGACTTTCGCCGCTAGTTGTGAAGCAATTAGTGCAGACTTAAGATTCGTCCCGACAATGGTCTCCCATTCCTGATCTGTAACATCTAGCGCGGGTGTACGAATGTTCATGCCGGCATTATTTACAAGAATATCTATACGGCCTGCATCTGCTGCAAGACGTGAAAACACTTCCTCCATCTGCTCTCGTTGACTAACATCCGCTGGATAACAATAGCTAAGTGCAGTGGTATGCTCTGATATTAAGGCAGCAGTCTCCTGTAAGTCACCTAAAGTTCTCGATACTAGAGCCACATTACAGCCTGCCTCCGCGAGACCTATTGCAAGAGCACGTCCAATGCCCTTTCCAGCACCTGTAACCAGTGCAGTTTTTCCAGTAAGTTTGAAAGAAGGTAAGTACAAGTCATCAACCCCACAATTCAATAATTTATAAACTCACACGTTTCGATATAAAAACAATCCAAACCCTAGCGTGTCCCGCCCCCATGTCAGGTAGGTACGACGCCAATCACAGATCTTACTCCGCATTTCTTTCACGTTAGGATCCTCAGGGTGGTTCTGGCAGTACTGTTCAATTGCAAGACTATAATTCCACTCAAATCGATCCCAATCGTCCTCATTGGCCACGGATGACCATAGTGGAGTTAGCCCAAAACGCTCGCCTAGAAGGACAGTGGAATCATAATGCAGCAGTTCATGCTCTTCTGATCTAAGGGCTCCCAGATAGGAAGGATCCGGTTTCTTTTTCCAATACCCCTCCCCGATAAGAATGCTTCCTCCCGACCGAACCACTCTTGAAAGATGACGCAATGTAACTTCCATGCTTCCTAGACCATGACACGATGCAATACAAATAGCTGCATCATAAAATCCATCCTCCACATCTGACAGATAAGTACTAGCATCTTGTTGTATCCACTGTATTCGGGACTCGGGTGCATTTTCGGAGGTTCGTTGTTTGGCTTCCTCTATTGCATATGTACTGTTCTCTACAGCGTGCAGCTCGGTATCGTATTGATGTACCAGACGTCTGGCTAGCTCTCCATGTCCTGAACCGATTTCCAGAACTCGTGCACCTGGTTGTAACTGTAACAGAGAAAGAACCTGATCTAGCTTAGCTTCTGACATGGGGTTGTTGAATTTGTGACGGGAATGTCCGATATAGGAAAATTGACTTTGCTCCATATTACGCTCTCCTCATTGTTTAATTCTATTAACTATTAATGTACTGAAGTATTGACTGGGATTGCCCTGCTGCGGGTTAAACCGCTCTTGAAAAGAGTTTTTCGTATAGCTTCCAATCACTCGATGCCAGAAATCACGAGCGGGTGCATTCGCACGAATCTGAGATACCTTCCAATCACCTGGGAACATGTCAAATAAACTGTGCGCAGCCCACGTACCTACACCTGAACGGCGGTATTTTTGCATCACAAAAAACTCAGTCATATAGAACTGTCCTTCAGGGTTGCGCAGCAAGCGGTCCACCAATGCAAAACCGGCAAAGTTACCGTCAGCTATTATCAAAAATGGATATTTATTATTTCCGCTATGCCAGTAAGATTCCAGACCAGGGTATGACGGAAAAACTCCATTCTGATCCAAATCAAAATCCAGATAACGGGTAAAATCATACAAATAGAACTGCATCAGCTTGCTGATAATATGCTTTCGTTCTTTCGTAACCAGCTCCAAACTAAGCTCCATAGTTCACCTCTGTCTGATTTGCGTATACTTCACATGATATAACTTTGTGGCTTCTGGAGCAAGGCGGAGAGAAACTGTACATAGTTTACATATAAGCGTCATGGGTGATAAAACGTGATAAGATAAAGTCATAAGCATACTAGGAAAAAGGTGGATCCCTCATGAGTATTCAAAAGAATAGCGACCGTATAAAGATGGAACAGAAGCTCCCGCACATGCCTTGGTTTGTGCAGCAATTCATTGATTACAAGCTCCCTGATCTCTCACCTTCTACCCTCCTGGAATATCTCCGGGATTATGAATCTTTTTTTGGCTGGCTGCGCTCTGAAGGCTTAACTCAAGCCACCAAAGACACAGAATTAACCTTACTTGACCTTGAGACTCTTCATATGGATAGCGTAGTCGGCTACCGGCTGCATCTAATGACTCGTATAGAAGGAACCAACACCAAAATTACAGTATCCCGTAAACTGTCGGCCCTGCGTTCTTTATTTCATTATCTGAGCCAGATTGCCGAGGATGAGAACTTTTATCCACTTCTCAAACGAAATGTGATGGCTAAAGTGGAGATTAAGCGAATACACAAGCCTAAGGATACTGCCGCGAAGCTTAAGGGAAAGATTTTGGAGGAGGACGAACTTCTTGAATTTGTGGGCTATATTCTGGAGGGTTATGGAGTCGATGTTGAGAAAAATAAGCAAGCCTACTACTCGTTTCAATTAAATCGAGAACGTGATGCATGTATCGTTAGCCTTATTCTGAACTCTGGCCTGCGTGTATCGGAGCTCGTTAATCTCAATGTGGATGATTTGGATTTTGGCAACAAGCTATTATACGTATTCCGCAAAGGCCATAATGACGAAACCTTCAAAACTCCAGTCTATTTCCGTGAGCAAGCAAAGGAGGATCTGTCATTATACTTAAGCCTGCGGCAAGCCCGCTACAAAACGCCGAAGAAAGAAAAAGCATTATTCATCACCTTGCCTAACGGACAAAGCGAAGGTAAACGTATGACAAAACGAGCGATTCAAGAAATGATCATTAAATACGCCAAGCGTTTCGGTAAGCCTTATCTTACCGTACACAAGCTGCGACACTCATTCGCGACGGACTACTACTTGCAGAATGATATTTATAAAACCAAGGAGCAATTAGGTCACGCCTCCACGGAAACCACCGAGGTCTATGCTCATCTAACCGATAAGACGATGTCTGATGCCATTGAACGCCGGTTGGAGAGTTAGATCATACAACAACAGAACAACAGCCCCTATTCGTCCTGCTTGGACTGGATTGGGGCTGTCTCTTTTTAACCGAGGGGTATAGACTTTGCTCATACAGAGCGAATGTGAGTTTTTGGGTTATCTATTGTGAATTTTTCATATGATGAAAGTTTGTAAATTAATATCGTTGTTGGTTCAAAAGTAGGGAGATCCCTGAGATATCGTTGATATCAAATTGCGGTGTTCCTGATGGTTTCTGTAAGGCTACTGAACTCTTCATTGACTCCCAGACCACTACAGCAGATACGGATGATAATGACAATAATTCAAGCCCATTTGGATCATGAATCAATACGACTTTGGGATAATGCTCATGCTTGAAGCCTTCGACCAAGATATAATCATATCCTTGAAAAGACTTAACCAGTTCCTGAAGGCCACTTCCCTGCTCCACTATTCTTGCAGTCCGATTCCCACTTGTAATAGCGACAGCATTTGCCCCCGCCTGCCGTTGTCGCCATGTATCCGTATTGGGATGATCCATCTCAAACCCGTGGTGATCATGCTTAATTACGGCTACTGTATAACCTTGATCCCGCAACCGCTCAATTAAAGCGCAGACCAAGGTAGTTTTTCCACTGTTTTTATAACCCACGATCTGCCAGACGTTCGATTTGTGAGAACCCGCGGTGGATCGACGATTACGGCGAATTCCGCTTCCTCTTGCTGCCATTCTGCTTCTTCCACCTCTCAAGCCAGAACCGCCTCCAATTTGTCATTCTTATTACTGTATCTATTAACCCTGAATTTCACCTGGCAGCTTCAAAACTTTTATCTTAGCTCCGGCAGCTAGTCCCCGTTCCTCCGGCGGTACGATAATTAGACATTGACTGTCTTTTATAGTGACCATTACCGAGGATTCATCAATTTTCGCTGGAAAAGCATAAAGGATTCCTTCACGGATTTCCAGACGTGCACGCACAAAACGAGTGTAATTGTTAACTTTAGAATAATCCTCACCCAGCGTAGCGGTCCATTCAGGTAAATAAGGATGTAATGTACCCTGCATCAGACCAATAACAGGACGGGCAAATAACTGAAATCCTACAAAACAAGCACCTGGATTACCGGATAAAGCGAGTAACAGTTTGCCTCCTCGAACAGCCGCAGTGGTTACACTCCCCGGTCTCATCGTTACTTTATTGAACAGCATTTCAGTACTCTTTTCGCGAACCAAATCACCCATCACGTCATAATCACCAACTGAAACTCCGCCCGTTGTAATGACGATATCATAGGTTTCTAAAGCCATTTGCACCTTATTCCGGGCCAGCTCCAAATCATCAACAATTGCTCCAAGTAAGACAGGCTCACCTCCTGCCTCTCTAACTAGTGCCTCCAGCATTGGCGAATTGCTGTTACGAATTTTCCCAGGCTGCAGGGGTTCATGTACCTCAAGCAGTTCTGTTCCGGTAGCAAAAATACCTATCTTAGGCCTCCGATGAACCTTAACGGAAGGAACACCAAAAGCCGCCAAAACAGCAATATCTCCCGCAGAAATGAGAGTACCCTTAGGTAACACAGGCTCGTCCTGACTAAGTTCAAACCCACAAGGTGTAATGTTTCGACCGGCCGTCTGAGTTTTGCGTATGCCGACGTATGTTTTTCCATCCGTAATCCGAGTCTCTGTAATTTCAAGCATGATAACAGTATCTGCACCAATAGGCACCTGAGCCCCCGTCATAATCCGCGCTGCTTGTCCAGTGGTAATGTCAACGGAAGGTACAGCCCCACAAGGAATATTATCTACTACCTCTAACCAGACCGTATTCTCACTGTTGCAATCCACGGTATCTGCTGCTATTACTGCATATCCATCCATGCCAGAACGATTAAATGCAGGAAAAGGATGTGGTGCTGAAACGGACTCTGCCAAGTAACGACCGCAGCTTTGACTGAGCGGCACGAACTCAACTTCTAGTATCTTGGCATATTCGCACACTCTTGCTTGAGCCTCTGGGACTTGAAGTGCTCTGCGCTGAAATTTCTCTTCACTCAAATCCTGATTCCTTTTCATAATAACCCTCATCCTCCGTTCTATATCATCAGCATTATTTTAACATGGGTATCCATGAAGCGGGTATCAACTTCTAGTAACAAGAAGAAACGGCTGCGCCGTCCTTTTATGGACGGTATCCGTTTCTCGTAGAAATATAAGAAAAGTATACTGAAATTCTATACTTTCTGATATTTTAAAAAAACGCGATCATCATGATCACGTCTTTTCCCTATAGCTACCCTATTCTAACGCCTTCCCCTTCGCCCGATTCGCCCCGTTCGATATCGGGTTTGAGGTCTATTGATTCTTGTGCGTGGAGCGTCATATCTGCCAGAGCCGCCCCTATCGCGTGAAATACCTCCTGCAGGAGTCCCCTGCTTAGAGCTATTAGGACCTCCTGACACACTGACGCTGTTACCACGGCGTGTTAATAGGCCATTTCGTACAACCGTGATCGGGGGTGCAATCTTCTTGTCCTCTTGAGTGGGGACTCGGTATGAACCTTGCCTAGGTTTATAGACATCCCTGGTACCATATCCCCGGTAAGAACCCATACCATAAGGAGAATTGAACAAACTGCCGATCAGTCTTGCAGTCAGATACATTTGCAGGAAGCTTGTATCGTAATTATCCCGAACATACTGCTCGGAATCGATCTCAACCAGAGTGTCCTCAGGTTTTTGGATATCCTGCTGCAAATGGTACCACTGGCTGCCATAAACTAGAAACATGCGTTCATTATTTACGGGTGAAATTTGATCCGGTATCTGTTGTGAAGAGAATGTATCGGCTACTGCAGTGACGGATTGATCAGCTGCCCTGTATACATACGAAGTCGCGTTACCATTACGATTTACAGATTCAAGCGGGTAGATCTCCTTAACATTTGGAGCCCCAGCCCCAGCCCCACATCCACTGAGCAAAGAAACCAACAGTCCAAGCACACATACGATTTTCAGTAAGCGTGAATACACGCCGTCCATGAACACCCTCCCTTAGGAAGCCCGGATCACCTTTACATCACCGGGGATCACTTTCTCGCCTTCATACAGCATAAACCGTCCGTTCTGCCATTCAATACGCAGCAGGCGGAAATCATCCGTCTGATACTGCCACACATGCTGATCCCCGCCGTTCATAAATGGAGTCTGGCCAAGGACCACAACATGACCTTCGTATTCTTCCTCGAGAAAAAATACATGATCATCCAGCTCGAGTGTAGTGGGTACTTCAGCGGGATTATCCAATCGCCCATCAATCGGTTTGTACAATCCATATTGTAGCTGTTCCCGCTCCTCAATATGCAGATAAGAAATGTGAATTCCATCACGAAGCGTCAATACTACGGCATTACGTCCGCGGTTATGTGTCCGGCCTGTCACCTCATACGTAACTAGAGATACTTCACAAATATCTCCAGGAGCTAGTTGCAGCATGCTTTTTTCCACAACAGGAGGTTCCGATTTGGAGAAAAGATTACCTATACGTTTCCACATACTCATTTACCATCAACCTTTCTATATATGCTTCTGCAACCTCAGATTTATAAAAAAGCGGAAATGATTAGAGCCCCCGCCAAATGCAGGGTACCCGCGAATAGACCATAGCCGATTTCGCCTTGCTGAGTACCATGATCCAAATTAATCCTGCCCCATTTACTTAGTAGAACACGAACAGATCCTTCCAGTATAAGTAAGAGAAAAAAGGAAATCACAGAAACAATCAGCGCTTCACTTAGTTTACTGGAGGTAGAGATTGAGGACGATAATATGTAAGCCTGTGCTAACAGCTTCAGTACGAAACGAGTAGTCACCGCCAGATTACCCTTCTTCATTTCCTCTAAATCGTGGTAACGGGTGAATAAGGAATCTACAAACATGAGCACAAACAACAGAACAGCTGCACATAACGTCCACACAATCATGGAAACCAATAATTGGATATCCACTCTTATAACCTCCATTAGCAGTTTCACCTGCATAGATAAGGCGAAGACGAGACGTTAATGCTGTCTCTTCTTCGCCGGGGAACTTAAAGCTGTTGAAAGCTTATTAGTAATATGTTATTGCTTTTTTATTGCTTCTCATACTGCTTCATCAAGGCTGCAAGTTCATCGTCTACTGCCGAATCCTTGTTCAACTTCTCGAACTCATCGTCAAGTGATTTGTTGCCTGAGCTCATCTCATTACTGGCTTCTGCTTGAGCTTCAGCTTGCAGCATTTTGTCTTCCATACGTTTCAGTCCCGCTGAAGCCGAATCAGAGCTGAACCCGCTCATTGCCTTGTTAATTTCCGTTTGTGCCTTGGCAGCATTATAACGGGCCACAAGGGTTTCACGTTTATTTTTCATTTGGGTGAGCTGTTTGCGCATCTCATCCAGCTTGCCGCGAAGGTTATCCGCTGAAGCTTTGTTCTGGTCGAAGCTGGTCTTGTATTCTGCAAGCTTAGCCTCAGCTGACTTTTTCTCTTCCAATGCGCGGCGGGCTAGATCCGCATTGCCTGCTTGTGCAGCTGCATGTGCTTGTTGGTTGCGCTTATTAGCCAGTGCTTCTTGTTCTTCATAAAGCTGTTTGAATTTCTTTTCAATAGCAATTTGGGCAGCTACCGCTTTTTCGGCATCCTCCAAATCCTCTGTCATATCACGGATGTATTGGTCAGTCATTTTAATCGGGTCTTCTGCTTTGTCAATAATGGAGTTAACGTTAGACATGGTTAGATCACGCAATCTTTTAAAAATCGACATTGTTCATTCCTCCAAAAGATAGTTTAAAAAAACTTATTGGTATCTTTTACGCAGAAAGTTTCATACCGTTTCAAATATGTTGCATTAAATATAAATCAACCTTATCATTGACAATTTTACCGACTTCCAAGATGCCCTCTTTTGAAAGATTGTCATAGTGAATCCCCATCACAACAGTCACAGTTCTACGTGTAGCGCCTGCTACTCTCATAGCTATTGCCTCAGTAAGGGTATGCTCTTTGTGATGTGGAACGGCGGAGGTTAACACTTGGATATTCTCTCCATCCACATAGGCAGTGCTAGCCGCACCGATATGTCGAACGCCTCCGGTAATCAGAAGCAGGATATCCAGACCGACCATCGTCTCGGACAGTTCTATATCATCTGGATGAATTAGCGAAGTATCCAAAGCTTAATCTCCCTCCTCATTATATTAACCGATTTCTACACAATTCCACGAATTTCATCCAAACTACGAATATTTTCCTGGATCATGAACTGTTCCAGCTCTTCTACAAGCTCACTGCCTGCCCGTAAATTCATGAAGTTATAAGTACCAACCTGCACTACCGTAGCACCCGCCATAATAAACTCAATGATATCTGTTGCTGAAGTGATTCCACCCATGCCGATTACAGGAATAGTAACTCTTTTGGCAACCTGATGAACCATCCGAAGTGCAACTGGTTTAATGGCAGGGCCAGAAAGCCCTGCGTACAGGTTGTGGAAAACACTGCTTCTACGGCGTACATCGATCTTCATCCCAGATATGGTATTAATAAGCGAAACTGCGTCCGCTCCTTCTTCCTGACACATGAGAGCCATCTCTGCGATATCTTCAGCATTCGGAGACAATTTGACTGCCAGAGGCAGCTTAGTCGCCTGTCGAACAGCACGAACTACTTCTTGCGCAGCACATGTCTTCACGCCAAAGGCAATGCCACCCTCTTTAACATTCGGGCAGGAGATATTCAGCTCAATCATATCCACTGCCTTGTTGCCAGCAAGACTTCTCTTGTCTGCATCCTCCTGGATCAATTCAGCCCCTCGTACATAATCAACTAGCGTATTTCCGCCTAGGTTAACCATACGAACCGTATCAAGAGTTTCCCAGTATGGACATTCTTTCTCCAAAAAGGCAGCTACTCCCGGATTCTCAAGCCCAACACTATTAAGCATCCCCGAAGGGGTCTCAAATACCCGGGTTCCTGGATTTCCCGCTTTGGGATTTAACGTAAGCCCTTTTCCGGAGATTCCTCCGAGCTTAGTAACATCATACAGCTTGCCATATTCCCGCCCGAAGCCAAAGGTTCCAGAGGCCATCACGATAGGATTTTTAAAATGGACTTGTCCAATATTTGCGCTCAAATTAATCATGGAAGACCACCTCCTCTGCCAAAAAGACAGGACCATCCGTACAAGCCTTCCGCTGACCATCACGGCAAGAGACGCTGCAAACCAAACAAGCTCCTATACCACAAGCCATCCGATTCTCCATGGACAGATATACGTTCGTTCTACTACCTGCCGATTCAGCAGCGATACTCTTTAACTGCGCTGCCTTAAGCATAGGATGAGGTCCGCATACAAAGATATGGTCATAGTCCGAAAAATCCACACTGTCTAAAATTAAACCACCTACATCTACCGTCAGTTGACCCGCGTGGGAACGAAATTCCTCAGTCTGAAAAGGTTCACGGCTAAAGCCCAAATATACGTCACAGTTCGAAATCTCTTGTGCACAATATAGTAGAGGAGCAATTCCAATTCCGCCTCCAATTAGAGCAACTCTTCCTTCTACTTCGGGAAATCCGTTACCAAATGGACCTTCTAGGCCAATAGCATCGCCCTGTTCCAATTGGGAGAACAGCTCTGTGCCTTCACCTACTACATGGTACAAAAAATCAATGCTGTTATCGTTCACAACATTTATACTAATGGGTCTCGATAAGATCGGATAGGCTCCCCACGCACGCAGCATGTAGAATTGACCCATCTTCCCCCCATTTCCTCCCTCAACTCTGAGGCGATATACTCCATCTGTCAGCCGCTCGTTACTTATCACCGTTCCCACGTTATCAAGCTCCTTCAAATTTAATCTTATTAACCATGCCTTAGAAGAAACTTAATTTCTGTGACATAATTCACACTGAGAGAATCCTATTTTCTTTTCCATACCCCACGTTCATATGGTTTTGGCACATCATTTACTCCACCCAACGCCTCTTCAGCATGCAAGGCCCAATAAGGATCGCTAAGCATTCCTCGTCCGATAGCTACGAGCTCTGCTTGTTCTTCATTCACAATCGACTGTGCCTCTTGAAAGGACTCAAGACGCCCTACAGCTATAACTGGTACCTGCAACCCGCTGCGGATATATTCCGCAAGATCAACTTGATAAGCGGGTCCTGCATTAGGTCCGCCATTAGAACCGATAGGTCCTTCACCACCCGAAGAAACATGGAACATATCGACACCGGCTGCTTTATACCGACGGCAGATTCCAAGGGCATATTCAGCGTCATAGCCACCCTCTACATATTCCTTAGCCGATACCCTCATCAACAGAGGCATATCTGCAGGCAGTACTTCTTTGACCGCCGTAACAACCCGCTCACCGAACAATGCGAGATCGGATCCGTATTTATCTTTTCGAATATTGGTTAATGGGGAATGGAACTGATGAATGAGATAACCATGAGCACCATGTATCTCTACAGTGTCAAAGCCTGCTTCCACGGCTCTTCTTGCCCCTTCACTAAAGTCTTCAATCAATCCCTCAATACCCTCAATAGTTAGGGCTTCCGGGGTCTTGGATCGTTCGTCAAAAGGAATGGCTGAAGGTGCTACTGGCGGTTCTGCATCCAACGCCTTACGACCCGCATGACCTAGCTGGATGCCGATTTTGCCACCATTAGCATGTACTCCTGATGTAATTTTACGAAATGACTCTATATGTTTGTCGCTCCAAATTCCAGTATCCTTATTGGTTATTCTGCCATCAGGATGTACACCCGTCATCTCCACAATAATAAGTCCAGTGCCTCCAACGGCACGGCTTACATAATGAACGTAGTGCCAGTCATTAGGGATACCATCCTGAAGCTCCACAGCATATTGGCACATTGGAGGCATGACAACCCTATTCTTAAGTCTCATACCCTTCAATTCATATGGGGTGAACAAATCCGTCATTCTGCTCTACTTCCTTCCGTTCTATAAAAGGTGACTAGGAAAATACTCCTGTTCCCATAGTATACACGCATTAATGGGATCAAGAAATATTTGATCATACAAGTAACGCAGACATATTTTAGTTCGGGATTGGGGATAACAACGGAATAAATGGTCTATTTATGCTCTTCAAGGAGGGACAGGGATGTCAATAAAGCTTATAAAAAAGGTTTTGCTTTTACTAGTAATCAGCTTCATAATATCAAGCTTTCCTGCTCCATCTTCAGAGGCCATTCCGGTAACCCGTAAAGGATCGGTGTTAATATCGAAACAGGATCACCAGAAGATTAAAAAAAAGCTGACTATGAGCCAGTTGATCCGCAAATATCCTGGAACCATCAAAACAAGGGGGCCGCGTGTAAAATCCATAGCGCTCACATTTGACGATGTCCCTGATCCCAGGTTCACCCCGCAGCTGCTTGATGTATTGCGCAGGTATCATGTAAAAGCAACCTTCTTTGTTGTGGGCAGTCGGGCAAAAAAACATCCTGATTTGGTAGCTCGAATAGTCAGAGAAGGCCATGCTATCGGTAATCACTCTTATAGCCATCCCCAGTTCAGAAAGCTTCGAATGAAGGGATTTAGGAACCAAATCATCCGAACAGAGAACATCATTCAGAACTTAGCTGGCTATAAGCCCAAGATGATCAGACCTCCTTATGGAGAAATCACCGAAGAACAGGTGAAATGGGCAAAATCCAAAGGGTATATACTGATCAATTGGAACGTGGACTCTCAAGATTGGAAGGGTCTCTCTAAGGAGGAGGTGAGAAATAATATTCTGTCTTCTGTCGGTAAGGGTGCTATCATTCTCCAGCATGGCGGCGGCGGAGAAGGCAGCCATTTAGAGGGCTCTATACAAGCACTTCCGGAAGTAATTACATACATGAAGCAACGTGGCTATACGTTTGTCACAGTTCCTCAGTTACTTCATGTCCCCAAAAGCATCGCTAATTAAAGATGACCCCACTAAATGGGGTCATCTTGGAAAGTGCTTTTTTTATTGAATAACGTATAATTGTACATATTGAAACCCAAACTCTGAAACAAAGCTTTGGCTGCCTGGTATAAAGATATCAATTCGTTTTCCCTTGATCGCACTTCCCTTATCCGTAGCTGTCGCCAAAAAAGCGAGCTTAGGCAGCCCAGGATGTGAATGTCCGGTAACCAAAACCTTTGTACCGAGTGGGATCACATCGGGATCAACGGCGATCGTCCCCAGCTTAAGCGGATTGCCGAAATAATCGACCGGCCCCCACTTCCCATTCTCGCTGGCCGCCGATGAATAGGCAGTAGCCTTCACCTGTAATGTTGATTCGTAGCTAAATTCTTTCCCCCAGGCTTGCACCGTATTGGAATCTGGCTGAACACTAAGACTAGCTGTTATCGCCTGAGGCTTAGCATTATCAGTCTGCACTGCCGATGCAACTTTGGCCTTACCTGGAATTATGAGCTTCAGCCCCGGATACATATTTAGAGGTTGAACCTTCGGATTAGCCTTCATTAATTGGTTTAAGCTCACTCCGTACTGCTTCGAAAGGGTATAAAAGGTGTTACCTTTTTTAGTGATATGAATTCCATCCGCTTGTGCGGGTACTGCATGCAGCAGCACACTTAAACCTAGAACGGCTGTAATTGCTTTAATGGCTATGAATTTAATTTTCATGAGTGGGAAACTTTCCTCCTTGTTACTTCTATGTATAGAAAAAGCTAACGACAAGATTGAATATATCACAATTTTGTAACCTATGCTCAAGAAATTGTTACCATTCCGCAATAACTTAATCTTTTTTAACATTTTCCCTTCAAATTTAACATTGCGTTAACAAATCTTTCTTTGGCTAATAGTAGAATGATAGAATACGATAGATAATATATGATACTGAACCCTATTTGGAGGTCCCATGAACGAAGAAGAGAAAAAAAACATAAACCACACCGGCACTCCTGCAACCGCATATCTAAATCGCGACTTAAGTTGGATCGAGTTTAACCGACGTGTATTACTTGAAGCCCAAGATCCGGATAACCCGCTAATAGAAAGAGCCAGATTTTTGGCGATTGTCTCCAGTAATCTAGATGAATTCATTAGCGTTCGTGTAGCCGGTATTCAAGATCAAATCCGTGCGGGCTACACCAAAATGGACTTTACGGGTTACACACCTTCTGGTCTGTACAAGCGCCTAATTAAGCGCGTAACCAAAATCATTGCCGATCAGTATCGAACCTTTAAGGATATTTCACGATTGTTGCAAAAGGAAGGTATTGTATTCGTTGATTACGAGGATTTAACTCAAGCTCAGGAGTTGGCAGCAGAGCAGTATTATCGGGATATCATTTTCCCGGTGCTAACACCAATGGCTGTTGACCAGAGCCGGCCTTTCCCGCTTGTACATAGTCAATATATTTATTTGGCTGTCGTGCTTAAAAAAAACCATCATGAAGAAGAGCCTTATTTCGCTATTCTCCAGATCCCATCCAACTTGCCACGGTGTATTCCTCTTCCCCACCGTGCAAATAGCAAAAAGAGGCAATTTGTATTCATAGAGGATGTAATCAGGCAGCATATTCAAACCTTATTCAGTGGGTATGAGCCCGTATCCGTGAATGAATTCCGGCTAACGCGAAATTCCGACCTTACGATTGATGAGGAAGGCGCTGAAGACCTGCTGGAAGAGATCGAAAAAGAGCTGCGCAAGCGTCGTCGGGGTGTGCCTGCTCGGTTAGAGGTACAAAAAGGCATCCATCCTTATGCACTTGAGCAGCTTCAAGCTGAATTTGAAATTGACGATTTCGTGTTTGAAGTGGAAGGCCCGCTTGATTTGGGCTTTTTAAGAAATTTTGCCGGAAGTCTAAAGGGATTCAGCTATCTGAATTTCCCCCAGATAGAACCAGTCTATCCCGCGGAGTTTGATGAGAATGAGGATTTCTTCGAGGTTCTGCGTGAACGAGATGTAATGGTCTACCATCCCTATGAATCCTTTGATGCGATGACGGACTTTATTATTCAGGCTTCTGAGGATGAGCAGGTCATGGCGATCAAAATGACACTATATAGAGTTAGTGGAAATTCGCCGCTCATTACGGCTCTTGCGAATGCAGCTGAATCTGGGAAGCAGGTTACAGTCGTCGTTGAACTGAAAGCCCGATTCGATGAGGAAAGAAATATCGCCTGGGCACGTAAGCTGGAGCAATCAGGCTGCCACGTCGTTTATGGTCTTGTTGGTCTCAAGACTCATGCCAAGATTACTTTAATTGTCCGTCAGGAAGGTAATGAACTGCAGCGGTATGTTCATGTAGGCACAGGAAATTACAATGATAGCACTGCCAAAGCTTATACTGACTTAAGCTTGTTCACCTCACACAGCGAAATTGGATTGGATGCATCAGAATTATTCAATCAAATGACTGGATATTCTGCTAAATATGACTGGAATTCATTCATAGTAGCCCCTACTAACATGAGCCTTTCCCTACAAAGGCTTATGCTCCGTGAGGCGGCACATGCTACTGCTGGAAGGCCTGCGCGTATCATTGCCAAGATGAATTCTCTCTCTAATCAGCCGGTTATTGACGATTTGTACAGCGCGGCTCAAGCTGGAGTTAACATTGATTTGATTGTCCGCGGCGTTTGCTGTTTGCGTCCAGGTATACCTGGCTTGAGCGAGCGTATTACTGTTCGCAGTATTGTAGACCGCTTCTTAGAGCATTCACGTATTTATTACTTCGAAAACGGTGGCAAGCCTGAAGTCTATTTATCCAGTGCGGACTGGATGACTCGCAACCTAACGCGGCGAATTGAGCTGATGTGCCCTGTTTTGGATAATGATATTCGTAAGCAAATTGTAAAAATCCTAGAAATGTCACTCCAAGATAATGTGAAATCCAGCTTCCTGCAGTTTAACGGGAACTACGAACGTCCAGACGACAAAAAGGCCCCTTTCCGGAGCCAGTTTGCTGCTATGGATGTTAGACACTGGAAGGGAAGTCGAGCTTCACTTTTAGCCCCCAAACATTCTTAAAGGCCTTAAGGGCGTTCTCTATGTCTTCGACACCAAGTAGAAGGCTATGAACGCCCTTTAAATGAATGTCCAGGTTATTGCCATGCAACTTTGCCTCTAAATCATTAACAACACCGGTCTCACTGCCATCCAGTGCAATACTTAACTGGACTAGTGTCCCCAGCTTATGAATCCATTCTTCGTCGGAAGCCAGCAAAATGTCCTTGTGTAAGGTGGACAATTTCTGCTTTCGACTTTTTGTGCTGTAAGAGGCGATCATAGCGCATAAGATAAGCTGACGATGCGTCAGACCACGTATAGGAGAATTCATCAACCAGTAACGCGTATGCCGTTTGGATTGATAATAATTGATATTAGAGCCAGTCCGGTGCAGCATTATGGAGACGTATATCAACATTTCTTGTTCTTTTATATTTCCTTCCCCTTGTAGAGAAGTGAACAAGCTGTGGGCCAGCTTACAAATATGATCCAGATGTTTTTTGGAGGCTCTGATATCAAAGCGCAGGATGGTACTCAGGCTATAATCAAGTGCACTGTCACGCACAGGACTCTCTGGCTCTAGAAGATCATGCAGCATGCCTTCACGTAGACCCTCTCCGCTTATAATGGCACTACTTGCATGAATATACTGATATACGGTCTGAAAAATGATTAACCCAGAGACGATAATATCCGCCCGACTCTTGGATAAGCCATCCAAATCTTTCCGTTTCTCAAAAGTCATCTCAGGCAAGATACTCATGAAGCGATCAATGGTTTCAGTAGACATCGTGTATCCATGCGAGTTTGGCAAGGAATACTCCCTTTGCTTTTGATCTAACTTGCCTAAGGAACGAAGTGTTCCTCCTAGTCCAAATAAAGGTAAACCAATTCCAGTATTTAGCCACGAATGTTCTACCAAACGCCCTATAACATAAGCTTGAAGCTTACGTACTTGTTCCCCGTTCCAATTGCCTCCCATCCCGAACAAAACATTAGTGTTCACGGCACCGAAAGGAAAGGATATGCTGTGTTGATAGCGCCGCCCCCGAAATAATGTTATTTCCGTACTGCCACCACCAATATCGATGACAAATCCATCTTCAACATCAAAAGCATTAATCACTCCAAGAAATCCAAAGTAAGCCTCTTGATGCCCAGAGATTACTTCGATCGGTATAGAAGAAGCTTCTGATAAATATGTAATGATCTCTTCGGAGTTTGCTGCATTACGAATCGCGGCAGTTGCACCGGCTCTTATCTTATCAACATCAAAGGCCTGGCATACTTCTTTAAATTGCAGCAGAATTGGAACGACAGTCATCATATCTTTCTGTTCAAGTCTACCTTCTTTGGTGATTTTCTCACTTAAACGAGCTGAACTTTTGCATTCCTTTATGATTTTGTAGCCACCTGCAGGTGTAGTATCGTATATAACTAAGCGAATGGAGTTGGATCCGATATCGATTATGCCAATCCGGCACAGGTCATCTCTCATGATTGTATGTACTCCTTTGCTAAGTTGATTGATCATCATTATACATGGTTTATCTGTATAAATGAAACGGCCTCCCGGAATTCTCACCGAGGGCCGCTTCAACCATTATTACAGAACTTTACTTAGAAAGTCCTGTGTACGTATGTGTTTTGGATTTCCAAAAACTTCAGCTGGTGAGCCCTGCTCGACGATCACTCCACCATCCATAAAGAGGATCCGATCTCCAACCTCGCGTGCAAAACCCATTTCATGCGTTACAATAATCATCGTCATTCCATCTTCAGCCAGCTTTTTCATAACTTCAAGTACTTCGCCGACCATTTCAGGATCAAGTGCTGACGTTGGCTCATCGAACAACATCACATGGGGCTGCATCGCAAGAGCCCGTGCAATCGCAATCCGCTGCTTTTGTCCGCCGGACAACTGAGATGGATATGCATCCTTTTTATCCTCAAGGCCAACCGTTCTCAGCAGTTCCATTGCTATTTTCTCTGCTTCGCTTGGTTGGATCTTCTTTACTTTAACCGGAGCTAACATAATATTCTGCAATACGGTTTTGTGAGGGAAAAGGTTAAATTGCTGGAACACCATGCCCATTTTTTCACGAGTGATGTTGATATCATGCTTCTTAGCCGTTATTGATTGACCTTCAAAGCTAATATCACCACCCGTAGGCTGCTCCAGAAGGTTCAGACAACGCAGAAACGTACTTTTACCTGATCCACTGGGTCCAATAACAACGACAACCTCACCTTTTTGGACTTCCAAATCGATGCCTTTAAGGATTTCCAGCTTTCCGAAGTGCTTTTGTAAGTTTTTAACCTCGATCATCTGTATTTAACCTCCTTTCCAATCTGCCGAGAAGTTTGGACAGTGAAAATGTCATAACAAAGTACATAAATGCAATAATCACTAGCGGGGTAAAGCCGTCATAAGTAATCGTTGTTACCGACCGCGATTGGAACATCAAATCCATAACCCCGATAAAAGATACGATGGATGATTCCTTGATAATGGTAATAAACTCATTGCCGATCGCTGGAAGAACGCTTTTGAGCGCTTGGGGCAGAACGATATAACGCATAGTCATACCCTGCCTCATGCCTAAGGAACGAGCTGCCTCTACTTGTCCGCGGTCTACACCTTGTATTCCTGCCCGGAAAATTTCTGCTAAATAAGCAGAGCTGTTAATGGACAGTGTAATGGCTCCGGATTGCATTGCGCTAAATTCGATACCAAAGGTTGCGAGACCATAATGGATCAAGAAAAGCTGTACAAGCATAGGTGTTCCACGCAGGAACTCTACCCAAGCCGTAGCGATAAAACGAACCGGCCACCATTTGGACATACGCAATAATGCAATGGCGATCCCGAGCACAAAACCGAAGAATACGCCTAAAACTGCTAACAGCAATGTGTACTGTAAACCCGATAAAAAAAAGTTCCGATATTCATAAGCCATACTAAAAATATCCATTAAACGTAACCTCCTATCTCCAAAAAAATAGAAAACAGCGGGTTACCGCCATTTTCTGAAGGGTAAAGCTCCTGCTAAGTGTGCAGGCTTTATTCTTGGTTGTGGCTGCCTGAGTCTGCTTATTTGCTCTCGGACAATGCACTTGCCGCTGCAACATACTCATCAATCTTGCCTTCTGAATTCAGACGGGTAAGCGTCTTGTTCACTTGTGCAAGAAGTTCCGCATTCCCCTTCTTAATACCGATAACGTAACCGTCATCTTCAACTTCAGGTGTAGCATCGGTGATCACTAATCCTTTAACATTCTTAACAAAAGATTTGGCAACCGGTCCTTCCATAATGGAAGCATCCACACGGTTGGTTTGCAGTTGCAGAACGATTTCAGATATTTTAGTTAGGGACGTCAATTGTGCGCCTTCGATCCCTTTGGCGATATCTTCTTGAATAGATCCCGCTTGAACGCCTATCTTCGCACCCTTAAGAGTATCCATTGTTGCGAATTTATCCTTGTCTGCTTCACGAACTACAACAGCTTGCTGTGCTTTATAATAAATATCCGAAAGGTCAACCGCTTTTCTGCGTTCTTCTGTCGGACTAAGCCCGGAGATTACCATGTCAATTTTTCCGCTTGACAGTTCATTGAGCAAAGATTCAAACGGTAGATCTTTAATGATAAGTTCTGCGCCCATATCTGCAGCAATATCCTTGGCAATATCAATATCAAAACCAACAATTGTATCTTGGCCGTTAACAACTTTATGAAATTCATATGGAGGAAAGTCCGCACTAGTACCTAATGTTAGCGTCTTTGTGGTTGGCGCTGTGTTCGTATTGCCTGCTGTAGCAGAATTATTCTCATTCTTATTTTGGCCACATCCTGTAAGCAAACCTACAGTAAGCAGCATTCCTAATGATAATTTACCCCATTTGTTCATTTCTATATCTCCCCTGTTCTCTATTTTATTCTGTATTTTGCCTCGTTGACCGATTTATTATAAATCACATCGCATGAATATGCAAAGGCATTTTTGTGACAAACCCTGTTCACATTTAAATAATCTACGAAATGGATATTTGGCCAAACCCTATATCAGACAGGGATTAGCAATAGGGTAACACAAGTACCAAGCATCTGCGAACGAATAGCAAATGGCTGTAACCTTCTATTGCACATGCAGCAACTCCTCCCGCTTGTATTCATAAAAGAAGCCAAAATATCCACTCTTATTAAGTGTAATAAATTTTGAAATAATTATTACATAAATATGAATGCCAGCATATCCTTTTAGGATAATATAGGAATAACTATGATCTTGATTCATGCAGTTAATCTACAGGGTAATAATTATGCTAACTACAACGTTAGTCAGAATCATTCACAAATCGTTTCATTGTTAGGGAGGTGCTATCATGCTTTTGGAAGCTTTGTACCATGTGCCTAGGGATAAATGGGCCTATGCTTACGATTCAGAAACTATACATCTGCGTGTTCGCACTAAAAGGGACGATGTTGACTGTGTTGTTGCTTTGACTGGCGATAAATACGATTGGGAGCACACCTACTTCGAAGTTATGATGGAGAAAGCTGCATCCGATGATTGTTTTGATTATTGGGAAGGTGCTGTACGCCCCAAGTACAAACGTTTGTGCTACACTTTTCGCATAAGTACAGGTCCAGAAGATATATATTTACTGGATAACGGCACGCGTTACGACTGCCCACTTCCACCCACTCATTACTTCGAGTTCCCATATATCCACGAAATTGATTTATTTAAGGTCCCGGAATGGGCCAAGGAAGCTGTCTTTTATCAAATCATGCCGGATCGCTTTGCCAAAGGTAATCCTTCTATTGATCCTGACGGGACCGAACCCTGGGGTGGAACGCCTAAGCTGGATAATTTTTTCGGAGGCGATTTGCAGGGTGTGCTGGATCATCTGGATGATCTGCTGGAGCTTGGTATCAATGCCATTTATTTCACACCCGTCTTCGTCTCTCCATCTAACCATAAATATGATATCGTCGATTATAAAAGGGTCGATCCTCACTTCGGCGACAATGATCTTCTCAAGAGACTGGTTGAAGAATGCCATGACAAAGGGATACGTGTAATGTTAGATGCTGTATTCAATCATTGCAGCGATAAATTCCCAGCATTTATTGACGTACTGAATAATGGGGAAGATTCTAAGTATAAAGATTGGTTCCATATCAATTCTTTCCCCGCTGAAGTTGTCGACGGTATCCCTACCTATGACACCTTTGGCTTTTTTAGTAATATGCCTAAATTTAATACCGCTAATCCAGAGGTAAAAAAATATCTTCTGGAGGTTGCCGAGTATTGGATTAGAGAAATTAATGTAGATGGCTGGCGGCTGGATGTAGCCAATGAGGTGGATCACCATTTCTGGCGTGACTTTCGAAAAGTGGTAAAGTCCGCTAATCCGGACGCTTATATCGTCGGTGAAGTATGGAGCGACTCCCTAACCTGGCTGCTCGGCGATCAATTTGACTCCGTAATGAATTACCCATTCTCCGGGACAGTGCTGGAGTTCTTCAACGGCGGGATAAGTAGTGGAACCTTTGGAAATCGCATTGGTGCCTTGCTAATGAGATATCCTCAGCAGACGAACGAGGTTGTCTTTAATCTGCTAAGCAGCCATGATACCCCTCGCCTTCTGACTTGCCTTGGAGAAGACAAACGGCGCCTGAAGCTGGCTGTGGTGTTCCTGTTCACCTTCATGGGTACTCCATGTATTTACTATGGGGATGAAATGGGATTAACCGGGTTTGAAGATCCCGACTGCCGAAAATGCATGGTGTGGGATGTGGAACAACAGGATCGAGAGCTCTACGATTTCTATCGAAACATGATTGCACTGCGGAAACAGAACAACGCCCTTCGCGAAGGTCGTTTCCGTATACTGCAGGCTTACGAGGACGATTCATGCATAGTCTATGAACGGGCTGATGAAGTGATCCATTTCACCATTTGGATGAACAACACTCCTGAACCCCGCACTCTTAGCCATCCAATGGAGACAACGGATTGGCAGGACTCACTAACTGGAGAGCCAGTTATCCCTACAGAGGGCATCATGAACATTCCTCTTGATCCGTATGGATATCGGATATTATGCCGTAAACTAGGTTAATAGCACTTTGATCGGAGCATTTCACTCTAGATCCAATGGCGAGACAAAGTGGGTCCCTGCTATCTAAACGTACAAAGAAACCTCTTCTTTTGAAATGGTCGCCAATGCTTCCATTTTACCAAAGAGAGGTTTCTTTGTTATTTTTTTGACTAAAAGACAGTTAACTCGTAATTTTCTTATAGATATCAATATACTGCTGTGCGGATACATTCCAACTGTAATCACCGGCAAAAGCGTTCTTGGTCACTTGCTTCCAATGTTCCGGCTTATTGTAGAAAGAAACTGCACGGCGAAGTGTAAACATCATGTCATGTGCATTGTAATCAGTAAAAGTGAACCCATTTCCCTCGCCTGTCAACTCGTTATAGGGTTGAACGGTGTCGTTCAGTCCCCCTGTTTCCCTAACCACAGGTATACTGCCGTAACGCAGTGCCAGCAATTGGCTAATACCGCAAGGCTCGAACTTGGATGGCATCAAGAAAAAATCACTGGCAGCATAAATTTTGCGTGAAAGTCCATCGTTGAACAAAATCTGTGAAGACAGCTTTGTAGGATAACGCCAAGCCGCTTCACGGAACCAACGCTCATAAATCTCATCACCAGTTCCGAGCAATACAAACTGAATATCATCATAATACAATAACTCGTCCAGAATTCGGGTAATAAGATCAAGACCCTTAGAATCCACAAGTCGTGTAACCATGGCTACCATTGGTATATGCGGAGCAATCGGAAGCCCCAGCTCCTTTTGCAGGCCTATCTTATTCTCCGTCTTCTTAGCGAGATTTGTACGATACCGACTAAATATTTGAGAGTCATTGGCCGGATTATAGCTCTTAGTATCAATCCCGTTCACAATACCGCTAAGATGTTCGGAACGTGCACTAAGCAATCCTTCCAGACCATAGCCATAATAAGGAGTACGGATCTCTTCCGAATAGGTTGGACTTACCGTAGTTACATGGTCGCTGTAGACGATACCGCCCTTCATGTAGTTAACGTTGCCGTAGTACTCAACCCCGTTAAAATAACTGCTTCCCAGACCCAGCAACCCATCCAGAACCTCATATGGAAATACGCCTTGGTACAGCAAATTATGAATGGTAAATACCGTTCTCATCTCAGCATAAAAAGGGTTGTGACGATAATGACCCTGCAGCAGCATAGGGATAACCGCTGCATGCCAATCATGACAGTGCAGTACATCTGGCTGGAAACCTATAGCCGGCAGGCACTCCAGTACAGCGCGGTTATAAAAGGCAAAGCGTTCTCCGTCATCCATGTATCCATAGATTCCATCCCGAGCGCCAAAATAGTACTCATTATCGATAAAATAAATGGGGATTCCATCCAATACGATACGCTCAATCCCACAGTACTGATTGCGCCAACCTACGGGTACATCCACAACGGCTACTGGCTCCATTTGCGATTTGAATTTTTCAGAAATTCCCCGATATTTTGGTAAAATAACTCTCACATCTACTCCTGCGCTTTTTAGTGCTTTTGGCAATGCACCAATTACATCAGCTAATCCCCCAGTTTTTATAAAAGGATGAGCTTCAGCAGCGGCGAATAAAACCTTCATTCAATTTCCCCCTTGGTTATACGGATTAATTATTGATCTCGGTAATTTCGCTCTTCTTTTTTCGGCCTGTTTTTTTCAGCACTATAATACTCAGCGGAGGCAGAGTAATCTCCAGACTGTTCAGTTGATTATTCCACTCAAATTTCTCACTTTTCCGTGGTGCATTATGAATACCAGAACCCCCAAAAGCAGTACTTTCTGAAGTGAAAATTTCTTCATAAGTTCCCGAACTAGGAACTCCAATGCGATACTGAGGATGCTCAGTAGGTTGGAAATTAATAATAATGAGCAACGTATCTACAGCCTTTTTGCCTCGACGAATATAAGAGATAACACTCTGCCCGCTATCATCCGCGTTGATCCATTGGTATCCATTTAAATCATGGTCAAGTTCCCATAATGCCTTTTCTGAAAGGTAAAACTTGTTAAGTTCAGCAGTATAGGCTCGCATTTGCCGGTGGGTTTCATAATCAAGCAGAAGCCAGTCCAAACCCTCCTGATCTTTCCACTCGATAAACTGGCCCATTTCACCGCCCATAAATAGCAGTTTCTTGCCTGGATTTGTGATTTGATAACCTAACAGCAGACGAAGACCTGCAAATTTCTGTTCGTAAGAGCCTGGCATTTTATTGAGCAAAGACTTCTTGCCGTGCACTACCTCATCATGAGACAAGGGCAGTGTATAGTTCTCTGAATAGGCATAGCAAATGGGGAAAGTTAGCAGATTGTGATGATAGGGCCGCCCCCCGAAATCCTGTTCTATGTACCCCAAGGTGTCATTCATCCAGCCCATATTCCATTTGTAATTGAACCCGAGTCCACCCTCATGAACAGGAGATGTTACTCCAGGCCAAGCACTCGATTCTTCAGCCATCATTAAGGCCTGTGGATAATTATCAAAAATCGCCTTATTAAGCGTCTGAATGAAACGGATGGCTTCCAAATTTTCAAGTCCCCCGTTAATATTACGCCGATATTGATGCTCTCCTTTTTCAAAGTCCAATCTCAGCATACTAGTGACAGCATCGACTCTCATTCCATCAATATGGAACATCTCAAACCAGAAGAGTGCATTTGAAATCAAGAAAGAAGCGATCTCAGGTTTACTAAAATCAAATGAGAGAGTCCCCCATCCCGGTCTTTCGGCCAGCATTGGATCACCATATTCATACAGCGGAGATCCGTCGAACATTCGAAGGCCATGGGCATCTTTAGCGAAATGGGCCGGAACCCAGTCCAAAATCACCCCAATACCTGCCTGATGACAGGAGTCGATTAAATACATAAGCTCCTGTGGCTCACCATACCGGCTTGTTGCCGCAAAGTATCCCGTACCTTGGTATCCCCAGGATAAGTCATAAGGATGTTCTGCAAGCGGCATAAATTCCACATGAGTGTAATTCATTTCCTGTAAATAAGGAATCAGCAGCTCGCTCATTTCCTTGTACGTATAGTACTCTCCATCCTCTTTTTGACGCCATGTTCCAAAATGCATTTCGTAAATATTCAAGGGCTTATTATACGGAGACTTATTCTTACGTCGCCACGCCCCATCACCCCAACGATAACCACTTATATTAGCCACAACCGATGCTGTCGCTGGACGAACTTCTGACTTGAACGCATAAGGATCTGCTTTTAGAAAACTGGAACCGTCTGCTGCAATAATTCTGTATTTGTAAAAAGTTCCCACTGTCATACCCGGAAAAAAACGACTCCAAAATCCTGATTCGGGTATCTTAAATAATGAATCCACTTCATGACTTCCGTCCCAGCCATTATGATCACCAGCTAGTCCTACATACGTCGCCTGAGGAGCCCACACGGTAAAGCGCACACCGGAAACGTCTTCTTCCACGGCTATGTGCGCCCCCAGCAGGTTGTAGCTGCGATAATGGGTACCCTCATGAAATAAATAAATATCATCAGGGGACGGTAAGGTTCCTGTACTTGGTCGCTCTGCCAATTCATCACCACCTTAATATATAGGATGCACCTATTACATTACCCCAAACACTGTCATTTGAAAATGATTTGACGTGAAAGAAATTTTTTTCGCATTAAGAAAATAATTAATGTAATTTTTCTTGATGTATAGCAATATATTTCACTTATGTCGTTTCAAGAGGCAGTAGTGCGGTTAATTTACAAGCATTGACAAAAAAATGGGAGGGACAACTAAATGAGTAAACAAGATTGCATCGCCATGCTTTTGGCAGGAGGGGAAGGACGGAGATTGGCTCCCCTAACTACCAGTATGGCAAAGCCTGCAGTCCCATTCGGAGGTCAGTATAGAATCATTGATTTTCCCTTAAGCAACTGTGTCAATTATAAGATTGACACCGTAGGTGTTCTAACTCAATACAAAGCAGAATCGCTTCATACCCATATTGGAGAAGGTGAGCCTTGGGGTCTTCACCATCAAAATCCCAAAAAAGGAGTAACCCTGCTTCCTGCTGGTGTTGAAGGTAGAGCGAACTATTCGGGAACCGCTGATGCTATTTATAAAAACATTTCGTATATTGACAGTCGTGAACCTGAACATGTACTTATATTATCCGCAGATCATATTTACCATATGGACTACCGTCACATGCTGGACTATCATATCAAGAAAAATGCAAAAGCTACGATCTCTGTTATGGAGGTCCCTTGGGAAGAGGCCAGCCGCTTCGGTGTCTTGAACGTCAACGATGACTTGAAGATCTCAGATTTCGCTGAGAAACCAAAAGTACCAGAGAGTAACCTTGCATCCATGGGGATTTATATGTTTCGATGGGATTATTTGAAAGAACATTTACTAAAGGATGCTGCTAATCCGTTATCCAGCCATGATTTTGGCAAGGATGTCATTCCGCACATGCTGGATAGAAACGATGATCTGTTTGCATACCGCTTCAAGGGCTATTGGAGGGATGTAGGTACCGTAAGCAGCTTATGGGAAGCCCATATGGACTTACTGCAATCCGATACTGGTTGGCAGCTGGATAATGTACGCTGGCCAATGTACAGCCGGGCTCGCAAAGCCAAACTGACTGTTCACAAACCTAGGGTTCAAACCCCTGGATCAAGTTCTTTAGTGAACGAACATTGTATTTCCGAAGGAAGCTTGCAGCATTCAGTTGTCTTCGGAGAAGTAGAAATCGGTAAAATGTCCACTATTAAATACAGTGTAGTAATGCCGGGTGCACGAATTGGACGCGGGGTCCAGATCGAGAATGCCATCATCGGCGAAGGCGCTGTAATTAAGGATGGTGCCGTTATTAAGGGCAGTTCCGAACATATTATGGTTGTAGGGCCACACGAGATTGTCGCTGCCAAACCTGTACTGCGGACACAACCTTCCCCATCAAGACTGTTGCAGGATGTATATGAAAAAACCGGGCGTTTACGTGCAGAAGGGCTTCCTTCCTGACACTAAGCATTTGTGTATTTATATGTTTTCTATAAACCAAAACAAGCCAGTCTCCAATACACCCGGAGACTGGCTTGTTTTGTATCCTTATTTATAAATCAGAAACCATGGAGTTTTGTATTTCTTCCCATTCCCTATCCAATATACTCATTTCAATGCAATCTACATACCCGCTGCTGAATAATGCCACTTCGCGATGGATGCCCTCTCGACGGAAACCTGCAGCTTCATAGGACTTTATTGCAGAGGTATTGAAATCATATACTCCAAGGGATATCCGATGTAGTTCGAGCGATTCAAAGGCAATGCGCAGCAGTTCCTTCATCATTCTGAGCCCGATTCCCCGACCCCGATAATCCGGATCCATTACGACTCTCCCCACTCTGGCTGAGCGATTCAATCTGTCAATGGCAGCAAGACTTATATGACCTATTACTTCACCAGTAGCTTTGTGTACAGCGCTATAAATTAAGAAATTGGAATTCGCTGGATGATTTGAATCGGTCATATACTTATCTAACTCTTGATCCTCTATAGGGAAGGATAATGAAGGTCCAGCCCACTGCTTTAGATACTCCGATGAAACACTCCATTTTTTTAAATAGCCAAAATCTTCTTCACGGAAATACCGCAATAGAATCTCGTCGTCATCCCCTGAATCATTAAATTTCTCATATAGGTTAACCAAACGCCCTCCACCCATATCATTCGTTCCCATATAATGAAAACCCAGACTTTGGTAGTATCCGTTAAGCTTAATATTATGAGCGACAGTATCAAATCTAAGCCCCTTGCAGCCTTTCTCTATCGCCAAATCCGCTGCGAACTGTAGCATATAACTGCCCAAGCCTGCTCCCCGATAGGACCTCGCTACCGTCAACCGATGCAAATAAGCATACGAATCATCATTCCTTGTTCCCCAATACTGTGGATCACTGAACTGCAGCGTAAACATTCCGATGATCTCATCATTATCTAGAGCGAGATAAACCTCTCTGTCTTCAAAATAATTCATGATATCCGCTTCAGTAAATTGACTCGGTGTCCATTGCTTAATTCCATTGCTCTCCATCCATCTTGCCGCATCCTGCAGCAGTATAACCATTTCACGTGCTCGGTTTCGTTCGGCACGAATCATAGTTACCGAGCCCTGTGAGAAATGGTTAGCAGCAGTAGTATTAGCCTCCATATCACTGCCCCCTCTTTTTCAACATGAATGATATCGCTTTGGAATTTAGATCTGATGCTCAGCGTTTGCTGCAGGTTTGGGGGGTTCCGCCGACAGTGGTAAAATAACAATGACCTCAGTTCCTTTGCCTAGCTCACTGTTAAGTTCAAGGCGACCGCTGTGCAGCTCAACCAACTGTTGTGAAATCGCCAAGCCCAGGCCCGTTCCTCCATTTAACGCATCGACCTGAAAAAAACGGTCCCTTACCCTTGATAAATGCTCCTCACTTATTCCAATACCGGCATCATGTACCGACATAATGGCTTCAGTGTCGGATAAACACTTAGCAGTAAGTCCGATGATCGAATCCTCATGAGAGAATTTCACCGCGTTATCGACCAAATTTAAAAACACTTGCTTCAACCGGTTGGCATCACCTTTGACAAAAATGTTCTCTTCGCTTTCGAGCCGTAAATGAATCCTTTTTTTCTCAGCCTTAGCCCATACATTAAGAATTGTCTCCTGCAGCAGAACCTTTACGTTAACGACACCCATGGAGAGCCTCATCTCATTTTGCTGCAGCTTGGCGAAATCAAGAATCTCTTCGACCAGGCCAATCAGCCGATCACTTTCTTTTGAGATAATTCCCATACCCAGCTTCGTTTCTTCTGGATCATAGCCACCCGATATTAACGTCTCACTCCACCCCTTAATGCTGGTGAGCGGAGTGCGAAGCTCGTGGGAAATAGACGAGATAAAGTCATCCTTGATCTGGTTGCTGCGAACAATTTCTTGAGCCATATAGTTGAGCGTTGAAGCGAGATCACCAATTTCGTATTTGTAATTCCCTTTAATTCTTGTATTGAACCTGCCTTTGGCCATTTGGGCTGATACTGCAGTAATGTTATTAAGCGGTTTTACTATGGAATTGGCTAATCCAAAACTGAATATGACTACAATCGCAAGAACAGCCACACCTATCCCTATGGACAGTAATGAAAGATTTAATAAATCCGCATTGATTCCCTCCACTGAAGTTAAATATCTCAGCACAAAGGTGTCTCTGCCATGAATTTGCAAAACTTTTGAAACCGCCATAACACTCTCATTGGTACCTACCTGCCGGCCTACCCATCGACCGATACCGCCCCCTGCCGCTTCCGGTACATCACTTGTAGTGATCGTCCGATCTGGCTGAAATCCTGTTGAACTGGTGATCATATCACCGTTCAGCGTCAGCACTTCCAGCTCCGTATTGTTGAGTGTGAAGCTATCGAGTACCTCCTGTAAGGGAACGTTCTCCCCAGAGAGTTGATATTTCTGGAAATAACCCTCTGCGGTGCTGATATGGGTAGTTATCGTGGTATATATACTTTCGTAATAATACGTCCGGATAGCCAGTAAAAATATAACTTCCACAAGGAGAAGCGCCATAAAGACTACAAGAATGTAGTGCAGGACAATCTGTCTGCGCATCCCCTTCTTAATCATTGTCCTTGACCCTTCCACTTATAGCCGTGCCCCCAAACCGTTTGTAAAAACTCTGGATCTGATGGATTGTTCTCAATCTTTTGCCGTAAACGGCGAATATTCACATCAACAATTTTGGGATCACCCATATATTCTTTGCCCCACACATGATCCAGAAGAAGATCACGGCTAAGCGGAGTGTTTTCTTTCTCAAGAAAGTATTGAACCAGAGAAAACTCGGTTGGTGTAAGTTCAATGGCTTCACCATTTCGCTTGAACTGCTTGGAAATCAGGTCAAGCGTATACGGTCCCGAATGAAAAGAAACCTTAGCCGATTGCTCGCGATGGACATTAACCCGACGCAGCAGCGATTGAATACGAGCAATTAGCTCAGTTGGGCTAAATGGTTTACTGATATGATCATCCGCACCTACAGAAAGAGCGTACACTTTATCTTGCTCCTGCACTTTGGCTGTCAGAAATATTATACCAAGACGTTCATTCGTCTCCCGGATCCGGCGACATACTTCAAAGCCGTCAATACCTGGGACCATGACATCCAACAAAGCGATATCAATATCCGGTACCGTAGTAAGCTTGTGCAAGGCTTCATTTCCATCAGCAGCCTCCAGCACTTCGAAGCCGTTACGTTTTAGATTAATAACAATAAAACTACGGATGGAATCCTCATCCTCCAAGATCAGTACTTTACTCATCTATTCCCTTCCTCTCTATAGGGGCAGCATTTTTCGCTTTTTTATCCCCGGTAATAGTCTGTTCTAGCTTTCCACGATAACCGATGATCTTGTCTGTGTCCCGTCCCCATAGTTCCCAACCACTATCCTTCACTCGTTCCCACTCCGTCAGCGAGAAGAAGGAAATTTCAGCCACCGTCTCACCGGAATCAGACATAATGAATTTGAGGTATTCATCTTGGATGGATTTGGTATCCAATGTAACATTTCCATACCATTCAGATGGAAAATCAATATAAAAGCGGTCAGACGGATCACGATATTGTTGTTTTGCAAAAATAATATCCGTCTTACCATCCCACTTATAATAAGAAGTAAAGTAAGGTATTGCATTGGGATCGAAATATTCCCAGCCTTTGGGCGATTCTAGAATTCCAATTTCAATAATGCCGTCACCATCAATGTCCTGACTAAGAATCCGGCGATCCCTGAAGGTTCGTTCATTCCCGCCAACGACTACACGCAACTTGTTATTCTCCATAACGACTATATAGCTTGAAGCAGAATGGCCATTCACCGCAGCATCCAGTACGATACCTTCTTTATCTTCAGCTACTTTTCCTGCGACCATATTGTAATAATTATTTATATATGGATCGAGTGTGTCCAGCTTATCAAGCTGTTGAAATCCATCATCATATTGATAGGTCGAAATTGTTGCAATTTCATTCCGCTTAAGAGAAACTGCAGTAATATCTGCAATGCCATCCCCATTCAGATCATCAATGACGTACTTTGTGTATGACAATTGCAGCACTTCACCCAGTGTTGAGCCAGAATAACTATAGACGACAAGGCCCTTTTGAAGACCTTCATCTCCACGTGAGAATCCCGCCACAATATCCAGCTTGCCATCATTAGTAACGTCCTTCAACACAACCGACTCCAAAACCGTTCCTTCACCATCGAAAACAAGTTTTTTCACCCAAGATCTACCTTGATTCTCAAGTATCATGCCATGAATTTGTACAGCCTGCCCAGGAGTTTGATAAAAGACTATGGTCTCGGGTACACCATCATTATTCAAATCCTGTGTAAAAATGGAGCTGTCATCATCATTAGTGGGCCTAATCAAAAGAGAACCCGCGGGCTTCAGCATATTTATTGCGGCTATTAGTGTCGCTTTATCCTCAGACAGCTGCGGCATTGTCATCCGGGAAACAGGATCACTAATGAAAGAAGTACAGCCTGAGAGCACCGACATTGAGAGCATGACTGCCAGTAAATGCCGCAGACTTCGTATATTCAAGTTGATCACTCTTTCCGTGGTTCAAATTTCAAAGGTTGATCCGCTCTTGGGAAGTCAGGCGGCGACCTTTAACATCATGCTTGATTTTACCATTCTCAAGCACCCATAGGCGGGAGGCATAACGTTCAGCTAGTTCTATAGGCAAGACAGTAATAATGGTTAGACCCTTTTCTTTGCACAGCCTGCGTAAGGTCTCCATTACGTTCTCGGCAGTTTTGGGATCTAGACCCGTCACAGGTTCATCCGCCAATATCACTTTGGCCCCATGCGTCAATGCACGAGCAATCGCTACACGCTGGCGCTCTCCACCGCTTAATTGGCTGGTTTTTAGCTTCGCTTTGTCCAGCAGTCCGAGCGCATCCAGCTCATCCATAGCCCCCATATAATCATCAGAACGTACCATTCCGGTGATCATGCGCCATACAGGTGTTTGGGCAGATTGACCGACCAGTACATTTTTCAGCGCAGTCCGGTTAGGATTTAGTTCAGCATTTTGTTCCAAATAGGCCCATTCACGGCGTATCTTTCGCTTACCACCAAAAGCCTTTCCGAGAATATTAACGCCATCCACCTTAAAGGTTCCGTTATCCCATTTCTCACGCAGGGCCAAGGATCGAAGCAACGTGGATTTACCGCTGCCGCTTCCCCCTAATATTGCGACAAGCTCACCCTCTTCAAGTTGAAAGCTAATATCCTTTAAAACGGGGTTTTTATCTTCTCCAACTGCTTTTGCTAGATGTTCAACTCTGATCATGTACTAGTCTCCCCTGTCCTTATCTCTACTTACTATAGTGTATTGGAAAGTGTGATTAAATTCCATGCGAGCATTCGTTCTTATCTTACCTCAAATCTTAAGTCGTGGCGAGAATAATAACCCCATCAGACCGAACGCTATGTATATACCACCCATTAGCCCAAACACACCGCCGCCCCAACCATATTCCAGCAGTAAACCGCCGAGCCCAGGACCCACAATACTACCGGCACTATAATGAAAGGAAGACACTACATTCGCGGCTGGAAGCAGGTTACGTGGTAAAATATCAGCTGCATAGGCTAGACCGAGTGAAAAGAAAGAGCCCACAAATCCGCCGGCAATCATAAGCAGTAAAAAAGTAATAGAGAAATGGTCTTTGGCCAGCGGCAGCAGTGTAAAAGCCAAGCCTCCAACCGTACCGCATATCATCAGTACTTTTTTACGCCCGAACCGATCACTCCACAATCCAAGCGGAAGCTGCAGCAGCAATCCCCCTATTCCCGCAAAAGGCAGCAGTGCGGCTATTTGGTCTTTGCTATATCCAATGCGTAGTCCATAGACAGGAAAATTACTGTTCAAAGTTGCTTCCATATAACCGTATAAAAGGGCTGGAATTAAGGCATACCATGCAAGACTGTAACTGCGTCCAAAGCGCTTGGCTTGCCCTTCCCCGCTTTCTACTTTATCTGGACGAGAATTAGGCAGTTTAGTTACAGTAAGTATTAAAACCATTAGAAATAAAAAGGCTAGCGTTATAAAAGGAACCGATTGACCAAAATGCAACAGACTAATGCCCAACGGACCCAGACTGAATCCTAAACCATAAGACATCCCGTATAAAGAAAGATTACGTCCGCGATGCTCCGGTGGTGTCATTAATAGAACCCATAGCTGGGCAGCATAATTAATAGCCGAGTCTCCAACACCTACTAACAGACGAAGGACAAACCAGGCTTTTATTCCAGATATAACAGGGAACAACAGCAAACAGACTAGTACCAGACTTATACCGGAAGCAATCAGTTTTTTAAAGCCTATCGCTCCTAATGCACGTTCTGCAATTAAAGTCATAGCGAATGAACCGATATACAGGGAAGCCGCATTCAATCCATTTAGAGAAGAGGAGACCCCTTTTTGCTCCAAAATAATGGACAGTACCGGAAGCAGCAGCCCTTGACTGAGTCCGGCGGATACAATAACAGTAATAAGAATAAAATAATTAAGCTTGCTATTACGATTAGCAGTTATAGATGCAAGACCTGACACGAATGAAATCCCCCTAGGTTAAACAATGGTTACACTCTTAGATCAATTGGCAAACACCCAACATTATAGTGGACAACCTCCTTCAAAACAAGAGATAATATATAGAAGTGACGGATTTTTCCTGGGAGGAATGTATGCTTCATGAAATACGAATTGAAAATCGACGTCTCACCGGTGTATGAACTAATCGACAGCTTCATGTTATATGTAACTAGGAAATGGATCTCTAATCTTGATATCGGACCGGATTGGGTTCGTGACGTGGAGAGCCGTATTCCTCCTCAAAAGGTAGCCGCCCTGCTCCAGGCAGCAGATTGGCCCTTCAATGATTACGATGTGTTGTACGCTTGTGCTTACAGCGGCGGTCCGGCATCCAGTGTGCTCCAATTCCTGGATGAGCTGGAGTCAGGTTCTATAGATGAATGGTATCAGCGGTTAGTCCCTTTTCTGCCAGAGTTTACGTTGGAGGAATGTTATAGGATCAAGAGCAACTACGCTCCTCTGCTTCGGTTGTGGCATGAACAATATTTCCGTCACGTGGAGAACCAAATGCTGCCGCTCTTAATTGAGGACGCAGCAGAGAAGAAAATGCTACAGAGCAAAATGGACCCTATTGCTTTAATTGAGTATGCCTCAGGCGGTGTTGTGATTGAGGATATTCCGGACTTGCAGACCATAGTTCTGCTGCCTACCGTACATAACCGCCCCATTAATACTTATTGCTTCTACAAAACTCTGATGCTGATCCAGTATCCGGTAGAGGTTCCTGTAGAAAATGAGGATGAGCCTCCGACCGTGCTGTTACGAATGACCAAAGCATTGTCCGATCCTAATCGGCTCAAATTGCTTCGATATGTTGCCCATGAGCCAAAGTCATTGTGGGAAATGCAATCAGAGCTGAATCAATCGGGAGACATGCTGATGCATCATCTGATGATGCTGCGGGTAGCCGGACTGCTTCGTATTCATTTGCGAGATGAACAGAATGAACGGTTCAGTATTCGTCCGGATGGAGCCTCTGAGCTGCAAATGTTCCTCGAATCCTATATTCGTTTATAATACTAATAAGAACAGCTATAGATATAGATAAGGAGTGAGCGAAATGAAATATTTGACTCAACAAGTAATCTTCGATCTGGACGACACACTGGTCCACTGCAACAAATATTTTGACCTCATTCTGGGCCAATATTTCGAGATGATGACCGACTGGTTCGCGGATTTTGGTCCAACCACAGCAGAATTCCGCAGCAAGCAAGTGGAAATTGATGTAGAAACCGTTAGCACAAGCGGTTTAGCCAGTGACAATTTCCCTAAATCTCTAATTGCGACATACCGCTTTTTCTGTACTAAATATAATCGTCCCGTTGAGAATTTTCAGGAGCAGCAGCTGATGAAGCTGGGGCTCAGTGTATACGATCAGGAAATCGAGGCTTACCCCGGCATGGTAGAAACCTTGGATACCCTGAAGCAAGAAGGTCATCACCTATTTTTGTACACGGGTGGGGACGACACGATCCAGCAGCGCAAAATCGAACAAATGAAGCTGGACGCTTATTTTGATGATCGTATATTTATCCGCCAGCATAAAAATGTGGAATCTCTAGAGGAGATTCTGATACGTAATAAATTTGACCGTAAACGCACTTGGATGATCGGTAATTCCCTGCGTACCGATGTACTGCCTGCAGTTACTGCAGGGATTAACAGCATCTATTTGAAGCAGCAAAATGAATGGTTATACAATTTAATTGAACTGCAACGCGAAATGCAGCAGTCTGTATTGACGATTTCCTCTATTACCGAGGTACCACCTGTTATCCGCTCCTCTGCACAGCAGCAGCACAAAAGTCACGGGTGATTTATTCTAAGTCAGTGTTACAAAAGGCATATTCATCCTGTGTCCCAATGATTATACTGTTTTAGTTCAGTAGATATCATTTCGCAGGAGGGAATTTATGAAGAAGAGCTTTAATTCAAAGTCGAACACGAACAACAAATATGCCATGCCTATGCTTACAGCAGTATTGGTAGTCGTTATTTTAGTAGGGGTTCTTGTACTCTTCAAGGACAGAATAAGCGGTGATACTTCTGCCTTGGATAGTTTGCCAAACTACACCGAAGTGAAAGGTAAAATTGTGGTCGATGGCCTGAAATATGAGAAACAGCCTCATCTTGGCAATGCAGCTGCAACTGTAAAAGTTATTGAATTTGCGGATTTCAAATGCCCATCCTGTAAAAAGTGGACTGAGCAGTATATGGATCAATTCATCAAAGATTATGTAGACACAGGTAAAGTCGAGTTTTTCTTCATGAACTTCGCTTTTCTAGATCGGGACTCCTATCTGGCTGCCAGTGCGGGAGAGGCCATTTACAAACAAAGCAATGAAAAGTTCTGGGAATATGTCCACGAACTTTATGACAATCAAGGCGATGAGAGTAAAATATGGGCTACTGAGAAATTCATTCTGAAATTCGTTAAGAATAACATCGACGGCATCGATTTCGACCAGTTCGAGACCGACCTCAAGAACCAGACTTATATGTTCGACGTGAAAGAGGACTTTAAGATTGCCGGATCATTCGGTGTGAACGGTACTCCACAATTCATGGTTAACGGTGTTCTGTTGAAAGACTCCTCCTACGAGAGCTTAACTGCTGCCATTGATGCCCAGTTAACTGCGGCGAGTAACTAACTCTATCATACGCTAAGGGATGTCCCATAGCCATGTAGATGGCCTGGGACACCTCTATTTTTCAAGTTAAATACAACTAATCCCCTCCAAATTAGACTCACGAGTCAAACCAAGTGTATAAATACAACTTCCTGACTATCGATGGGCAGACTTGAGGTGTTAATGAGAAAGATAACTTATGGACTCTGTAGGTTAAAAGGGGGCGACGAGCGTCCTCTTACAAAAAACCTCACCATACAAATTAAATAGGGTGCCCCAAGCCATATAAATGGTCTAAGACACCTTATCTTATAAGTGAAATTCAAATCATACTAAGTAACGCCTTAACCCCCGATATAAGACATTCCTATCTTCTTGCGGGTATGAGTCTGTGAAGCTCGTTCATCCGAATAACGATCTTCTCGCTGTTCCCAAATTGTGCGAATAGCAGCCAGCAATTCCAAATCTGTTGCCCCGCTGCGAATTCGATCCCGTAAATCATAACCTTGGTCTGCAAATAAACAGGTGAACATTTTACCATCAGAGGATAACCTAGCACGCGTACACGTTGAGCAAAACGATTCCGATACCGATGTAATAAAACCAATCTCAGACTTACTGCCTTTGTATCGATACCGTTTGGCCACTTCCCCATAATAATTTTGCTCCACGGGTTCCATGGTATATTCAGCCTGCAATTGATTGAAGATTTCTTGCTTCGAAACCACACTCTCCAGGTTCCATCCATTGTCATTTCCTACATCCATGAATTCAATGAAACAGAGTGTGACTCCATATTCCTTGAAGAAGGAAGCCATCGGCAGGATTTCCTGCTCGTTCATCCCCCTTCGCACCACCATATTCACTTTAATTTGAAACCCGATGCTGCGTGCATATTCTATATTTTCCAGAATAACCGAAGACTTTACTCCCCGCCCATTGATTGCTGCTAGAACCTTTGAATCAAGTGCATCCAGACTAACGTTTAACCGACGTAAACCCGCATCATATAAATCCTGTGCTTGTGCGTTCAGCAGCATCCCATTAGTGGTTAATCCAATGTCTTCTATTCCTTCTAGATGAACAAGTCTTTGTATCAAATCCGCCAGATTACGGCGCATTAAAGGCTCCCCGCCAGTAAGGCGGATCTTCTTCACTCCAAGCGAAGCAAACAACTCTGCCAGTCGTGTAATCTCGTCAAAGGTCAACTGCTCCTTTTCAGGTAAAAAAGCATAATCGTCCCCGAATATTTCCTTAGGCATACAGTATTGGCAACGTAAATTACAACGATCTGTGACTGAAATACGCAAATCGCGAATCGGTCTCAGCAGTTGATCCTTCAATAGTCCTGTTCCCACGACTCTGATCCCTCCAGTTGACATTAACGCTGCAGCAACTTTTAAATACTATGCTGGGTCTCCTTGAGAGGTGATATCGCTAAATGTTCCTACATACCTTATCACTTCTCCTGTGGCATCCTTCACCGCATTGATGGTTAATAATTCAAGGAACTCCTCCCCACTTTTCCGACGGTTCCAGATCTCTCCCTGCCAATTCCCATGTTGCTTAATTGCAGCCCACATCTCCTCATAAAAGGCCAACTCCTGCTTACCGGATTGAAGCACACTTGGGTTTTTACCGAGTACCTCTTCTTCAGTGTAGCCTGTTAGCTTCGTAAAGGCTGGATTGACGGCATGAATTCGCGCATTCGCATCCGTGACCATAATTCCCTGACCTGTGGAGCGGAAGACCTCTGAGGAAAGAGCTAATTTCTCATGATAATACAGCCATACCACAAGCACAAAGCTGGCAAACGAGACTTGGGACAAGGCCATAAATCCTATGGAATATTGACCGGTTATGGAGAAAATCAAAGCCAACATCAATGGTGGGAAAAAACCGCCCAATCCACCCATCATCGAGACGATTCCGTTGGCGATCCCGGCCTGTTTATTCAAATACAGAGGAACGAGCTTGAAAATAACACCGTTTCCTAAACCGGCACACATAGCAATAGTTAGACTCCCGACGGTATACAATCCAATGGACGGAGAGAAGGCCAGAATTATACCGGCTATGGTAAGACCCATAAATACACCCATTAATAAATATAAAGGCTTAAACTTGTCGGCAAGCCATCCTCCAATAGGTCTCAGAAAGGTAGCTAGCGCAATAAAACCAGCTGTACGAATACCCGCATCTACTTTCGCCAGTTCAAAATGTGAGACCAGGAAATTCGGTAAATAGACTGTAAAAGCTACGAATGAGCCAAATGTAATAAAATAGAATATCGATAAAAACCATAACTTATCATTTTTATAAACCGCTTTCATTTGCTCAACAATTGGGGTTGTTACCTTCGGTTCATGACGATCACCTAAAAAGATGTTCAACCCTGCAAATATAAGCAACAGTACAAGATAAAGCTTAACGGTCATTGACCAGCCCAGTTGTGTAGCAATCAATGGTGCAATAAAGGTGGTAAGTGCCGTTCCTAAATTCCCTATGCCGTAAATCCCATTCACCAAGCCGAGCTTTTCCTTAGGATAATATTTGGGCAGTGAAGTCACGCCAACGGAAAACACAGCACCGCCAATCCCCAGAAACAATCCACCAACCACTAAGTCAATATAAGAAGAAGCTGTACTAATGTAAAAGACCGGAAATAAAAGAAGAATAAAACTTGCCGAAAAAATAACCCTTGCACCTAAAATGTTAGCGTAATAGCCTAAAGGAATTCTTAAAATCGAGCCCAGGACGACAGGAACTGCTGTGACTATAGCAAGCTTCTCCGCCGGAATTTGAATATCCTCCCGAATAAACGGAAGCAGCGCTGAAATAATTACCCATACCATAAAACCTACGATTAGATTCATCGTTTGCAGCGGTAATTGTAGCTTCCTGATCATCCAATATCACCTTTTCCAAGTAAAGTGAATGACAACTATGTGGATCCCCCAACTCTATTTTAGATGAATCCAACCAAAAAATAATAGGGATTCCCCCTTTATTCTCAAGAGGTAATCCCTATATTCACCATTAAAAATCAAACAGCTTCTTTCGAAGGGCATATTCTACCAGCTCTGGGCGGCTTTTCAATTGGAGTTTCTCCATAATCTTGGCTTTGTGTGCCTCAACCGTCTTTACCGATACAAACAACATTTCAGCAATTTCTTTGTTACCGTAGCCCTTAGCGATCAACGGTAAAATTTCGGTCTCTCGGGTGGATAACAATTTGAAGGGATCCCCCTCGTTAGTCACCTGATCCTTTTTAATATAATCCCTGACTAGTGAGGTTGCCATTTGCGGATGAATATAAGTCCCGCCTTTGTACACCATTCGTATAGCAGACAGCAGCTCTTCGTCTGGTGCATTTTTCAATACGTATCCGGAAGCTCCGTTCTTAAGTACATGAAATAAATACTCTTCATCATCATACATCGTTAGCACGATAATTTTAGTCTCGGGATAATCAGTGCTTATTTTTCCGGTGGCTACCAATCCGCTTTCCCCAGGAGGCATGCTTAAATCCATCAACAGGATATCAGGATGATGTTTACCTACCATCAGATAAGCCTCCCTGCCATCAGCGGCTGTTGCCACAACCTCCATATCCGCCTGATAGTTTAGTATCATTGAGAATCCACTACGAACAACAGCATGATCGTCTACAATTACGATTTTCATTGAAGGGCTTCCTCCTCAATTCTTACCTCCGCCAACGGAATATACAGTTGAATGGTCGTTCCTTTCCCGAGTTCGGAGTTCAGAGTCAGTTGGCCATTCACAAGCTCTGACCGCTCTCGCATCCCATAAAGCCCCAGACCAGTACCTTTGACTTCCCTAGAGTCTAGAGTAAAACCTACGCCCTCATCTTGGACAACCAGCTGCAAATACCCGTTACGTTCAAATAATTTGACATAAACTTGGTCCGTGTCTGCATATTTAAGCGCATTCAATACTGCTTCCTGGCAGACTCGGTACACCACAGTCTCAATCTCACTGGTATAACGTGCCGCTGATAATTCTGCAGAAAAATGAATAAGTATGCCATAATTCTTCTCAATTCCTTTGAAATGGGAGCGGAAAGCTGCCTCCAAACCCAGATCATCTAACGACGCTGGACGAAGTTCGACGGACAAATGACGAATATCATCCAGCAATCTTGTGATAGAAATCTCAGTTTGCTGTATTTTCCGTAGAACATCCTCATTCACGTTCATATATTTGATGACACGTAAATCAACCAGAGAACTAAGCAATTCTTGAGCCACACTATCATGCAATTCACGGGAAATGCGTTTACGCTCATCTTCCTGAGCCTTAATAATGTATTTCAGCATCTTCGTCTGGTATAACTTTTCCTGTGTCTGAAATTGCTTAGTTAGGTTAAGCAGCATTAATATGCGAGTTCCACTGATCTCATCAATGATATGATAACTTGCCGCATAAGGAACAATCCCTTGATCTCGCGTCTTTAAGTAAACCTGGAACGAGGAGAAGTCTTCCTTGGGACTGACCAAATAGCAATTACAGCAGGTCATAACTTCCTGTTCACTCGTATAACCCTGGCAGGATTGACATAGTGAATTTTTTTCGTTTTTGTACACCTTTTCGATTACATCAATATCTAGTATATTCTCAGCAGCCGGATTCATAGCCAAAACTTTACCATGATTATCAATAAAAAAGATAGCTTCAATACTATTTTCATACATTTTACCCAAAAATAAGGTCAGTCGATCATCGGTGAGTGGAATCATTCCATTACCCTCTCCTTTACATAAAGGGAACCGAATTCAGGGCCAATGTCCTCTTGAATCGAATGAAATAAAGCTTCAGTTAAAGCATTCTCCTGACGAAAGCCTATTAACAGTACTCCCATTACACGGTTATAGCTCCACAATGGCAATGCACCCAAACTTTGCAGACGTTCCGCCATGATAATAGGGTAATTGAATAAATCTTTGCTTCCAACATTCATTTTCACATTTTTCATAAGCAGGGGTTTCCCTGTTTTGAACACTACACCGGCAATCCCTTTGCCCGAATGAAGCACAATCCGTTTGTACCGGTTATTAATATTTCCAGAAGCGAATTGCCAAGTCAGGACAAACCGATCCTCTGCAGGCTGCACTAAGGCTACTGACACAAAATCCAAGCCAAATCGGCTGCGAAGGTTATCAATCTCTTTCTGGTAATTATACCTCGGTTCATCATTCATTCCCTTTACTCCCCTGGATGAAGAAAAGAAGGCAGCCATCGCCTTCTTCTTCTGCCATTAATGTTTGCGATGCTTTCTATACAGAATATAACTTCTGCCCACATAATTCAATGGAACACTCCATACATGTACGAGCCTTGTGAAGGGCCATAGTGCAAAAATCAAAAACCCGGACAAAATATGAATCTTAAAGGTTATCGGTACTTGAAGCATAAATGCAGAATCAGGACGCAAAATCAATAAGTCACGGAACCAGACCGATATGGTAGAACGATAATCAAATGCGGGCTCCACATTTTTACCGGCGAACAACGTACTGTATAAGCCCATAAGAACGATAAATAGCAGCAATACATTCACAAGCCTATCCGAGACTGAGCTTAACCTGCGTACACCTTTATGAGTGAATCGGCGGGAAGTCAGTATGACCATGCCTCCAAGCGTAAGGAAACCAAAGATAGCTCCTATATACTGGGCACCAAAATGATACATATGATCTGATACTCCTATCGCATGCATCCATGATTTAGGAATACCAAGCCCGACAATATGACCTGCGATAACAGGCATAATACCTAGATGGAACATCATACTTCCGATCTTTAACTGCTTTTTCTCGATGAATTCGCTAGACTTTGCCGTCCAACTGAATTGATCGACACGATAGCGATAGATATGGCCTACCACAAATACAACTATACACATATAGGGGAATATCACCCACAGGAATTGATCAACCATGCTCATGAATCGATGCCTCCTGCCTCACACAAGCCTTGAAAGTCTCACGAAGTGCTTTGATCAGATCATAATAAGGACTATCAAACTCTTGTAAAGCCTTAAGGAGATGGAAAGTGCCATCCTCCATAACAGCCAGAATCAGTCCCAGACTCTCCTGTGCTCTTGGATCCCCTCTCCAATCTACAGCATATAGAAACTCGCACATCAACGGCAGATAGTCTGACAGCTCATCATTCGCCATATGAAGACCATACGTTTGATAGACCGATTTGATGTTCGCGAGCATTTGCCCGCGTTCCTTCGCTTCTTCCAGTTTGGAATACGTCATATACAAGGTTGATTTCTTTTGAAAATCAAAGGTCTGCACATACATCTCTTCGATTTCCTCCATGCTGTATTGATGCATCCGATCCCAGAACCTTTTTATATATTCATATACAGGACTCGAGGGATCTATAGACTCTTCCAGAACCGAAGGATGATAGTCAAGCTTGTCAGGATACGTTAAATGCTGCACGAAAAAACCAAACACATGCTTACGCTCATACAACTTCTCGAGATTAATCACGCCAAATACCCCCATAGAAGTTTTCTTCATAAAGTTCCTGGCCGCTTTTGCCAACCGTTGGACTTACAGGACCACAGCCGTCGCATTCCAGACCAAAACCTTCCGAACCTTGTGCACGGTATACATCCATATGATTCTCTTTGTGTGAGGTTGGAATAACAAATCGGTCCTCATATTTAGCAATGGCTAACAGACGGTACATCTGCTCGATCTGGTGCGCTGTTAGATCTACTCTGTCCAGACGTCTCTCATCAAAAGCTTTACCGGATGACTTGGCCCGCATGTAGGAACGCATCATTGCCATTCTTTGAAGAGCTTCTTTCACGGTCTTGGTATCGCCTGCAGTCAGCAAATTGGCTAAATATTGAACCGGTAAACGCATCTCTTCGATCGCTGGGAAGATCATATCTGGATTCTCTATCGAATCCTTACCCTCAAAATAATTCATGATTGGGCTAAGCGGCGGTACATACCATACCATAGGCAGCGTGCGATATTCAGGATGAAGCGGAAAAGCCAACTTATATTCAATAGCCAGTTTATACACAGGTGAGTTCTGAGCGGATTCAATCCACTCTTCTGAAATTCCATCCTTACGCGCTTGCTCGATGACTGCAGGATCATTCGGATCCAGGAACAGGTCAAGCTGAGCCTGATACAAATCTTTTTCATCCGGAGTGGATGCGGCTTCTAACACTTTGTCTGCATCGTAGAGAAGAACACCTAGATAACGGATACGTCCAGTACAGGTCTCGGAGCACACAGTAGGAAGTCCAGCCTCTATACGAGGGAAACAGAAGGTGCATTTCTCAGCCTTATTGGTTTGCCAGTTGAAATAGACCTTTTTATAAGGACAACCCGTCATACAATAGCGCCAGCCCCGACAGGATTCCTGATCTACTAAGACGATTCCATCCTCGTCCCGCTTGTACATTGCACCGGATGGGCAGGAAGCTACACAACTTGGATTTAAACAATGCTCACACAGACGCGGTAAATACATCATAAAAGTCTGCTCAAAATTAAAAACGATTTCCTCTTCAATCTTCTCGATGTTCGGGTCTTTCGGTCCGGTTACGTGCCCACCCGCCAGATCATCCTCCCAGTTAGGACCCCACTTCAGATCCATGTTTTCTCCAGTAATGACCGACTTGGGACGAGCTACGGGCTGATGTTTTTTCTCACCGGATTGAGTTAAATGTTCATAGTTATAAGTCCAAGGCTCATAATAATCCTTCATTTCTGGCATATCCGGGTTGTGAAATATTTTACCGAGCGCAATTTTTGATAATTTAGTTCCGGATTTCAACTCCAGCTTACCTTTTCGGAGTGTCCATCCGCCTTTATACTTCTCCTGGTCCTCCCAGCGCACTGGATATCCAATACCCGGTTTGGTCTCCACGTTATTGAACCACATATACTCTGCACCCGAACGATTGGTCCATGTGCTTTTACAGGTCACACTACAGGTATGACAGCCGATACATTTATCCAGATTCATTACCATGGCTACTTGCGCTTTAATCTTCAAGCCAGTTCACCTCCTTCATTTTGCGGACAGCTACATAAACATCCCGTTGATTACCGATAGGACCGTAATAGTTAAATCCATAGCTAAGCTGTGCATATCCCCCTACCATTTGAGTAGGTTTGACATGGATTTTCGTTGGTGCGTTATGGCTTCCCCCGCGATCATTCGTAATCTCAGACCCCGGTACGTTAATGTGTTTATCCTGCGCATGATACATGAACATGGTTCCCTTTGGCATTCTATGGCTCACTACCGCACGTGCGGTAACTACCCCATTCCGGTTGTACACCTCAAGCCAGTCATTATCCTCAATGGCATGGGCTGCTGCATCCTCATTATTGATCCAGACCGTTGGTCCTCCGCGGAAAAGAGTAAGCATATGCAGGTTATCCTGATACGTACTATGGATATTCCACTTCCCATGCGGCGTTAAATAACGCAGTACGAGTGAATCTTGGCCTCCAATAATTTGTTTGTCACGCGGGCCAAATACCATAGGCGGCAAGGTCGGTTTATATACGGGGAGTGCTTCCCCAAACTGCAGGAATATCTCATGATCCACGTAAAAATGTTGTCTGCCTGTTAAGGTTCGGAAAGGTACTAGTCTCTCAATATTCGTAGTAAAAGGTGAATAACGTCTGCCCATCTTATTGGATCCGCTAAAAACAGGTGTAGGTATGACTTCACGCGGTTGAGCGGTAATGCTTTGGAAGGTAATCCGCTCTGCAGCACGGTCTGCTGAAATATCCTTGAGAGCTACGCCGGTATCCTGTTCTGCTGATTCCCATGCTCGTTGGGATACCTTTCCGTTCGTAGCTGATGATATGTTCAATATGGCATCGGCAACCTGCCGGGCCGTATGAAGCTTTGGCAGCCCATTTTTGATCGTTTCATCGAAATAAGTGCCATTTATTTTCTTTAATTCCTCATACTCCTCGGCTACCGAGAAGCTGACTCCGTGAGCGCCTACCTTGCCTGTAGCAAGTAGCGGTCCTAGCGTTACATATTTATCGTATATCTTCGTATAATCTCGTTCCACTATCGACAGATGGGGCATAGTTTTTCCTGGTATGGCTTCAATTTCACCTTTCCGCCAATCCTTTACTTCTCCATAAGGTTGAGAAATCTCACTCACCGAGTCATGCCCTAAAGGAGTAGTTACCAGATCCTTATAAACGCCCGGAAGATAGGTTTTAGCTAATTCCGAGAAGGTTTGTGCAAGACTGCGGTAGATATCCCAGTCAGAACGCGATTCCCATAGAGGATCTATCGCCGGGTTAAAGGGATGCACGAAAGGATGCATATCCGTTGAAGACAAGTCAGTCTTCTCATACCAAGTTGCCGCCGGTAAAACAATATCTGCATACATCGGTGTGGAGGTCATCCGGAAATCCAGTGCAACAAGCAGATCCAGCTTTCCTTCGACATTGTCACGCCAAATGATTTCCTCAGGTTTCTCCTCCTCATTAGGGGTAGATAACAGACCATCGGCTGCACCCAGCAAATGCTTCATGAAATATTCCTGTCCTTTGGCCGAGCTTGAAATCAGATTCGAACGCCATACAAACAAAGATCGAGGGAAGTTGTCCGGTGAATCCGGATCTTCAACGGCAAAGCTGGTTTCACCGGAGGTGATTTGCTCCAATGTATGTTTTACAATCTCCTCATTGGTCGTCTTCCCTTGCTGTGCAGCTTCCTCGGCAAACACGAGACTATTCTTGTTAAATTGCGGATAGGATGGAAGCCAACCCAAGCGAGCGGCTAGCACATTATAGTCTGCTGGATGTTGATATCGGATGTTCCCACCTGTTGGCGATTTCAATGAATCTGCGCCCATTTCTTCATACTTCCATTGATCTGTAGCAAAGTAGAAAAACGAAGTGGCATTCTGCTGACGCGGCGGTCCCTGCCAGTCCTTGGCAAATGCTACAGTTGACCAGCCTTCAATCGGACGACACTTTTCTTGACCCACATAATGCGCCCACCCGCCGCCATTAACCCCTTGGGAAGCCGTAAGGATAACCAAGTTCAGAATCGAACGATAGATGGTGTCACTGTTGAACCAGTGGTTGATCCCTGCACCCATAATGATCATCGAGCGTCCGCCGGTATCCAGTGCATTTTGTGCGAATTCACGAGCGATTTGAACGACAATGGACTGCTTAACTCCCGTAATTTTTTCCTGCCAGGCTGGTGTATACAAGGAAGTTTCATCCTGATAGCCCTTGGCTTCCAGCTCACTATTCGCCCGTGCCACACCGTACTGGCTCATCATGAGGTCAAAGACAGTTGAAGCTAATCGCTCCGTTCCATCAGCCATGATTAACCTTTTAGCCGGGATTGGACGTTTAAAAGTTCCGTTAGCGGTATTATCAAAAAATGGGAATACGATCGTCTCCCAATCAGCATCGTGCGCCTCCACTGAAAGCGCCGGGTGAATTAAGGAACCGTCCTCCCGCTCCAATATGAGATTCCACTTCTTATCCTTTTCCCAGCGTTGGCCGACCGTTCCGTTCGGAATCGTAATTTCATGGGTTGCTTCATCCCAAATGACCGGCTTCCATTCCGCATGCTGCGAGACGTCACCTAAATCACTGGCTCGTAAGAAGCGTCCTGCCTTGTAATCGCCTTCATGCTCCTCCAGCAAGATGAGAAAAGGCATATCTGTATATTGTTTTGCGTAATTCAGGAACATGGGCTCCTGACGCTCTTTGTAGAACTCGTTAAGAATGACATGCGTCATCGCCTGGGCAATTGCCGCATCCGTACCGGGATTTGGGGCCAGCCAGTTATCCGCGAATTTTACATTTTCGGCATAATCCGGCGCAATGGATACGACCTTCGTGCCCTTATATCGAACCTCTGTCATAAAGTGAGCATCTGGTGTACGTGTTAACGGTACATTTGAACCCCACATCATGATATAACCGGCGTTATACCAGTCACTGGATTCAGGCACATCCGTTTGCTCGCCCCAAATTTGCGGGGAGGCTGGCGGCAAATCTGCATACCAATCATAGAAACTGAGCATTTGCCCGCCTATTAAAGATAGAAAACGTGCACCTGACGCATAGCTAATCATGGACATCGCTGGAATAGGTGTAAAACCAGCGATTCGATCGGGTCCGTATTTACGGATGGTATAGATTAATTGGGCAGCAATTAAGGCGTTGGCATCTTGCCAGGACACTCGGACATGTCCGCCTTTGCCGCGCGCTTTTTTGTAGGTTGTAGCTTTCTCAGGATCCTCTACAATGCTCGCCCAAGCTGCGATGGGATCAGCAGATTCGCTTAAAGCCTGTTTCCATAAACGCCATAACCTTCCCCGCATATAAGGGTATTTCACACGCAGCGGGCTATATTCATACCAAGAAAATGAAGCACCGCGCGGACAGCCGCGTGGTTCAAATTCCGGCATATCCGGTCCACAAGAGGGATAATCAATCTGTTGGTTCTCCCAAGTTATAATTCCATTCTTCACAAATACTTTCCAACTGCACGATCCGGTGCAGTTTACACCGTGAGTCGTCCGCACCACTTTGTCATGTGACCAGCGTTTCCGGTACATATCTTCCCAATCCCTGTTTTTCTCCTCCAGCACAGACCAGTTATTCGAATAGCTTTCTACAGGTTTGAAGAATTTAAGTCCAAACTTTCCTTTCATTGGACATGACCACTCCTTTGGCAGAATGACAAGAATTTGGGGGATCAAATATTTGTCTATTCTTATACACCCATTATCGAATACGGTACGGTAGGTTCCTATTAGGGAAAGTCCTATATATGCACTAAAAAGACCCATACTTAAATGCACGGGTCAATCTATATATGTATTACTATCCATATTGAATAATGGTAACGGAGAGCACTAAAAATTGCACGGCACCAATAATTTCAATGATACCTACTTTCCATGGCCGCAGGATTTTACCTGCAAAAATGAATGTTCTTACGGACGAGAAAGTAAATGGGATGAACATCCATGGTAAACCTACTATAAAGGGGATGAGGAGCACAAGAACATGATACAATCTTGCATAGTTAATCCATTGCACGCTTTTGCGTTCACGAAATACTGATTTCACAAAAAACACACTGCCCATAAAGTGTAAGAAGCTGAACATCATGATCAAAGCCATCGTTCGGTCCCAGCTTCCTCCACTTAGTAAGTAGGCTGCTGGTCCTCCAACAGAGAATATCAATATGGCACAAATATTATTAAGCATCGCCCGTTCTGACTTATGTATGGTATGCCAAATATTAACCATAAGCAGTCCTAGCAATAGTGGACCGAAATAAAATAACGATGGATTAAGAATTACTGACGGAATCAGACAAAGGATAGAAACCGCTCCATAAATCAGACCCCATTTCAACCAGTGCTCGCGGTTAGAAGTTCTTTTGAGGAATTGAAGAAATGGATAAGAGGATAAATAGAGAAATAACCACCCTACAAATAACGGCAGATGCATCCACTGCGGCTCCCCCGCCATCATCCCAAACAGAAAAGGAACACTGACCATAGCCCATCCGCCGTGTTCATGCGGGATCACAATTCTTTTAGTTTTCAAAGCATCACTACCTCCCCAAGGCCTAATATGAGTATGCTAGAAATAGCATAAACCACCAGATTTCAGACGCTTATGAGCCTGCGCACATTTAATCGTAAAAGATTATAGAGCCTTTCACCTTAAGGCTGTATCCTTTGAAGAATGGAATTTCCTTAACACAAACAAGGAGCAGTTTGCCGCGGCAAACTACTCCTTGTTCATTAACTAACGTCCCCCATTAGCGTAAAGACTGGATCAATACCCGAACGAGATTACTCAGCGATGATAAAGTATTCATTTCTATCACGCTCCCGTCCGGCCCGATCTTCTTAGTGACAAACGGCACTGCTAGTGTTGCTTCGTCGGGAATCGCCGCGCTCATCATCTTAAGTGTAGTTATCAATGATGTTAGTGCTGTCGCGCCGCCTTCGACATGCGGGGATGCACTGATAACCGCCGTTGGCTTATCCATGAACTCACCCGAGGAGACGACCCAATCGAGAGCATTCTTAAGCGATCCTGGCACTCCGCGCGCATATTCCGGTGTACATATGATGATTGCATCCGCTGACCGCAACTGTTCCCGCCATTCAAGCACTGCTTCATGTGGTCCAATATCGTCAACAATGTCTAAGTCAGGACTGAAATGTGGCAAGCTCGCCAGCCCATCGTAGATACGAAACTCAACACCCGTGGGCAGCATCCCCTCTATGGATGAGAGAATTCGTGAATTCGTCGATTGCTTGCGAAGACTTCCGGATATGCTTAGGACTACCAGATTACGTTGCTCCACTCAGTACACCTTCTTTTCAATTTGATCTCGCAAGTATAAACCATAACACTAATGTCATAGTCAATAGGGCCATACTCAGCAACCGAACGACGCATGTCTAGATGCCGTTTCATTTTAATTACGCTATCGTTTCAGGTTAGCTTAAATATTATTACTAAATAGATTGAACTTAAGATTTTTTCTGAATAAAGGATTACTCGGACTGTGGTGAATGAACTGACGTAGATCACTTCTTCGCATAAATAGCCACTCACTCCCCTCCTAGATGTACGAACACGTGTGTATGTCTACTCAAGAAGAATGCATAAGCTATACGGACCCAAGGGACGCTATTTAGTCCATTTACCGGAATTTCTTATCTATACGGACTCAGATGACCCTATTTATAAGAATTCAGCCATAAATGGCCCAGTATTCATAAATAACGGCATCTGTGTCCGCATAACTCACTAATAGAGCAATTTATAGACAATAAGGGATCTGTAGTCCGCATAGCGTTCTCCACCACGATCTACTTTGAAATATATACTTAAGTTGCAGCTATTTGACTCAATTTTAATTGCTAGTTTTATGTAAATAAGCTCAACAAAAGAAAATCACAAAAAAGTGAAAACGACAAAAAGGACTTATGAAAATGTAGGGTGACAGCGACCGCGTGAGCTTTTCGTAGGAAAGCTAGCTTCGAAAGAATATGCTGTATCCGGATTTTATCCGCAGACAGCGCTACAAATTCAAAAAGTTTGGAGACAACAGCAGTTGGAAGTCCAAACCTTCACCATAGGTACTGCCGAACGCCCAACGAGTGAATCATTTGTTCATAATTTTTTTCTTCATAAAAAACAGTATTATTGTGATTAAAAAACCACTTAGAACAAAAGCAACTCCATAATATATCCAACCCACAAGTTGGGCAAGACCATCACCATCTGCTTGGAAAAGCCACCCTATACAGGCTAAGGAGAATAATAAAACACTTAAACTAATGGATTGTACAAATGTATTTCCAAATTTTTTTGTTTTCTTCATTCTTATAATCGTAAATGTAATGATAGCAAATAACAATATTCCTATTACTCCCAGATGTAACATATATCATCACCTCTCCGTCATTAGCATTCACAATAAAACCTCCTCTTAGAAGCTATACCATCTAGGTTTGCTTCTAAAGGGAGGCTTTTAGTCTTCTAACTGCTTGAGCTAGCGTTCTCCGTTAGGTTAACAATAGTATAAATTATTTATTTTTTAGATACATGAAGACTTTTATCCAGAAGATGCATCCGAGTAAAATATGAATACCGCTTTCTTCAATATCTATCCCGTTACCACTCAGAAATATCCCTGTAAAAAGCCAAGCACTATAGATATTGAAACTTCAAGGAACTTACTATTCATAATCTTTCACCTTACTTCTGCATTTGATTCAAACTTAGCTTATGAAACCCTACGAAAACCATATATGAGTTTCTCAATGATCCTGCCCGTTACTTCAATATTAAAAGCAGATTGCATTAGCAGTCTGCTCTTTACTAAGCTATCGTTACCCGTAGAAAGCTGATTTCACTACCCTAATATCCTCTTCGCTTAAGTAAAGAACAGAAATTGTCGTTCCTATCTTTCCTTAATTTTCTTTTCGAGTACGTAAAATAATAAAAAACCAAATATCAGACCGCTAATTGTATGAGCTATTGTTCCCGATGTGACCAAAAGGTAGCCCAATGGTAAATCATAATAAGATATAGATAAACCAGACCAAAATAATAGTGGTAATAAAGAGACATAGAGTGAAGGTAAGCCGAATACACAGAGCTTAATCCAATTTATTGTCCACTCTCCAGTCTTACGTAGTAATTCAAAGAATCTTAGCAAACCGAGTAACAATCCTAAGGAAATTGGAAAAAGAACAGAAAAGACAATAATAGGTATAGATTGATATGTCGTACGTGCTTCTACCTGTAAATGATGTTGATATTTTAACCCGTATATAAAAACCAAGGTCACGATTACTAAGAATCCCAAATAAATAAACAAGTTATTTACCCAAATCCTCTTCATTTATTCACCCCTTATTTTTTGTTGATTCAAATGTAATTAATTAATCTACAGCTTTCCCTTTTGTATCCATGACCAAATTCGGTAAGACCCAAAAAGTGCAATTAACAATAATAAAATAAGGACAACAAGCCATATTCCAAGTCGATTGATATCGTTTAGCCCTTCTGAATTCGCAAATACAAACACAGAGAGACCCAAGAAAAAAAAGTACATTAATACATTTGGAATAATCCAAGCCATTCTTAGACCCATATTCGGTTTAGTCATGCCCCACCTCCACCGTTAGTCGTTAGTAAATTATACGCTTCCAAGTATTGTAAGTTCCGCTATCCTGCCCGTTTGCTTAAATGAAAAGGCAGCCGATCATCTGACCGGCTACCTTCGTGTATTAATTGAACTATCGTGTCCAATTAGCGTAACCCGAATCGTTTGAAACGCTTAATTCATTTCATTATATCGTTCGACTGCCTTACTAAGCTGATAATTGAAATTCTCAGGTGTACCATCGGTAGTGTTCAGGAATTGGCCATTCAGGTCATTATCAGATACTGGTTCCTTCTTATTGATGCGTTCAATAATTTTCGAAGCGGCCGCTTTTGCCTCAGTAGCAGAATTAACATAGTTCTCGATACTGAAGCTGTTAATCCCTTCTTTTTGAATTTGTTTCTTGTCTTTTGAGATTGTCATGAGCGCACTCAGATCTGCGGTCATGATGTCGTATTTGGCTTTAAACTTCGTCATATCAAGCTGCAGCACATTACCGGCGGTAATTCCCTGCTCATCCATTTCAATAGCCGTAGCCTCGGCATCAATCATAAACTTTAAGGCATTATACCTGATTTGCTGATCTGAATCCTTGAGTTCTTGCAGATCAGCCAGACGCTGTTCGTTACCCATTTTTTGTAAAGCCGTGAAATATTGTGTAGCGACAGTCTCGTAAGCGAGATTGGCACTTACCAGCTTGGTATGCAGCTGTTTTCCGTTTGCAAAATCATCATCCACGTATCCTTTTGTATCATAGTAGGCTTTCATTTCGTCCAGGACGGACAACAGATCTTTAATGACTGGTGTCAGTTTGGTCACTACGGGGTCTGCATTCGCAAAAGCAGGTTGGCTTGCTGTATATCCGTTCGCTTTATCAATAACTTCCCGCTCAGATTCAACAACGCCAAGCATGATGAAGCTGAAGTTCTTCTCGATTACTGGCTGTGCATCAACCCCGAACTTCTCGAAATAATGAATCAGAACCTCATTGATTCTGCCTGTCATTAAATTATTCAGCCCTACATACGTATTGTATTTTTCGATTTCTTTGATCTCATCGGACGTAACACCAGCAGGAGCTTGATCCACGGTCGATGTAAAGGCAGAACAAGCTGACAACATTGCACCTAACATGATAATAGCAATAATGAATGATAGCTTTCTCAAAATAGTGATTCCTCCGACTTAGTTATTTAACGTGCCTTTCTTTAGTCACTGTTGATGGTGAACATATCTATTCAATTTTAGAATTATTTGGTGAATAGGTCTTGAGTCTTGAGTAGCAGAATTGAAAATTAATATTTGTCGTCGATGCTTAAATATCTTTTTAATAATAAGAGTACTTTAGCCCGGTCATTGGTACCGATCTTAGTATAAATGTCACTTAAATAGTTCTTTACCGTTCCCTGAGTCAAAAATAATTTTTCGGCCATTTCCTTTGAGTTGTATCCCTCAATAAGCAGCCTTGCAAGGTCAAGTTCTCTTTGCGTTAGCTCAAGTTCCTTACCTGCTTTTTCAAACCCGCTGTTCTTATTGCGAATATTGAGAGCAAGTTTTTTTGCCACTTTACCAGTAAGCAGCAAATTACCAGAAAGTGCTTCATCGATAGATTGAACAAGCTTCTCTCCATCGATGTCTTTAAGTAAATAACCGGAAGCTCCGTTGCATAAAGCCTCTATGATATACTCATCATCGTCGAAGGTCGTTAAGATGAGTATGATTACTTGCGGGTGGAGCTCCTTAATGGCTTCGGTTGCCTTAACGCCCCCCATACCCGGCATGCGGATGTCCATCAGAATGACATCCGGAACAACCGAGTGAAGCCGTTCTAGCGCTTCTTCACCGGTTTGAGCCGTCCCAACAATCTCTATCTCCGATCTTATCGAAAGCAAAGTTTCCAGACCCTCAAGCATAATATTATGATCATCCACAAGCATGACGCTGATTTTGCGATCGCTATCCATTAACCGTCCCCCCTTGCTACAGGCATTCGGACATGGAGTGCAAATCCCTTCATAGGCTCACTTTGCACAGTCAATTGACCTCCAATGGCCTCAATTCTTTCTTCCATCGATTTCAGACCAAATCCATATATGAATGAATCGCTGCCGATTCCATTGTCCTTTACCTTAATATGAATCGTATCTTGCTCCTCAAGGACAGAGATCTCAATTGCACTTGCTTTGCCATGTTTTAGTGCATTAGTAATCGATTCCTTTATGAAGTTGATCATGACATACTTCTGAAGAGAGATTAGATGGGGAACCTCCTCATAATGCAAAATAAATTGAACGCCCGTCTGCTTCTCAGTATCGGTCATAATCTTCTGTATTCCTTCTTTAAGCCCCAAGTCGCCAATAGTTCCTTCCTTTACTTTGAGTGTTTTGACAACCTGACGGATATTGCCGAGTCCTTGCTTCAGTTGCTCCCGTGCGATGAGGATCTTCCGAAGAGATTCCTCCGGTTTTCTATCGAAGAGCAGTTGGGCTCCCTCAAGGGCGACAATCGCTGTAGTTAACGTGTGACCCACCGTATCATGAACTTCTTCCGCAATCCGTGTTCTCTCTTTTAATGCCGCCATCTCTTCTCTCGTTCTAGCTTCCTGGATCAAAGATTCGTTTAATCGAAGGTTCATATCCCTTTGATTGAGCAGCAGCTTGGTGCTCCAGATGGGTATAACCAAAAATGAATAGCTCAAAATATGGAACATATTCCGCCATAAATCTTCTCCGCCTGGTGACCACAAAATAATGTAGGCTAAATATCCACCATAGGCAAACGGAAAAGCGTACCATGACTTGTAGTGCAAGAGAAGATCCGCAATAAAGAGAACAAATACGATACTCTCGATTTCTGTTCCGCTTCCAAGGAATAGAAGAAAGAGAAGAACGATTTCGACAATTGGGGATATGGCTGCAATGGTATGATACTTAGGATGATTTAACACTCGTTTTAAGTGTCTTAAGAAATAGAGCCCGATCAGGATCGTAACAACCATAAAGTCTTTATATTGAGATAAAACAAAGTACAGTAATAGCAGGACCACGTAAGAGCAAGCCAGTCCGTAGAAAAATAATCTCGATACTTTCGTATTGCTTAGTGTATGAACTGTTGAAATATTTATGAGACCACACATCCCTTTAAATGGATCACTTATATGAATCCTAAAATAACCGCAGTAACGGCTAAAAGCAAGGGAATGGCTTCCACCCCATGAATAATGACCGACGGCCAAAAGCTGCGATATTTAACGTTCAAAAAGCCGTAAAAAAACGATCCGACGAGAAGCAAAGGGATATCCGACATTTTATGCAGGTGATAGGCAGCGAACAAAACACCGTTCATGGCCCAATCCCATTTTCCAAAAGCTCCCTTCATCTGAGGTAACAGAATGCCTCTGAAGAATAATTCTTCCCCGAGTAAATAGTTAAACAAACAACTGACAAGCGCAATTCCGAGCAAATACCAGGCACCTACAAATTCAGGGCTAACCAGATTTTGTATCTGGGCATAATCCTCAGGAGCCATAAAAGGGAAAAGTCGGTTCATCACTTCTCCCATAAATGCGAACAAACCTGAGCTTTCAAAGAAAAAGGCGTACAGAATGATCGGAATCGTGAATGAATAAGCGAGTTTGTAGACCTTAAAAGTCTTCGGATGAACCGGATGATTCAGCCAGAGTCTTTTCTTCAGCTTCGCCCAGCTTAAATTGCCCAGTTCTCTTTTCAAGAGGATGACAGATAGTACAAACTGCCAGATCATGCCAACAATCATAAGCATCCAATAGAGAATACCCGGATGTATACTGACCATTGGTACCAGAAACGGCATCAGTCCGAATCGAATAAAGAACATCGGCAACGTGACTAAAGCCCATAAACCCAATATTTTGCCAACACTATACTGCTTGACTACTCTTTCGTTATTCAACCTTACCACTCCTTTATGACAAATATATTTCCCGTAGTAAATATATTTAAAAAGACCGTCATGTGATAAGTGACGATCGTCATAAAACATGGATAACATCTGAAACCGAATAAAAAAAGCCGCTCGTTATGAGCGACTCTTTTGAAATGCAGCTATTCAACTTCTTTAATGCACGTTCGATCATTTTTTTAAATGTGTATGTTCTTCTGGTGTTACTTCTGTTTCTTTCCTTCATAAATGTTTTTATATAAATTCTGAATGCCTAACCCGTAAAGTTGTGTTTCTGCCGAAATTATACCCTTTATAGGGTAACGATAATTAACCCCTGAGGTGTGTTTCTGAGATTCAAGAGACTCAATTCCCAAGTCATTCTGGCTTCTCAACATAATCTTTTAACAAAAAACAAGTTAAGATCGTCGTCTACAAGTATCTGTTGACCATATTGTATATACTTACCATCTTTAAACATTCCTCTGCCGTCTGGGACATATCCACGACTAACGTATAATAGTTGCGCAGCCCCGTAATCTCTGAATAAACCTACACCAAGTCCAGAAAATTCTGATCGTTCTCTAATGATTTCTTCGGATTTATCCATTAACATTGTACCAATTCCGCGACGACGATATTTGATTAGTACGTTAAAATCCTGGATTTCCGGTATAAGATGCTCCTTAAAATAGGGGTAATCTGATTCCCAGACCACATTCACATAACCCGCAAAGTCTCTCTCAACCTCAGCTACCAACGTCACTCGCTGCCCGTTTTTTTGTTCTTCTAAATATTTTCGGAAAAGATGTACAGGCTTCTCCCACCCTTGATTATGGAATGCGCCGGAGACAACTTCAGGATCACTTTCATTCATGATACGGATAGTGATTTCACTCATAAGGTCACCTTGTCCTAAGGTTTTATTTTATAAAGATAGAACAAAAAATCTAATGTATGCAGTCAGGGCTATCCAATGATATACCGAAAGTTCTCAATATACGATTCTTTCTTATGATCCACTCGTAGTAAATGGTCATAGAAGCTATGGGGAAATTTAAATATGTGCCCGTATTCCCAATCTTGTTCGCTATAGTTCTTTTCCCAGAACTTAATATCGGTTGGCAGCACCATTGTCCGCGCCGCTGGCTGCAATGGCAGTTGATCAACAGGTGAAACCAATTTGATTGAATCTCCTTGTCTAACGTTATGGCTGTTGCGCAAAACTTTAATCAGCTTCATTAAAGGCGGTAATCCTCTTTTGAAAAAAGAAACATGACCAAGGTCAAACAATATGTTTAACGCATGAGAAAAAGTAAACATATGACCAATCAAATCATGATGAGATTCTGCACGATAAATGACGGGAAACTCGGCCAATTGTTCCAGTACAAACGAAGAAAGCTCTTTGGGATTCGAAATATCCGGAAAACCGTCTTCGGCCGTAACCTCCATCCTTTTCACCTCGGAAGCAGAGAAACCAATCCATGAACGCCCCGGAATCGTCCTCTGAAATGAAAGAATGAGATCGGTTATTCCTGCAATATCCTCAGTACTTCCCCAGCCGTTGAGTTCATGGATGGCCACCAAACTTGCTGCGCTGTATATCACATTATGACCGACCCAGTGCAGCTGATCTATCGTTTTATCAAGTGCCTCAAGTATAGTATCTACAGCTGTTTGCTCGTCACAAGTGGAAAGGTGTTGTATACTGTTCGTCCCTAGAATCTTTTTTACCATGGATTCGGCCTGCGAGTTTATCAATTCAGCCATTTCTTGACTCAGATTATTGGATGTTACGAAAAAATAACTGCCTATAGCGGCAGCCCCAAAGTGAGCTTGCCAAATGTCACCTGTATCTTTTTTGCATGTAGAGATGATCATTAATCCATCCCTCAATATCGATTTGTTCGATGTTATATCCGACTCCCATATCTGAACTTCGCTCATATAACACCTCTTTCTTTTTCATATAACAAGTTCATAATCAATAACCTAAATTGGGAATTGTTCGAAAAGTGAAGCTTACTTGGCTTCTTGGTTCCATTCTAGAGTTGCTCCCAAATTTTCAGATACAACCCGTAAAGGGATCAGTACTCGGTTAGAAAGTAACGTACCGTTCACTATAGTTACTTGATCTGCTGCAAAACTCGGGGCTGGTAAGGCCGGGAAAACAAGCATGACTGTTACCATTAATGCTAGAGATATTTTTTTAGCATGAGAACCTCCTATTATTGAGGCTAATAATACAAAGTAAAAGCCGTGCAAGGAAAATCGGACTAATTGCCGGGCAGTTGGATACCGCGCCAGCCACTTATTTCACATTGGCCATATTCATTATTACCTGCAGCAACCACTGTGCCGTCCGATTTAAGGCCGAGAGTATGAGTGCAACCCGCCGTTACCGCCACAATATCTTGCCAGTCACTCACATTGCATTGGCCATGCTCATTCCAACCCACTGCCGCCACCGTGCCGTCCGATTGAAGGCCGATGGTATGATTACTTCCCGCCGCTATCGCCACAATACCGTGCCAGCCACTTACATCGCATTGGTTACGCTTATTCCAACCCACTGACTCCACCGTGCCGTCCGTTTTAAGTCCGACGGTATGAAGGTAACCCGCCGCTGACGCCAATATGTCGTGCCAGCCGCTTACATTGCATTGGCCATACCGATTATTACCCACAATTATCACCGTTCCGTCCGACCTAAGCCCGACGGTATGCCAGTCACCCGCTGCTACCGCAACCATATCACGCCAGCCGCTTACATTGCATTCACCCTCATTATTTCGACCCACAGCCACCAACGTGCCATCCGATTTAAGCCCGACGGAACGACGCCAACCTGCCGCAACCGCCACAATATCTCTCCAGCCGCTTACATCGCATTGTTCATGCTTATTCCAACCCACTGCCGCCACCGTTCCGTCCATTTTAAGCCCGATGGTATGAGCATTACCCGTATGAGCATTACCCGCCGCTACCGCCACAATATCGTGCCAGCCGGTTACATCACATTGGCCATATTTATTATCACCTACAGCTGTTACCGTACCGTCCAATTTAAGACCTACGTTATGACGATAACCAGCCGCTATGGTAGCTTTAGGCCACTTTTTCACCATGTCATTCCACCTCGTATTCTTTTCACTCCACCCGCTAATATGATCATACAACATTCATGTAAGATAGACTTCGTTTCATTATTTATTGGCATTCGCCCAAGCGCCCTTTCCGCGAATGCATATGATGATTATGCCTACTCATTGAAAGGGGAGATCACATATGTCATTTTTCCCAACGCCGGGGCCCGGCGGAGGATTTCCTGGGTTCCCGGGCGGACCTAGCGTGCCGGGCGGACCAGGGTTTCCAGGTGGATTTCCCGGGACTCCGGGACCGGGGGGTGCACCGGGAGGTGTTCAAGCGCCGACGGCTCCTCCACCGCAATTCGTACCGCAAATGTCGGCCACTACATTTGCCGTTGACCCCGGCGGGATCAGACGCTGCCTGTTCCGCAACACATACATTTGGCTGAACAACGGCGAGCAATTCTGGTTCTACCCGGTATTCGTCGGGCGTAATTCTATTGCAGGGTTTAGATGGTTCGGTTTCTTCTGGGCGTACTTCGGCATTGATTTGAGACGGATTCGCTCGTTCACGTGCTTCTAAAGCAGACAGCGAAAGAGAACAGCCTGCGGGCTGTTCTCTTTGTTGTGCGACTATTCGTGTTCGCCGCTATCATTGATTAAAATAAGGCATCGTTTCCCACATCTGGTGTTCGCCGTTAGTTCAGTCAAAGGATGCTACGAAAAGACTAAATATTTCGTTTCTCATACTCAAAGGGTTCTTCACACGAATAAATCTCATGGAAAAAACCGAAATAGGGGATGTCGTCTTCCAGGCATTTTATATAATAAGACAGCTCCTCATCACACTCCGGCCCTTCGCCGTTGTTTCGCATTACCTCGAATGCATCTATAATACCCTCCATGAGGTTTGCTTGAATAAGCAAGGGCAATATATTCAACATCGGATGATCGAGCCTGGTTTCGGATCTGTATCCCGCGAGGACTATTTCAAAATAATCCTCCATAAACTTTTTACGTTTACCGGCGTCTGGTTCAGATTGTATCCATCCCATTCCGTTTCCCCAGATACTGGCCAAGTCAAACATATACCAACCGTAACAAGAATTATCGAAATCATAAACGGTTATTTGCCCGGTATCAAAATCTATCGAATAATTCCCATCGTTGTAATCAAAATGAATCATACCGAACGACTCATGGCTCCTGTCCAATCCTTCCAAGGTTTTAAGGAGCCCTAACAATTTCTCTTTAAGTAAAGATAAAGAGCTGGGTATCAGTTTATCGATATATTCGGCATTGTATTTATCAAAAAAGCTGTAACGGGGATGGATTGGAGCATACCCTTTCGACAATTGGTGCAGCTTCCCCAGAACTTTACCGCAGTTATAATAGTATTCAGAAATAGGAACGCCTTCCCGATACCGATAATGATTTTCCACAAGCATTTTCCCTCTAGCCTTTTCAAACAGGCAGACAAAAAAGGTGTGATTGTTATGAGTTATCTCTTCCAGCAGATTCCCCTTCTGGGAACTGACTACATTCGAGACACTACCACCATGCTCGAATAAATATCGGACATACTCAAGTTCACCTAGAAAATCTTCCCGGCTTCTGTCAGTTAAGAAGGCGATTCTGAGTATCTTTGCATCGGCGCCTTCCTTTACACAGGTATAAACGACATTGCGCCCTCTCTTATGTGCCTCAATCGGCTTAATTTCATAACCTTCTAATCCGTACAACTCTGATACAAATGGAACTAAAATGGCATCACTGATTTTAACAACCTCGTTATAATTTATAATATCTCCTCCAGTAAAAAAAATTGCAAATCTTTTCCACACTGAAATCACAACATAAGAAACCCAAACATGAAAAGTCCTACTGTGGACTTAAATGATACTCACCTTGTTTAACATTTACATATCACTCCTTTGAGCACATTTTACCTAAAACACCATGCAAATTCTAGGTAAACTTTAAGTATAATGAAATTCAACTTTTTAAAGGAAATTTTCCTTAATCTGTACATTAACCAAAAACCGGTTCAAGAACAGCAACAGATGATTGTATTTATCCGCCCCATGCGTTACACTTTTTATATTGACAAATTTGCAGGTCTATAAAAGGAGGTTCACGCGCCTATGTGCCCCCGTACCAAAGAACAAAATGAGCTCTTACGCGTGCAGCGCAGAGAACAGATCCTGGACTTCGCCGCGCGCGCCTACTTCCGCACGGGCGGCAGCTTTGATATTCGAGACGTAGCCCGCGAAGCCGAGCTCGGTTACGGCACGGTATACCATTATTACCCCAACCGGCATTTACTAATAGAAGATGTGTTGAGCAGTGGCTTCGAGCGATGCGAGCAAGCTCTGGCAAAATGGGCGAACATCAGCAGTGGCACCGCGGATAACAGGCAGCTATTGACGTATTGCAAAGTGCTCCTCCGGCTGTGGCAGTCGGACGCCCGCGCATATCTCGTCTACAAAATGGCGGCAGAACATTATGTAGGCTTGCCTGAGAAGGATCGGCACCCCGCCAAGAGACGATACATGGAAAGGCTGTACGTTCCGCTCCAATTGATCGCCCAGCGCGAAGACGCCAGCGTCGACTATATGCTTGCCGTACTGGTCGGCTGTTGCGGGCTGCACTACTATGCGAGCACTTCCGAGCTGGACATCGATCGAATCGCCCAGCTCGCGATGCAAGCCATTATGAAGGAGTCCTGATACAAACATGATCATCTTAAAAAGCAAGCATGATATCGAGGCCATCCGCAAGGCCTGCCAAGTGGTGGCCGAATGCCATCGCACGATCGCACCGCTCATCATACCGGGTATCACGACGAACGAAATTGAGCGCATATTCGAGGATATTATTTTAAAGCACGGCGCCAAGCCATACACGAAGGGCTACATGGGCTATCAATATGCGACCTGTGCCTCCGTCAACGACGTGATCGCACATGGCTTCCCTACAAATAAGCCACTAGAGGAAGGCGATATCGTGACGATTGATACAGTCGCGGAGCTCGACGGCTGGCTCGGGGATTCAGCCTGGAGCTATGCGGTAGGGAAGATCTCGCCGATGGCTGAGAAACTGGTACGCGTCACAAAGGAATGCCTTGACCTCGGCATCGCGCAGGCGCAACCCGGTAATCGACTCGGAGACGTGACGAGCGCGATCCAGCGGCATGCCGAATCGAACGGTTTCGGCGTCGTGCGTGACCTTCTCGCCCATGGCATTGGTCGGGACCTTCACGAGGAGCCGAACTACGTGCATGTCGGCAAGCCCGGCAAAGGCCTCCGCATTAAGGAAGGCATGGTGTTTACGATCGAGCCCATGATCACCGAAGGCACCTACTACATGTCAATCGATCCGGACGGCTGGACCGCCCGGACGCTGGA
>JAILZT010000021.1 GCA_023512345.1 Paenibacillus sp.
TGGACAGCGGCCAGCGGAGCGACAGATGTGAAGATCGAGCAGTCGCCAGTTGGAGCGAACAGCTGGACAACGGCAAGCACGGGCGCGATTGCAGTGAATGCGGCAACCGCAACGGTAACGGGGCTGATCGCGGCAACGAGCTATGACTTCCGGTTGGTGGTCACAGGCGGGGCGAACGCAGGCAGCTCGAATACGGCAAGCGTGACGACTGAAGTAGCGCCAATCACCGACTTTGCGAACACAGCAAAGACGAGCACAAGCGCATCCTTTAGCTGGACAGCGGCCAGCGGAGCGACAGATGTGAAGATCGAGCAGTCGCCAGTTGGAGCGAACAGCTGGACAACGGCAAGTACGGGTGCGATTGCAGTGAATGCGGCAACCGCAACGGTAACGGGACTGAGCGCGGCAACAAGCTATGACTTCAGGTTGGTGGTCACAGGCGGAGCGAACGCAGGCAGCTCGAATACGGTAAGCGTGACGACTAATGCAGCGCTGACTTATACGGTTGCAACGATTACTGATCAAACGACTTCAGCACTTATTCAAGGTTATGCTTCAGGTACACAAGAAACTAAAAGCATCAATATTACGAATACCGGAACAGGTGATTTGACGAACTTGTCTGTTGAGCTGAGTGGTACGAACGCTGATGATTTTGTGATCTCGCAGCCAGCTTCTCCGCTAAACAGCGGATCGCCAGCGGCAAATTTTACGGTTAAAGTTAAAGACGGTCTGGCAGCAGGAACATACACGGCAACAGTCACGATATCTGCAGATCACATGACAGATCAGATGTTCACAGTGACGCAGGTGGTAAATCTGCCTGACGCTCCTGCAAACCCGCAAAATCTTGTGGCAAGTGGAGGAGATGAACAGATTGTATTGAACTGGGGCACGGCAACGGAAGCGACGTATTACAACCTGTATATGTCTACCACATCAGGTGAATTTAGCACTATACCAGATGCGACAGTAACGCAGACCACTTACAATTTTCAAAATTTGATAAACGGTACAACCTATTACTTCAAGGTGAAAGCAGGTAACTTGGGAGGCTTGAGCGGGGAGTCCAATTCAGCATCTGCGACTCCCGCAACGGTTCCGGGAGCTCCAACAAATGTCTCAGCGGTTGCTGGAAACGGTCAAGCGATAATAAGCTTCTCAGCTCCTGCTGACAATGGTGGAAGTGCTATTACGGGCTACGAAGTGATTGCCTCACCAGGGAACATCCTTATGACCGGAAGTGCAAGTCCGATTATTATTACAGGCTTAACGAATGGAACGAGTTATACCTTCACAGTGAAGGCGATAAATGGTGAGGGCAGCAGTGCATCTTCTGGTGCATCTAATGCTATTATCCCTATATCGCCAACAGGTGGGAGTACCGATCCAGTACCAGTACCTACAACGCCACCTCAGTCTGGAACAGGCGTCGATGTGCTCGTTAACGGTAAAGTGGAAAATGCCGGAACGGCAACAACAAGCAGCCGTAATGATCAGTCCGTGACAACGATAGCTATTGACCAGAAAAAGCTGGACGACAAGCTCGCGGTTGAAGGTCAAGGTGCGGTCGTGACGATACCTGTTAATGCGAATTCGGATATAGTCGTCGGTGAATTGAACGGTCAAATGATTAAAAATATGGAGAATAAACAGGCCGTATTAGAGATCAAGACAGATCGGGCAACGTACATTTTACCAGCACAGCAAATCAATATTGACTCCATATCTAATCAATTTGGCAGAACAGTGGCCTTGCAGGATATTAAATTACAGATTGAAATCGCAGTGCCGACAGCGGAGACTTTGAAAAAGGTAGGAGATGCAGCCACAAAAGGATCTTTTACATTGGTGGCACCACCCATTGATTTCACAGTAAAAGCAACAAATGCGGGGACAACCGTTGAAGTATCTAAATTTAACGCCTATGTGGAGCGCATCATTGCCCTTCCGGATGGTGTTGATCCTAACAAAATCACTACAGGCGTTGTTGTTGATCCAGACGGTACGGTTCGCCACGTACCCACCAAGATCGTGGTTATCGATGGCAAATATTACGCGAAGGTGAACAGCTTGACGAATAGTACGTATTCAGTTGTGTGGCACCCGTTGGAATTCAGTGATGTGTCGAACCACTGGGCAAAAGATGCAGTCAACAATATGGGATCACGAATGGTTATCGAGGGCACAGGAAATAGCATGTTCAGTCCTGATCAGGATGTTACCCGTGCGGAATTTGCAGCCATTATTGTTCGTGGATTGGGGCTTAAGCTTGAGAGTGGAACGAGTGTATTCTCGGATGTGTTGGCAGCAGACTGGTACAGCAGTGTTATAAATACAGCAAAGATATATCACTTAATCGATGGATTTGAAGATGGAACCTTCCGTCCGAACGATAAGATCACTCGTGAACAAGCGATGGCCATTATTGCCAAAGCGATGACGATCACGAATTTGAAAGCAAAGATTTCTGCTCCATCCACAGATGCTGCACTAGAGCGGTATATAGATATGGCAAAGGTGTCTACTTGGGCAAGAAGCGCTATTGCTGACAGCGTACAGGCTGGCCTTGTCTCTGGGAGAAGCAGTACAGAACTTGCACCGAAAGACTACATGACTAGAGCTGAGGTTGCAGCAATTGTGGAAAGGCTTCTTCGAAAGTCTGATCTGATTTAATAGAATTCATAGGTGGAGGGTTATCTTGTTCATGCTCTTAATAGAGATGAGCGGGATGACCTTTTTTTTAGTGAAATATTGTAATGCATACATCTATCTTTAATGATATTCTCAAATGAAAAAGCAGGGGAGAAGTTCAAATGAAAGAAAAAGAAATTATTGATCATACGACTATGCCCATTACTGTGAAACGTATGGTCCTTGATATACATAAACTTGGGGTTCAAGAGGGGGATTGTATTATTGTACATTCCTCTCTGTCCAAGCTGGGTTGGGTTTGCGGAGGTCCACAAGCGGTTGTGCAAGCTTTGCTGGAAGCGGTTGGCGTTGAGGGAACACTCATCATGCCTGCGCAAAGCGGGGATTGGAGTGATCCTGCTGAATGGGAGCATCCGCCTGTTCCCCAAGATTGGATTGAGATCATATACCGTGAAATGCCGGCGTACGATCCGTACAAGACACCGACAAGAGGAATGGGGAGAATTGCTGAAGTTTTTAGAACATTCCCGCAAACCGTTAGATCCCAGCATCCCCAGGTATCCTTTTGCGCCAATGGGAAGCAGGCAAGTTCTATCGTCTCTAATCATGAATTAACCCCTCAGTTTGGAATGGCTTCGCCATTAGGCAAGTTGTACAATCTCAATGCGAAAGTACATCTATTGGGGGTGGAATACGACTCATGCACCAGCTTTCACCTTGCCGAAGCCCGAATAGAGCGTATGCCCGAAAAAAGAATGGGGGCTGCTATATTTGAGGATGGGGAGAGAGTGTGGAAATGGTTTACGGACTGTAGGTATGATTCTGATGATTTTGCTGCGATCGGAGAGTCATTTGAGGAGCATTACAGTGTCCAAAAAGGAAGTGTTGGGAGCGCTGAATGCAGGCTTTTCGATATGAGAGAAGCTGTAGATTTTGCAGAACAATGGCTACCCAAAAATCGGCTGTTTTAATATACGGAACATATTTGGATTTGTAATAATTGAAGGGTGCGGATTTCCGACTATTTAAACTTCACACCTCTTTCTTGCGGACTGTACAGCCACTATTTAAGTCTCAGAGGGTCATACGAATCCTATGCGGACCCAGGAGACGCTAATCAATCAAAAACAGCCTCGCTTGGGAGGAAAACTGTCCAATAGAGTCTCTGGAGTCCGTATAAATTCCTAATCGTCCGGTTTTGCTCAAATAAGGTCTTCTCTGTCCGTATAGAAAGGTGTTCTTTCACAACGCTCAGCCTTGATCCAAGTAGAAGATGCTAATTGGGACATAGGAAATGAAATCAGTGAAGCAAGCACCAAGCTTGGTTGGGGCAAAAGAGTAAGTAGACATATAAGGGGCAAGTTTAAGCTGAAACTAGGCTTTGAGCTTGGCTTTTCATCATTCACATCCATTTGAGTTACTAAGTCTTGAAGGGTATACTTTATCAGAAATATACGTGTAGTATGATATGCGTTCAGATATGGAGGCTAAGACATTGCAGCTAATCAATCCAGCGGAAATTCAAGATAGAATCGACCAACTTAAGGATCAGGATTTGTACATCCACCTTGAGATGACAACGGGAGCCTATGCTTCACACTTAGACAGCTCTAAGCATCCAGCTGCCACATTTATTACTAATGCGATTGTTCGCTACTCCCATGGGTCCATTTCAGGGAACGGACCTTTTCGGGTCGGCCTAAAAATGCCGCAGGGCTGGATATACTCCGAAGGGCTGACTCACTTTGAAGAGAGTGAGACCCACCGATTGATCATGGCAGGGCATGACAGTCAGGGCAAGCTGATCGTAGCCTTACAATTAAGCCGGGAACCCTTTTAGTGAAAGAGGAGATGAGAAGTTCAGTGGACAAACCTAAACATATTCTAGTTGTACTGCCGCATCCAGATGATGAGGCATTTGGTGCATCAGGAACACTAGCTATGCATGTGCAGAGTGGAACACAAGTCACCTATGCCTGCCTTACATTAGGTGAAATGGGCCGCAATATGGGCATCCCGCCTTTTGCCAACCGGGTAACCCTTCCAGAAATACGCAAGAAGGAGCTGGAGGATTCCTGCCGAGCTATCGGCATACAGGATTTAAGAATGTTAGGCTTTCACGATAAGATGTTAGAATTCGAGGAACAAGAATTACTGGATGAACAAATAGACGCTCTTCTGCAAGAGCTTCACCCCTCGCTGATTATTACCTTTTATCCAGGTTACAGTGTTCATCCGGATCATGATGCCTGCGGAGCTGCTGTTATCCGAACGGTTGGAAAGCTTGCTAAGGAAGAAAGGTCCCCTGTTCACTGTATAGCCTTCGCTAAGAATCTTGAGCAGGATATCGGGCAGCCGGATGTAATAAATGATGTCAGCCATTTTTTGAAGCAAAAAATGTCCTCTATAGAAGCGCATCAATCTCAATTTCAAGCCGCTGAGTTATTAGGCAGTATAGAGTTACAACCTGAAGAAATCCAAGAGCGTTTTGGGACAGAACATTTCTGGACCTATCCATTTGAGGGGAGAAACAATCGTGGAAGATAAAAATAAATTTAGCTCAATTGACGAGTACATTGTACAATTTCCTCTTGAAGTTCAGGAGATTTTACAAACGTTAAGGAAAGTGATAAAAGAGTCTGCACCGGATGCAAAAGAAAAAATAAGCTATCAAATGCCTACTTTTGAGTTGCATGGAAATTTGGTGCATTTTGCTGCCTTTAAGAATCATATTGGATTTTATCCAGCCCCTTCAGGAATAGAGGCATTTGCACGGGAGTTATCAGGCTATAAAGGAGCAAAGGGATCCGTGCAATTTCCTCTAGACAAGCCTATGCCCTATGAATTAATAAGGGAGATCGTTACATTTAGAGTGGCAGAGAATATGAAGAAGGCAGAAGGCAAGTCGAAAAAGAAGTAAAGTTTTTAAGCCTCATCCGCCGGGGATGAGGCTTTTCTTTGTCTCCATTTTCCAACAATGAGCAAGAGCAAGGGCAGACCTAGCATATTAACGGGCATCGCTACAGGCACCCAATAATTATTCAAATAATTCCCAGTAGCCTCTGTAACATCTTTGGGAATTAACGCAAAGACAAAAATAACCGGGATAATGAACCAGATCATGTTTCTCCAGTTGCGGACATTCAATAATTGGGCAGTCCCATAGCTCAATAAGAAGAGAAGTACAGACAATTTGACGAACACGCTAGCGATCCATATCATGACCGGAATGGCGTCGAAATTTTCGATAAAACCGAACAACGATATTTTTTTGGTCATTTCGAAAAAAGGGTACCACATCTTAGGGGAAAGATTGACCCCTAACGTGAGTATGACCATCATCGTTGTCATCAGAACAAAGAAAATCGCGGTTAAGATCGCTCCGTACACGTAAGGAGCTCCCTTACGAGGCTTAGTCATAAACGACGCAAACATGAGATATTCGACGGAATGACCGAGGTAAGAGGCCGGAGCCAAGGATCCGTTAAGTATTCCCGATATTCCGGTATCCGCATAGATCGGGAGGATATTTTTCCAATTCATCATATTAATACTCGCGATAAGGACTAGACTGACCATGATCAGAATGATCGGTCCCAATAACTCACCGCAGCGTGCGATGCCATCGATTCCTCCCGAATAGGTCGCATAGACAATCACGAAGATCATTAGGAGCATAGTCGCTTCTTTGGGCGTCCTTTGAAGCAGCATGACTTGGACTAAATCAGAGAATTGGCGGAGTACAATCGGGGTGATCGTATACCATTGAACCAAATAGATTACGACTACGGCTTTGCCGATCCACGTTCCGAGAATCGTCTGACTGTATTCGAAAAAAGTCTGTCCGGGGTAAAGATGCGCGGCTTTTGTTGCGAGTAACGCAATCAGCAAGTCGATGCATCCGGCCACGATAACGGAAATCCAAGCGTCTTGTTTAGCTTGTAGGCTTGGTGTGACCGTCATGACCAACGTCATACCGAGATCCATGATTAAAATGATCCAGAAAACCTGTAAACCCGTCAATTTAATCTTCATGGTAAGCAACCTCTTCTAAATTGATAGTCAGTCTGTTTACTTCTTATGGGCGGGAGCTTGCGTTTTACCAGTTCTTTTAATCTTGAAGTCAACATCAACAGTCACAGGAACATCGGGAAAAGTGTCCATCCAGTTCTTTTTAAGTTTTTTCCAAGCATAAGGATGTTCGATGTGAATTTCCTCTCCGATACCCAGAACATCCGACTTCATATTTTTCTGCAATTGTTCTAACAATCCCTCGACCTTGGTTTGAATTTCCTCTGACAGTAGTCTTTCTAAGCGTTTCATGTTATCAATTTTGCTCAGGTCTAGCTTTGAATCATTATCAAGGGCTCGAACCCCAGCGTGGAATGTAATGGATACTTGAGGAGTTTCATACTTCACGAAAGTCTTTACCTTCACGCCGCTATGCAGCATTTCAACACCTATTGTTCCCTTGTACTGCTCATCTTCCGGTTCTATTTGTACAGTAAATCTCATATGCTGGGTTTTCCCTATCCACCAACGCAACAGATTCAAATCATCAGGCGCCAGAAACCCTGCCAATTTGTTTCCTCGGTAAACCGCCGCACGATCGATCAAGAACGTTTCAATGTCGGTGCCTTTATTAATAACCCTAATGGCTGCTGTAACCGGCGATTTCCCTTCCGAGGACAGGGCATTTAGAAATTCGTCGATTTTGACGGGAAAGTTTAGGTTGTTGGCTTGGATTTTGTTGATCCCGATGCTCGGGATAAGCTCTAGCTGATAGGGGGTGTTCAAAATTTCTTTGGCTGTGGATTCATAGGCAGTCACTACGTAACTGTTGTAGCGGCTCTCAGGTAACCGGGTGAAAGTATCCAGAACCTGATTAAGGCCCTTCCGGGCATATTTTTCACCGATCACGATAACCCCTCTATGTCCAAAATCGATGGTTCGAGACAATTGTTGTTGTAATTGCCCCAAGGCTTCCGAGGAGTTATTGCCTTTGGCAGAAATGACGATGACTGATTTCTTACCTCCCCCTCCGGTTTGCACGGCACTGGGAATTCCTGTTGGAAGAGCGATCTGCAAGGTGAGCTCCAGCTTTCCGTCATCCATGAGGTCGAGTCCACTTGCTATGATCAGAGCAAGATCGTCCATTTCAACGCGATCCCAGCATCCTGTCGTTAATACTAGAAAGACGAGAAATACCAAGCACCTGCATATCAATAAGATTCTTGCCATGTTCTTCTCTCACTCCAGTCGTTTCTTGGTTTGCTGGTGACGCCTTAGCATCATCCTCCAAGGAGCTCTGAACAATACATCTGACAGTCCGGTTAAGTTGAACGGTGCGAGCGGTGTCATATAAGGGACACCGAAGGAACGCAGGTTCACCAGATGGATCAAGACGGCAATTAAGCCGACCACAACACCGTATAGGCCAAAAGATGCTGCGAAGAGCATGAGTGGAAACCGAATAATGCTGATCGCCTGGCTCATGCTAGGGTTGGGAATGAGGAATGATGCGATTCCCGTAACGGATACGACTATGATTTTGGGAGCGGAAATAATGCCTGCCTGAACGGCAGCCTGTCCAATAACAAGCGCGCCCACTATACTTATAGTCTGGCCGACGGGACGGGGAAGACGGATTCCTGCCTCGCGAAGTGCCTCGAACGTGATTTCCATGATCAATGCCTCCATTACTGCCGGAAAGGGGACGACTTCCCGCGCCGCAGCGAGGCTTAAGGTCAAGCTGGTAGGAATCATTTCCTGATGAAAGGTTGTAATCGCAATAAATATAGCAGGAAGTGCCATCGCCAAAAAGGCGAATAGATATCTCAACCATCGCAGCATTGTAGCGTAAATGAATTTCATGTAATAGTCTTCGGCCGACTGAAAACCGAACCAGAAAGAAATAGGCAGGATTAGCACTACCGGTGAACCGTCTATGAGAACCGCAACTTTTCCTTCGACTAAGGATGCCGAAACCAAATCAGGCCGTTGGGTAGCCTGCATGGTAGGAAAGGGCGAATAGGGTTGATCACTGATCAATTCCTCGATGTAACCTGATTCCAGTACACTGCCCATGTCGATGTTCGATATCCGTTGCTTCACTTCATCGACCACGCTCTGATGTGCTATATCTTCAATGTAGACAATAGCCACATCTGTCTGGGAAAGTCCTCCAACGCAAAGCTTCTCAATCTTCAGTCGAGGCGTCCGAATACGCTGACGAAGGAGGGTGAGATTGATCTCGAGCTTCTCGATGAACCCGTATCGCGGCCCTCGAATACCAGCCTCAACTGACGGTTCTTCCAGCTGACGATGCAGCTTGTCTCTAACTTTAAAGGAGAAAGCCTCGGTGGAGGCTTCAACGAATAAAACGACTTCTCCTCTGAGGAGGAGCTGAACGACTTCATTTATGTTCAAAGCGATTTGGGGCTGCACTGTGGAAGCCAATTTATAATTGAGCTGTTCAGAGAGCTGTTGAGGGCTTTCTATGGGAACGGAGTCTTGCAGCATCAAAGGCTCTAAGAATCCTGTGTCCCAAAGTTGTTTGTCGATCAAGACTTCGAGATATACCACCATGGCAGGGGTGGAGCCGAATATATGGAGCCTGCGAACAACAAGATCGGAACAATTGACGAACAATTGTTTGATGGCTGATTCATTGTCATCCAACTTATCAGAAATCTTCGATTCGATTGCAGGACCAAGACCCTTCAGTTTTTTCTGGATAGGATCAGATACTTTGTTTTTTGGTTTCATACTCCACCTCCTTCCAAAATAACCTTTCCCATCCACTTTAAGATTATACGGATGAATTTAGATATGTTAGACAATACTTGTGGCATCGCTAACGAATGATTGTGGTGTGGAAAGGGTGTGAAAGGAATGAAAATACTCGGAAAAGCTGCCGCCTTTCTAGTTATTGTTGCTTTATCGGGACTGGTTCTGTATTTCTCCGTCTCATCAGGAGGTTAAGCAAAATACTTGGTGGCGATTTTTTCGGCCGTTCGTGTGGCCAATGCCTGGGTTGTGAGCGTCGGATTCGGACCGCCGATTCCATTAAAGTGCACACTGTTATCTGCTATGAACAAGCGTTTAACTTGAAAGGCCTCACAGTTTGAATCGGTAACATACCCCATCCGCATCGTGCTTTCTAGATGGAGCATGAAGCTGAAGGGCAAATCCGAACGAATAATCCTTTTGGCACCGGCTTGCTGCAGCGTTTCAGAGGCATATCTGGCCAGTTGATCGCGTCTTTTTAACGTTCTGGGGCTGGGGGTATAATACACGACCGGAATCGGACCATTCTCGTCTTTCAATAGTGGATCGACTTCTACTCTATTACGGAAGAGTGTGTCGTCATCCGTTAGCAGAAGCATACTCATAGTCCGGGAATAATTCATCATCAGCTCTTTCAATGGAGGACCGACGACCCGCCCGTGAATATCCCATGGGGCTCCTGGCTCTGGCGGGTTAAGGGCGTCATATCCGGCTTCACTGAACCCGTACGTTAAATAGGACATTAATCCTGGGCTTAGACATGAGACTTGGAAGATCCCGACTCCGGGGATATCGACTCTGGCTCCCGAAGTATGCCCCACATACGGATACACAGCAGGCGTGCCCATAATGCTCATAAGTTCCTTTTCATCAAAAACTCCCGCAACCCAGTCAAAGCAGTGATTCGTCAAGCCTCTTCCTACCCATGCATTGTGAGGCAGCTCCGAGTTTATCCATAGGCGTGGCGATTCGATACAGCCGGCGGCCATAACGACCGTTCGAGCTGTTAACTCACCGATCTCTCCCGTCCACGTATCCCGAAACTTCACACCTATCGCCCGAAGTCCTTCTTTAGGATCATGTGCCGTCAAGATCTTGATTACGAAGGAATTCGGTCGGATCGCAACGTTCCCGGTTTTGAGAGCGAGCGGCACATAGCTGACAAGAGTACTTCGTTTGGCTATTTTATCTACCGAAGGGCCGGCCGTGCATCCGTTGACGCAATTCCCTTTAAGGGTACAACCTTCCATGTTCGATAATTGCTCCAACGAATAATTGGGATTCATCAGGTGTTCGTTGGTCGGCAGAATGGCATTCGGATTTGGGCGGTACCCCGGAGTCGTGACATTTAGTGTTGGATTAAGTGACCATCCTGCCTTTTTAGCACCATAGTAGAAAAGCTCTTCTTTGGGAGTTGTAGGGGCAAACTGGACGGGCAGTGTAGCTTCAGCTTTTTCATAATAGGGAATTAGATCCCGATAGCTAATCGGCCAGATATTGTCGACTGCAGCAGGAAAAGCGCGCGGTGACTGGCCCCAATAATGCTGAGTCGTTCCTCCTACTCCGGATAGCTGCCAGATTTCACCTTTTTGGCGCATAACTCGATGCCAAGGTGTACGGCGGCGATCGGCAGGCCCGAAGCGAAATACACCGGATACCACGTCGTTCATATTGTTTTCATACGCATTGAAAATCTTCTTGTATATCCCGACATCCAAATCGTTAGAATCGGAGCTCCATTCTCCGCCGCGTTCACTATTCGGTTTCTGCCACTTTTTGTTTCCGTACCAGGGCCCAGCTTCCAGGACCAGAACCTTCAAACCTGCTTCTCCGAGTTCCTTGGCCACAACGCCGCCACCGCCGCCTGACCCGATGACGATTACGTCGGCATCGAACATCCCCTCTGCATTATTCAATGGTGGATTCCCCTCCTTTTCGTACGATAGTCAACAGATAACCCCTAAGGGCCCGATAACCGGGGACAACTCCAGGATATCCAACCTGCCTCCAACTGAGCGGAAAGGATTCCAGCCTTCGTTCAGTGGGAGTAGCAAGCCGGGTCGTCCCGTAAGCAGACCACTCCGAGTAATATCCAAACATCGTTTGTCTGTTCAGAAAGTCCACCATAAACCGCACAAAACCCCCATCGTCCCGGTATGGAGGAGGAAAGGCTCCAAGATCGACATTCAATTGTTCCAGCATAGCGAGGACCCGAATCCGATCGACCGGGGACAAGGAGGAGAACGGACTGCTCTCCCAAATGGAGCTGTTCGGAGCACACTGCGCCTGCCCCGAGGCAACGAATTGAACGGCGCTTGCATTAAGCATCGTAGCAGTAGACGCAGATAGCGGAACAACGGTCAAATAGAACCCAAGTACAAGCGAAAGATTGTGGTCCAATTCCCAAATCATATACTCATGAATGCACAAGTCAACGGCACCTGCTGATTGCTCTGCCCCGTAAACGGAAAGCGCTGGTGTATTCGGAATGATCGCTTCGACAAGCGCCCGAAACGTCTCAAGGGTATGTACATCGACGGTTAAGGCATAGGTTTGAGCCGGATGCATCAGGTTCCTCCCCTGTATAATCAGATTTTGTCAGACTATATTTTTTTGAACAATAATATCTATTCGTCAGGAGAATTATTCAGACTCTTCGAACAACCTATTGGGAATTATTACGCTACTTTTTTATCCAGCTGTAAAAAAGGTGAAATTTTAGCGAATGAAGGGGATTTCTGTTCGTTTGTGGAATATATAGATTAATAGTTACACAGTGATGTGAGGAATTTATCTATCAACATTAGCGGGTGAAGAACAATGGCAGACAAGATCATCGGTGTACTAACCCCCGTTCTAGACGGCTTTTATTACGGTAATTTATTAAAAAGTATTTCTCAAAAGGCGAAGGAACATCATGTTGGCGTGGTTGTGATCGGTACTTCAGCCAGATACTACAAGGAGTCGTATGCTTCAGACTATGTAGATGGCTGGATAGTTATTATGGATGCTGTCGATGACTCTTATATCCAAAATTTACGGAGCCTAGGTAAGCCTGTCGTGGGTATTAACACCTTGCTTGATGTCGATTATATGGTTTCTATTAACAATAGAGAAATTATGGACAAGGCTGTGGTGCATTTGATGAGCCACGGACATAAACATATTGCGTTCATAGGAGATACACATTTTTATGATGCGAAGGAGCGATATCAAGGATACTTGACGGCGCTTCAAAAGCATGGGCTAGAGTATAGTCATGGCGGGTTCTACGATGTCCTGCAAATGAACACTTACGAGATTGCGGCGTCTATGGTTGAGGAGGGGCTTCCTTTTTCCGCGGTTGTTGTGGTGAATGATGTGATGGCGATTGAGTTGATTAATCATTTCAAAACGCTGAATGTCAGAGTCCCTGAGGATATTGCTGTGATAGGCATCGATGATGTACCCATGGCAAGGTCTATTCGGCCCGCTCTGAGTACTTTTCAACTACCAATAGATGAACTTGGCTTTCAAGCTGCTGAAATTCTGCTGCAACATTTATGGAATGAGACTATGAGACCTACCCAGTTATCAGCTAAAAAGGTTTACCGCAGCAGTTGCGGATGCAGAGCCGGAACAAAGGTGGAAATGGACGACCCTACGGAGACGGTTCAGTATTTGGGCAATATGATGTCCCGTAATTTTAATCTCGGAGTTCTCATGCAATCTTATAAAAATAATGAGACGACAGAGATGAACTGGCTCTTTCACACTCCTTTCCGAAGAGGGGTCGTAGGCTTAAACAACGTAAGATCAAAGGAAAAGGTTCAAATATATCAATTCAATTTAGATAGCCGCTTGGAAAGTGATAAAAAGCGGAGTATGGAGCCGATTGAGCCTCCTAGTTTCCCACCCTTCGAAATATGGAAGGAACCTTCGTTTTTGGGTGATGAGAATGTAATCGTCATCGTACCCGTTGTGCTGGAAGAACAGATGCTAGGGGTCATGGCGCTTGTCGGGTTAGGAGATATATCCACAGAACTCAGTCCCTTTAATACAACGTTTCAACTGGCTAATTTCTTCGCCTCTGCTTTGGTGCGTGAATCCATACATTCAGAACTTCAGACCTACTCCCAGATTTTAGAGATTATTTCTAATTTAACGCATGACGGGATATGGGATATTAATGTGGATCAAGGGGAGATTTCGGTCAAAGGGGGGATATTTAAGGCTCTTGGTTATTCCCAAGACCAGATTCCCACAGGACTACAGGCTGTAGCGAATATCATTCATATGAATGACTTGAAAAAGACGAGGGAGGTTTTCAAAAAGCATCATGGCGTTCATAACCCCTCCTTTGAAGCAGAGTGTCGCTGCCGGCATTTTAATGGGACTTATGTATGGATGCAGATCAATGGAAACGCTCAATATGATCATTCGGGGAAAATGGTTCGAGTTGTAGGCTCTGTTAAGGATATTTCGGAGAGAAAGCTTGCAGAAGAGCGAATAAGTCAACTGGCTTACAGCGATCCACTTACGGGACTTGCCAATCGACTCTTTCTTGAACAGGAATATACCCTGTTATTAGACAAGGCAAGAGTGAACCATAGTAAGCTCGCTGTGCTTTTGCTGGACCTGGATCGTTTCAAATTAATCAACGACAGCTACGGGCACCTTGCAGGTGACCAAGTGCTCAGGTACGTGGCCGAGCAAGTGTCTTCCCTGGTTAAGAAGGGGGATCTAGTAGCCCGGATCGGCGGAGATGAATTCGAAGTTGTCATGCCAAATGTACGGGATGGGGAAGCGGTATTGGAAGTTGCTGAAAAAATTGTGGAGCGGCTAAACGAGCCGTTTTATGATGGAGGCAGAGAATATTATATTTCCGGCAGTATAGGCATCGCGCTGTATCCCGATCATGGTGAGGATGCGGAGACGTTAACCAGACATGCAGACCTTGCTATGTATCAAGCGAAGGAAACCGGAAACAGATGTCAGTTGTTTTCACTAGATACAAACATTCCCCGCAGTCATCAGCTTGATATGGAGAATGATCTGCGTAAAGCGTTGGCACGTCAGGAACTTATTGTTTACTATCAGCCGCAATATGATTTGAGCAAGGAGAGTATCTACGGAGTGGAGGCTCTGCTGCGCTGGAATTCACCCAAGTACGGGTTCGTGAGCCCGGAGGTTTTTATCCCTATTGCTGAAAGTACGGGTCTGATCATTACGATCTGTGAATGGGTACTTCGAGAAGCTTGCCTACTAAGCAGCCAGTGGAGACAACGAGATGAATCCGTCAAAAAAGTATCTGTTAACATTTCCGCTAAACAATTGAATCATCCCCATTTTGTAAACACTGTAAAACAAGTGCTTGCGGAAACAGGTTGCAATCCGGGTGATCTGTGCTTGGAAATTACGGAGAGCATGATGCTGATAGATGTGGAATACAGTATGAGAATTGTGAAGGAATTAATAGAAACGGGAGTGATTGTCTCTATTGATGATTTCGGTACGGGTTACTCCTCATTGTCTTTGATTAAGAATTTCCCGATATCCGTATTGAAAATTGATAAATCCTTCATTGATGACATGACCGTTAGCGAAGAGAATAAAGCCATTGTTCACGCGATTATAAAAATGTCACAGATCATGTCCCTGAAAGTCGTCGCGGAGGGTGTAGAAACATTGGAGCAACTGAATATCCTTAAGGATATGGGCGTGGATTACATTCAAGGGTATTATATCAGCAAGCCGTTGCCGATTAAGGAATTAGAGTTGTTTATTGCAAAATCATAGAAACGATGGTGTTTATGAAAATCGAATTTGAAAATAACGAGATCGAATTTAATGTTCAATACGGTAAAAGCAAAAAGATATCCCTTCATATAGATTCGGCAGGCCGCATAACCATTAAAGCTCCCAAAGAAACTAGCGAAGAGATAATCACAAGTGTAGTGAAGCAGCATGGCAAGTTGATACTGGAGAAATTGCAAGCCATTGAGAAATCCAGAGAGAACCCTAATGCAAGAGAGTATCAGGAGGAGGGGAAGTTCCTTCATCTTGGAAAAGAATATTTTCTGAATGAGTTAATAGAGACCGGTGAGCTTGAAGAAGAGGAGCTTAAGAAGAATCTTAAAAAGTTCTACTTCACAAGCTGTAAGAAAATAGTAGGAGAACGAATCCAAAGATATCAAACAGAGCTGAGAGTAAAACCTAAGTCTATTGAGATCGTAGAGTCGAGAACCAAGTGGGGAAGCTGCAGCTCTGATAAAAAGTTAACCTTTAATTACCGACTAGCGATGGCTCCCATTGAGGTTATAGATTATGTGATCATTCATGAACTCTGCCACCTTCTGCACATGAATCATGATCGCTCCTTTTGGAGAAAAGTTGGAAGTATAATGCCGGATTATAAAGAGAAGCAGGATTATTTAGCAAGGCATGGGCAGGCTATGACGTTATAAAATGTATAGGAGGTATGCTCATGAAAACGATTGGTCTAATAGGTGGGATGAGCTGGGAGTCCTCGTTAGAATACTATCGTATTATTAACGAAGAAGTGAGAAACCAATTGGGCGGATTGCATTCAGCCAAGTGTATTTTGTATAGCCTAGACTTTAGTGAGATAGAACAATATCAGGCAGCAGGTAATTGGGAGTGCGCAGGTAGACGTTTAGGGGAAGCCGCTCAATCCTTAGAACAAGCAGGGGCAGAAATCCTAGTCCTGTGTACCAATACGATGCATAAAGTAATTGAATATATTGAAGACAACGTGTCTTTACCAGTCCTCCATATTGCTGACGCTACAGCTTATCAAATTCAACGCTCAACAATAAGCACGGTCGGGCTGCTTGGCACTAGGTATACGATGGAACATGATTTCTATAAATCACGAATAGAGTCTAAGGGAATTAAGGTATTGATCCCGAATGCTGAGGATAGGGAAGTCATCAATCGAGTTATCTATGAGGAATTGTGTTTAGGAGACATTCAGGAATCCTCAAGACAATATTACAAAAGGGTTATCCAGCGGTTAGTGGATGATGGGGCAGAAGGAATTATATTGGGTTGTACAGAAATTGGATTGTTGTTGACGCAAGACGATTCACGGGTCCCCTTGTTTGATACCACATTCATACATGCCATTGAATCTGTTAAAAAAGCACTAGAACAATAAAAGTCTGGGGAATTTTCCTCGGGCTTTTTATTTATGCGGACTGTACAGCCGCTATTTAAGTCTCAAAGGGTCATGGTGTTTATCGCTTATTTAATTGTGTTTTTAAATATTGACTACCTTGGTCAACGGGCATACAATAGGGACTGACCAGGGTAGTCAATAGCATATTTAGATGCTTTTTTTATTATAAAAAGGGGTGTATATCTTGTTTGCGAAGTTTTTAAATCTGAATCTGGAGAAGCAGGATCGAATCCTAAATGCCGCTCTGAAGGAGTTCGCACAAAAGGGTTATCAGAATGCATCCACCAATGAAATCGTTAAAGAAGCGGAAATATCCAAGGGCTTATTGTTCCATTATTTTAAGAATAAGAAGGAACTGTACCTGTTTTTGCATGATCATTTCTTGGACATTTTTATGGAGGAGATCCATGCGAAGGTCGATTGGAGTCAAAGGGATATTTTTGATAGATACCGGAATATCGCAAGATTGAAGTTCGAGGTATACCAGAAGTATCCTGAAAGTTTCAACTTTATAAAGGCATTCTATTCGGAGGATTCAAGTGAAGTTAGGGCAGATTTGGAGCGCAGGAAAAAAGAGATCATGGATAAGGGCTACGCGGATTTATTCGGTGACATAGATACGACTAAATTTAAAGAGGGAATCGATGTTGAAAAAGCATTAAACGTTATCGTTTGGACTATGGAGGGATTTTCGAATAAATATCAGAACAACTTGCCAGCCATCCAACTGGAGCTAATCAACATAGAGGAACTAATCGCCGAAATGGACACCTATAGTGAGACTTTGAGACAAGGCTTTTATAAATTGGATTAGGGGAGGCTTTATCATGAATGTAATCGAAATCGATCATTTAACCAAAACCTATGGCAAGGCTAGAGGGATTAAGGATATTAGCTTCAATGTGGAAGAGGGAGAAATCTTCGGCTTCATTGGCCCTAACGGTGCTGGTAAGTCAACGACCATTAGAACTTTGCTGTCACTGATCTACCCGACAAGCGGAAGCGCCAAGATTTTTGGCAAGGATTGTATTGAATTTGCTCCTGAAATTAAAAAGGAAATCGGCTACCTGCCCTCCGAGGTGTTTTATTACGACAATATGAAGGTGATGGAGCTTTTAAAGTACTCGGCCAGCTTTTATAAAAAAGATTGTACGAAAAGAATCAAGGAACTCGCCGAAATTATGGATCTGGATCTAACAAAGAAAATTGATGATTTATCGCTCGGTAACAAAAAGAAGGTGGGCATTGTTCAGGGACTGCTTCATGAACCCAAGCTGATTATTCTTGACGAACCGACGAGTGGGCTTGATCCCTTGATGCAGCAAAGATTTTTTGAACTGCTTGAAGCTGAGAATCAAAAAGGAGCAACGGTACTCTTTTCCTCCCATATCTTAAGTGAGGTTCAGCGGTTATGTAATCGTGTAGCCATCATCAAGGAAGGTGAAATTGTAGCCGTCGAGAAAATCAGCACCTTACAGGAAAATAACTATAAAAAGTTCAAAATCCATGCGAAGGCACCTTTAGATGCGAACTATTTTGATATGGCGGGTGTGAGTAATTTAGAGATAAAGAATGGCATGGTCAGCTTCTTGTTCAAGGGAAACCTCAATACCGTGTTGAAAAAAATCTCGGATATCGATATCGCAAATGTCTGGATCGATGAGCCGGATCTTGAGGAGATCTTTATGCATTATTATGTTAAGGAGGCTTAGAGCACGATGAATATATTTCTGCATGAAATGAAGGCCTATCGCAAATCGACAATCATTTGGCTAGTTTCGCTGACAGCTATTATGGCCATGTTCATGTCTATGTTTCCTTCTTTTTCTAAGGATGCTGAGCAGATGACAACCATGCTTGAAGGATATCCAGAAGCGATCCGAAAAGCTCTTTCACTGGATTTGGAGAATTTCTTTACGATTCTTGGTTTCTACTCCTATGCTTTAAGTTTTATTGTGCTGGCAGGGGCCATACAGGCGATGAATATCGGGGTATCGATTGTGTCGAAAGAGGTTCGTGACAAAACAGCAGACTTTTTATTGACGAAACCAGTTACACGTACAGCCATTGTAACCGCTAAGCTATTGGCAGCCTTCGTGTCATTGCTTCTTACCAATATTGTCTATGGGACGGTTGCCCTGTTGGTGGCTTCTCAGGTTCAAGTAGATGACTTCAGCACGAAAGTGTTCTTACTGCTTAACCTTACCTTATTGATAGTACAGGTCATGTTTCTTGCCTTAGGCATCTTGATCTCAGTAATGGCCAGCAAGATTAAGTCGGTATTGACGGTTTCACTTGTAACGGTCTTTACATTCTTTTTCATAGGGACGCTTGGGGGGATCGCAGATGAGCAAACCATTCGCTACTTCTCGCCTTTTAAATATGTGGATACTGCTTATATTATGAAGCATTCAGGTTATGAGGTTAGTTATTTATGGGTTGGGGCTGTCCTTATCCTTGGGGCGATTGCTGCTAGTTATGTTGTATATGCCAAAAAGGATATCCATGCGGTTTAAAGGAGGGATTCGTTCGTGAATATATTTTGGAAAGAGATGAAATCGTACCGGAAGCCGCTGATTTTTTGGAGCATTGGCATATTTCTAATGGTTGTATCGGGGATGAGTAAATACGCGGGGTTATCTGCATCGGGACAGTCTATGAATGATTTGATGGCAGATATGCCTAAATCCTTGAAAGCCATATTAGGTATTGGATCCCTGGATTTGAATACGGCCAGCGGTTATTATGGGTTGCTGTACCTTTATCTGCTGCTAATGGCCACCATCCATGCATCAATGCTTGGTGCGAACATCATCTCTAAGGAAGAGAGAGATAAGACCTCGGAGTTTTTATTTGTGAAGCCAGTATCCAGAAATGCAATCATTTCCTCCAAGCTGCTGGCGGCGTTCGCGAATATCGTTATATTTAATGGGGTGACGCTCATCTCGTCAATCCTTATCGTCGGACAATACAGTGATGGGGAATCGCTGAATGGAGATATCGCCATTACAATGCTGGGTATGTTTATTTTACAACTATTATTTCTGAGTATAGGGTCCGCTATCGCTGCCGTAAAAAAGAAATCGAAGTCAGCGGGTTCACTAGCTACGGGGATTCTTCTGCTTACGTTCATCATTTCAGTGGCCATCGAGTTAAATGAACGAATCGATAGTCTGAAATACGTTACACCGTTTAAATACTTTGAACCCAAAAATGTGATGTATGGCGGAGGGCTGGATCTAATCTTTGTCTTGTTGTCCGTAGTGATGATTGTGGCGCTTTTCAGTGTAACCTATGTTTTTTTCGGAAAAAGAGATTTGAACGCATAAATAAACAGGGTGCCAGTCCCATGGTATGGGATAGCACCCTGTTTTGTAAATAGACTTAATGTCCGCCCATATCCATTTTGAATATATCTCCGCCTGGAGGCATGTCCATACTTGGACTGCTGGCTGCAAAGAACAGGACGATAAACAGAATCGATGCTGCTCCAACTACACCTGCATACATCATCATTCGTTCTTTTTTCGGCAGCTTGAAATTATTTTTCAGCATAAAACTTATGAATGAAATGACAATACCCATCGGGATTAAATAAGCTACATACATTGGACTTTCTTTAAAGTGAGAGATGCCACCGCTGATCATACCTATACCTAATGCCAGTGTTAACGATAACGTAATGAGTTTCACGCTTTCCGCAGCTGTCATTTTATGATGGTTAATAACGATTTCATTAAATATGGATCCTGCCAGAAATAAACTTAATCCGATGATTAGAATAATAGAATATCTAACGGCATTAAAAGGCATGAGTACGATCCCACTTGAAGTCATTCCAATGCCTAAGAAGTAAATTACATATACCAGGTACTTGTAGATCATGTTTTTCATATTTACCATGGGCTCCTTTAATTCATTTATAAATATATTTTATAAGTAAAATGTGTAGAATCCATGTGTTTTAGAAAGTTTTCTGCATAAAAAAAGGCGTTCTTTCAAGGGGGAAACCCCTCAAAAGAACGCTTTTTACTGCTGTGCAAAGATTACAAAGCTTTACCGGTAATACTAGTTCCACTCTTCGTGATGCTGTACGTAACGACTTTACCACTCCAGAAATGGAATTTTAAAATAACCTCACCGTCTTGCACTTCTTTAAAGAAGTTTGGAAGCAGCTTAATTTCGTTAGTGCCGTAGACAGGCTCGAAGGTGTAACCGAACTCCTTGAAGGAAGTCCAATTTTGCGGACCTGCATTCCCGCCTGATGAATAGACAGCCTCCATAGTGGCAAGTTGATCACCGTTAAAGGCGGTAGGAACCGCGAAAGAATCCGTAGTGCCTGATGTATTACTCAACTTAGGTGTGTCGGACACAATGACTTTGAAGTTCCAGTCTGTGCCCTTGTTGAACTTAGCCGTCAATATGGCATTCACGCCTAACTTACCCGACGCTGTCAGTTCGGTGAGCAGATTGGCTTTAAGGGTCAGGATTTCTCCATTCAATTCATAATCCTTACCCTTCTTAAGGTTCTTCCCATCCTTTAAGCGAAGAACGGTCAACTGGTTCCCATTCAGGTTCAATGTAGCATTTGTGTCCTGTATTTGGGCCCCCTTGGTCAGGTAAATAAGGTCAGATTCAGCATTCGATGAACGGCCTTTCAGGCTGGCCATCAAGACATTATAGAGCTCTGGGTCGGACCACTTGTAGGTTTGGCGATTGAAATGCTGGCCGTTATCCCACAGCATAGAGGTAATACTTTTTGATTCGAGATATTGGGATAAAAATTCGAAAAACTTCAGTTTTTCACCCTGTTCAATGACCCCGGTATTTCTGTCGAAGCCTAATAATCCATATTCACCCACGATTACGGGAATCCCTTTTGCTACAAAAGTATTGTAGACATTATCGAAGGTTTGAGTAATGTCGTTTTTCGTGTCTTTTTCAAACTTAGTATAGCCTGCAATATTCACACTGAAAGGCCAGAAGCCATAATAATGGACAGTGGCAATAAGGTTAGGATCATTCAGCTTGATAATAGTTTTGTAGAGTTCATTCATTCTTTCCTGGGAAGGCGTAGTATTTAGCGAAGGGAGGACGAGTGGTCTGTCCGCATTCAGCCCACCGGATTTTCTAACAATTTGGTGGAAGGAAGTGTTGAGCTCCTCCAACATTAGGTTCATTTTGGCTTCATCAGTGGTTCCCCCTTCACCGAAGCGGGGTTCATTGATGCTCTCGAACATTAGCTTATCCGGAGCATTTTTGAAGCGGTCGGCAATTTGGGTCCAAGCTGCATTATAACGTGCTAATACGCTGTCATGCTTATTCTCCATGTAGCTTACCCACAACCAGGAGTCATGGTGGAGATTAATCATTATATAGAGATTGGAGTCCAGCGCCCAGCCGACAACTTCCTCTACACGGTCGAGGTAGGCAGGGTCAATGGCGTAACCAGGGGCAGGACCTATGTGTTGATCCCATGTGATTGGGATTCGAATACTCTTGTAGCCTTGTTTGGCAATCTGTTTAATTAACTCTTTCGTTACACGTGGGTTACCCCAGGAGGTTTCATCCGCACCTGTAGCGTCAAGGGTATTACCCAAGTTCCAGCCAGGCTGCATGTCGTCGACATAGGATTGGATTTTGCTTTTAGGGGGATTACCCTTAAGTTCTTGCTCGTCTTGTGGAGCGGCGGCGGCAACGGATGAGAACAGAGAGAGTAGAAGGGCAGTAACTACTGTGAGCAGAAAAGATTTGTTTTTGCGCTTAGTCATTGTATTCTCCTTTTTTGAGTAGTTTTGAATACTAAAACCTTGCGTGCAGGGAGCCATTCCGTAATGATCTACGGACGTAAGTATAATCACCTCCCGAAATTTTATCTTGAAAGCGTTTTCCTTTTATAGGCTAACATAGGTTCTTTATGAAAAATACCTTAAAAATTTGTATAAAAATCAGGTGTAAATTAGTGTTTTGGATGAAAGTGGAAGACATTTTGTTTTTAATTTTAAATATTGGGTAATAGAAGATAAGGCGAATTATGTACTTTTAATTCGTCTTTTAAAGGCGCCGCTTTGGACTGGTAGTGAATTTTAACAATTCCTGTACCTTAACAAAGAGGTGTCTTTTTTTGTCCAGAAACAAAAAACTGGGGGATGGTGACTAATGCAGTATAAGAAGCTTTGGATTTGGTTAGCGATTGTCTTTATCGGTTCCTTTTCGGTACTTCTTTATTATGGAGGACGAATTTACCAAGAGAAGCCACCCATTCCGAACCAAATTGTTATGGATTCTGGAGAGGTTATTTATACCAAAAGTGACATTCAAGAAGGGCAAAACATCTGGAAGCGAATGGGGGGGCAGGAGGTCGGGAGTGTATGGGGTCATGGCGCCTATGTAGCACCGGATTGGACTGCGGATGGTCTTCATCGTGAATTGGTATTTATCTTGGATCATTGGTCTGAAGAGAAGTATGGCACTGTTTATGAAGAATTAACGGAAGAACAGCAGCTTGGCCTCAAACTGCAACTAAAGAAAGAAATTCGAACGAACACGTACAACAAGGAAAAGGATGAAATTGTAGTTTCAGCAACCAGAGCGGAAGCGATGAAGAAGGTTAGCGAGCACTATAGCAAAGTCTTTGGAGATGACCCAAGTCTGGCGGAGTACCGTGAACAAATCGCTCTGCCAAAGAACACTATAGAAAGTTTAGAAGATCGACGTAAAATATCTGCTTTTTTCTTCTGGGCTACATGGTCTACCTCAACGAATCGAGAAGGCATGGATGTCACTTACACGAACAATTGGCCGGGAGAAGAATTAATAGATAATGAACCCTCCCATTCACTGCTCATTTGGTCGATATTAAGTGTGATTCTGCTTCTTGCGGGTGTAGGTGGAATGGTCTGGTATTATGCAGCGCTTCGTGGTAAAGAAAATCATGAGGATGACGAGATTGCCCCCGAGCAGGATCCCTTATTAAATATTAAGTCCACCCCATCTATGAAGGCCACACTTAAATATTTCTGGGTAGTGGCCGCGCTCATAGTGGTCCAAGTCGGCTTAGGAATCATTACAGCACATTATGCGGTAGAAGGAGGTTCCTTTTATGGAATTCCTATAGCAGAATGGTTCCCCTATGCGGTTACCCGGACGTGGCATCAACAGCTGGGGATTTTTTGGATTGCCACGGCATGGCTTGCCACAGGTCTCTATATCGGCCCGGCAATTTCGGGGTATGAACCTAAATATCAACGTTTTGGCGTGAATTTCCTATTTGTTTGTTTATTAATTATCGTGGTTGGTTCCATGACCGGTGAATGGTTAGCTGTAAAAGGGTACATTGGCAACTTGTCGCATAATTTCTATTTTGGACATCAGGGATATGAATATATAGATCTAGGGAGAGTGTGGCAAATTTTCCTAGCCGTAGGCTTATTCCTATGGTTCATTTTAATAGCGAGAGCCATTTGGCCTGCCATTCAGAAGAAAAGTGATGATAGACACATGCTGGGCTTGTTTCTAATCGCTTCCGTAGCCATCCCCATCTTTTATATGCCAGGTTTGATGTGGGGACAGAACACTCATATGAGTATTGTGAGTTATTGGCAATGGTGGGTCGTTCACCTGTGGGTGGAAGGATTCTTTGAAGTATTCGCTGCGGTAGTAATCTCCTTCTTGTTCTCGAGAATGGGGTTAATACGTACCTCTACAGCGACCGCAACTGTTTTATTCTCAACTGTAATTTATTTAGCAGGAGGGATCATTGGTACATTCCATCACCTTTACTTTGCTGGAACACCGGAAGGGGTGCTTGCTTTTGGAGCTGTATTCAGCGCATTGGAGGTTGTACCACTTTTATTGATCGGGATGGAGGCTTATGAGAACTTAAAGCATGGGCGAGCTAGGGTGTGGGTGAAACGATACAAGTGGCCGATTTATTTCTTTGTCGCAGTATCCTTCTGGAATCTGGTCGGTGCAGGAATTTTCGGATTTTTAATCAACCCGCCTATCGCGCTCTACTATATGCAAGGGCTCAACTTAACAGCTTTACACGCACATATGGCTCTTTTCGGAGTGTACGGTATGCTTGGAATAGGATTGCTGCTATTTTGTCTTCGTGGTTTAACGGGTGCGAAACCCTGGAAAACAAAGCTGCTTAGCTTTTCCTTCTGGGCACTGAATATTGGATTGTTGGCAATGGGGCTGCTAAGCTTGCTGCCTGTAGGTATACTGCAAACTTTAGCAAGCATGGAACATGGCATGTGGTATGCTCGTTCAGCGGAATTCCTTCATTTGGATTATATGCAGATACTGGTTTGGATGCGTGTAATAGGGGACACTATTTTCTCCGTGGGCGTTGGAGGTTTAGTCTGGTTCATCATTGGGCTAAAGACAGGTAAATCTTATGTTACGGATTTGAAGCCAGGCTCTACTGATATTGTCGACCCAAAACTATAAATTCTGCCTTATCACTTGCGCAAGTGCGGGTTATACTGTTACTGTTAGGTATTGGATGTGAAATAGAAGGGGATTGAAATGAATGGAAAATGAACAATCAAGATATGAACTGCCGGAAAATTATGAGGAATTAAAAAAAGCCGCTAACCGCACTGCGGATTGGAAAGCCCGTTTGGCAGCTGTTGAAGAACTGGGCCAGTGGAAAAACAAACAAACTATTGATATCCTGACGCGCTTAGTGACGAGCGATCCTGTATATACCGTTCAAGAGGCGGCGTACCTTAAGCTGAAAGAATTTGGCGAAGAGATCGCAGCACCTTCGAAGAACAAACCTGAATTGGTTAAAGGCGTATCCAAAATCGTACTAAGAATTAAGAAGAGTCTGCCTAAGGACCATACGTATGAAGAGTTCAAGGAAAAGCTGAAGAAGATGCGCGTAGATGTATACGACATTTACGAAGGCGAAAAGGGCGCTGATTTTGACAAGTGGCTCGAAAAAACTTGGGCGTCGGCAACAGCAACAGGTAGACCGAGCACAGGCGGATCAGCCAAGTAGTTAAAGTAATGAAGAAGTGAGCGAATGTAAAACCTCTCTTTAACTAGAGAGGTTTTTTTGCTGTTGGAGTAAAAGGGTTTTTCAAGGTACTGCCTCAAGCTACGACCCAAGCTATCGTCTTAAGTTACCTTTGCCTATACGGCATCTATCGCCCCATCACTCATCGCCTAACAGTTGATTCCAAACGCAGCCTTAACTAAAATTAGGTTTTAACCTCTCCAGTTCAATAACGGGAGCATTTTTTGAAATTAGAGGGAATAGTTCCCTATAATTTTTGCATTATGCGTTTTTTAAGAGGATTAGAGGGAAATATACCCTCTAAAATTTGGTTTTAGTCCAATAACGGGAAGATTTGTTGAATTTAGAGGGAACGATTCCCTCTAATCTTTGCAAAATGCACTTTTTTAATAAATTAGAGGGAGTTATTCCTTATAATTGGGTTTTGGTTATCTTTTCTTTGAACTTTATATTATTAATTATTAATGTAATGGAAAATACACCCAGTAAGATAAATCCAGCTGATTCCCCCTTTAATGCTACTTCTTCTACAAAAAATTTCCAAATCCTTTATAACTCACTCGCACCAACCCGCCTTTCCCCATCCAAATCTTGACTCCTAATTCTGTATATGTTATATAAAAAGAGGAATTAGCACTCTGATTACTTGAGTGCTAATTCCTAGCCAAGCTGATCGTAAGCGGAGCTACATAATTTTTTCCATCCACCATCTTATTTCCCTATATTGAAAGGAGACTTAACCGATCCATGGTAAAAAAAGAGTTCAAAGCTGAGTCGAAACGAATGTTGGAAATGATGATTAACTCCATTTACACCCATAAAGAAATTTTCCTGAGAGAGCTTATCTCCAATGCCAGCGATGCTATCGACAAAATCTACTACAAGGCATTATCCGATGAGCAACTGGTGTTCAATAAAGAGGACTATTACATTAAAGTCACTGTAGATAAGGCGAACAGAACTTTAACAATCTCCGATACAGGTATCGGGATGACCAAGGAAGACTTGGATAACAACCTCGGAATTATCGCAAAGAGCGGTTCCCTGGCTTTCAAGAAAGAAAATGAAGCAAAAGACGGACACAATATCATTGGTCAATTCGGGGTTGGTTTCTATGCTGCTTTTATGGTGGCGGATACCGTTACTGTTACTAGTAAGGCGCTGGGCAGCGATGAGGCTTTTAAATGGGAGTCCCAAGGTGCAGACGGATACACGATTGAGCCTGCTGAGAAAGCTTCCGTAGGAACTGAGATTGTGCTCACAATCAAGCCTAATACTGAAGACGATCAATATGATGAGTACCTGGAAGAATACCGCCTGAAGTCGATTATCAAAAAATACTCCGATTTCATTCGCTTCCCGATCAAAATGGATGTGAAAAGCCAGCAGCCTAAAGAAGGCAGCGAGGATGAATTCGTAGAAGTTACCGAAGAACAAACCGTTAACAGCATGGTGCCGATCTGGCGTAAAAATAAAAACGAGCTGACACCGGAAGACTACGAGAACTTCTACATGGAGAAGCGTTACGGCTTCGACAAGCCGCTTAAGCATATCCATATCAGCGCCGATGGTGCGGTGGTTTACAATGCAATCCTGTTCATCCCGGAGAACACACCTTACGATTATTACACGAAGGAATATGAAAAAGGCCTGGAGCTGTACTCCAATGGTGTACTTATCATGGACAAGTGCTCGGACCTGCTTCCTGACTACTTCAGCTTTGTTAAGGGAATGGTAGATTCTGAGGATCTGTCCCTAAATATTTCACGTGAGATGCTCCAGCATGACAGACAATTAACGCTTATTGCTAAGAACATTAAGAATAAAGTTAAAGGTCAATTGCAAAGCTTGTTGAAGGATGAGAGAGAGAAGTACGAGCAATTCTATAAATCCTTTGGCAGACAATTGAAATTTGGCGTTTACAGCGACTATGGAGTGAATAAAGAAACGCTGCAAGATCTGCTGATGTTCTATTCATCCAAGGAGAAAAAGCTGGTTACTCTGGATGAATACGTATCGAGAATGCCAGAAGACCAGAAGTATATCTACTATGCCTCCGGTGAATCGATTGAAAGAATCGAGAAGCTTCCGCAAACTGAAATGGTATTGGATAAAGGATTCGAGATTCTGTACTTTACAGATGATATTGACGAATTCGCTATCAACATTATCATGAATTATAAAGAGAAAGAGTTCAAATCCGTATCCAGCGGAGACCTTGGCATCGAAGCGGATGAGAAGGACAAGCCTACAGAAGCGGAAGAGAATGAGAACAAGGATCTTTTTGAATCTATGAAAAGCATCCTGTCCGGCAAGGTGACTAACGTAAAAGCATCCAAACGCTTGAAAACTCATCCAGTCTGCCTCTCCACAGAGGGTGAACTATCCATTGAGATGGAGAAGATTCTAAAGGCTATGCCTAACGCTCAAGATGTAAAAGCAGATAAAGTCCTGGAAATCAACATTAATCATGAGGTATTCCAATCCCTGAAAAATGCTCAAGCCAATGATAAAGAGAAGCTGGGTCTGTATACGAACCTGCTGTACAATCAGGCGCTGCTGATCGAAGGTCTGCCTGTCGGCGATCCGGTAGAATTCACTAACGATATTTGCAAGATCATGGTGTAAACTAGCGAAAAGATCGCAAGTCCAAATAACCCGTATGGCCTCGTGCCCATGCGGGTTATTTGTTGTTTAGCAGCGGGTTTAAACGTAGCATCGGAAATTCCTAAATCCGTAATAAAAGGTCACTGCAATTCAGAGAATGACATGATACTTTACTGGTAAAGTGTGGGAGGTGGATTGGTGGGATGGAGACTGGCGGGATGGAGACGGTAACCTATTCCTTATATGGGGATAGCGCAGACAGTCATAGATATTATGAAGATACAGCCGCATTTACTGATGAAGTCATGAATAAAATGAGCGAAGAAGATGGGATCGACGAATTTAGCCGTTATATAGCTGACAGAAATCTGAAGCCTATGGGAGCCGAAATATATAAGTTAGAGTTATTGATGATCGGTGTGTTGTGGAGGATCTATGGAAACATCGAATATAATCTGGACTCCTTTGGGAAGTTGATCGGATGGATGCAGGCCTCCGGGGAGTTCGAGCAAGAGAGTCAAAGAATGACGATCTGGTATGATTTTTTGAAAGGCAAGCCTCGGAGAGAAGTTGAACACAGACTGTCAACAGCAATGAAGTTGGCGGAATGGTTCGATAAGAGAAGCGAGGAGACCTTAGGCCGTTACACGCTCCATGTGAATTCGTATATTGATGGCAATCGCGAAAGCCTGAAAGGGAAGGGAAACCAGATTTTCTGCATGCGCCAGCGGGTAGAATATCATTTAAATATGGTGGGTGCGGAGATCATGAATCGGGTGTTCAGGAGCGCATTTTTAGAAACCAAGGAAAAAAGAGTGTTCCTTCCGATTTGTATGAGACTGAAACCTAATGAAGCCTGTAGAGCTGTTCCGATGGAGCAAGGCCTTGTATGCAGAGGCTGTTCGAATGACTGTCAGGTGAACACGATCACGACAATGGGGAAGGAGCAGGGTTATAAAGTATTGATCATTCCGCATGCTTCTACGGCGTTCGGACAGCGACATATGGCAGAGGGCGAGGTTGGGATTATTGGAGTTGCTTGTGTGCTCAATCTGATCTCCGGTGGCTATAAAGCCAAAGAATTGGGTTACGAGCCCCAATGTGTGCTGCTGAATTATGCAGGGTGCATCAAGCATTGGCATCAGACGGGGATCGTAACCAGTCTTGCTCTGGAACGATTGCAGTACCTGCTACAGTTTGACCCTGCGGTTTCTCAATCCGACCACACATCTACTTCCTAAGGCGGAGGTTAAATCGTCTTTCAGACGGTTCAGCCTGTTAGGCGGTTCGGAATATAATGAAGCTAGGTTTGAAGAATATGAGGATGCGCGGGAGGGATATAATGTCTGTGCTAACAGTAACAAATTTAAGGAAGTCGTACGGGACAGTGAAGGCTGTGGAGGATATCAGCTTTACGGTGGAAGCTGGAGAGGTTTTTACTATTATTGGACCTAATGGAGCGGGAAAAACAACAACGCTGGAGATGATTGAAGGATTACAGGAGCCGGATGAAGGTACTATTTCAATAAACGGGCTGACCTGGAAGAAGGATGAGAGTGAAATCAAAACCTTGATTGGTGTACAGCCGCAATCAGGCGCATTATTCGAATTGCTGACCGCTGAAGAAAATCTGGACTTATTCGCTTCCTTTTATCCTCGGTCAAGGAAAACCAGCGAAGTGCTGGAGATGATTAACCTGACAGAGCATCGCGGTAAACGTGTAAAGTCACTCTCTGGCGGACAGCGGCAGCGATTGGCTATTGGTCTGGCGATGATTAACGATCCGCGGATTATTTTTCTGGATGAGCCTACAACAGGCCTAGACCCCCAAGCACGCCGCAATATATGGGACATCATCATGAAGCTGAAGGCACTCGGCACCACCATTATATTGACCACACATTACATGGAAGAGGCTGAGAAGCTGAGCGATCGCGTCTGCATTGTAGACCAAGGACATATTATCAGTCTGGACACACCAGCTGCCTTAATCAGCAGATTGACTCAGGAACGTGAGATGCGACTGTCGTTCCACGATGGAGAGGAAGCAGCCAGCCAAACCGAGAAGGCCATCCAAAGTCAGCCCGATATCGTTCGTATGGAGCGGGATGGAGCAAACTTGACGTTATGGTCGGTGAAGCCGGAGCAATCCTTATATGATTTACTCGGGTTTACCAAGGAACAGGGCTACAGAGTAGAGCATGTATCCATTCGCGAGATGAGCCTTGAAGACGTCTTTATTGCCTTTACGGGCAAAGAATGGAGGGACTGACGATGAAGATTGGCAACCAGCTGATGAAGCTGTTCCTGGCACAATTGAAAACGATGTTTCGGGAGAAGCAGGTTTGGTTCTGGAATTTATTTTTCCCGGTTATTCTGATGGTGATATTCATGGTTATTTTCGGAGGTGGAGACAGCAGCGACTTCAAGGCAAAGGTGGCGCTGGTGAAGCCGCAATCGAATGCCGCTGCCGACTCGTTCGAAGCTGGACTTAGAAAAGTACCCGTGTTCGAATGGAAGACGGAGCAAGCCGTCAGCAGTGAACAAGCCGATGCATGGATTAAGGATAAAGATGTGGATGCTGTCATCATTCTTCCTGAGAGTGAAAAGGCCGGTGATATCAAGCTGATTGTTAATACCGAGAATGAGAATAATGCCACATCTCAGGCCGTCAGGGGAATATTGCAGCAATATGTCCAGCAAGCCAGTTTTGCGGCCGCAGGGGTTGAACCTGCCTTTCAACTAGAGTCTTCTGTAGTATCCGGGGGAGATGAGGACCTAAGCAGTGCAGACTTTTTATTGACCGGAATGATTGCCCTGTCAGTTGCTCAAGCGGGGCTGTTCGGTATGGTTGATATGGTAGAGCTGCGCAGAACAGGCCTGCTTAAACGCCTTCGTCTGACCCCGATGCGTATGGGATTGTACGGAGTTGGAGGGATGATGGTCCGTTTTATACTGAGCTTTGTACAGATTGTACTCTTAAGCCTGATTGGGGTATTCGGTTTCGGAGCGAACCTGCATATGGATCTTCCAACATTAATTGTAGCTTTCTTTGTAGGCGTGCTTGCGTTTAATGCACTTGGGTACTTATTCTCTTCCTTCAGTAAATCCATCGAGTCATATATGGGGCTGGCCAATATCACTAGCTTTTTGATGATGTTCCTAAGCGGGATCTTCTTCGCAACCAGTGGATTACCAGACTGGCTCAAGCCTGTTACTCAGGTGATTCCGCTCACCTATTTCGTGGAGGGCATGCGGGACGGGATGGTATACGGTTCTGGATTTCTCACCTCTACCTTCTGGAGCGGAATGGGAATATTAGCACTATGGGGCGCAGGGGCATTTGCTCTGGGGGCGTTTATCTATCGAAAAGGTAAGGTGGAGGCTCGTTAATTTTGCAGATGACGCTAATATGATTGTTAGATGAATTAGGGAATGAAGAGTGAGGGGACCGCTACCTATTATCAGATGGCGGTCTTTTGACGTACATAGAGCAGTATTCCGTTTCCGATTTCAATTCAATCTGTGATACGATACTGAAAACGGTGTTAAGGGAGTGGGTTGTCCAAACATGAATCCGAACTGGAAAAAGAACATTGTGCTATTTCTCGCCAGCCAGACCATATCCTTATTTGGCTCCTCGTTGGTTCAGTATGCCATACTTTGGTATATTACCTTAAATACGCAATCCGGTCTCATGATGACGATTTCCATTATATGCGGGTTTTTACCTACGTTTTTCCTATCTCCTTTTGCGGGAGTTTGGGCGGACCGCTATAACCGTAAAATGCTCATTATTTTATCGGATTCCATCATTGCCGTCACCACGTTAATTCTGGCGATATTGTTCCTGATGGGCTTCGATGCCATGTGGCTGCTTTTTGTAGCTTCTGCCTTGCGGGCGCTCGGGTCCGGTGTTCAATCACCAGCTGTAGGTGCTTTTATTCCACAAATTGTTCCAGAGGATAAACTAACGAAGGTAAGCGGTGCAAACGGTAGTATTCAAGCGTTGGTGATGCTGTTATCCCCTATGCTGAGCGGCGCATTGCTTACGGTGGCATCCATTGAAACTATATTTTTTATAGATGTAATTACAGCAGTGATTGCTATAGTGTCATTGTTATTGTTTCTCAAAGTTCCTGTTCATGCCAAGGCCGCACAGAAACAGGATTTAAGTTATGTAAGCGACCTGCGGCTAGGCTTTGCCTATATTAAGAGTCATCCTTTTATCAGAACCTTCTTTATCTTCTGTGCGTTTTTCTTTATTCTAGCTGCACCTGTTGCTTTTCTAACTCCGCTGCAGGTTACACGATCATTTGGGAATGATATTTGGCGGCTTACGGCCATTGAGATTGCTTTTTCCATAGGGATGATGAGCGGCGGGCTGATTATGGCCTCATGGGGTGGATTCCGCAACAAAGTACATACCATGACACTTTCCAGTCTGGCTATCGGGGCAGGGACTTTTGCGCTTGGTCTTATTCCTATCTTCTGGATCTATCTGTTAGTCATGGGTTTAGTGGGTCTGGTGATGCCGATGTTTAATACTCCCTCTACGGTTATGCTGCAAGAGAAGGTTGATCCTGACTTTCTGGGCAGAGTATTCGGGGTGCTGGGGATGATCTCTAGCTCAATGATGCCGCTGGGTATGCTGGTGTTTGGACCTATGGCCGACTTTATCAAAATCGAATGGATGCTTGTCGGAACGGGAGCACTGCTATTCATTCAGGGTTTTTTTCTACTGGGTAATAAAGTGCTTATTGAGGCAGGCAAGCCCATATCGAAAGAAGAGGATGGTGTTGAAGTTTGAACATCGCCTTAACGGGGATTCCCAATCAAACTGCATGGAAGAAGTTCGAACCGGTCCTTAAAGGTTGGTCAAGTGATCTGAAATATGAGGTCGAGAGCGGAGATGGCCAAAGGCTGCTGCTGAGGATCTCCAGTATGGAGGACTTTGAGAATAAGCTGGCTGAGTATAACAGGGTTAAGATTATTAACCAGCTTGATTTTTCGATGTCGCGGGCTATTGATTTTGGTATATGCAACGATGGTAACAATACTTATATGCTGCTGAGTTGGGTGGAGGGGATTCCGCTGCAGGAGTGCCTGTTGTCCTTTTCTGTAACACAGCAGTATCAGTTGGGGATTCAGGCGGGTCAGATTTTAAAACAAATACATTCCATTCCTAACAAAGAAAATTTGTGCGATTGGGAACGAAAATTACAGGCCAAAATCCTCACTCGAGTGGAGGCATACGAAAACTGTTCCTACCGAGTTCAGGGAGATGAAACTGCCATTGCTTTTGTCAGAGAAAACATAGGGTTGCTTAGCCATTTGGACAAAGTCTATCGCCATGGAGATTACCATATTGGGAATTTACTGTACACCGAGCAAGGGAAAATTGGAGTCATTGATTTCAACGGCTGTGACAGTGGTGATTATGTAGAGGAGTTCTATAAGCTGCAGTCCTTTGACCGGGAATGGAGTATTCCTTTTGCGAGAGGTAAAATCGACGGGTATTTCGCAGGCGAACCTCCTGTCGATTTTTGGACAAGACAAGCACTTTATGTAGCGTATTCTTCACTCTTCTCTATTGTGTGGGCGATACCGTTTGGTCCCTCTGAAGTTGAGGGTATGATAGTAAGATGCAGGGTAGCTTTTGAGGATTATGAGAATTTTAAAAGAGTTGTTCCACGCTGGTATGCAGAAGACTCAGATCATCAATAAAATACTCAAGGGGGCTTATCATCATGTCGATCTCAACAACAATGATTATCAGGCTGGAGATTCAAAAATCCATAGCATCTTTTGGAGACGTTGCCTCTCGGATTGCTGAAGCTGGTGGCGACATTGTTGCCATTGATGTCATTCGTGCAGGCAAGGATGTAACGACCCGGGATATTACGGTGAATGTGATGGATGCTGGTAATGAAGATGTGGTCAGCGAATTGTCAGAGATGCCGGGGATTAAAGTAATCAATGTCTCCGACCGCACTTTTCTCGCTCATCTCGGCGGCAAAATTGAGGTGACCCCCAAGATGCCGATTAAGAATCGGGAGGATTTGTCGCAGGTCTATACGCCGGGTGTTGCTCGTGTCTGCACAGCTATAGCGGAGGATCCTAGCAAAGCTTATTCACTTACGATGAAGCGAAATACGGTTGCAGTTGTTACGGACGGCACGGCCGTGTTGGGACTGGGAGATATCGGGCCGGAGGCAGCAATGCCGGTCATGGAGGGAAAAGCAATGCTGTTCAAACAGCTGGCAGGGATCGACGCTTTTCCATTGTGCCTGAATACGAAGGACCCTGATGAGATTGTGAATATAATAAAAGCCGTATCGCCTGGATTTGGCGGTATCAATTTGGAGGACATCTCTTCCCCGCGCTGCTTTGAGATTGAACGGAGGCTTGCAGCCGAGCTGGACATTCCTGTCTTCCATGATGACCAGCACGGTACAGCTATCGTGGCTTTGGCGGGTTTGCTGAATGCCCTTAAAGTGGTTGGCAAGTCCATTGTCACAGCTCGAATCGTCGTTATCGGCATCGGCGCTGCGGGAGTCTCCATATGCAATCTGCTGCTCGCTGCGGGTGCCAGTCATATTACTGCAGTGGATCGGGAAGGTATTCTTCGGCGAGGGGTGGCGTATCCCCATCCGGAATGGCTTCAACTGGCTGAGGTAACCAATCCAGAAGGCTTAGAAGGAGGGTTAACCGAAGCAGTTAGTGGGGCTGATGTGTTCATTGGTGTATCTGGAGGAGGCGTTCTGACCGTTGATCATGTTAAAAGCATGGCACAAGACAGCATCGTATTTGCGATGGCGAACCCCAACCCGGAGATTGACCCCGAATTAGCGGAGCCGTACGTAAGAGTTCTGGCAACAGGCAGAAGTGATTACCCGAACCAGATTAACAACGTTTTATGTTTCCCTGGTATTTTTCGCGGGGCGCTGGATTGCAGGGCCCGAACTGTGAATCTGGAAATGAAGCTGGGTGCAGCCCAGGCCATTGCTTCGGTTGTTCAAGAAGATGAGTTGAATGAGCAGTATATTATTCCGAGCATTTTTAATGAAGAGGTAGTAGAACAAGTGCGTATAGCAGTAATTAAGGCGGCGATGGCCACAGGTATGGCTCGACGTGTGCCGAAGGATTTTAGATCATAAATAGAAGTTAGGTGAAGGAATGGTTTTGCTTGGGGCATTAGTAAACGGAATCACTGTAGTAGTTGGAACGTTATTAGGGCGGATTCTGCAGCGTATTCCGGAAGGCATGAAAGAAACCGTGATGAACGGAATTGGATTAGCGATTGTCGTTCTAGGTATCCAAATGGGTTTTAAAAGCGGGAATTTTCTTATAGTGATTATAAGCTTGGTAGTTGGAGCTGTTATCGGGGAACTGATTAATCTCGAAGATAAATTCACCTCAGCAGGACATTGGTTAGAGAACAAAATCGGCTCCAATGAACCAGGGAGTATCTCACAGGGATTTATTACCGCGAGCTTGGTCTTTGTGGTTGGGGCGATGGGGATTCTGGGTGCTCTGGATAGTGGGATTAAAGGGAATCATGACATCCTCTACACGAAGGCTATTATGGATGGATTTATAGCGATTATCCTAACGACCACTTTGGGAGTTGGTGTGTTATTCTCGGCTATTCCTATCATTGTATACGAAGGCTCTATTGCGATTTTAGCTACACAGATTACCCGATTTGTCCCGGAGGACTTACTTAATAGTTGTATTAGTGAATTGACGGCTACCGGGGGCATCATGATTGCGGCTATAGGCTTGAACTTGCTAGGAATTACTAAAATCAAGGTAGCCAATCTTCTTCCGGGGATATTAATAGCCGTATTGCTAGTCTCAGCGCTGTATGCATTTCAGTTATAGAAATGAAAGGGAGCCTTAGACTAATGAAAAAGGAAAATAAGAATTGCCAGAGCTGCGGTATGCCGCTTGCTCGTGATGAACAACGCGGCGGAACTGAGGAAGATGGCAGAAAAAGTAAGAAATATTGCAGTCACTGCTACCAAGATGGTGAGTTCACCCAGCCTGATCTTACCCCGGAAATGATGAAAGCAAGAGTTCAGCAGAAACTGGTTGAATTCGGTTTTCCTAAGTTCATGACCGGATTCTTTACACGTAATATTTCAAAGCTTGAACGGTGGACGAAATAACTGCGTATAGTATACAATGTCTATGGGATAAACTTAAGTTGACAAAAGATGGGTTTGTCTGTAACTTATAAATAACTTAAATAAGAAACCACTAGGGGAGCCTGAATGGGCTGAGACGGGAAAATTGAATTCCCGGACCCTTGAACCTGATCTGGATTATACCAGCGTAGGAAAGTGGAGTCGGATCCTTTTTTCATTGTTGGCCTTGGCCGTTTATGGATAAAGCCGCTCCATTGTGGAGCGGCTTTTTTGCGCACACTCTTATTTGTTGCTACTAAGTAAGCTAATACTTCTGAAGTGAGTTTTATACTTCTCTGTCTCACTGAAGTGTCGCTTGCAAACCTTTAGGAGGAATGTAAATGCCTAGCCAAACGAAGAAGGATACGGTTAATTTATCGGCTTTTCCAGGAAGTCATAAGGTGTATGTGGAGGGTTCCCGGCCCGATATTCAAGTGCCTATGCGCGAGATTACGCTAAGCCGAACATCAGGAACCAGCGGGGAAGAGGAGAATGCTCCTATCCGTGTTTATGATACCAGTGGGGCTTATACTAACGACGAAGCGCATACCGATATTCGCCAGGGGTTAGCTCCCCATCGTTTTTTGTGGATTGGATGTCGTGGCGATTCTGAAGCTTATGAAGGCAGAGCTATCAAGCCTGAGGATAATGGGAATGCCTCGGGTAAGTCGGATGTGGAGATATTTCCGGGACTTCAGCGGCGTCCGCTGAGAGCCAAAAAGGGCCGAAATGTCAGCCAGCTGCATTATGCTCGCAAAGGAATCATCACCTCTGAGATGGAGTTTATCGCCATTCGTGAGAATGTTACACCAGAGTTTGTGAGAGATGAGGTAGCCAGCGGTCGAGCCATTATTCCAGCGAATATTAATCATCCTGAGAGTGAGCCTATGATTATCGGGCGGAATTTCCTGGTGAAGATCAACGCCAATATCGGCAACTCCGCCGTATCCTCATCCATTGAGGAAGAAGTAGAGAAGATGAGATGGGCCACCCGCTGGGGAGCGGATAATATTATGGATTTATCTACAGGTAAAAACATTCACACTACCCGTGAATGGATTATCCGCAACTCCCCGGTACCTATAGGAACGGTGCCCATCTATCAGGCTTTAGAAAAGGTGAACGGGAAGGCCGAGGATTTAACTTGGGAGGTTTACCGCGATACGCTGATTGAACAGGCAGAGCAGGGAGTGGATTATTTTACAATTCATGCCGGAGTGCTGCTACGTTATATTCCACTGACTGCAGGTCGGATGACAGGTATTGTCTCACGTGGTGGATCCATAATGGCGGCATGGTGTCTGGCGCATCATCAGGAGAACTTTCTGTATACCCATTTTGAAGATATCTGTGACATTATGAAAACCTATGATGTTGCTTTCTCCTTGGGGGACGGGCTGCGTCCAGGCTCTATCGCCGATGCCAATGATGAGGCTCAGTTTGCCGAGCTAGAGACGCTGGGTGAATTAACTTCACTTGCATGGAAGCATGATGTTCAGGTGATGGTAGAGGGTCCGGGGCATGTGCCGATGCATCTGATCAAAGAGAATATGGATAAGCAGCTTGAGCTTTGCCATGGCGCTCCCTTTTATACATTGGGGCCTCTAACGACAGATATTGCTCCGGGTTACGATCATATTACCTCAGCCATTGGAGCAGCGATGATCGGTTGGTTCGGCACGGCTATGCTCTGTTATGTGACTCCGAAGGAACATCTGGGATTGCCCAATAAGGATGATGTACGGGAAGGTGTAATCACCTACAAAATCGCCGCCCATGCCGCCGACTTGGCCAAAGGGCATAAGGGTGCTCAGGATCGGGATAACGCACTATCCAAAGCGCGTTTTGAATTCCGTTGGCGTGACCAGTTCCATTTGTCGCTGGACCCAGAGCGGGCGCTTGAATATCACGATGAGACCCTTCCAGCAGAAGGTGCCAAAACTGCTCATTTTTGCTCTATGTGCGGCCCCAAGTTCTGCAGCATGCGCATTTCTCATGATATCCGTGATACGGCTAAGCGGCAGGATCAGCTGGAACAGCAACAACAGCAACAGCATGAGAAGGAACGCGAATCGGATAAGGAAGCCATTGCAACTGGGATGAGGGACAAAGCTGCGGAGTTTAAAGAAGGCGGAAGTGTGATTTATAAATAACGGACTAATTATACGAAATCGCTCCATTTGTAAGGGTTGAATGATATCATCCTTGCAAAAGGGCGATTTCTTTTTTAAAGTAGGGCACCAGTGAAAATACTAGGGATGCATAGGTGAGTGTGCTAATGTTAATATATAATGAAGCAAGAAACCCAATTTTATTTACATAAAGGATGAAAATATGCTTACTCAAAAATTTCAAGAATATCTCAGTCTTTCGGCGCAATTACGACCGGATTATATTTCAAGCCTAGGTACAAGTGAAGACAGCCTAACTAAAATTACTGAACTATTACCTGATGCACCTGAGCTAATTAAGGCTATTTACAGCACGGTTTCCGGAACAAGCAGTGACGTAGAAGAGCCGAGTCTTATCGAATTTGTGCCAGGGTACAGATTAATCCATATCGATGAATATGCACAGGAAATGAAGGTGCTGTCGGAGATTTTAAAAGAAAAGGGTCACGAAGTTGAAGGGGTTGTTTTACCGATTCTTACGAATTACGGTAGTGATTTTATTTGTTACTATCGTTCGCTGGATGGTGTAGAGCGGATTTGTGATCTTATGCACGACTTTGGAGATTTGGTGGTAATGTATGACTCGCCAGAGAAGTTTCTGGAGACTCTTTGTGAGTTTTACAAGCAAGAGGTTTATTTCCTGGACGAAGAAGGCTTCCTGGATTGTGATTTGATCAAAGAAGGCGAAGTCGGTGCTGAGCTAAATCCAGATGCAAAGTATTGGTCTGAGTAAAAGAATGCCCCAAGCCGCTAAGGCGTTGGGGCATTTTTTTTCAACCGTTAAGCATTTTGATCCTGTTCACGAAGCTCTACCCGACGAATTTTGCCGGAGGTCGTCTTAGGAAGATCGCTGATGAACTCTATTTTGCGAGGATACTTGTAGGGGGCAGTCCATTCTTTAACATGCTCCTGAAGTTCCTTAATAAGTTCTGGTGAACCTGCAGCTGAATCCTTCAGAACGATGAACGCTTTAACTACATGACCCCGAATTTCATCGGGACTGGCGACTACCGCACATTCTTTCACGGAGGAGTGTCTCATGAGGGCTTCCTCTACTTCAAAGGGACCGATGGTGTATCCGGCACTAATGATGATATCGTCGCCCCGGCCTTCGAACCAGAAGTAACCATCCTCATCCTTGCGTGCACGGTCTCCAGTTACAAAGAACTCTCCATTCGTACAGCTCACTTTGCGCTCAGGGTCCTTATAATACGTATGGAACAGAGCGGGCATGGTCAAATGAACGGCTATATCGCCAACCACTCCTGGGGCAACTGGAATACCCTGCTCATCCACGACCTCTACTAATCCAGGCGCCATAGCTTTACCCATTGAACCTGTACGTACCGGGGTGTCTTTTAGTGTTCCGATTAAAAGCGTACTTTCAGTTTGTCCATAACCGTCCCGAATGGTGATATTGAAATGGCGTTGGAATTCATTGATTACTTCTTGATTTAAAGGCTCTCCCGCAGATACTGCACTGCGCAAGTTAGACAGATCATAAGTATCCAGGCCTTCGGCTTTGGCCATTAGGCGATATTCCGTTGGAGTACAACATAATACTTGAATACCTTCATCCTGCATTAACTGCAAGTAGCGGTTTGGTTGGAAAGGTCCATTATAGACAAAACCGGTGGCCCCATTTCCCAGTACAGCTAAGAATGGACTCCAAATCCACTTCTGCCAGCCGGGTGCAGCTGTTGCCCATACCGTGTCGGCTTCCCGGATATCCAACCAAGGGGACGAAGTAATCCGCAAGTGCGCATAACCCCAACCGTGACTATGAACAACAGCCTTGGGATTACCCGTTGTTCCAGAGGTATAAGCCAGGATAGCCATATCGTCTCGGTGAGTGTTAACTGCAGTTAGTTGATCCGGTTGCCCAATCATTAGATCCTCCAGATCCAGCCATCCGTCAACTTCACCATTCCCTGACACAGCAAGACGGAAATCCAATGCTGGCAGGTCATCACTAATTTTATCTACCTCTTTGGTAACCTCAGACCAAGCAATCACAGCACGTGCTTCAGAATGACGGAGGCGATAGGATAAATCCTTGGCCCGGAGCATTTCTGAGGAAGGGATAACGGCCAACCCTAATTTCAAGCAGGCCAAGTAGATTGCATACGCAATGATTCTTCTCGGAACCATTACCAAAACTCTGTCACCTTTATGTAGTCCCAGATGAGCCAATCCTCCGGCTAGCCGGTTTGCCTGCTTTAGCAGTTCTCCGTAGCTGATCTCCTCGCGGTCACCTTTTTCATTCAACCATTTGAGGGCAATCTTGCCGGATGGATGATGCTCCATCTCTGAGGTTAGATTGTAATATTCGGGTGCGATCCATTGCTGGTCATTCAATTCTATCCATCTCCCATTTTAAAAAGGTATTAACCATCACTTGCTATTATAGCATGAACTCTTAGTACCAGATTCTAAACAGTTTTGCCGAAAATATAAACATTATTTGATTGAGACAGGCAACAAAAGAGGAACAGGGTGTGTTTTAAATGAAATAATTTATATTGTTCTTTATAAAGTGCGATAAAGATGTTAAATTATAGACAACATTTACAAAACTCTTAGTAAATTAAAGATAAACACTCTTTTGTTCGTTATGATGAAACCATGTGAATTGAGTTTATATTCCCTGGTAGGGCTGGCCTTTACTTCGGCAGCTATAAATAATACCTTGCTGAAAAAATTTAGCAGGGACCCGGGCTTAAAGGTTGTATTTTTTATGGTATGCTACGGCTCCTCCGAGGCAGGTTCTGTTGCGAACAGTATCTGCTTCCTAAACCGGAGGAAAATCCGCTGTGGTCCTTGCTTTAGCTTTTGCGGCAAGGTAGACAAGGGGGTGAAGGTGAAAACTATAAATCTTATAAAGAACCATTATAGTAGTCTATTTAGACTAGAGGAAAGTGGGGACCGATAACATGATCAGGTATATAAAGAAGTGCACCAGGCTGACGTTGATGGTTATATTGATAAGTACAATCATGCTGCCTGCTTCTGCCTATGCATCTGCTTCGTCGGTGTCACAGAACACCTCCTCTTATGCCACTTCCTTTTTTTCATCACTAGCCGGTGAAATATCTTCATTTTTTCAGAAAGATAAGACCACCTATGATTACAATGATACCAAGACAGTCAGCAATAGCTGGTTCAGCTGGTTAAAGGGAAATGACGTCAAGAATTGGTGGGATGACAAAAAGGATGACTCCTTCATGCTGTGGGAGAAGTATTACTGTTATTGAAAAGTAATGAATTAAAAAACCGATTCTCTTGCCAGCTAAGGCCGGGGATCGGTCTTTTTTTGCAATAAAAAAAGAAAAGAGCCGGGCCCAGGGCACCAACTCCTTCCTCCTATTATTTATTTAAGATGTTCAAGCTCTGACTGTCATTTGCTTTTAGCGCTAAGACCGCTTTATTTAGAGTATTATTCTGTATCAGGTAAGACGGTGCGCCTGTTCCGGCATAAATAGTTGAAATTCCTACGGCTGCTATATTGGAAGTGATGGTGTTGTTATTTATCGTTACATTAAGCACATCATAAGGATCATTTCGTTTCCAGTAATCATTGATCTTGATCAGTTCAAGGGTGGTTCTAACCATTTTCATGGCTTGGATGATGTTATTCTCTATGACTATCGTTTTAGCTGTCTGAATGGAGATTGCAGTAGCATCCCCCAGCACATTAAAGGTGGAGTTGCGGACGGTCAGATCCAGAGCGGCATTCTCGCCATAAAGAGCAATATTTCCGGTAGTATTTGAAGTGAAAGTGCAGTTGTTAAAAATATATTTTCCGGCGCCAAGCTTCGCTGAACCCATCTTATAGCCCTCAGCTGCTTGGAAAGTACTGTTGGTATAAGTTCCGGGCGGTAAGGATATGCCGTTATTTGAGTTGTACCCAATCATCTTAAGCCCATCAAATATACTTCCTTCTGCTACAGTTCCTGACAGACTGCCCACACTTCCTGCTCCTGTGACAGTGACGTTGGTGAGGCGGATGGGTTGATTCCAAATTCGTAGTCCTGCATCGATACTCTTGGTAATATTAATATTTACATTGGAGAGTGTGACTCCAAACGGTGTTTTGGAAGTAACGGATAATGTGCCATTCGTGATATCCAAACCATCAATGTTAATATTAGGCCCCTCAAAAAAGGTGGAGGAATCATTCATACGGTTATTCAGAAGTGTAGTATCGTGATAAGCAACAATTCGTGTCCCGTCAAAATGGTTTCCTTGTACCAATGCACTTTGGAAGGGCGGAGAAACCGCTAAACCTATGACTCCTTTTGATGCAAAATGATTTCCTTCTACGGTTGCATGATGGCCGTCATAAAGGATCAAATCGTAAGAAGCGTTATTAAAAAACTTATTACTCTGAATAATAGTGTTCGTAACCAAATCCCCGTTCTCTCCATAACCGCCTTCAAGGTCAATTCCGGATTGTGGAGCAATGCCCTTAATATCATGCAGGATGTTGTTTTTGATCACAATGTTGTCCGAGCCGACAAGGCTGATTCCTTGGCGACGGTTGAAGGCTGACTCCGAATTCATAATTACGGAATCTCTGGTTAAGGCCCGGTTCCAATACTCTACATATGCGCCGGTATGTGAGGATTTAGCGAATACGAGATGGAATTGAGTTACCCCCTCAGGAATATCTATAATATCCCGCATACTTTTATCCGCCATTTTCGAGTGGAAGGTTCCAGCAGATGTATAGAAGTAAATATCGAACTTGCCCGGCAGGTTTACCGGATTCATCAATTCGAAATAAGGCTCTTTTTGAAAAATAGGATTTGTCAGCTGCTGCATTACTTTTGTTCTTATTTTGGAAGCGTCTGTAATCGTTTGACCGCTGTCATTAATGGAACCTGAGACAAAGCTCTGCTCATAGATATCAACAAGTGTCCCGTGTGCTGCCAGAATAATGCCGTCACCTGTGAAGTGAGTAGTTTTTACTCTGTCGATGACCAGATTCTTGACACCTCTAGCGATTATCCCGTAACCAAACTCATGTGTACCCGCTGAACCTGCATGATCCTTCTTGGAGTAGTCATGCGTTACTCGGTCACCGATATAGGTGCCGCCTCTTAGTGTTACGTTGTTATCTCCATAATCGAGAGCGACAATCTGATAAGATTCCTTGTCATTGGTTTCTTTTTGTAAAACAACCTCCATAGGAAGGTCAAACAGCATATTGGGAACCATATTAATTTGACTGGCTTTATCAATTAAATAAGTTCCAGGCGTAAGTGTCGTTGCGGTAATGCCCTGCTGATAGGCCCAAATTAGCGCGTTATTAATCCCTTTAGTCGTCTCCACCGGGTGAGTGCCGTCATTGTAGATCCCCCAGCGTGATAATTCAATTAAATGGTGACTGGGTGTAAAAGCAGCAACTTCACTGCGTTTTGAGATGTTTTCATTCATATCTACAGCTTCTAGCGTAAGGTTGTACATTTTGCCAAACTCCAGATTACCTAACTCATAAGAAACTTGGTTAATGACCTCACTGTTCAACATAATGTCATTTACATAGATGTTGTATCCAGCTAGATCTACCTCCGTATTGGCAGACCAGTTGAAAGTTATACTGCTAGGACCACCCGTAGCTGAAACATCCGTAGGCACGGCAGGTGGTGTAATGTCTTGGGTGCGAATAGATATGCTGGTTCCATTTGACGTATTGTTGCTGCTGTCCACTGTCCTAAGCACGTACTCATATTCTGTCTCACTCAGAAGGTTCTTTACTGTAAAAGAACCCTGAGTAGAGGAACCCACCAAAACATCTTGTTGATAAATATCAGTGCGCACAAAGTCTAAATCCAAAGGATTATTCCATGTCATGGAAATGGATGTGCCATCATCTGTAGAAGCTATACCGCTCACTTCTTCGGGTGCAAGGTTATCCGGAAGTCCAGGAACGACATTTATTGTTGCAGATGGCTCTGACTCTTTGTTAAGTGTATCTATAGTAGTCACGTACAAACTGTAGGATACGCCGTTGGTCAATCCTTTAACTTCATAAGTGGCTTGTGTAACCGAGGTCGTATTGTATTGAAGCCCGTCCAAATACACGTTGTAACCTGCTAGATTACTTTCGGAATTGCTCTTCCACTGAAGTTGGAGAGAACCATCATAAGGGACGGCAATCAGTTCTTCAGGAGAAGAAGGAGGAACGGAACTTGCCGTTGTGAAGCTCATGGTTTTGCCTGCAGATTCATGATTTTTTTTGTCAACGGTTTTAAAGGTAAAACTGTATGAAGTTGAAGGCGAGAGTCCACTTTCTTCATAAGATGTTCCGGAGCTGGAAGCGACTTTGGAGCCTTCTTTATAAATATTTACTTTCTTAAAAGAGGCATCGCTTGGATTGACCCAAGAAAGGGATAGGCTTGTCTCCTTAATGCTGGCTTGGAGACCGGAAATCTCGGCCTGTACGGAATCAATGCTAGAACTAGGGAAAGGTGTTTGCAGAGGAGTGGGTCCCATAGTAGGGATGGGTGCTGGCTGCGGCTGTGGAGCTGTCAACTCATCTGATCCAGAACCGATTGCTGATCCGGATCCCCCCCCTGCTCCAGCTGCAATAGCTTCCGGTGATGGTGATGGTGATGGCAAAGGAATAATCTTTACATTATCATCCGTTTGAGGATTTTGATCCATCGGGTACTTTTCTCCAGCTGGCTCTAAGCGGAATTCTTTATATAGCGTTCTGGCCAGCAAAGCTGCAAATTCAGATCGGCTTACCATTTTGGCAGGTTGAAAGTTGCCTTTGGAGTCACCTACAGCTACACCGTTACTAATTAACTTAGAAATAGAGGAAGCTGCCCAGTGATTTCGGGCTATGTCATTGGGTTGGATGGTAGTTAAGGAGGGGGCATTCAGTTCAAAAGCTCGGGCGATCAGAACAGCACTATCTGCCCTTGTCAGCGTTGCCACAGGCCGAAACGACCCGTCTGCATATCCTGTAATGAGGGCATGTTTCTCGGCAGCCTCAATATAGGGAAAAGCCCAATAGGAAGCTGGAACATCCGAATGGGACGGCTTTAAGTTAAGTTCCTGTCCAAGGTCAATATTGCTGGTTTGTACAATGATCTTGACAGCCTCAGCCCTTGTTATGGGCATGTCGGGACGGAAAGTTCCATCACTATACCCACCAATCACGTTTTGTTCCTGCAGACGTTCAATTTCTCTTTGAGCCCAGTGTTTTGAAGATATATCAGAAAAGTGGGTGATACCGGCGGCGTGTGATACGGGTGTAATAGGTATCAGGAGGGTGGTGAACAGCAGAACAATAATCAATAGTAAATTTCTCATTATTGTTTTCCCTTCTATTAAAAACCAAATTTTTCAATTGTCTTACCACCTATTTATCGGAAAATAAAAGTAGTATTTTTAGGAAGAAACCAAGGATTATTTGGAAAAAAGAGATGACTAAAGTTCTGTCTTTTCAATAGGTGTTTATAGGTCTTTAGTAGTATGGTTAGCCGTTCACCAGCGGTTTAACTTTTCTTTTAGATGGAAAGCATGGTAGTCTAGATAAGTGCATTCGTTTTAAAGAACGAAAATGTCTCTAATAAAAATCGGGGTGATATAGGTGAGCAAAATATTCGGCAGGTTATCCATAATAATGATTTTGTTACTTATTTGTGTTCCAGGAGATGCTTTCAGTGAAGACAATGCTAATTCTACAACCGTGCAAATGATTGATATTTCCAAATGGGGGATCTACAAAGATGGGACTCATCCAATAGAAACAACCAAAGGGATTAACGAGGCACTGATTTGGGCTAACAAAAACGGTATTAAGGCGACTTCACTTCCACCTGGAACCTATCTAATCGATAAGGACAGCCGCATTAACATGGTCAGTAATATGAAATTTGCTTTGACGTCTGACGTGGTGCTGCAGAAAGAGACTAATGATAAAGAAAACTATGCTCTGATGTATATTGGTTACGGCATTAAAAATGTAAGGTTGAGCGGAGGCGTATACGTAGGAGATAGAACAACGCATGATTACTCTAAGAAGGACAATCCATACAGTTCGGGGACTCATGAAGGTGGATACGGGATCCACACAGATGGTGCCTCTAATATCGTCATTGAGAATGTGAAAGCCGTTGACTTTACTGGAGACGGTCTAATCTTGGGCGGTTATGGAACCATGATTACCGATTTATACGAAGGCAGTTTTGTACCGGGGGGGATGACTAGCCTTGGCATTCCGGTGAAAAATGCAACGAAGATTCGTACCAAAACAGCGATCACACTGAACAAACCCATTCTTAAAACGGAAAAGTCCTTTGAGCTCTCTAATTTTATGAAGGTGCCCAAAGGCTTTGAGGTGTATTTTTACAAGGCGGATGGCTCCTTCCTGAAGAAAATATATGCACAAGCACGTAACCAGGTAGGTATTCCAGTGGGTGCCGATCATTTCCATCTTGTATTCAGCCAGACTTCCCTTAAGGGGGTCTATCTGGAAGTATGGAGTCGTGTAGCTACACGGAACGTTATCGTTACGGACTCAGAGTTTGCTTTTAATCGCCGTCAGGGTATTACCGTCGGAGGGGCGGATAAAGTGCTCATTAAAGATAGTGTATTTCATGATATGAAAGGAACGGCTCCACAATCTGGTATTGATGTAGAAGGCGGGTTCCATGTTAACGGCTATTTCAATAGCAACGTTACTATCAAAAATAATGAATTTTATAATAACGCCGCATATGATGTCATTCTTTATGATGGTGAGAGTGCCGTGGTAGAGGGAAACCATCTGGGCTCAAAAGAACGAATCGGCGTCGCTATCTCAGCTCCCTTTAAGAATGCGAGGGTGGTTAACAATCACTTCGACGGATCACGGATTGTTGCGGAGAATGATGTCGTGTTTGTGGGGAACAAAATGAATGATTCCAACGCCAGCTTTCAAGGTTCCAAAATTATTGTGGAAGGGTTGGAGTTGACGGACTCCAAACTGGCGGTTACTGCAAAGGATTCATTTGGAGTGGAGATTTCCGACGTAACCATTACTAATAATAAAAAGTATGATACTGGTCTTATTCTGTGGGGAAAACCAGTTCGAATCACGAACCTGACCATCTCTGGGCAGTCTACCATGCGTTCAGTAACTGGCGGTGGCACGGGGGGATCTATATTTGAGAATCTTAGAGTTCTTGATTATAACCCTACCTATGGGCTGACTCTTCCTCCCGGCACTTATAATAATTGTTTCTTTGAGGCGGCAGAGGGCAGCGGGATGGGCACCGTTTCGGCTACTATGCCGGGCAGTTATATCTTCAACGGCTGCAGCTTCAAAACCAATGCGGGAGGTGCCGGTGCACTGCATGCAGAGCAAGCGAATCTGAATTTGACTGTCAAAGACTCTACATTTGATGTGCTTGGCAATGCGACGGCAATCAGTGTTCAGGCTGCTCAAAGTGCTCTTATAGAAAACAATATCATTAACGCACTTACCCAAACGGCAAACAGTGTTGAGCTTATTAAGATTAACAGCTATTGGACTAAAAATGCTCCGTTTGATATCCTCAGCGCCACGATTCGCGGCAATACGATTACAAGTAATATGCAAGCCTATGGAATATCCACACAGAATGCAGGAGTAAATGCTCCTCCATACGTTATTGAGAACAATATATTAACCAAAGCAAAATTGGTAGCTAAACCCAATGACAAGCTAAGCAATAACACATTGCTGCCGTAGCAGATACGAAACGGCAGAAATACAGTGAACGGTATCAGGGATGGGCGAATTTGCTCATCCCTATTTTTAATGAATGAAGGTTGACATGTTCTGTATAAAGAACTAAAATTGACAAATAATGTTCTTTATTGAAGTCATTCTCTAAAGTGGGTGATAGCTAGAGGGACGAATCGAATGGTGTTCTCAACTAGTAAGCTCTGGAATAAGTATTACTATGATTCGAGAAACACAAAGGATGACCATCTATAAAGAGGGGGTTATTTATGAAAGCTGCTTTTATGGTTTTGGCACATAAAAGTTTTGAACAGATTGTATATTTAATTCATGCTCTGCATCACAGTGCAATCGATGTCTACATACATGTTGATAAGAAAAATGAAGAGCTGTATTCACAGTTATCGAATAAATACAAACATAACGGTAGTGTGAATATCCTGAGAAACAGGGTTTCGGTTAACCGGGGCGGATTTTCTCAAGTTGAAGCTATACTTGCGTTAATGAAAGAAACTGCACAAAAAAAATATCAATATGTTTCTTTGATTAGCGGGCAATGTTTCCCTATAAAATCAGTGGATTACATACTAAACTTTCTCGAGGAGAATAAGGGTAATCAATTTGTAGAGGGGGGAGGAATAGGCCCTAATTTTTGGAGGCTGAAGTGTTTTAATTTTTTCTCTGAGAACAAACATAATAGAAAAACAGTAATCAGAGTACTAGACAATATCTTTAGAAGACCGCAAAAAGTGTTGATACGGAGAAAAAACTTACAAGGATATGGTCTTTATAAAGGTTCCTCATGGTTTACAATCACTCATGATTGCTTGAAATATATGCTAAACCATATTGATCAAAATCCAATTTACCTGAGTGACTATAAATTTACTTATTGTCCAGACGAATCTTTTTTTCATAATTTAATTCTGAATAGCGAGTACAAAAAGAATGTTATCAATAATGACTTAATGGAGATTGATTGGATCCACCACTTTCAAGGAAGTCCAAGAGTATATTCAATGGATGATTATGGAACATTAAAATCGAGTGATAAGCTGTTTGCCAGGAAATTTGATATAGAACATGATAAAGAGATTGTCCTGAAATTAATGAATGATGCTGAAAAGCCCACTTGTGCTGATGAAGAGAACCATAAGTGGAGAAACGTTCTCTAATAAGAACTAATAATTAAGGAATCAGCAATAAAACGTTTGATATCAAGAGGAATGGGCAGTTGCGCCCATTCCTCTTTTTCATATAAACGATCCATATAACGAACAAAAGGTTAGGTAAAGAGCCAATAAGAGGTTGACATGTTCTATATAAAGAACTAATATTGACGAATAATGTTCTTTATTGAAGTCATTCTTTGAAGTGGGTGAAAGCGTGGAAGAGGAACTTATCTTAAACGAACGGGCCAACGTATTTAAAAGACCGGTCAAAGAAATCAACCTGAAGGAACTTTTTTCAGTGATTACGAGAAGGCTGTGGATTGTTTTGCTTTCAACTGCTTTGCTAGGGTTTTTGGGTGGTCTTTATAGTTCAATTCCTGAAACCCCAATGTATGCCTCCTCCGCCAGAATCATGATAGCATCAGGCAGTCCTGAAATGCTATCCACCTTGCGAGCCTTGATTCGGGAACCTGTTGTTATGGAGAAGGTGATTAAGGATCTCAATCTGAAGATGTCCGCCGGAGCTCTTCGGGAGAATGTGAACGTAAGCGGTGTGGACAATTCGATTATCACGGTCGTTTCAGTGTTTAATGCCGATCCTACTCTTACAGCGGGTATAGCTAATGCGGTAGTGAAGGCTTTTACGGATGAGGCTACGAAGAAGCTGGAATTTTACGGAGCCCATGTATTGTCCAATGCAGTAACATCACCCGATCCAGTCCCGATTAATCCCCAGAGCAATCGAGCTCTATACATTGGGATCATGATGGGCTTGGTCATTGGGGTGGGAATTACATTTCTGCTGGATTCTCTAGACGATACTCTAAGATCCGAGGATGACCTTGAAAGGTACTTGGGTATTAAGCCGTTAGGTTCCGTTTCAAAGATCAGTAAGAAGGATCATTTTGGAAAAGTGAAACGAAAGAATGAATACATACGGGGTGAAACTATTGGCTCATAGGGAGAGAAAACCGGAAGAAGGTAGCATCAACGCATGCTTGATCGCTCACAACAACACTCAATCCGCAATAACTGATCAGTACCGTGCTATTAGGAATAATATCCGTTTTTCTTCGAGCAGCGAAGAGTTGTCCACCTTAGTCGTTACTTCTTCCTCCGAGGGAGAAGGTAAATCTACGGTAGCTGTGAATTTGGCTATTAGCTTTGCGCAGCATGGAGGAAGGGTACTGCTGGTGGATGCCAATATTCGAAATCCAAATTTAAATCATGTATTTAATCTGAAACTGTGGCCTGGTCTAACAGATGGTCTGGCGAATCACATTGATATTCTGGAGACTATACACCAGAGCAACATCGAGAATTTGTCGGTCATTCCTGGCGGTTCTGCACTCCCAAATGCAGCTGATTTGCTTGATTCGTGGGCTATGAAGACCTTTCTAGAGCTTGCAAGGAACCGATATGACATTATTATTTTTGATTGTTCCTCGGTATTGGAGTCACCGGAAACCATTGCGCTTGCCCACAGATGCAGCGGAGCTATTTTAGTTGTAAAGAGTGAAAAAACTCAACAGAAGAACGCGCTGGAAGCAAAGAGATTGCTGGAGTTCGCGAATGTAAAAATAGTGGGTGCAGTCCTAAATAAAAAGAAAAAGTAGCATTTTAGAATAGAAGGGGTGAGCGAACATTGATTTATAAGAATCGATTATCAGTATTGTTATTGATGGATTCGCTTATTGTACTGTCGGCTATTTTTATCAGCTGTTTTTTGGTAAACGCCTCTTTTAATGTCTTTACACAACCGGTAGTGGTTAGTTCTATCACTTTGCTGTTGAGTTATCATGTGTTTGCTTTGGTATCCCACATGTATAAGAAGGCATGGGAATATGCCAGTATCGGAGAATTGATCCTAATTACAAAAGTAATTTCCTTCTCGATAATCTCAGCGGCTACCGTTCAACTGGTTGTTTCTCAGGAGATTCATTATCGACTGCTGGCTGTGACTTGGATGCTGCATATTCTTCTTATTGGAGGTTCAAGATTCTGCTGGCGTGCAATAAGAGGTCGTATCATCAAGCAGGATGAGCCGTTGTTCCAATCCAAACGCACCTTAATTATTGGAGCAGGATCTGCCGGTACGATGGTAGCTAGACAATTACTATCCGGCTTCAATAAGGAACTGAAACCTGTAGCCTTTGTAGACGATAACGTCAAAAAGCATGGTTTGGATATCATGGGAATCCCGGTTGTAGGGAGTACGAATTCCATTGAAGAAATAGCCGCGCAGTATCAAATTGATAATATTGTTATCGCAATTCCCTCGCTCAATAAAGGTCAGCTCAAGGCGATCTACGCGGAGTGTGCAAAGTCGACAGCCAAAACGCAAACGATTCCTATGCTTGAAGATCTCGCCAGCGGCAAGATTTCTGTAAGTCAATTCCGGGATGTACAAGTGGAGGATTTACTCGGGCGGGAGCTGGTACGGCTGGATCTTGAGAGCATATCCGGTTATGTAACCGACAAGGTTGTCTTAGTTACAGGGGCCGGCGGTTCTATAGGGTCGGAGGTATGTAGACAAATCACTAAATTTAATCCGAAAAAGCTCGTTCTACTTGGACATGGCGAGAATAGTATTTACTCCATCGAGATTGAATTAAAGGCCATGTTCAGGGACCAAGGGGTTCAATTCTATACGGAGATTGCGGATCTTCAGGACGAGAGCAAAATTATTAGTGTAATGAACTTTCATCGTCCGGATGTTGTCTACCATGCTGCCGCACATAAGCATGTGCCCTTAATGCAGCGGAATCCGGAAGAGGCGGTTAAGAATAATATCATTGGCACGATGAATGCGGCTAGAGCGGCAAGCTTGTCGGGGGTTGGAACCTTTGTAATGATATCCACTGATAAAGCTGTCAATCCAACCAGTGTCATGGGCTCCACCAAGCGGATAGCGGAGATGATTATTCAACATATGGATCGCTTCAGCCAAACGAAATTTGTTGCTGTTCGTTTCGGTAATGTTCTTGGAAGCCGGGGCAGTGTAATTCCATTATTCCGCAAGCAGATTGAGAATGGCGGACCGGTAACGGTAACCCATCCGGATATGGTCCGTTATTTCATGACTATACCGGAGGCCTCCAGATTGGTAATCCAAGCGGGTGCACTCGCTCGTGGCGGAGAGGTGTTTGTGCTCGACATGGGGGAACCTGTGAAAATTGTGGATCTGGCTAAAAATCTGATCCGGATGTCTGGATATTCCCTTGAAGAGATTGGAATTGAATTCACCGGCATGAGACCGGGAGAAAAGATGTATGAAGAGCTTCTTAAGGATACGGAAGTGCACGACGTCCAGGTATATCCCAAGATATATATCGGAAAATCAACCGAAATGAGTTTTGACGGAGTCGATCACCTTCTGCAGGTCTATGACACTCTTACCATAGAAGAGCTTAGACAAATGCTGCTCGATATCGCCAATAACCGATTTGAGATTGAAGTTCCACTAATGAAGGCTACAGTAGGTTAGGAAGAATAATGGAGGGAGGCGGCGAATGTCCAATAAAATATTGTTTTGTGCAACCGTCGACTTTCATTTCAGCTCATTTCATTTGCCTGTGCTGGAATGGTTCAAGCAACAGAATTGGGAAGTTCATGTTGCCGCACAGGGCGAGATGGAGCTCCCTTTTGTAGATAAGAAATTTAATATCCCTTTGGAGCGCTCACCCTTCAGCCGAAATAACGTGGCAGCTTACCGTCAGTTGAAAGATATTATAGATCAGAATGATTATCAAATCATCCATTCTCACACACCTATGGGTGGTGTTCTTGCCCGGCTGGCTGCCAGGGGATCGAGAAAAAAAGGGACAAAGGTCATTTATACTGCACATGGATTTCATTTCTGCAAAGGATCCTCTCTTCTGAACTGGGCATTGTATTACCCGATTGAGAAGACTCTCTCCCGTCTGACGGACTGCTTGATCACCATAAACAATGAGGATTACAGCCTGGCCGTAAATCACAGGTTTAAAGCGAAGCAGATTGAGCATGTACATGGTGTGGGAATCAACACCGAACGGTATGGACCTATAGCGCAGGCGGAGAAGGCTCTTCTGAGGAAGGCATTGTCCTATAATTCCGATGACTTTCTTATGTTCTATGCCGCTGAATTCAACCGTAATAAGAATCATCAGCTGCTGATTAGATCCCTTGCCAAGATTAAGGATCAGGTCCCTCAGGCGAAACTTCTGTTCGCGGGTCGGGGAAGCCTGCAAGAGGAATGCAAAGAACTAGCTGCACAGCTGGGTGTGGGAGAAAGGGTTGAGTTTCTCGGATACCGTAATGATATCTATAAGCTCCTGCCTTTATGTGACATCGCTGTTTCAGGAAGCTTGAGAGAAGGTCTTCCCGTTAACATCATGGAAGCGATGGCTTGCGGACTGCCTGTGGTTGCAACACGTAATAGGGGACACCTGGAATTGGTGAAAGTTGATGAGAATGGTTTCCTATGTGATCCCGAGCAGGTTCATGAGATGTCTAACCATATGCTGACGCTCGCACAGTCCGATGTGATTAAGCAGCGAATGGGTAAGCAGAGCTTGGAATATATCAGGAAGTACGATCTGAGACAGGTTAGAGAACAGCTAAGCCGAATTTATACCCCGCTTATGGAGCATTCCACAGCCAACACAGAACATCTACAGCTGTCGGGTCTTTAATAAGTGCGGAATCCAAATATTACTTCTATATGAGGTGAACATGAGAACTTTAACTGTCTTTACACCTACCTATAATCGCGCCTACTGCTTACATGTGCTATATGAAAGTCTTGCGCGGCAAACTAATTCGGATTTTGAGTGGCTGATCATCGATGACGGTTCCACAGATAACACCTCGGAAATCGTAGAGGGATGGATACAGGAAAAGTTGGTATCCATACGCTATTATCGGCAGCAGAATCAGGGAATGCACGGCGCACATAACTCTGCCTACGAGCATATTAAGACCGAACTGAATGTATGTATCGATTCGGACGATTATATGCCAGATGATGCCGTTGAGAAAATAATATCATTCTGGAGGCAATACGGGAGTGATAAGGTCAGTGGATTTATTGGTCTGGATAGTTATTTCAACGGTGAAATTATCGGGACACGGCTACCTGAACATGTGAAGACAGCCACATTGTTTGACCTTTACTACAAGTATGGAGTAACGGGAGACAAGAAGCTGGTATACCGTACGGCATTAATGAAGGAATATCCGTACCCGTTGTTCGATGGCGAGAATTATGTGGGATTGGCTTACAAGTATTACATGCTGGATATTCATTATGAACTCTTGATTATGAATGAGATTCTGTGCTGTGTAGAGTACCTTCCGGATGGATCTACGCGGAATATGCTCAAGCAATATCGGAGGAATCCGAAGGGGTTTGCCTTTTACCGGGTGGAATTAATGAAGTTGCCCTTTGCGGGGGTACCCTTCAAGATTAGGCAATCCATACACTATGTATCCAGTTCATTGATCATGAGAAACAAAAGGATGCTTAGAGAAACACCGGAAAAGCTGCTTACCTTACTCACGTTGTTCCCAGGTTTTGCTCTATATCTGTACATTATGTCCAAGACAAAGACTAGCAGCTGAAAGGGATGAGCGCATGACGATCATTTGGCTTACGCTCATGGTGGGTTTTCTATTCTCATTTCTTGCCCGTTATTATGCCGTACCCGATATAAATAGCCCTGTATTTATAAGACCCAGTAAGTCCTTAGCTTACGTCGTTGCTGCTGTAATCGTGATCTGCTCAGGTCTAAGGAACAATATAGGCGATACCTTCTTTTACATGCATGCTTATATCGTTGACGATTTATCTTGGATGGGGATCCTTCAGAACAAGGATATCGGCTTCGGTATTCTTCAAATGGTATTGAAAAGCTATACCGATGATCCGCAAATCCTAATTGTAGTTACAGCATTGGTTACCAATTTTCTAATAGTAATGGTGCTGTACAAATATGCAAGATTGTTTGATCTGGCGGTTTATCTTTATATCACATCAGGTGCATTTATAGTCTCGATGAACGGGATTAGACAGTACCTTACAGCAGCCATTATCTTTGCCGCCACTAAGTATATTCTGGATGGCAGCTGGAAGAAGTATATGCTTGTTGTTCTGATTGCGGCCTTGTTTCACCAGAGCGCATTAATCCTGATTCCGATTTACTTTATCGTGCGCAGAAAGGCTTGGACAACAGCAACGTTTTTAATGCTGGGGCTTGCTGTCCTAATTGTTTTTGGCTTCAATCAATTTTCGGATATTCTCTTCTCCGCTATTAAGGATACTCAATATGGTGAGTATCAAAGCTTTAGTGAAGGCGGTGCTAACGTCTTCCGGGTCGCTTTTTATGCCCTGCCGCTCGTGATTGCTTTTCTGGGAAGAGAGAAGCTGAGAGTGCTGTTTCCACACATTGATATTATAGTGAATCTTTCATTAATCGGGTTGCTCCTAATGATTATTTCTACACAAAACTGGATTTTCGCCAGGCTGGCCATCTACTTTACGTTATATCAGATCATATTGACCTCATGGGTAGTTAAGGTGTTCCGTAAGAAAGATCAAAAGCTCGTGTTTTTAAGTCTTTTGATCATCTATCTAGTCTTTTTCTTCTATGAAAATGTGATTACATTGGGACTTCAATACAGGAGCGACTATCTGAAGTGGTTTCTATAAAGGAGAAATTTAGATGGAGGATATAGAAAAAATTCCAAGGATTATCCACTACTGCTGGTTTGGAAGAGGAGCAAAGCCGAAAATCCTGCAAAAGTGCATCATTAGCTGGAAAAAACATTTGCAAGGTTATGAATTCATGGAATGGAATGAGGATAACTTTGACATTAACGCCAATCCATACGTTCGTGAGGCTTATGAGGCTAGAAAGTTTGCTTTTGTTAGTGACTATGTACGGCTGCATGCTTTATATGAACGGGGCGGTATTTATATGGATACCGATGTAGAGGTGATTCAGCCGCTGGACCGTTTTTTGGTACATGAGGCTTTTTCAGGTTTTGAGGATGAAAGCTTTCTCCAATCTGGAACTATGGGTGCAGTGAAAGGACACGGCTGGATTAGAGAATTGATGGAGTATTATAACTCTAGAAGCTTTAAGCGGTCTGACGGTACTTACGATACCACTACCAATACTACCGTGATTAGTAGAATCTGCCGAGAACATGGCCTCCAGCTGAACGGGAAATATCAAGCACTTACGAACGGCGTAATCTTTTACCCGCGCTGCTACTTTAGCCCGTACGATTATATTGATGGAGGGAACTATATTACGGAGGAAAGCTATACGATACATCATTTTGCCCAATCCTGGCTGCCTTTTCATATTCGGATGAAAAGCCAGTTGAAGAAAACGGTCAGCAGAGTGATCGGTCATGAGAATGTATCGAAAATAAGGAAGATTTTCTCTTAGGGAGCTACCGGATATGAAGCGAATGTTGGATCTCATAGTTGCCATTCCCGTATTTCTTGTATTTCTGCCGGTGATTACTATTACGGCGCTTCTTGTTCGTATTAAGTTAGGTTCGCCAATTCTTTTTAAGCAAAGTCGTCCGGGCTTGCATGGGAAGCCTTTCTATGTGTATAAGTTCCGGACAATGACAGATGAGTCGGATTCCTCAGGCCAGTTGTTGTCTGACCATCTCCGTTTAACCACCTTTGGGAAGTTTTTGAGAAAATATAGTCTGGATGAACTTCCGCAACTGTGGAATGTGCTCAAAGGTGATATCAGTCTGGTCGGTCCAAGACCGCTGTTAGTGGACTATCTGCCGCTGTATTCGGAAGAGCAGGCCAGAAGACATGAGGTTAAACCGGGAATCACTGGTTGGGCTCAGGTTAACGGCCGCAACACGATATCCTGGGAGGAAAAGTTCAAACTGGATATCTGGTATGTGGATCACTACAGCTTCATGCTGGATCTCAAGATATTATGGCTAACGCTGCTTAAAGTTGTTAAGACGGAGGGCATTAATAGTGCGGATCATGCTACCATGCCGATGTTTCGAGGGGCTGTTAATAATGAAGAGGGAAGTAGAGGGTGAGACCTATGACAACCAACCATCGGATTTTTCTGTCTCCGCCTCACATGAGCGGTAGAGAGCAATACTACATTAATGAAGCTTTCGAGACCAACTGGATCGCTCCGCTTGGACCCAATGTGGATGCCTTTGAGCAAGAGATAGCCGACTATTCGGGTGTTAGGGGTGCCGCCGCATTGAGCTCAGGTACCGCAGCCCTGCATATAGCTCTGCAACTGCTTGAAGTAGGTAAGGGAGACCGGGTGTTTTGCTCAACTTTAACTTTTGTAGCGAGTGCGAATCCCATCTGCTACTTGAACGCAGAGCCCGTCTTTATAGACTCTGAGCCTGATACATGGAACATGTCTCCAAGCGCCCTGCAGCTTGCTCTGGAAGAGGCTGACCGTATAGGGAAGCTGCCCAAAGCCGTCATCGTAGTGCATTTATATGGGCAAAGTGCCAAGATGAAAGAAATCCTATCCCTCTGCAATCAATATGATATTCCACTTATTGAAGATGCTGCTGAATCGCTTGGGTCTACATATCAAGGACAGCCTAGCGGCTCACTTGGAAAATTTGGAATTTTCTCCTTTAATGGCAATAAGATTATTACCACCTCCGGTGGGGGGATGCTCATTTCGAATGATGAGGAAGCCTTGAGAAAAGCTCGTTTTCTGGCGACTCAGGCCAGAGATCCAGCTCCGCATTACCAGCACAGCGTTATGGGCTACAATTACCGGTTAAGCAATCTTCTAGCCGGGGTAGGCAGAGCACAACTGCAGGTGCTGGATGAGCGGGTGGAATCGAGAAGGGCTATATTTGATAGGTACCAGGCAGCACTGGGGGGTATAGATCGACTCCACTTCATGCCAGAGCTGGCAGGTACAAAGTCAAACCGCTGGCTGACCGCCCTTACGGTTGATGAGGAAGAAAACGGGATGAAGTTGCCGGAGCTGCTGAAGGCACTGGCGGATCAAAATATAGAGGCGCGTCCTGTATGGAAACCTCTCCATATGCAGCCTTTATTCGCAGGTTGCTTATTCTATTCCCATAACGATGAAGTTTGTGTATCTGAGCAGTTATTTCAGACTGGACTGTGCCTACCTTCGGGTTCCAGCATGAGTCTGGGTGAACAGCAAAGAGTGATTACTTGTATTGAGGAATCTTTAATGACCATTTCTACCCAACCCCACTAATTGACTATAGATAGCGTTCCCCGAGCTGACGGGTACGTACAACCCGGGCAGGAGTTCCGTATGCAACCGAGTACTCCGATATATCGGATAATACGGTGGATCCTGCCCCAATAACTGTATGTTCTCCAATGACTGTAGAGTGGATGATATTGGCGCCTATGGAGATCACGCTGCAATCACCGATATGTACATTTCCGCCCGTAGCGGTATTGGGAGCTAGGGTCACAAAGTTTCCTAACGTACTATCATGATCAACGGAGGCTTGAGAGTAAAGAATGCAATGATTACCGATGATCGTATCGCTGCCGATAACAGCACCAGCCATAACTACACTCCCCTGACCTATGACAGTGCCTTTGGCGAGAGTGGCAGAGGGATGTACAGCAGAAATAAAAGTGAAGTCCGGATGTAGTGAGATCAACTGGTCAACGAGCTGCGATCGCCTCCAATTATCCCCGATAGCTATAATCCCGCCGTAAATTTGGCTCCCCATGTTGGAAACGACCTGCTCATCACCAAGGATTTCATATCCGTAAATCATGGAGCCTGGTGACTTATAGCTATCCAATATTCCGATGATCTCGTACAAACCCGCTTTCTCAATAACATCAATTACAGCTTTGGCGTGGCCTCCTGCACCGAATACAATGATCTTTCTCAACACTCCATCAGCCTCCATTTCTATTCTCAAACTATATCATACTCCTCTGATGAGCCAGAGTAATTTGTAGCTTTTTGCAACAATCATTTGACAACTTTCCAGATAGAGTGGTACGCTTTATTTGTGTTCGTTAAATAGAACAAAAACTAATAATTTTGTTCGTTATCTGCTTAGAGTGAGGAGAAACCCCATGGGAAATGCGCTGGGTCTTAGCACGGGGACTTTATCGATAGAAATGCGGCTGTTGCTTGCATTTCTAGCTGAAGACCATAATCCGAATGATCTGCCGGTGTCTCAGCCGGAACTGTTCCGTGAGACCGATTGGGAGATCTTTATAGAACTTGCCCGGCATCATAGAGTGTACCCTTATCTTTACCGGCGGCTCAAGCATATGAGTGAAGTGTGGGTTCCAGCCTGGGTCGTTAGGAAAATGAATACCTTATATACTACAAACACTTTTCAAATGCTTCATTTGAGCGGTGAGATGGAAAGGGTAGGCAAGCTGTTTGCAGACCAGGATATTGATTGTCTTTTCTTAAAGGGGCCTGTTATTGCCAAGGATCTTTACGGGGATATTTCGCTTAGAACCTCATGTGATCTGGATTTGATTCTTCCTATTGAAGACTTGTCCAAGGCAGAAGGAATCCTGATTCAGCAGGGTTATCTCAAAGATGATTACATACGTACCGTTTTGAATGATTGGAAATGGAGGCATCATCATATTGTATTCTTCCATTCTGAGAAGGGCATAAAGGTTGAGCTTCATTGGAGGCTAAACCCCGCTCCCGCTAAAGAGCCAGCATTTGCTGATTTGTGGGAGCATAGAAGAACAAGCAGCTTAACAAAGGAACCCATTTATTATCTGGGACGTGAAGATTTGTTCCTCTTTCTTGTATCCCATGGAGCGAGGCATGGTTGGTCCAGAGTGCGATGGCTGTTGGACATTAAGCAGCTGCTCCTACAACAGTTGGACGCTCCAAAGCTTACCGCTCTTCTACGTAAGCATCATTATTATTACATTGGAGGACAGGCGCTGGCGCTTACTTCCGGGTTGCTGTCGGTTTCGATAGATCCTCAACTGCAGCCTATGGAAAGAGCCAACAAGTCCAGACGTTTGGCGCAAGAAGCTTTATTTTATATGGAACGAATGGTTAATCTGCATTCACCTCCTATTCCACCTGAAGTAGAGAGTTATCATAAGCGGCATCAATTCGCATTATTGACATTCAGCCGTAAATTCTTGTTCGTTTTGAGCTTTCTATTTCCGTACCCGGAGGATGCGGAGACGTTACCGTTACCGAAAAATCTACATTTTCTCTATGTTCCGTTGAGACCGGTCTTATGGGCTTGGAGGAAGACGATTGGAGGGCAAGGATGAAGAAGGTACTGATCACCTCATATGATATGGAAGTGGGAGGGGTGGAAAGAAGCCTTGCCAGCATGCTGGAGCATTTTGACTATGAACACCATGATGTGGATGTGATGCTCTATCGCCACCAGGGTGACTTTCTGGACTTGCTTTCCCCGCAGGTGAACTTGCTTAAGGAGCAACCCGCCTATTCAACCTTCCGAAAAACAATACAGGAAGCATTTAGGGAAGGTCACTACCGTATCGCAATGGGACGTATTCTGGCAAAAATCCATACGGAATGTATCCGAAGAATCCGGAAGATCCCTGAACCCGGCTATTATCAAATGCAGCTGATATGGAAGTATGTGCTGCCTTATCTCCCTAAGTTTCAACAGGAGTATGACGTTGCGATCAGTTATTTATGGCCTCATTATTTTGTGGCCGATAAAGTGAAAGCCAAGCTGAAGATCGGATGGATTCATACGGATTATTTAACAATAGAAACAGATATCCAAGCTGATTTTAAAATGTGGAGCAAATTTGATTATATTATCGCAGTATCGGAAGCGTGCAAAGTCTCTTTTTTGCAGAAATACGGGTCACTGGAAGAGAAAGTAGTTGTGATTGAGAATATCACATCCCCTTATTTTATTAGAATAATGGCAAATAAAGAGGTAGAGAACCCTATGGTGGATGACCCTAACTTCAAACTGGTTACCGTGGGGAGATTGTCTTATCAGAAAGGTCTCGACTTAGCGGTTAAAGCCTTGAGAGCCTTGAAAGACAAGGGTTATGACAACATCAATTGGTACATTGTCGGTTATGGAAACGATGAGGCCATGCTGAAAGAGATGATAGCTGAACATCATCTGGAGAACAGCTTTATCCTGTTGGGTAAGCAAACGAACCCCTATCCATTTATGAGTTCATGCGACTTATATGTTCAACCTTCGCGCTATGAGGGCAAGGCTGTGACGGTTACAGAGGCCAAAATTTTAGGGAAACCCATATTGATTACCAACTACTCTACAGCGCCCAGTCAGGTGACGGATGGAGTTGATGGTTCCATTACAGAGCTTTCCGTAGAAGGAATTGTCCAAGGTATTGAGCGTTTGTATCTGAATGGGGACCTGCGTCAAAGGCTCTCGGGTCATTGCAGCAGATCTGATCATAGCAACACTTATGAATTGGAGAAGCTGTATAGCCTGATCAGCGAAAGGGAGGAGGCTGTTCTCAGTGCAATATAAGGTGAGTGTTATTATCCCCGTATATAATGCTGAACAGTATCTCATTCCGTGTATACATTCTCTCCTGTCCCAGAGTCTTCATGAATGCCAGTTTGTATTTGTAAATGACGGTTCTGAGGATGGCAGCTTAGGAATTCTTAAGGAATATGCAGCGAAGGATTCGCGAATGGTTCTGGTGGATCAGGATAATCAGGGGGTAAGTGCAGCTAGAAACGCAGGCATGACGGCAGCCCTCGGAGAATACATCGGTTTTGTAGATGCGGACGATACCGTGGAGAGAGAAATGTTCGAAACTCTTTATTTAGCTGCAGTACAAGATCATTGCGATGTGGTGATTTCCAATTTTGAAAGTGAACTCGGACTCCATACTGTAATTACTAGGTATCCGTTCTCCGTGGAAGCGGTCCTGCATGAAGAGGATATCAAGCGTGACATCCTTCCCTATTACATCAAAAACGATAATTGCAATACGGCCTGCAGCAAACTTTACAAAAGACAAACATTAATTGAGCATGGCATAGTTTTTCCGGAGAAAGTGGCCTTGGGAGAAGACGGGATGTTCAATATGAGCTTCTTCTGTGTTGCAGAGAGAGCCAAATACATGGATTATACCGGATATCACTATCGGGAGACTCCAGGGAGTGCCACAAGAAACATAGTGAAACAAGACTACTTCAAAAGAGCATTAGAGGTATATCAATCTGTTTTGCCTGATGCTTATGTCGTTAAGCTTGAAAATACCGATATCGGAAGACTCAAATCCATCAGGCTCATTCATTCGGCATTAGCCATTCTACATATTTATATGGAGCCAACCCGTGAGGTTGATTTCAGAACGAGATACGCCTACATCAGAAGTGTAGTAAACAATGAACAGATACAGGCTTCGCTTCCTTTGTACTACGAGGCAGAATTTAGTTCACTGGGCAGATATCACAAATGGATCATTGGAATGATGCGCAGAAGGCAAGTCGGCGGTATTTATCTGGCTATTCTTTACAGCAGAATCCGTAACCAATCGCAGGGGAGGAAAGCAATGTGAGAATCATGATGTTCGCTCATGGAGGCAGCTTGAATAGGGGATGTGAGGCCATTGTTCGCTCCTCTACGGGAATTATCAAAGAGGGAATAGGCGGAGCTAAGGTCTTTTTGTTATCCGATAGACCGGATACGGATCGAATCATCGGTACGCTTGATCATATCTATGATGGTTCTGCAATACCTATCTCTAAATATTCACCCCAATGGTTGATGTCATTGCTAAGAGTAAGACTGTTCAAGGATGAAAAATATGCTCTTGGTCAAATTCATAACAACGTCATCAAACGTATTGGACTGGCTGATGTCTGTATGTCGATTGGGGGGGACAACTACTGTTACGGTGAGCAACCGGGTTGGTACGAAATCAACCGAAGAATTAAGAAAAAAGGGAAAAAGCTGGTGCTATGGGGCTGTTCCATCGGTGAAGAAGATATCACCCCCCGTAAATTGGAGGATTTGAAGCTCTTTGACCTCATTCTGGCTCGGGAGACCTTGACCTACAACATGCTTAAGAATAAGGGACTTACGAATGTGAGATTAGTAGCCGATCCAGCGTTTACCATGGAAAAGGTAGAGCTTGCACTTCCTATAGGATGGCAAGTGGGGAATACCATAGGCCTCAATTTCAGCCCTCTGGTTATGAGCCGTAATCAACAATCCAAAGGAGCGATTCGGGAACTGATCAGCCATATACTGCGAACTACAGATATGACGATTGCCTTGACCCCCCACGTCATTGAAGATGGCAACAATGACTTTGATGTACTCCATGAGTACTATCAGGAATTCAAGCATACGGGTCGTGTAATTCTGCTTCCTGGGAATCTAACTGCTGTGCAATACAAGGGTTATATCGCTAGAATGAGATTTTTCATAGGTGCAAGAACTCATGCTACTATTGCTGCCTATTCCAATCTGGTTCCCACTATAGTGCTGGGGTATAGCGTCAAATCAAAGGGAATCGCCACAGACCTGTTCGGTGAAGAGAAGCTGGTGCTGGGTATCGAGGAGATATCTTCGGGTGAACTTCTGGCAACTAAATTTGAGGAAATGATGCGGGAAGAGCAAGAGATCCGCGACAGACTGAAGCAAGCGATACCGCAAATCCAACAAATGTCTTATCAAGCAGTGGAATACTTAAGAGAATTGGCATGAGGTGACTATGAAAAAAAAACTGCTGTTTATTATGCCCGGGTTAAGCTCCGGCGGTGGTGAGCGAAGCTTGGTTAATCTGCTCAGTCAGGTTGATTATGAGATGTATGAGGTGGATTTGTTTCTACTAAACCATGATGGGCTTTTTATGGAGTTTATTCCGAAGCATGTCCGTTTGCTGCCTTTGCCGGATAAGTATCAGCAGTTCACCTTGGCGTTGTGGAAGTCTATGTCACTATTTCTGATTAAGGGTAAGGTTGGCCTTGCCTACCACAGATTTATGTTTGCACTGAAAAATAGATTGTTCAGATCAACGGCTCTTAGAGAACAGTATAGCTGGAAGCATATGTCCGTCTTTTTTGAATCTTTGGCTCAGCCTTATGATACTGTGGTTGGATTTATGGAGAAGACATCTATTTACTTTAGTGTCGATAAGGTACAGGCGAACACAAAAGTGGGATGGATTCACATTGATTATGACCAATTGGGAATGGATCCTCACTTCGATCTTTCCTATTTCAAGCAGCTGGATCATATTGTTACAGTCTCGGAAGAGTGCGCTGACATATTAAAGAACCGTTTTCCGCACCAGCGTGAAAAAATCAGTGTCATTCATAATATAGTTTCTCCAAAGGTTATTAGACAGCTGGCTGACCAGAGTAAAAATGAGACTGCGGTTACCAAGGATGAGGAAATCTCCATATTATCTATCGGTCGGTTGCATTACCAAAAGGCATTCGAACTGGCGGTTGAAGCTTGTCGGAAGCTTGTGGATAAAGGATATCCTGTTCAATGGGCCATTATTGGAGAAGGGGAGGAGAGACAGAAATTGTCCGACCTGATCCAAGTTAGCGGACTGGAGAATCATTTTACGCTGCTCGGACTGAGGTCTAATCCTTATCCCTATCTGAAGAAGGCGGATCTTTATGTTCAAACCTCCAGATTTGAAGGGAAATCAATTGCAATCGATGAAGCGAAAATTTTAAATAAACCGATTGTTGTAACACGTTTCAGTACAGCCAAGGATCAGATTGAGGACGGCGTGGACGGCTTGATTGTGGATATGAATGCAGAAGCAGTTGCTGCAGGAATTGAGAAATTGATTCAGGATAAAGCACTCAGAACCAGAATCACCGATAGATTGGCACAGTCGACACTGGGTACTGAAGAGGAAATCCATAAGTTCTACAAATTGCTGGTATAGGTGGAATTCCGATGAAGCAGAAGCTCCTGTTCGTTATGGGTAACCTGAACTGTGGAGGTGCTGAGAAGTCGCTGATCTCCCTTCTTCAAAGCTTGGATTATTCCAAGTATGAGATCGATTTATTTCTTTTCAAGCATGAAGGCCTCTTTTTTAGCAGGGTCCCTGAGCAAGTCCATATCTTGGAGGAACCTGAGTTCTACAGGCATTATGATATGCCCGTTATGGAGGCTGTTAAGGATAGTTTGAAAAAAAGAAGACCAGGGCTGGCGATACAGCGTATCCGTGCCGGGCTGATCTTTCGCACAGAAACCCATCCGGCAATTCGGGAGCAGCGGGTATGGAAGTATCTCTCCAAATCACTGCCGCGTCTAAGCAAACGTTATGATGCAGCCATCGGTTTTATGGAGAAGAGCCCTATATATTATGTTATCGAGAAAATCAATGCTACCACCAAGATAGGCTTTATTCATAACGATTATGACAAGCTGGGCATGGACCCTGCCATCGACGAATTCTATTTCCGAAGTTTGGATTATTTGGTTACCGTGTCTGATGAGTGCGGGACGGTGTTACAGAATCGTTTTCCCGATCTATCTTCCAAAGTACAGGTGATTCAGAATATTGTTTCCCCAGAGCTCATTCATAAAATGTCGTCAGAGGAAGCAGTTTGGAGTCACTCTGAAGGAATCAAGATTTTATCTATAGGAAGATTGACCTTTCAAAAAGGATTCGAATGGGCAGTTGAGGCCTGCCGGCGCTTAGTGGACCTTGGTTATGATGTGCGTTGGTACGTAATTGGAGAAGGCGAGGAACGAAGCAGCTTGGAGAAGCTGATTGCCGAATACTCGCTGCAGAGAAATTTCATACTGCTTGGGCTCAAGGAAAATCCCTATCCTTATATCAAGGAAGCAGACATTTACGTGCAGCCTTCAAGGTTCGAAGGGAAATCCATTGCTATAGATGAAGCGAAAATTATGTGCAAGCCTATAATCGTAACTGATTTTTCCACAGCCAAGGATCAAATTAAGGATCATTACAACGGGTTGATCGTAGACATGAGCCCAGAAGGTCTTATTGAGGGCATTCGTAGATTAATAGATGACAGAGAACTGGGTAGTCAGTTTACCCGGAACTTAGCGGAAGAGGATTTGAATACAGAATCGGAAGTAGAGAAGATGTATCAACTGGTGCAGTAATGCAGAACGGAGGATTAGCTTGATCATTCAATCCATAGCAGGGGTCTTATTACTCATTGCCGTTATTGTTTTACTTATAGATGTTATTCCGATTGCCGGGGATTGGTTGGGCCGCATTCATATCGGCAGATTTAACGATAAGCAAGTATGGGGACAGTCTATAACGGATAGAGGAATCGTATGGCTGAATAAGACGCCAAAGATCAAGGTGACGGATCATACAAGGCTGATTGTGGTTGATATGATGCAGGGTAATTATTCCAAGTCAGCCATTCAACATTGGCAGGAAGCAGCGATTCTGCTGGGTCTTAATGAATCCATACAGCACCGTGAAGATGAACGGTCTGCCCAATCGATAAGACAATACCTGAGCTCCAAATTTACCGAAAGCGGTGATTGGAAGGTTAACCCTGACACTGTGGATGTCGGCATACTTGCTTATGCTGTCATGAATCAAACTGTCGTAGATTCCGAACATTACAAACCGGCCGTGGATAAGCTGTGGCAGCTAATTAAGGAGCATATCGGTGAAGACGGTACAGTCCAATATCGAAAGTGGATGAAGGATTATCGTTATGTTGATACGATCGGATTTATCTGTCCATTTCTGATTTCGTACGGGTTGAAGTATAACAAGTCGGAATGCGTGCAGCTTGCGGTTAAGCAAATTAAGACGTATGAACATTTCGGGATGTTAAATGAGCAGTACATACCTTGCCATGCTTATCATATTAAAACCCTTTACCCGCTTGGTCTATATGGCTGGGGGAGGGGATTAGGTTGGTATGCTATCGGTTTGATTGATGCATGGAAGGAGCTTCCTGATCACCACGAATGCAAGGAGACATTGAAAGACTCTGTAATAAAGTTTGCTCGTTCTGTATTGCCTTTGCAAAATCCTGAAGGAAATTGGAACTGGACAGCGACCCGTCCTGAATCTAGAAGTGACTCTTCAGCCACAGCAACATTGGGTTGGTTCATGCTGCATGCAGCTACCATAGAGGAATTAAGCGAGGAATGCAGCAAAAGCGCTGACCAGGCTGTGAACTACTTAATGAAGGTTACTCGCAGGAACGGAGCCGTCGATTTCTCACAAGGTGACACCAAAGACATCGGTGTGTATTCCTCACTATTTAATGTGTTGCCTTTTACGCAAGGATTCTGTATTCGGACAATCCATAAAAAGGCTGTGGAAGTTGATGGTCGATTTATAAGATGAAGGGATGCCTATGAGAGTAAAAAACTCGCTGATCAACATAACCGCAGGGATTGGTAACCAGCTAATTATCACGATGTTGAGTTTTATCTCAAGAACCGTATTTATTAACTCTTTAGGAATTGAGTACCTCGGTGTTAATGGCTTGTTCACCAACATATTGATGATGTTGACACTGGCGGAAGCAGGTATTGGTACCAGTATCATGTACAGCTTGTATAAACCTATCGCGGACAATGATTATGAAAAAATCAACAGACTTATGCGGTTGTACAAGAGCGCCTACCTGGTTATTGCCTTAGTAGTTACTCTGCTGGGCCTGTCACTTCTCCCTTTTTTAAATACCATCGTTAAGGATACAAGCATAGAGAATTTACATCTCATTTATCTTATCTTTCTGATTAACACCGTGACACCATACCTTTTTTCCTACAAGAACTCATTTTTGAACGTCAATCAAAAAGGCTATATTGTAACAGTTGCCTTCTCGGTTTCTTCCATTATATCCACCTGTCTCAAAATCGGGATCCTGTATTATACGGCGAATTACATTATGTTCCTCATCATAGATAGCTTTATCACAATAACAACAGCCGTTACGTTAACAACCATTGCTAATAAGAAATATCCTTATTTAAAGAAAAAGGTTACCGGGAAGCTCGATGCAGAGACCAAAGGCGGAATTATTAAGAACGTCAAGGCCATTGTCCTGCAAAATGTCGGCAGCTACCTGGTGTTGGGTACCGAGAATATTCTCATCTCATCATTCGTAAGTGTTGCTGCTGTCGGACTGTATTCCAACTATAAGATGCTGGTGGATATTGCTCGGACGTTTATCAACCAAGTCTTTGGGAATTTGTATCACAGTGTGGGCAACCTCGTTTCCAGTGAGAGTGAAGAGAAGATTTACAGCGTGTATAAAGTGATGCTGCTGCTTACCTTCTGGCTGTATTCTTTATTAACGATTCTCTTGTATATTCTGATCCAACCATTCATCTCATTGTGGATCGGGGAATCGTACCTAATGTCGAACGGGGTATTGGTTATACTGCTTCTCCTGTTTTTTGAGAGGGGGATGCGAAACCCCATTTCGACGGTAAAAACAACGGCCGGAATATTTCATGAAGACCGTTTTGTGCCCTTGGGCCAAGCGGCAATCGGGCTCATTATTTCTATTGTTCTTGTTCAATCCATCGGTATTCAGGGAGTGTTTATAGGTTCCTTGATCAGCTCGATGGCCATGCCTTTTTGGACCACCCCTTATCTAGTCTATAAAAAAGTGTTTCATCTGTCTGTTGCGGATCATTATCGTAAGTATACTTATTACGTTTTGGTAGGTAGTAGTGCTTTTGTCATTGGTAACTTGGCAGGTGGATTAATCGAAGCGGATACTTTTCTGCACTTGATAGCCAAAGCATTGATTGTTTTTACTTCTATTAATATATTTTACGTCCTCGTGTTCTATCGGAAGGAAGAGTTCGAGTATCTGCTAGGCATAGCCAAAACAATGCTGGGGAAGCTTACCGTGAAAATAAGACCCAATTTAAATAATGGAGGTTGATTTCAATGGCTATTTTAATTACTGGAGGCGCCGGCTACATCGGTAGTCATACGACGGTTGAACTGCTGGAGGCAGGATATGAGATTGTAAGTGTAGATAATTTCATTAACAGCCACCCAGAGGCCATAACGCGGATTGAAGAAATCACCAATAAGTCATTTACCTTCTATGAATTGGATGTACTAGACTCGGATGCCTTGAACAACGTATTTACTACACACCGTATCGATGCAGTCATTCATTTTGCCGGACTTAAGGCGGTAGGTGAATCGGTACAGCTCCCCCTAAAGTATTATCACACCAACGTTTTAAGCACACTATGCTTATGTGAGGCGATGGAGCGCCATGGTGTATTCAAGATCGTCTTCAGCTCCTCGGCGACTGTATACGGCGCACCGGAGAGCGTGCCCATCCATGAGGATGCCTCCATTGGCGCTACTAATCCGTATGGACGCACGAAACAGATGATAGAGGAAATTCTACAGGACTTGGCCTTGTCCGATCCGCGCTGGGGAATTTCTATTCTACGGTACTTTAATCCGATTGGAGCCCATCATAGCGGAAAAATCGGTGAGAATCCAAACGGTATTCCGAATAATCTTATGCCTTATATTTCTCAGGTAGCGATTGGTAAGCTCAAGCAGCTGAATGTGTTCGGAAGTGATTATCCTACTACGGATGGAACGGGAATTAGGGATTATATTCATGTCGTGGATCTGGCGAAGGGGCATATAAAAGCACTGGAGCGAATAATGAATCACGTTGGAGTGGATGTATATAACCTAGGTACCGGTAAAGGCCTCAGTGTGCTGGAGATGATCACATCTTTTGAGGATGTTACAGGACGTAGAATTCCTTATACATTGACTGAGCGGAGACCTGGAGATATAGCGGTGTGCTATGCGGACGCTTCTAAGGCTAACCGTGAACTGCAATGGAGTGCGCAGAAGGATATATTGGAAATGTGTGAGGATACTTGGAGGTGGCAGTTAGCTAACCCGAGCGGCTATAGTAAGCATGAATGGGAACAAGCGAATTGAAGTAAGAGAAGAGAGAAGAGCGAAGAGCGAAGAGCGCCTCGTAAGTAGAATTCTACTGATGAGACGTTTTTTTTGTACGGAAAAACAAGGTTTTGACACGGGGGAATAACTCTAGTCACGCTCCAGCTTCCATTTGTTATAATCCAAAAACTCTCTGAATTGCACTTTGCTAACGCCGGAATGCATGGCTTCCTTCACAAGAGCAGTCCACTCTATGTCGATAGGATCCTGGTTATCTGCTGTGTTCTCTTTATGTAGGAATTCCTCTACAGTGATACCCAACACGGACCCTACCTTTTCTAAGAATTGAATGGATGGATTCTGCTGAATGCCGCGTTCAATAGAACTTAAATAAGATTTCGCGACACCTGCTCTTTCAGAAAGCTCAGTTAGGGAGTAATTATTCTTCTTACGAAGTATTTGAATGCGCTCACCAATCATGGATTTACCTCCGTTAATTCAATCGTAGGGAAGAGGGTGTACTTGAAACTTACATGGCCTCTTCCTGATTGCTCAATAGACTGCTGAATACTCCACCTTGCTCAGAGGCCAGTCCTGTGAATTTTCCTTGTTGTACGACGTGTCCGTTGTCTATTACTAGAATTTGATCCGCATTGCGTATGGTTGAGAGTCTATGGGCGATGACAATAATGGTGATAGAATGCTTCAAACGCTCTAATGCTTCCTGAATGTTCTTTTCGTTCTCCGTATCCAGTGCGCTGGTTGCTTCATCTAATACCAGAATCGAAGGTTTTCGAATCATTGCCCTCGCTAAGACTAGACGTTGACGTTCTCCTCCGGATAACCGCACGCCACGATCACCAATTAAAGTATCCATTCCATCAGGCAGTCTGCGAACAAAATCAGCCGAGGAGGCAAATTCCAAAGCTTCCCATAGCTCGTCTTCCTTCGCGTCAGGTTTAATCATCATCAGATTATCCCGGATACTTGCATTATAAAGAAAGGGATCCTGCGCAACATAACCGATCGAACGTCTAAAGGGGAGTAAGTTGTCACCTGTTATTGGCATTCCGTCTACAAGGATTACGCCTGTTTCCGGTTGCATTAGACCCATAAGCAGATCAATAAGTGTGCTTTTTCCGGCTCCTGAACGGCCTACTACTGCGGTCATACGGTTAACTGGAATGTACACATTAATATCCTGCAAGGAATAATCAGAAGCCTGTGGATGATAACGAAAGGAGATATCTCTAATCTCTAAACCTTTTTTCATACGTATTGGGGTTATCATTTGATGGGTGTGTGTGCCTAAACCCTGCTCTTCATAATCGCTGCATTCTTCCTGAAGCTGCTGCAGATTTTTAAAGGAGGGAATCAAGGAAGCTAACTGCTCAAGAAGGGACTGCAGAGTTGTAAATGTGGGCCATAGTCTAGCGAAAATAAGAATCACCAATAGGAGATAAGGTCCGTCCATGTGCAAGAATTGAAATGAAAAGAAGACAAAGGCAGCGATTAACAGAGCCGATGACATCTTGTATAGAAGTTGTGAGTTCATTCTAAGTTTTATGTATTGCAATTGCTCTTCCTTCATGCCTGCAGTCATTTTCTGCAGCCAATCTAGTCGGGAAGGTTCAAGATTATTACTTTTAATGTCCTTAATTCCATTCAATTGATCCGTAATACCAGCCAGATAAGTCTGTGCAAGTTGTGAAGTGCGACTGCCCAGTTTTTTTGCGCTGCGGATAAACCTGCGGGAGAATAAGGATAGAGCGAGGCCGCACCCAAGTACGACCAGGGTCAATTGGGGAGAGAGCCAAAAGGCGAAGCCGATTTGCACCAGAGTGAACAACAAGGAAGTGATAAACTGCAGAAAGGAATTAATACCGCTGACTACACGTGCAGATTCAGTAGTCATCAGATTCACCAGATCGGAAGTGCGCTTCTTAAGGAAGAAGGGCCATCCTGCCCTGAGCAAGGCACTGTATACCTCAAACTTTAACTTACGGCTGAAGTCCTGTTGGATACTTACATTTCGAATCATAATCATTCGTGTAATGAGGTTCTGACTCATTACAATGGCCATATAGATACTAAGCACAACTAATAGTGCGGAAGCCTGGGGCATTTGCTGCAGTTGATTAAAAATATTGAAGTTATAGTTGCTGCTTGTCCCTCCAAGCTGAATCCCCGCCATACCCAGCATAGGAACCAATAAGAGAATCGCTGCACTTTCCAGCAGACCGCTGATGACCATACCGAGCATATTCAGATAGAGCTTGATTCCTGAAAATGCATGTAGTTGCTTGACGTAATGCATGATAGATTTCATAGTCACACCCCGATCAGTCTGTTCGAACCTCTTTGGCGAACTTTTCTACGACCACAAAGCGTTTCATAACATCCGCTCCGGATATATAATAAGGGCCGCTGCGAAGCCATGCGTGAGCAATCATGCTCCCGTTCTCGTCCTTGGAAGTTCCGAGATAAAGAGTGCTGTTAATACGCCTTCTCTCCAGCATCTTCATTCCCGCGATAGCTCTAATCAGACAAGTGCTCTCCCAAGGTGTATGTCCGCCTACAACATGGATAGCTCTAATAATATGTTTAATAGGTCGAATATCTTCATCCCGGCAGACCTCAACCGTTTCACTGGACTTTGTTCCAAGATAAGGAGCGATGGTAGCAAATTTGAAAAGTAAAAGAAATCGTGCCCAGCCCAAAAGCAGAAGAGCTTCGGTAAATGTGAAAAGCGTTACTCTGTCATAAGTGAACAGCAGCCGGAATTTCTGAAGAGTACTCATCAGGTATTCAATAATGTGATTAATTCCTCATCTAGCAGATGCTGAAGAAAGGAAATCACGTCTTGCTGACAGATATCGGCTTTGACTTCGTAGGCTCTTTCTATTGTACTTACAATCTCTGCCACAGTCGCAGGTTTGCTGATAGCGTTCCAAATGTCTCCGCCTACTTCGCCCAAGTTATAGTATTTGCCCTTTTGCACACTTAGCATGACCTTCTCGCCATCCATATCACTTACAATATTACCTTCAGCTTGAACGACAATATTGCTTGGGTGTAATGTTGTTAATTTGTGCATCATTGATCTACTCCTTCATAAATAGCTTCTAATAGAAGAGAAGTTTGCCGGGGAGCACTGAAACCATCCACAGGACGGGTCAAGCGATACATAGGCAGACGATTTACAAACCGGGCAAGAGTACTGAAATGCCACTCCCTGATCCCCATGCGGTCTATCATAAGTTTTTGATAGGTATGATTAAATAACGTATTGAACTTCTCCAGACCCTGGATAGGTCCAATCGTTACAGAACCTTCTGATTTAACTTCGAGTTCAAATACTCCTGCAAGCGGCAACGGCTCATTATGAAATTGATTGTGCACCGGCACGGCGAATTTGGTTTCTCTTTTAAAGAGAGGACGATATTCAGAGGATTGCAGGCCCAGATGCTGCAGGCTTTGTTCCCATAACTTTTGCTGGGGATAACCTGGAATGGCTAGAGGAACACCATCCGTTAACATGATTGGAATGACATCATCACTAATCATCCGGTAGCCCTGATCCATGAGATAGGAGGCAAGCGTAGATTTACCAGCGCCTGATTGACCTAATAAAGCGTATGCCTTGTTATTGATTACAATTGCGCTTCCATGAAGAGGAAGGATATCTCTTTGCATAAGGAGTACACCCATACAGCTTCCTAAAATATACAGCCGGATACAGTCTTCATCAGCCGCTGAAAATGGAGAAACAACGATAGAATTGCCGTCTCGAATACAGAATATTGCGATATCTGGAACCTGGAACATTACCTCGTGATCAGAAACTCCAATATAAGGACTTAGCTTCGGGATTTCCTGCCATTTAGAGGATAAATCCTCGCGGGTTACCGATATAGCTCCCAGAATACTCGAATCGTCACAAGTGGGCAGCTCAGGCAAAGGAAATTCACTGTTAATTTGCAAACCGAATGCTTTATATGCGAGACGTTGAGCTGTATTTGTCATAAACCTCACTCCATTGTGTTGTTTTCGCCTTCACTTCCAGTTTAAAAGATGGCCCTTATATCCTTATGTAGATAAGGACATAAGGGCTAATGTAGGTTATATCCTAGGAGAAGTTTACGATTTCATCCGGATCATCCTGAACGGAATCCGGTGTCGCTTTACCAGGACCCAACATGGTCATGTTTACATCTAACACTTCGAGAGAAGGTCTGCTGTATTCTTTTTTCATATATATCACCTCCTTTCAAGTCTTTTTGTGTTACAGCTTCGTTTGCATAAAGCGGTGAAAGATTAATCCCCGCATAATTACACGGAAGTCAAAGCTGTAGATGATGTCAGGAGAGGGAGTTAAGCCGATTCGGTTCAGACACTCACTCAGCACATCTGTATTCAAGTAGGAAGAGGTGTTGGAATCATTAATCATAGACTTGACCTCAAGGATAAAACGGCTCCAATCCGGAAGCATACGGTGAACTCCATCGGCTCCTTGAACACCTCGAGTTTTACGATTTAATCGAACCTTGTCCGGCAGGAGTCCGTTCATAGATCTGCGGATGAGAGAACGATCTACACCTCCCTGTACATACTGATTTTCCGGTACTGATAAGCAGAAGCGAATCATTCGTAAATCATTGGTTGGATCCCTGTCCCAAATGCGGTATTTCAACGACAGCTTGGTTGCTACCATTCCATTGACATTCCAGAAGTGGGGTTGAATGAAGTGGTCTTTTCTGACATCGTATGCGCTCATAGCAGAACCCCACTTCACAATTCCTGATTCTTTCAAACGTGCATGCACATTAGTTTGTTTGGCAAATTGCGGGTGTATAAGAATAGGAAATGGTTTTTCATCCTCTGGAGCAATAAAACGGGTCAGTGGCGGAAAGACCTTCTTGCCGACAATTTGCCGTACCTGCTTCTTATTAGCATGAGTGGTTTGGTAATAACGTCTGTTTTCCCAGAAAAAAGTGATCCACTTGAACTCTTTAATCAGCTTAGCCTGATAATCAAGTGCGGGGCCCCAGGATATGGTGAAGTTGCCTCTTTGTCCACTGAGCAGAACACCAACACCCTTGGCTGCTGCATTTTCGTAGATTCCTTTTATCCAAAAAGAATTCTCGAAAAACTTATACGGCATTTCCATCGTGTCCAGTAAATCATCGATCTCCGAATAAGGATTCATATTTGGAAAGTTAAGAAAGTTCGGCTCTATGTTTCCTACATGGTCTATTGTTGATTGAATATATGGACGTTCATCTGCAAACCGGCGGGGCATATTGAAATCATTAAATCCATCTACCGGATAAGAACTGAACGTATGTAACGGTTTACCTCTCTTACGAAGCTCTCTCGCCGCAAAGCTGACTACGGAACCGGAATCAAGACCGCCACTCAGATGGGCTCCCACCTCATGAACGGTTCTTAACCGATCAGATACGGCTCTGCCGAATACTTCCCGAAAGGCCTCTTCATACTCACCGTTTGATTTCAGACGAAGCTGGGACTGAGGATACAGCCTGCAATATTGGGAGAAACTGACCGTACCGTTGGCAACGGTTATCGAATGGGAGGGAAGCAACTGTTCAATACCTTCATATATAGTTGAAAAAGAATCGACGGAATCTGTTACCGTTTGAATCGCTAGAAATTGCGCGGCCCATTGTTCATTCAGTACTTTGTGAACTCCGGTCAGAGATAATAAAGGGTGAATTGCGGTGCAAAATGAGAATTGACGTGATGAACGATGGAAATATAAAGTTCGGCTTCCCGAAAAGTCTCGTGCACCGAATAATGAGCGTTTCTTCTCATCCCAGATCATAAAGGCGAAGTCTCCTACTAAATAAGCAGGACATTCATTGCCCCATTTTTCATAAGCCAAAAGAATTAGAAGACTATCGGGTATAGAGAGTTGGTCGGACTTTGGCACTTGCAGCATCTCGAATAACTCGGAGCGATTATCGATAATCGCGTCTGAAGTAATAGCCAGTCCTCTCTCTGTGTTGTAATAGGGCAATACTTCGTGGATGGATTCAGGTGTAACCCATTGTGCATGACATCCGAAAAAAACATCCCTATCCTGCCAGGTAAGAACCCGGTCTGCAGGATACTTCTGCAACTCTTTCATCATAAGAGGACCTTGTTCGGAATCTATGCTACTGTGCTGCAGGTCATATATACCGGCAATTGCGCTCATCCTAATCCCCCAAGCGTTCTTTAAATGAGTACATCTTTTCCCGTTCTGTGACTGTTATCGCTAATTAAACTCAATATTTCGCTAAATCACGTTCTCTATAAAGAACATCTAACTATAAAGTACCATTCCTTTCAAATCATTGTCAACTAACTTTGAATTTTTTTTATGGGGTGAACGGGTGTGGACTTATTTACATGCTGGATACAAGTTGGAAACAACTTAATGGTTAAATTGAATTAAGCAATAAATGAGATAAATAATAGATAAGAGGAGACGATTGAATTGAAAAGCAAGAAGATAATCATAGCGACAATGGTGTTCGGGATGGCGATAACAGGCGCGGCGGGTGTATATGCAGGATCTAGTATGGAGAAAATAAATGCCTTCCTGAATCATAGCATTGGCTTTACAGTTAACGGCTCAGCCTATACTCCTGTTGATAATAAAGGGAATTCATTGGTGCCTATAACCTACCGGGATACGACTTACCTGCCAGTTCGGGCCTTAGCCGATGTTCTGAAGATTCCTGTAACCTATAATGCAGCTACGCATCAAGTTGTAATTGGAACTGGCACAAATACTGGCCCGACTAGTAATTTAGAAGCCATAGAGTACAGCACAGCACAAAAACAAGCTATACTCACAGCATTCGGAAATTTTCAGGGCTTTGAAAAGGCTTATGCCCCCAAGCAAATGGTGAAGGGGGATGCCTTCCAGAAAGTAGTCGCGTCCGATGATGGTGTAAGCTTTTTATTCGATCATATGAGAGTAGTAATTTCACCTAGAGATTATTCTGCCGGTTATGCCAGCCAAGAAGTGCAACTCTCCAACGGAACGAAAGCGAAGTGGTACAGCCCTACCGCGGATAATCTTATGTTAGGGTTTAGCTTAGATGACCGGACGGTAACTATTAGTTCACCGGATAAGGCGCTGAGCAAAGCACAGATGGAGAAAGTCGCTGTCAGTGTTGCGAAATTAATTCAATAAGAAAAAGATATCAAACAAACCCGTCAATCCTTTCGGATTAGGCGGGTTGTTTTCTTTTGAATCATGTGAGTTTATTTATTTGTTCCGTGCTGCTTAGTAGGTAAATTTTCATTTGGTGTGCCTTTGCCACGTTTCTTGTTCTTCTCCGCTTTTTTTTGGGTATCGTGAAATTTCTCTACAAATTCATGAGTACTGTCCATTTATTTATCCTCCTAGGGGTTATAATCTTTATAGTTACTTTAACCATTCCTCCCTAAAATCATGTGTAGAATTCTCTAACGGAATAAAGGATATTGTTAGGTGTGGGAGAAAGCGGGTCATTATGAGAATTAATAAATATATAAGCGATACAGGGTATTGCTCTAGAAGAGAAACCAACCGATTACTTCAGGCCGGAAGAATTACGATTAATGGGGAGGTTTGTAAAGGCGATGCTGAAGTCGAGCAAGAGGATCTTGTGCTTATCGACGGCAAAGCAATTCCAAGTAAAGGGGAAGCTGTTTATATTGTTTTGAATAAGCCGGTAGGAATTGTTTGTACTGCAGCGAGGCATGTAACAGGTAACATTATAGATTTCGTCAATCACCCTTCACGGATATTTGCTGTTGGAAGATTGGACAAGAATTCAGAAGGGCTCATTTTATTAACCAACGATGGGAATATTGTAAATAAAATGATGCGCTCTGAGAATGGCCATGAAAAGGAGTACTTAGTATCGGTAGATAAACCAGTGAATGAAGAATTCTTGAGGGCTATGTCTTCTGGAGTTGATATCCTTGGAGTAACAACCAAGCCTTGCGAAGTGTTTTATTTAAATGATTATGAATTTCGGATTATTTTAACACAAGGTCTTAACCTTCAAATTCGCAGAATGTGCAAAGAGCTCGGGTATAGAGTGATAAGGCTGGAGCGTATTCGAATAATGAATATTACAATAGGTGATTTAAAACAAGGCGAGTGGAGAAACCTCACGAAGGAAGAATTAGTTACACTCCTCGCACAGTTAAATCCCTGATGGAGCGTGATATGAAGTTATTAGAGTGCTGGCTGATAAGGGCCGCTTAACTTATTTTAAAAAAACTGTTGCAATTGATTTCTATACATGATATATTCTTATTCCGGCCAAGAAATGTTGATGCCGAGCTCGAAAAGAAGTTGAAAAAAAGAGCTTG
>JAILZT010000022.1 GCA_023512345.1 Paenibacillus sp.
CTGTTATCTTCGGATTTCTTGAATTTTACCGTTATCAACGGTGAAATCCGAAGATAAAGGCGAACGCTAACGCTTCTCCAATCCAAATTTCCACTTCGTTCCTTTTTGACCTAATCAAAGATATAATATTTGTGAGTTTCATATTTTCTCACAAATCATAGAACACACTTTTTATTTTATTAAATTAGCTGCACTCTAAAGACGCACCTGATTCACAAATAGTAGTAGAGGAGTGAATATATTGAAAGAGATTACACCCAGCATAGATTGGCTGGAAGATGTAAGTATTTTTGCTGTGAACAGGCTTAAAGCGCATTCAGATCATAAATATTATGAATGCATGGAAGAGGCCAAAAAGGGTGGCGCTATGGCGCTTCGTCATAGCTTGAACGGAAGTTGGAAGTTCAACTATGCGGTTAATCCGTCCAGCCGGGCTGTTGACTTTTATAAAGAGGATTTCTCATCAGAAGGATGGGCGGATATTGCGGTACCGGGACATATTCAGCTGCAAGGCTTCGGTAATCCTCAGTACGTGAACACTATGTATCCATGGGATGGTCATGAATATCTACGACCGCCGCAAATCTCCAAAACACATAATCCAGTAGGGAGCTATGTAAAAACCTTTTCGATACCAGAACAAATGAAGGACAAGCCAGTGTATGTGTCTTTTCAAGGTGTGGAATCTGCTTTCTATGTATGGCTTAACGGTGAATTTGTAGGTTACAGTGAGGACAGCTTTACACCATCGGAATTTGACTTATCTCCTTATGTACGGGTGGATGGTGAAAATAAGTTAGCTGTAGAAGTATACCAACGGAGTACGGGCAGTTGGCTGGAGGATCAGGATTTCTGGAGGTTCTCTGGTATTTTCAGAGAGGTCTATTTGTATACTGTGCCGCAGATTCACGTTAGAGATCTGTTCGTACGCACGGATCTGGATGAAGCCTATCAGGATGGAGTACTTTCAGTAAATCTGGATGTAGTGGGTAAACTCTCAGGTAGTGTGAAGTTGAACTTGCTGGACCCATCTGGTCTACCGGCTGGTTCAGTTGATGTGTCAATAACAGGCGAGAAGCTTGTTGCAGCTATTAATGTGCAGAATGCCGATCTTTGGAGCGCAGAAGTTCCTAACCTGTACAGTCTTTATATTAATATATATGATGATCAGGGAACATTAGTTGAAGTGATTCCACAAAAAGTAGGCTTCCGGAAGTTCGAAATGCTGAACAAGGTTATGAGCATTAACGGCAAGCGGATTGTTTTTAAAGGCGTTAACCGTCATGAGTTTAACTGTAGAACAGGCCGTGCGATTACGATGGAAGATATGCTCTGGGACATTAAAACCTTGAAGCAGAACAACATTAATTCAGTCCGTACATCTCACTATCCGAATCAAAGCGAATGGTATACGTTATGTGATGAATATGGTATTTATGTTATTGATGAAATGAATCTCGAAACCCACGGATCTTGGCAAAAGCTTGGCGCTGTTGAGCCTTCATGGGTAATTCCAGGCGATCGTCCAGAGTGGCTCGATATTGTTATGGATAGAGCAGTATCCATGGTTGAACGGGATAAGAATCATCCGTCTATACTGATCTGGTCTTGCGGCAATGAGTCGTTTGGAGGCGAAGTAATCTATAAGGTATCGGAATATTTCAGGGAAGTTGACCCGGGCCGATTGGTTCATTACGAGGGTGTTTTCCATGACCGCCGATTTAATGATACAAGTGATATGGAAAGCCGTATGTATGCGACGGTGAAGAGTATCGAGGAATATTTGCAAAATGATCCACAGAAGCCTTTTATCAGCTGCGAATATATGCATGCCATGGGTAATTCTCTGGGTGGTATGAGTAAATACAGTGAACTGGAACAGAAGTATCCTCTGTATCAAGGCGGCTTTATTTGGGACTATATCGATCAGGCTATGATGAAAAAAGACCGCTACGGCAAGGAGTATCTGGCTTTCGGTGGGGATTACGGAGACCGGGCTACAGACTACAATTTCTGTACGGATGGAATCGTCTATGCCGATCGTAAGCTGTCGCCTAAGATGCAGGAGGTAAAGTTCCTCTATCAGGATATTAAGCTGGTGCCGACCTCTAAGGGAGTTACGATAATCAATGAAGGCTTATTTCAGGGAACTGATCACTGCGAACTGCACTTCAGCATCCATAATGAGAGCGGAGAATTGGCAAACGGCAAACTTGGGGTTCAGGTAGAACCGCAAAGTGAGACTTTTGCAGTGTTCCAATGGTCTGAAGATACACTTCCAGCCGGTGGAGAATACTGGATCAATACCTCGCTTAAGTTGAAGGAAGCTACGCTTTGGGGAGATGCTGGGTTTGAAATTGCTTTTGGCCAGTCCGTGTTTACGGATGAAGCTAAAGGTAGTGATGAAGCCGTTAAGCATCAAGACGTAAGTGTGAATCACAATCATTTTAAAGTAATTAACGGTGATGTTAATATTGGTGTCAAAGGCAAAGACTTCAGCATTATGTTTTCCCGCGGAGTGGGTAGTCTAACATCGGTCAACTACTCCGGTAAAGAGCTTATTGCGTATCCTCCGGCACCTTTATTTTGGCGGGCCACTACGGACAACGATAAAGGTACAGCCATGGGATTCCATTCTGGGGCTTGGTACGCAGCGAGCTTGATGCCAAGATGTACAAATGTTGCTTTGGTTGAAGGTGATGGTGAAGTGACGATAACGTTCAGCTACAGTGTGAATATCAGTGCAGACGTTAAAGTTACCGTTGCGTATACCGTACGTTCGGACGGAAGTATCGCTGTCAAATCTCGTTATGAAGGGGCAGCGGGTCTACCCGATCTTCCGATTTATGCACTGTCCTTCAAAATCCCAATGGAATACAGCCAATTGGATTGGCTGGCACTGGGTCCAGACGAGAATTATAGTGACCGTAATCATGGAGCAAGACTTGGCCGATTCAGTAACAAGGCCGCAGATAGTCTTTCCGGTTATGTAGTCCCTCAGGAATCAGGAAATCGTACAGGAGTTCGAAGCGTGACCGTAACAAATGACGAAGGTAGCGGAATTAAGATTTCGGCTCCTGCAGCGAAACCTGTAGAGTGCCGAGTGTCTCCGTACACAGCATTTGAGCTGGAAAATGCGTATCACCAATATGAGCTGCCTCCAGTACATTACACAGTAGTTACTGTTGCGGGCAAGCAAATGGGTGTAGGCGGTGACGATAGCTGGGGCGCTCCTGTCCATGCTGAATACCGTATCCCGTCTGATGGAATCATCGAATATGAATTTGTAATTTCGAGAGCGTAGGAGATAGGGAACTACTTCTCAGTTAGTAAAATGACAATGCACAAGGGTTAAGCAGGAGTTAGATCTGCTTAACCCTTTTTTATATCTAGCTATGACTGTCCTCAACGTTGATCACCTTCGACCTTCATGCCGAAGCCGTCGTTATCTGATTCGTATCCGTGGCTGAAGATGCCCGAACCAAGTGTAAAAGTGCACTTGATACGTGCCCATTTCGCCCCGTGGTCGAAATCACCCAAATGATGATACACTATTAAAAAACACTCTATTAAACCGACAAATTGGAGGGATTTCATGCAAACATTGTTTCGGTACAACTGGAAGGTACGAGAAGAATGGTATCAATGGTGCGAGGATGTTTCGATTGAAGAACTGCTTAAACCACGTACTGGAGGTGTCGGAAGCATTCTGAAGACACTTTTCCATATTGCAGATGTAGAGTGGAGCTGGATCCAATCCATACAAGGTAAACCCGATTTTCAGGAGAATTTCGAGGAATTTAATACATTGGAAAAGGTACGTGAGCTGGATGCCCGCTTCCGCCCTGACGTGGAGCAGTTTGTATTGAGCTGGAACGTGGATATGGAACGTCGGATTTTTGAGGATACGCTTCCGGATGGGAGTAAGGTTACGGATGCATGGGGAGAAGTGATGCGCCACGTCATCGTACATGAAATTCATCATGCAGGTCAGCTGTCCGTATGGGCTCGTGAGGTTGGTAAGGCCCCCGTCTCCGCCAATGTTATTGGCAAAGGTCTGATGGGTTCATTACCAGATAATAATAGACATAATTAGTTCGAACTCTGCCAGCATTCACTTTGTCGCGAACCGAAAATGAGGAAAGGTGCTGTAAATGCAAACATTATACGATCAAGATGCTGTCCGTGCATTAGCGGAGAGAAACGGCTTGGATCAAATTTTTAGTTCAGAGGTTATTCAGGAAATGGAACTGCGGTGCTATGGGGACGGAGAGGCTATATGTTCAGTGGGTGATGTGCTAGAGGGCCTATTCATATTAATGGAAGGTAAGCTGAAAATCCATACTCTGCTCCCGAACGGTAAGTCCATGTTGGTCAGGTTCGCGAAGCCTACCTCGATTATCGGAGATGTGGAGTTGCTGCGTCAGTATCCGGTTAAAAATCAGGTTGAGTCGGTAGGAGACAGTCTGCTGCTGGTAGCTGGAAAAAAACTGATGTTCAAAGAGCTTGAGAATAACGTTACTCTGCTGCGATTTCTAGTGGGTGAGCTGAGCCATAAGCTGTATACACTGGGCCAGACTTCTGCCTTAAATCTTTTATATCCGGTTGAAAATCGATTCGCCAGTTATCTGCTCTCATTATTCGCTGATCAAGGGAAAGGGCAGTATGTTGAAGAAATTCGCACCTCCACCCTAACGGAGACCGCAGAACTGCTGGGTACCAGCTATCGTCATCTGAATCGAATAGTAAAGCGATTTATAGAGGAAGGTATTATCGAGAGAAAACGAGGCCGATTAATTGTGCTCCATGAAGGCAAGTTGGCCGAGCTGGCAAGTGGAAACTTATATGAGTGATTTTATTTTCTGTGGGAAATGCAATACGTTAATAATGCTCAGAAAACCGCTTACTATTGAGCCATAGCTCAGGTATAGCGGTCTTTTTGTGTTCAGTGAATTACTTTTAGCTAACATTCGGATCGAATTCAGATTCATTTAAGCATTAGCCTTTAGGATCAATACATAGAGGTAAATGATATACATATGGATACGGAGGAATGGATCATGTTGAAGAGTAAAAGTATTCGCGTCAAAATATTGCTGGGTTTTGGGGCTGTTATTGTGTTATTTCTTGTGGCTATTTTCGGGAGTACCTTTTTTCAGGCTAAGGTGTCTTTACTTACAGAGCAGGTCAACCGCAATTGGAACAAGCTATCTTTAGTTCAAGGGCTGACCGATAAAATACGAACTGCAGACGAACTGGGAGCAAGATATTTGATGAGCGCTACAGAAGAGGAAAGAACGACATATCTCACTCAATATGAAACGATTCTACCTAAGATATCTGATGCCATAACAGAGTTGAAGAATTCGGAACTGATTGAGCCAGAACTGGAAGGATTAACGACATTGGAAGGCAAATGGAATGATTATTTGATTGTATTAAAAGAGTCCTTTGCGTTGGCAAAGGAAGGTAACTTTCCAAATGCTCAGAAAAAATATACCACGCTGTCACTGGATTCATTGATTGAATCTCAGGTGATCTTTCAAGATATGCTTACAACGAAAATTCAGAGTGACCAAAGTGAAGCCGATTCCCACCGTAAACTCTCTATCATCATTAGTCTTGGAGTAACTGTTTTGTCGGTTGTATTGGCAGCGATCCTAGCCTTTCTTCTAGCAGGAAGAATTGTAAAACCACTGCATGATGTGAATAAGCAGCTCGAAGAGATTGCTTCCGGGGATGCGGATCTTACACGTAAACTGAATGTACATACGAAGGACGAGATTGGTGAGCTGGCTAACAACTTTAATAAAATGACTCATAATCTCGCAGCTATGATTGGACAGGTTACCCAATCGGCGACAGGTCTGGCTATTTCCTCGGCCAAGCTTACTTCAGACAGCGGACAAACCGCACGAGCGACCGAAAGAATTGCGGATATTATGGGCGAGGTCGCATCGGGTGCTGGGCAGCAGATGAATGATCTGCAGACAAATATGACAACCTTAGCTGAAATTTCAGCAGGAATTGGACAAATAGCCGCAAGTGTTCATGATATTTCAGAGGCTTCTCTGAGATCCTCTGAATATGCGATATCAGGAGATAAATCCATTCAGGCAGCGGTTCATCAAATGCAGTCAATTAATCTCTCCATACAAACCCTTTCCGAGCAGGTACTCGGATTCGTGAAGCACTCCCAGGAAATTGGATCTATTGTGGATGTGATCAAAGGGGTTGCTTCAGAGACCAATATGCTGGCGTTGAATGCGACTATAGAAGCCGCCCGTGCAGGAGAGCATGGCAGAGGTTTTGCTGTGGTTGCGGATCAGGTACGAAAGCTGGCGGAGCAATCGGCAGAGTCTGCCAATCGTATCGCGGATATGGCGCAGGCAATACAAACGGATGCCAATCTTGCTATGAAAAATATGAAAGGCAGTATGCTCGAGGTGCAGGAAGGAACAGGTATAATGACATCTGCCGGACGATCCTTCGGGGAGATCCGCCTGTCCATAGATGGTTTAACCGGACAGGTTCAGGAGGTGTCTGGTGCAGTGGAGGAAATCTCAGCAGCTACAGAAGATATTGTTGAGTCCATCCGCACAGTAACGCAAATCTCAGAAACCACCGCAGGTAATACACAAAATATCTCAGCGGCATCTCAAGAGCAAATGGCTTCTGTAGAACAAATTGCTTCTTCTGCAAATGCTTTGAGTACAATGGCTATAGGGCTTCAGGGGTTGGTAGCTAGGTTTAATGTGTAATGCTTGTTAAAGGATTTAGTGAGGAATAGATCAAAGGCCGTTTCCCTTTGTCCAAGGGGGGACGGCTTTTTCTGCGTCCTGTAATCGAATCGACAGGAGACTTCTGCCAAGGTACAATGAATTTGCATTAAAGATGCAATGAAGGAGGGGCTATATGTCACACAAAATAGTTAATAATATTACGGAGCTAATCGGGAATACCCCAGTCGTACGCCTGAACCGTTTAACCGGATCTGGTGATGCTGAACTATATGTTAAGTTGGAGTCCTTCAATCCCAGTGGGAGTGTCAAAGACCGCGCAGCTTTTAATCTGATTCATAGGGCTGAAGAAGATGGCTTATTAAAGCCAGGCGGAACAATTATAGAACCGACCAGTGGGAACACGGGAATAGGGTTGGCTATGAATGCGGCGGCAAAGGGCTACCGAGCCATTTTGATAATGCCTGATAATATGACAAAGGAACGGATTAATATTCTAAAAGCGTACGGCGCTGAAGTTGTACTTACGCCAGCAGCAGAACGTATGTCTGGGGCCATTGCCAAGGCTCTTGAGCTCGGACGAGAAGTCGAAAATAGCTTTATTCCACAACAGTTCGAGAATAAGGCTAATCCTGATATCCATCGGACAACAACGGCTATTGAGATATTGGAACAAATGGAAGGTAAGCTGGATGCCTTTGTAGCAACTTCAGGAACGGGTGGAACCATTACGGGTACGGGCGAAGTACTACGCCAGCATTTGCAACAAATCCGTATTCTTGTAGTAGAGCCGCAGGGCTCGCCCGTTCTGTCGGGTGGAGAGCCTGGTCCACATAAGCTTGTGGGAACGAGTCCGGGATTTGTGCCTGCGATTCTGAATACCAGCGTATATGATGAAATAATCCAAGTATCTGACGAAGATGCATTGGATACAGTTCGAGCGATGGCTGCTCAAGAAGGTATCCTGATTGGACCTTCGGGTGGAGCATCAGTTTGGGCTGCACTACAGGAAGCAAGGAGACTTGGAGCCGGCAAACGTGTACTGTGCATCGCTCCAGATACTGGAGGACGGTATCTAAGCATGGGGATATTTTGAATACACGAGGAGGACTGAGAATGTATAAGAATTTGGTGGTTGTGACGCTGGTTCTATTGCTTATAGCCGGCTGCTCAAGTCAGGGTAAGGATTCAAGTGCCGATCCACAAAGTTCGCCACCTATCCAAACTGAAGGGAATAATGTATCTCCGTCACCAACCTCCTCTATAGCACCAACTGAATCCTCAGTACCCACGCAGTCGCCGGAGACGGTTGCATATCTGGATAAAGAAAAATTAAAGGCCATATTTGGGTTCTCGGATAAGGAAGGTAAGTATCTATTGGTTACTGGACAGAATGAGGGCGAAGAAAAAGTTATGGCTAGTCTAAATCGTGCAATAGGCGAGAATGGCAGCGTCCTTGCTGTAAAGTTCGTGAAATGGCAGAAAGGTAGCGAACAGAGTAACGGCAGAGACACAGCGCAGAATTTTGTGAATGTGCCAGGTTATTTGTTCTTGCTTGAAGAAGGAAGTGTTGTCCCAAATCAGACTTATTATCTAGCGGATCAAGCGGAGTTTAATCTGAAATCACTTTTGTCAATTCAGCCTGCGAATGAGAATAATGGATCTGCCAAAGTGGGAGAAGGTGTGAAGGCGGAAATTACTGCTGCCCAACAACGCGAAATAGAGCAAATATGGAAGCTTGCTGATATATCGGGTAAGGGTGAGCTATATCTTGTTCAATTCGTAAAGCAGGATAAGGATATGTTATTTAGTTTTGTATTAAAAGAAGATAAAAGACTTACCTTCATGAATTATCCGGCAGTCTTACAGGATGAATATTCGGTATGGCGTGTGGATGACGGTGGTAAAGTAAGCCCGGAAATGTTCTCAATCCTTTTTGCTGCTGAGACTGTAAAGGGAATGGTTCTAGGAATCAACTGGTGGGGAGCAGAGGGTGTGAATACATTTTTACTCGAGCAAGTGGGGGACACTTTTAAGGAAATGGATATTGAGTACAGCCGATACACATCCCCTGTATAGGGTGTCGTCTAGTAATGGTCTAATCGAATGGCTGTTCACCAAACGGAAGATATCTTCTGAGGTGAGCAGCCCTTTTTATGGTCAAAAGAGTATATATTAGCTGTGAATAAATAGATATCTGACTACAAGACAAATGTCCATGCCTCCCATAGGTAATTGGAGTAGTATACATAAGGTCTAAATGGAGGTGTCAAAAATGGGTCGTCCAAACTATAAAAAGTGCTTAAAAAAATGCGATTTGCCTTTGAAGAAAAAGGTTCATCTCAAGAAAAAAAATCCTTCGAAAAGCAAATGTAGTTGTAAGGAAATTATCGTCACAAAGCAAATCGTTCGTGTGAATATCTCTCCGGAACTATTAGCAGCAAGTGCAACAGGAGTCTTGGGGGCAGCTGGAGCCTTAGGAGCGGCTGGAGCATTAGGTGCAACCGGAGCTTTGGGGGCAGCTGGAGTGGCCGGAGCCTTGGGAGCAGCCGGAGCCTTAGGAGCGGCTGGAGCATTAGGTGCAACAGGAGCCTTGGGAGCAGCTGGAGTAGCTGGAGCCTTGGGAGCAGCAGGCGCTTTGGGAGCGGCGGGAGCAATAGGTGCAATAGGAGCCACTGGAGCAGCGGGGTTAGCTGGAGCCTTGGGAGCAGCTGGAACTGCAGGATTGGCCGGACTCATAGGTCCTCCAGGACCTGCTGGAGGGATAGGACCCGTAGGGCCTATAGGAATCGCAGGTCCAGCCGGCCCTGCAGGATCAGCCGGAATTGCGGGTCCTGTCGGACCAGCTGGACCCGCAGGAGTCGCAGGAGTTCCAGGGCCTACTGGACTTCCCGGAGCTACTGGCGCACCGGGTCCGGCAGGAGCTACTGGAGCTACTGGAGCAACAGGTACAGCCGGAGGGTTAGCTCAATTTGGGTATGTATATAACATAGGATCCCGCGTAGTTCCAATAGAGGCTGATGTAATATTTGATACTAATGGAATCCTTACGCCAGGCATAACACATGCACCAGGTACGACAGAGATTATGGTTACTGATGCTGGTATTTATGAGGTTACTTTTTCAGTGTCGGGGGTAGAGCCTAATCAATTTGCCTTATTTTTAAATGGCTCACTGGTTGCTGGAACTATATATGGTTCAGGTGCTGGCACTCAGCAAAACAACGGGCAGGCTATTATTGCTCTTGCATCTGGGGACGTACTTACTCTGCGCAATCATAGTTCATCTGCTGCGGTTACCCTGCAGTCTTTGGCAGGAGGCACACAAGCAAATGTGAATGCCTCTGTTGTAATAAAAAAATTAAGTTAAATCATTTATAAATATCCGAACATACGTAAAACCCCTATTATTGATATACCTCATCAATAGTAGGGGTTTACGTTGTAAGCACTATACCCATGTTCTTCTCAGACTCCTTATCCTATCCTTAGCACTCTTTCGATAGAAACCGTCCGAGCTGGCCTAACTGCAGCCTATCCTATCCGATAAATTTCGTCGTTTCATCTTCTTTGTACGATTTGATTGATTATTCATCATTTGAGCTTTAAGAAGCTCTTACCATTTCGTTAGAAAGATGAATTGAAATCTTTACCGTTAGGATAAAAGATATAGTATCAATCTCTAGGATTCCTCCTACTAAAGATTACTTACCGAATAGATTTTACCTTTCGCCAAGCTTTCCTTCTAGTAGAGTATTTATCCTTGAGTTGATAGTTAAACTATAACCCGATTACTCCAAATTGTAAAAACGCAAATAGTTCAAATTTGGGTATGTTTTAGGCCCATTACTTTTGTAAGCGCTTTATATCTTGGGATTTCTTTGTTTTTCATCAAATGATAATCCCAATTGTTATAAGGATGAATTAGAACGGAAACATGAGAGAATGAGGGGTTCTGTGAAAATGGTACGATAATAAGCGACAGTCTTCCGCGAAAACGAACCATTTTCACTCACTAATGAGAATATTTTCCTATTATAATGAAAGCGTTATCAATTTAATAGATTCACATTGGCTGAAAAATGGGTTAAGGAAGGAGGGAAACGAGTCAGAAGAAGTAGAGAAAGAGAATTTCGATAGGAAAACAAATCATAGGAGGCGTAAATCGTGATTCGTAACCGTATTCGAAAATCGGGATTGTGGGTCCTGCTTGCCGCAATGATAGGTTCTTTATTCTCTTCGTTTCCAGCTACAACCCATGCCGCCGCAAGTGAAGCTTATAACTGGAATAGCGTTGTCACTGGAGCAGGGGGAGGTTTTGTTCCCGGTATTATTTTTAATCAGACCGAACCTAATTTGATCTACGCAAGAACGGACATCGGGGGAGCTTACCGTTGGAATGAGCCAACAGGCAGTTGGACTTCTATAAGTGACACCGTTGGATGGGTAGACTGGAATAAGAATGGGGTGGATGCGCTTGCTACAGACCCTATAGATCCAGATAACGTATATATGGCAACAGGCACTTACACAAATCACTGGGATGATAATGGACAGATTATGCGTTCCAGCGATCGGGGTAATACTTGGCAATCTACCCCATTGCCCTTTAAGGTCGGAGGGAATATGCCGGGGCGATCTGCGGGTGAACGTCTTGTCATTGACCCGAATAAGAACAATATTTTGTTCTTTGGGGCGCGCAGTGGAAACGGGTTATGGAAGAGCACCAACTCCGGGGTTACCTGGTCGAAAGTAAGCTCATTTCCAAATGTCGGAACCTATATTCAAAATCCGACACTGGATTACGGGAACGATTTAGTTGGACTATCATGGATTACCTTTGATAAAAGCACTGGAACAGTCGGCAATGCAACACAGACCATATATGTTGGTGTAGCTGATACAGCCAGCAGCATATATCGCAGTACGGATGGTGGAATTACCTGGTCAGCTTTGCCTGGGCAACCAACAGGTTACCTACCGCATCATGGTGTACTCTCTTCGACAGGAGATTTATACATTACGTACAGCAATGGTGTAGGCCCTTATGATGGCAGCAAGGGAGAGGTCTGGAAATATAACAAGACAACCAGTGCTTGGACCAATATTAGTCCGACAACCGGACCAGATAACTGGTACGGATTTGGCGGGCTGGCTGTCGACGCTCAGAACCCCAACACTGTAATGGTATCAAGCTTAAACGCCTGGTGGCCTGATGAAGTAATATTCCGCAGTACCAACGGAGGGGCTACATGGAGCCAAATTTGGGATTGGGGCAATTATCCGGAACGGACCTATAGATTCAGTATGGATATTACAGCAGCTCCTTGGCTAGATCACGGTACTACCTCTACTTCTCTTGATCCTTCCCCTAAGTTGGGCTGGATGATGGGGGATCTAGAGATTGATCCGTTCAACTCCAACCGGATGATGTATGGCACAGGGGCAACAATCTACGGAACAAACAACCTCAGCACATGGGATACAGGAGGTACGGTAAATATTTCGGTAATGGCTAAAGGATTAGAGGAAACAGCGGTTCTGGGTTTAATCAGTCCACCCACGGGCACCTCACATCTGATCACTGCGCTTGGAGACGTCTCAGGTTTCCGGCATGAGGATTTGACCCAAGCACCGACGAAATTTCAGACAAGCCCATCTTGGGCAACGACCATGAGTATTGATTATGCGGAGCTAAGTCCGTCCTTTATAGTTCGTGTGGGTAGTGCGGACAAGGAAAAATCTCCAAGCATGAAATCGATTGGCCTGAGCAATGACGGCGGCTCTAATTGGTACATGCCAAATTCAGAACCCTCAGATGGAGCAAAGACTACGGTAGGGCATGGTCAGGTAGCTGTATCTGCCAGCGGAAACTCAATACTCTGGAGCACCTCGGATATAGGGGTGTATTATTCCAAAACCTTAGGTAATTCCTGGACTAAGAGTACTGGGCTTCCTGCAGGAGCAAAGGTTGCATCGGACAGAGTCAATGAGAACAAGTTCTATGGATTTTTTGCGGGAACGTTTTATATTAGTTTGGACGGGGGAGTGTCCTTTACCGCCACGGCGGCAGCTGGATTCCCAACAAATAACGTGGCTGGATTACAGCCGAATCAGGCACAAATTAGTATGAAAGCTATGCCAGGAATTGAGGGAGACATTTGGTTTGCTGGAGGCAACTCCGTAGAAGAGAAGTACGGATTATGGCACTCTACGAACTCTGGAACAAGCTTCACTAAGTTGACGAACGTGGAGGAAGCTGATCTAATCGGCTATGGAATGGCTGCACCTAGTCAAACTTACATGGCACTTTATACTGTGGCAAAGATTGATGGCATAAGAGGTGTATTCCGTTCTGATGATGTTGGCGCAACCTGGGTGCGGATTAATGATGACGCGCATCAGTACGCCAAAATCAACATGGCGATCACTGGAGACCCGAGAATATACGGACGTGTTTATCTCGGAACGAATGGCCGTGGAACTCTATACGCCGATCCAGTAAATCCACCCGCCAGCAGTTCTTCTATCACGCCAATTAGCGCAAACTTTGATAAGAAGACAGTGAATCAGGCCGATATTCCGGTGACATTGACTCTTAATGGCAATATTTTGAGCTCAATTAAGAACGGAGCGGCAACCCTCGTAGCCGGAACCGACTATACCGTTAGTGGTGCCGTTGTAACTATTAAGAAAGCCTATTTGGCAGCGCAAGCCATCGGGTCTACAACACTGACCTTCAATTTCAGCGCGGGTGCAGCGAAATCGTTGACAGTTACTCTTGTGGATACAACATCGGCTGCAGACTCCACGATTACTCCGATAACGGCAAGCTTTGATAAGAAGACAGCGAATCAAGTAGATATCCCAGTGACATTGACCCTTAACGGTAACTCACTGAGCACGATTAAGAATGGAGCGGCCACACTGGTAGCCGGCACTGACTATACCGTTAGTGGTTCCCTTGTAACAATTAAGAAAGGATATTTGGCAACCCAAGCGATTGGAACAACTACACTGACCTTCAATTTCAATGCAGGTGCAGCGAAAACGCTGACAGTTACCCTTGTGGATACAACGGTTGCACCTACTGCCGGTCTAAAGGTGCAGATGTATAACGGTACTTTGACATCTTCCGTAAATTCCTTAAATCCGAAGTTCAGTTTGACTAACACGAGTACAAATGCGATCACTCTCTCCGATGTTAAATTGAGATATTACTACACAATTGACGGAGAGCAGGTTCAGAATTTCTTCTGCGATTGGTCTCAGGTCGGAAGCGGGAATGTGGAAGGGACCTTTGTAAAGCTGTCATCAGCCAAAACTGACGCAGATACTTATCTGCAGATTGGATTTACAAGTGCGGCAGGGTCTTTGGCGGCTGGTGCTAGTATTGATGTTCAGGTGAGGATTGCAAAAACGAATTGGACCCATTACACCCAGGTTGGAGATTATTCTTTTAACGCGGTAGATTCGAACTATGTAGATTGGGCTAAAGTGCCAGCTTATATTACAGGAAATCTAGTATGGGGGAATGAGCCTTCCTAAGGAAGCGTTTGGGTAAAGTTTGACCTTGGCTATGTACTCAAGTTATTGAGATGACCGAACGAGCTAACCCTTGTTCGGTCTTTTTTTAGAAGAAAAGGTTGTAGACTGAGAAAAATGAAAATCCTTAGACTAAAAATGAGATACAATAGTTCAATCAAGACACGATATGACTATCCTATTCAACCCGAACACAATTATAATAAAATCGTAGTTCACTGGTCGTTATACGGAGAAATCGTAAATATACTTGTGAGGTGATAAACATGATGGCTATATTGTTAGCTATCCTTGTGTTTTCGTATGGCTTTATTGCGATTAAAATGATCCGACCCATAATCCTTAAGTATTTATTGGCATTTGTAATTAGTCCCTTATACGGTATTTTGTTATTTTTTGTTGGAATGAGTTTTGGGGGATTATACTTCATTCTCTTTGCAATATTGCCTATTCTTATTGGAATATTTTTTTGGTTTAGAAGTACTCTTTTGAAGGGGAGATGAAATGAGTAGTGAAGAGGTGAAGCTGGATTTAGACCGTATCGTGTTTCTTGGAAGGACATTTGATGAATATATGAGTATGTTCGACCTGAAGGAGAGAGAGCTGGCTGATCGTAAAATACTGGATTGCCCGGCGGGCGCTTGTTCTTTTACAGCTAAAGCCAATCAAATGGGCACAGATACAACCGCAGCTGATATTGCCTACTATCACACCACTGAAGAACTCGCCGAAAAGGGACGTAAGGATCTCGAACATGCCATGCATGAGCTGGATAAGGTGAAAGACAACTATCTATGGGAGCACTTTAAATCTATTGACGATCTAAGAAAGGCTAGGGTTGAGGCATTAACAGACAGCACAAAAGATAGAAGTTCGGCTCCAGAGTGCTATGTACCCGTTGTTATGCCCGAGCTCCCATTTCCAGATCAAGCCTTTGATTTGACCCTATCGGCGCATTTCCTCTTTATGTACGGAGATCGACTGGATTATGAGTTTCATGTTAGAGCACTTCAAGAGCTGATGCGTGTAACGAGGGAAGAAATTCGTATTTTTCCTGTGGTGGATTTGACCTGTAAAAGATATGAGCATTTAGACAACCTAATCGAGATTATAGTTAGTCAAGACTGGATTGTTGAAGAAATAGAGGTCCCATATGAATTTCAAAAGGGAGCCAATCACATGTTGAAATTGAAGAGATTACATACGTAAAACCCCTATTATTGATATACCTCATCAATAGTAGGGGTTTACGTTGTAAGCACTATACCCATGTTCTTCTCAGACTCCTTATCCTATCCTTAGCACTCTTTCGATAGAAACCGTCCGAGCTGGCCTAACTGCAGCCTATCCTATCCGATAAATTTCGTCGTTTCATCTTCTTTGTACGATTTGATTGATTATTCATCATTTGAGCTTTAAGAAGCTCTTACCATTTCGTTAGAAAGATGAATTGAAATCTTTACCGTTAGGATAAAAGATATAGTATCAATCTCTAGGATTCCTCCTACTAAAGATTACTTACCGAATAGATTTTACCTTTCGCCAAGCTTTCCTTCTAGTAGAGTATTTATCCTTGAGTTGATAGTTAAACTATAACCCGATTACTCCAAATTGTAAAAACGCAAATAGTTTAAATTTGGGCATGTTTTAAGCTTATTCCTTATGTAAGCGCTTTATATCTTTTGATTTCTCTGTTTTTTATAGCATCCCAAGATACACACAGGATATAATTTACTTGATATTGGAAGTGATTGTGGAGGGGATAAGATGCAGGTTCGGAAGACAGCTATCTTTTATTTCTCGGGAACAGGGAATACGGAGATCATTGCTAAACGCTTTGCGGAGGCATTAGAGCGGAAAGATCAGAGACCAGATCTGTTTAGAATTGAGGATATTCTTAAGGGTAAACAATCTATAGATTATGAAGCATACGGTCTTATAGGTATTGGACATCCTGTACTGGGATTTGGTGCCTCTGGCATAGTCGAACGATTTGCTGATCAATTTCCTGCAGGCTTCGGGACGCCAGTTTTTGTGTTCAAGACAGCCTCTTCTCCGCACTATGTTAATAATGGCGCTTCTAACACTGTTCTGCGATCTTTATGTGATAAAGGTTACGATACCTTTCATAACTCCATCTTAGCGATGCCCTGTAACTTTTTTATGAAGTATGATGATCGTTTGAATAAACAGCTATATGAGGCGGCATTGAAGAAGGTTGAAGTCTTTGTGGAGGAAATTCTGAACAGGACTCCGAGAACTTTACGGATCCACCCTGTGCTGCAGGGGATGCTGAGGATGGTTTATTATTTTGAAGACACACATGGTGGCAAAACGTTTGCAAAAGGGTTAAAGTCTACATCCTCCTGCACGCTATGCTTGAAATGTGTTAGGGATTGTCCTACATCTAATATTTCAAAGAGCCAAGAAGGGGTCTCCTTCGGCAAGAACTGTATTTGGTGCATGCGCTGCATCTACACTTGCCCTAACAAAGCGATTCAAGCGACAAGGCTTCGGTCATGCGTGGTTGAGCCTTATACTGGAGGTCCAAACTTATATAAATTATTGGATGATCCCGATAATGACGGTCTCTTTGTAAATGAACGTTCCAAAGGGTATTATAAACATTTTATCGACTACTTAAAAGAAGATGAGGAATAATAAATGAATCTGTACCAAATGAAATCAAATCCTTATGGCATTGAGCAGATCTCAAAGTTTCTGGAGGATAACTTTGTAAGTATTGGATTACAGGGCATTGGAGACTTGGAAAATGTCGAGGAAAGTCAAGTGAGGGAGCGATTAGAGGCAGCCTGTGGAAGTAAGGATCAGGAGCTGCGGAAGCAGTTAGAAATGGTTAGTCTTTTCGTACATACGATGCAGGACGGGGACTATGTGTTGGTTGTCGAACAAGATTTTGTTCATCTAGGTGATCTAGGAGACTATTTCTATGATGAACTGTCAGATACGGCGGCTACTGGTCTTTGTCATCGAAGGGGAGTAACTTGGTTAACTCGAATTCCACTTGTTGAGATGAATTCAGAGGTTCAAGAACTATTAGCCCAAACGGAGATGATAAGCCAGTTTAAGTATCCATTAGCCAGAGCACAGTTGAACCAGTGGAGTTCAAACCTTTTAGGGAGCGAGCGGGTGACAGCGAAATCTGTACAATTAGATGAGGAGACTATAGCCCAAGCCATCGAAATTCTTAAGAAGGCCCTGCATAGCGATGACGAGGAACGAAGGGAACGGGCAGCTATTGCTATTTTACAGTATGTAAAATGATAGGGGATTTTAGATGAAATTGTTGGAGTGAAAATGAAGCGATTTCATTATATAATGAAAGATGAATTGAAAAAATGCAGAACAGTAGAAATCGGAGGGTACCATGGGAATTCAATATATCTCTAATGAACGCATCTTTCATCTTCAAAGTAAAGAAACCAGCTATGTTATTCAACTTCTCCATGTCGGAGTACCGGCGCACGTATATTGGGGCAAAAAAATCCGGTCAGGTGGATTGTCCTCTATCTTGCAGCGAGTAGAAAGATGCTCGTTCTCTCCAAATCCTTTTCCGGAAGATATGTCGATTTCGTATGATACACTACCGCAGGAATATCCTGCTTACGGAGTTGGGGACTTCCGTCACCCAGCCTATCAGATTCAAGCCGAGAACGGGACTACCGCTTCGGAAGCTATTTATGACAAACATCGAATTTATAAAGGCAAGCCTTCCCTCGAAGGTCTTCCATCTACCTACGTTGAACATGAGGATGAAGCAGAAACGCTGGAGTTAGAGTTGTTCGATGCTACAGCCGGGATGCGTATTATTTTATCCTATACAGTGTTTAATGAATTGAATGCTATTACTCGTTCGGTTCGGTTCATCAATGAAGGAACAGAATCCTTCAGATTGCTTCGTGGCCTTAGTATGAGCATTGATTTCCGTGATTCCAATTATGATCTCTTACACTTGTCAGGTTCTTGGGCACGGGAAAGATATATGGAGAGAAGAGCTCTTGCTTCGGGAATGCAGGGTGTTGAAAGCCGCAGGGGGGCCAGCAGTCATGCACACAATCCATTTCTAGCTTTGCTGTCCAAAGGGGCCGATGAAGATCATGGCGATGTATACGGAGTAAGTCTTGTATATAGCGGCGGTTTCTCCGCGCAAGTAGAGGTTGAACAGTACCATACGACCCGTCTGTCCATCGGGATCAACCCGTTTGACTTCAATTGGCTGCTCGAAGCGGGACAATCGTTCCAAACCCCGGAAGCTGTGTTAGTATTCTCGGCTGACGGAATGGGTTCTATGTCTAGAACCTATCATAAATTGTATCGTACCCGCTTATGCCGCGGCACCTTCCGTGATCAGACTCGTCCTGTATTAGTTAATAACTGGGAAGCGACTTATTTTGACTTTAACGCTGACAAAATTGAGAGTATTGCTCGGGCCGGCAGTGAGCTAGGCTTGGAACTGTTTGTTCTTGACGATGGCTGGTTTGGGCACAGAGATGACGATAAAAGTTCGCTGGGTGACTGGTTCGTAGATCCTAAGAAACTACCTGCCGGATTGGATGATTTGGCTCAGCGGGTGAATAAGTTAGATATGCAGTTCGGCCTTTGGTTCGAACCCGAAATGATCTCACCGGATAGTGAATTGTACCGCCAGCACCCGGATTGGTGTCTGCATGTACCGAATCGCCGCAGAACTGAAGGCCGGAAGCAGCTAGTTCTTGATTTCTCTCGTGAGGATGTTTGCCAAGCTATAGGAGATCGAATCGCAGACGTTCTGCGTAGTGCTCCAATTTCTTATGTGAAATGGGACATGAACCGGAATATGACTGAGATTGGTTCGGCGCTGTTGCCTGCAGAGAGACAACGTGAGACTGCTCATCGTTATATACTCGGGCTCTACAAGGTGCTTGAACGGATCACTTCGGAGTTCCCGAATGTATTGTTCGAGAGCTGCTCGGGAGGCGGAGGCCGTTTTGACCCGGGTATGCTGTATTATATGCCGCAGACTTGGACGAGCGATAACACCGACGCGATAAGCCGACTAAAAATTCAGTATGGTACAAGTATTGTTTACCCGCTTAGTTCAATGGGCAGCCATGTATCTGCCGTACCGAATCACCAGGTACATCGCAATACATCATTAGAGCTGCGTGGTCATATCGCAATGTCAGGCAACTTCGGATATGAGCTGGATTTAACTAAGTTTACCGAAGAGGAGAAAGAAATCGTTCGTGAACAGGTAGCCTTGTATAAAGAGCTGCGTAACCTCGTTCAATTCGGTGATCAGTACAGACTACTTAGTCCATTTGAAGGTAATGAAACTTCTTGGCTGATCGTCTCAGAGGATAAGTCGGAGGCTGTTGTGGTATATGCCCGGGTCCTGGCTGAGCCTAATGATTCCCTATACTACTTGCGCCTGAAGGGTCTTGATCCAGAGGCCGACTATGAGTGGGTTGAAGGTGGAGGCGTTTATGGTGGTGACCACTTGATGTATGCAGGTTTGCCGATTCCGGATCTTCACGGTGACTTCCAAAGTGTGCTGTGGCGGTTTAGAAAAGTAGCAAGCGAATCTGTAACAAATTAGTTAGTATGAATATTTCTTAAAAATAAAGAAGCTGTCTGAAGGCATGTACAAAATGCCGTCCGGACAGCTTCTTTATTTCGTTTTGTTACTTATACCCGAACTTATACTCCGATAAATTCTACGAATTCATTCACTGGTTTGCGGTAACCACGGGGTCTAACTTTGTGTTGGTTATCTTTGCCGATAGTAATCAGCATAACAGGGACCAGATTCTCAGGCAGCTGCAAGGTTGTTGCAATGGCGCCAGGATCGAAGCCGATCATCGGGCAAGTGTCCCAGCCTTTATCCTTGGCAATAAGCATGAATTGCATGGCAGACAGGGATGCGTTCCGTATGGCATCTTCACGTTGGAAGGTGTCATTTCCTATGTAGGCGTTGTTGATGGATTCGATGGTTTGATCATATTGATCTTCTGTCAGGGCTCCGAGCATTTTGAGTCCACCATAAATTTCAGGTGCTTGAAGATAAGCATGTTTATCCCCCAACACTACAATTACTGCGGAAGCGGTATGGATTTTATATTGGCCATAGGCACCACTGCGAATCTCTTCCTTCAAAGTTTCGTTCGCAACGACTTTATAATGCGTATGTTGAAGATTATAGGCCGATGGGGCCAGTCGTGCCAATGAGAACATCTCCTCCAGTTCATTTTGCGGGATCTTAATACCCTCAACAAAATTATTAGCGGATCTGCGGGACTGGACTAAATCTGTAAAAGTACTCATCATTAAAACCTCCATGTCTATTTGTGGGATCAATAATCATTGATAAATGATATTAATAAATTAACTTACTATATGTTACTTACTAAACATATCACAGTGTAACCTTGGAGTCAATGATGAAATGTACTTTAGAACTTAAGTTTTTTATGTACATAAATGTAAATTATTTCTTGTGAATTCAAGAGAATCACACTAAACTTATAAGTGACTCATAAATTTGCACAATAGGGAACAATGCGTTTGTAAAGTTAAATTTGATATAATAGATAGGGCTATTTTGGTAAAAGTTAATCTGAGGAGGATTCCATGTATGAGTTTTAAAACAAATGACGTTATATTATTTCAAGGGGACAGTATTACGGATTGGGGACGGAATTATGAAGACGCTTCCTCACTGGGTGTAGGCTATGCATTAATGGTTGGCTCGCGTCTGGGGCATATGTTTCCTGAGAAGAATCTTACTTTTTTTAACCGGGGCATAGGCGGTAATCGTGCAGTAGATTTACAAGAGCGTTGGGATAAAGATTGTCTCGAATTGAAGCCGACCTGGGTATCCATTTATATTGGAATTAACGACACCTGGCGCTGCATGGATTCAGGAGAGGAAACGACGCCGGAGCAGTTCGAAGCCTCCTATCGTGATTTGATTGAGCGTACACGGAAATCTCTTGACGCTAAGCTGGTTCTTATTGAGCCGTTCGTTCTGCCCGTACCTGAGGACCGCAAAGGCTGGCGTACCGATCTGGATCCGAAAATACATATCGTACGCGAGTTGGCGCGTGAATATGGTGCACTGCTAGTTCCGCTTGATGGCCTATTTGCGGCAGCATCCGTAAAAGCGGAGTCTTCCTTTTGGGCACCTGACGGTGTACACCCGTCTCCTGCAGGTCATGCCCTCATAGCTGATGCTTGGCTTAGAACGGTAGGCGTAATAAGTTAACGTTCTTTCTTCTATTATTGGAAAAAAGGCTGAAACCGTTCTCTAAAATCGGTTCAGTCTTTTTTGTGTTTTACGAGAAATACTATGAATCTGTTATAATTAGAACAGCTATGTGAAGTTGAAGAAGGAACTTTGCTGTAGCTTTTGATTGGAGGGATGAGAAGTTGTTCGCAGCGATTGCAGTGATCTCGGATATACATAGTAATAAGAATGCACTAGAAGCTGTTCTGCGGGATGCAGATGGGCGTAATATTGACCTCATAGTGAACTTGGGGGACAGTCTGTTCGGACCCGTAGACCCGTTGGGAACGGCCAGGCTTCTGATGCAGCGTGATAATATCGTAAACATCATGGGCAATTGCGATGAACTGCTACTTCAGGATGTATACCAATCACTCACTTTTAATTATGTCAAACCTCTGCTTCAAACTGTCCATGAAGACTGGATCAAAGATCATAAATACAGCTGGAGCTATAGCAGTCTGCTCTTTTGTCATGGAACCCCTTGGAACAATAGTCGTTATCTCCTGGAGCAAATTGCGCCGAGTGGAGATGTGATCTATAAAAGAATAGAACAATTGACCGAAGAGCTGCAGAGTATCAATCAGCAGATCATTTTTTGTGGTCACAGCCATGTGTATCACTCTATGTCTCTTCCGGAGGGCAAACTCGTTGTAAATCCGGGTAGTGTAGGTCTGCCCGCATACCAAGATGAAGAACCCTTCCCACATACCATGGAGTCAGGAACACCTTACGCAAGTTATTGTATATGTCGCAGAGATCTAATAGAAGAAGAAAGCTGGAACATTGAGCATATTCTAGTTAAGTATGATTGGAATGAAGCCGCGGCTCAAGCGGAACAAAACGGGAGATTGGACTACGCACATCCAATTAGAACAGGTAAGGTGGCACCTAACTCTCCTTGAAAAATAGAATATAAGCGATTAATTGATAAATACGAGAGGAATGAAACCAAATGACTAGCGATACACCTATAGATTTAGAGGGGCTAAAAGCAGTTGGGAAAGTGGTAGGCTATACAATTGCCGAGATGAAAAAGAAAGTAACTCCCGGGATGACAACTGCGGAGCTCGATCAGATTGGAGCAGAAATATTAGAGCAATTTGGCGCCAATTCTGCCCCCAAGAAAACGTATAATTTCCCCGGCAGCACCTGTATCAGTGTGAACGAAGAGGTAGCCCATGGGATTCCAGGATCAAGAGTTATTCAAGCTGGAGACCTTATTAATATTGATGTATCAGCAGAACTGAATGGCTATTTCGGTGATGCAGGGGTTTCTTTTCAACTGCCGCCCTACGATGACAAGATACTGCACCTCTGCCGCAGTACAGAAGAAACAATGATGAGTGTGATCAATCATCTGAGAGCTGGGATGAAGGTCAATGAGATTGGCAGAGTTATGGAACTGGAAGCACGTAAACATGGCTATAATGTGGTCCGCAATCTTTGCAGCCACGGTATTGGTAAGGCTCTGCACGAGAAGCCGTATGAAATCCTACCTTTTTACAATTCGCGTGTGACCACCGTGCTGAAAGAGGGGCAGGTTATTACCATAGAACCCTTCCTGTCTACCGGAGCAGATTATGTGGAGCAGCAGTCAGACGGTTGGACACTTAGTGTATCGGATAACAGCCGGGTAGCGCAATTTGAGCATACGATTATCGTTACCAAGGGAGAGCCCATAATTCTGACTAGTGCTTAAAATTAAGCGGATATAGGGCAGCTCCTTCGAATGAATTGGGAGGTTGGGACCGGTGAATAAGGTTGCGCGAGTATATGCTATTGTTCTTACTATTATTGTTGCAGTTGGCTTATCCTTCTACATCTATAAATTTGTCTCACCGGAGCCAACCGCATTGACTGAGGGGCCGTTGCAACCTGATATCACTATTGGTAAGTCTGCAATTAATTATCATAGAGGATCCTACTGCTGGTTCTCAACTCCCGGGGAGCCTGGAACATGCGGAGATCCGATAGAACCGGGGGCTTTTTACAAAAGGATACACGAAAATGCTGCAAATGCTGAGCCTGGAGAAGAGGTAACCATTAAGTTTTCGTCTAAACCCGACAAGCTCACACTACAAATTACAGATGAACAAGGATTACAGCAAAAGGTGCTAGGAGATACAGGTCCGCGCTTTACTTTGCCTGAAAAAGAGGGTTACTATCGTTATGTTATATCAGCTGCATGGGGGACGGAAAACGAGGCTTCTTATTATTTTGGAGTAACGATACTGAATAAGTAAATCTACAAAGAAAGAATAGAATTCAACGGGGGGGTTCTAGGATGACTCTGAAAGTAAAGGTGATAGTTCCCTTTCAACAATGGATCAATGATAAAGCGCACTGGGGGCAGCTTACCGATTATATGTTAAAAGAAAGCCATCTGCCCGGACCTAGGGCTAACCTGGGGTTGTCGGACAGCTTTACGGGGTTTTTTTGTAAGTCTGAGCTAACAGATACAGCCTGGGAGCTGCTTAACTTCTGGGCAAACTCATCAGAGGCAGAGGGGGATACAAATGAACCTCTTATGTTCCTGTCTTTTTGCGCAGTTAGGGCCTGTGGTGCTTACTATGGGTATGCGGGTGAGGATCGGAGAGGCGTTATTCGTCATATTCTCAAATCAGGAATGAATGATTCCCGATGGCGCATGCGTGAGGCGGCTGCGATGGGGCTGCAAAGTATTGGGGAGCATGATTTTACACTCCTATCCCAATTGTTGGACACCTGGAAACTGGGGGCGAATCCGCTTGAACAGCGGGCCTTTGTTGCGGCACTAGCTCATCCGCCTTTACTTAAGGTGCAAGAGAATACCTTGTATTGTCTAAGTTTGGCTTCTGAGATTATGGAGGGAATCGCTAAAAGTGATGCGATACCGGCTGATCCTGAACATTTTCGTGTGCTGTCTAAGGGGCTGGAGTACAGTCTTAGCGTATTTGTTGCGAGTGAACCAGTAGCCGGTTTCGCTATGCTTCGGAATTTTGCTCAAAGTAAGGATGCCCGCATCGTTAAAATTGTGAAGAGTAATCTCGGTAAAGCAAGACTCAGTAAGAAGTATGGTTCCCAGGTTGCTGATATCCTCTTGGAATTAACGATGAAGTGAAATGTAACTATAATGTTCATCCAGGAGTGGCAGGAGCCAAGCTTGCGCGTAGCTCTGCGTAATTACACTACTCCTGATATTATATAAGGCGCAAAATGCATAGAAAGGGTATAACCCTTAATACACATCCCGTGAGTATCTCTTCGTTTGTGACATCTCTCTTACGTAAACTTCTGCTTCATCCGCGCTCATCCCGCCATGCTCTTGAATGACTTTTCTGAGGGCAGTATCGACCTCTTTTGCCATTCTATTGGCATCTCCGCAGACATAGAAGTGGGCGCCTTCAGCTATCCAAGACCACAGTTCGGCCCCATGCTCTATCATACGGTGCTGCACATAGATTTTCTCAGACTGGTCACGTGAAAAGGCGGTATCCAAGCGATGGAGATAACCTTCATTTTGTATCCTTTCAAGCTCTTCCTTGAAGTAGAAATCACTATCCTCACGTTGTTCCCCGAAGATTAACCAATTCTTACCCTTTGCTCCTGTTGCTTGACGCTCTTGCAGAAAACCGCGGAAAGGTCCGACACCTGTACCGGGACCCACCATAATCATTGGGACATCCGGGTTTGCAGGTGGGCGAAAATGAGCCGATTTTTGAATGAAGATTGGAATTTGAGTATGGTGTTTCGCTTGATCAGCGAGAAATGTGGAACATACACCCTTGCGGATTTTTCCGTTGTATTCGTACCGTACAGTGGAGACCGTTACATGTACTTCATCCGGATTAGCCTTCGGGCTGGATGAAATAGAATACATACGTGGCTGCAAAGCTTTGAGCATATGGATGAATGCATCTGCACTGATGGTTATTGGGAACTCTTGAAGTAAATCAATCAGTTGACGCCCCCAAAGCCATTTTTGCAGTTGGTTTTTATTTTCTTTTTTAAGAAGATCGTTAGGAAAACTGTTGCTTGATTGATCATGAATGAACTGGAGCATTGCCGGCGTTATACGAGTGATATCGAAGTGCCGAAGCAGAGCCTCTTGTAAAGGCATTTCTCCATGTTCTTTTACCGTCACTGTAATATTAGGCTCCAGTTGGACTGCAACTAAAATCTCTTCAATGAGCTCAGGACAATTGGTCGGCCAGACCCCAAGAGCATCTCCGGCTTCAAACTGTAAATTGGTGTTTTTAAGATTAAATACATAATGACGTGTTTCTTTCTCGGAGCTCTCTTTACTAAGAAGGCGGTTGGTTAAAATGTGTGTCTGAAGCGGATGATCACGGTCATATCCGTTTTTGTCAGGAATTTCAAGTGTAGCTGCTGATTCCAAAGGGACAAGCGCCTTTGCTGGATGGCTGCTTGACTCGTCTAATACCGCCTCAATAGCATGAATCCATGTCTCAACCTGCTCCTGAAAATCAGTGTCGCAATCGACACAATCATAAAGACGCTGAGCGCCTAGCTGCTCCAGCCGAGTATCTAGATTGCGCCCAAATCCACAAAATTGATCAAAGTTGGAATCTCCAAAGGCGAGAACAGCATATTGAAGATTCGATAAGCTTAGGATGTGATCTGTATTCAGTGACCGCCAAAAGTATTCACCGTTATCTGGAGGATCGCCGGCTCCGAAGGTGCTCGTTACGAATAATACAAAGCGTTCCTGGGACAACTCTGCTATGGGATAGTCATTCATATTCACTAGTCGGGTATCATGACCAGAGGCTTGAAGCGTTTTGGCACAGTCGAGTGCTGCATCTTCTGCATTTCCGGTTTGCGAGGCCCAAAGAATAGTGACCGGAGCTTTTACTGCTGTCACCATTTGCGGAGCTGGCGTCGAAATTTCCGGTGTTATCGGTTCAGGAAGATAGGTCCGGGAGAATAATCCAGCCAACAAGCCATCCAACCAAATTCGCTTGGTCGGTTCAAGAGGAGCGGTGGGAGGCAAGACCGGAATGCCGGGAGATTGCAGCGATTCCTTTGTGCGTAGACTGGTTATGAGTCCTGAAACGTATATTTTTTCATGATCATTTAGCGTCAGTGGCGTAGATGATTCAATACCCAGTATGCTGGCGAGCGTATCCATTTGCGCCATATGCACGGCCTCCTTTTGTTTGCTAGTAGCTTTGGCTGTAAGAATAGGTGATCGAACATCAGTCTTCTCTGGTGAAGTGAGCTTGGGTGTAGGTTGAACTAAGGCTTTGGTAATCGACACCGAGCAGTATTTGAATTCAGGCTGAAGAGAAATCGGATCAATGGCATCACTCGTAACCTCATTTATCGCAAGATTTTCACCAAAAACATCATTCCAATGAAAGGGTGCAAAACAATTGCCAGGACGGACTCTATCTGTAATTAATGCGGGTAGTATGGCCAACCCTCGGCGTGATCGAACTTCCACGGGATCCTGATCCTGTATGTCTAGAGTTGCCGCATCTTCAGTATGAATTTCAATAAAAGGGCCCGGGTTCAGTTTGTTCAATTTTGAAATCTTTCCAGTCTTGGTCATCGTATGCCATTGATGCTGTAAACGGCCGGTATTTAGGACTAAAGGATAGTCGCTGTCCGGCATCTCATGAGGCGGTAAGAAGGGGCGTGCTAAAAATATACCTTTACCGCTTTCTGTTGGGAATACGATTCGCGGGCTGTTACCTTCTTCATCTACTTTAAGATTTTGGCTGATCCCATTATTCAAGTAACGAATAGGATTTCGGTCTGTACTGCTTGGAGCACACGGCCATTGCCTTGGTGTTTCACGTAATCGTTCGTAGGTAGCGCCCCGAATGTCATAGCCGCTTTTAGGATTCCAGGCCTGCTGGATTTCCTGATAGACTTCAGCTGAGGAGGTGTATGAAAATCCTGAGGAGTAGCCCATCTCGCAGGCAACTTTGGCTATAATTTGCCAGTCAGGTAAGGCTTCACCAGGCGGTTCAACTGCTTTTTGCGCTAGTGTTAAGTTGCGTTCGGAGTTAATCATTACGCCTTCGCCTTCTGACCATAATGCTCCAGGCAACATAATGTCGGCATAAAGATTCGTTTCTGTATCATAGAAAGCATCCTGCGTAATCACCAGTTCAGCGGCCATCAAACCTGCGATAACATTTTTGCGATTGGGAACGGTGGCAACCGGGTTCGTGCAAATGATCCAGCAGGCTTTGATGTCACCTGCTTGCATACTTTCGAACATGGAAATCGTGCCAGTACCCACTTCTGTTCTAAGTGTTCCTTGAGGTATATTCCAAAGATTCTCGATAAAAGTACGATCAGATTCAACGAGTACAGAACGTTGTCCAGGTAAGCCAGGTCCCATATAACCCATCTCTCGGCCACCCATAGCATTGGGTTGGCCGGTAAGAGAGAAGGGTCCGCTTCCAGGTCTGCATATTGCGCCGGTAGCTAAATGCAGATTGCAGATGGCATTAGTATGCCAAGTACCGTGTGTGCTTTGATTAAGGCCCATCGTCCAGCAGGACATCCACTCTGGCGACTCGCCAATCCACTGTGCTGCCTGCCGAATGTCTGCCTCAGGAAGCCCTGTGATTTCGGCCACTTTATCTGGTGGATAATCCTCCAGAAAGGCAGCCATGTTATCCCATCCTGAGGTGAATTCAGCAATAAATTCTGGATCCGTGTGGCCGTTCTTAACTAACAAATGTAAAATGCCGTTTAGCAGAGCGAGGTCAGTACCGGGCTTAATGGGCAAATAAAGAGAGGCCTTATCAGCCGTAGTATTACGGCGCGGGTCAACGACGATCAGCTTGGCTCCAGCCTTCACCCGATCCATCACCCGAAGGAAGAGTATGGGGTGGCAATCCGCCATATTCGATCCGATAACAAAAAATAGGTTCGTTTTTTCTATATCTTCATAGGAACCTGGAGGGCCATCCGAGCCCAGTGAAAGCTTGTAGCCGCTGCCTGCACTTGCCATGCACAAGCGTGAATTAGATTCAATGTTATTCGTACCCACGAATCCTTTGGCCAGCTTATTAATCAGATACTGTGCTTCCAATGACATTTGGCCTGATACATAAAAGGACAGGGAGTCAGGGCCATGCTTATCCAGGATTGCGCGCAGTCTATTGGCGGTCTCTGTAATGGTTTCATCCATTCCAGTTCTTATCGGTTGATCCTTGCGTGAAGGACGGCTGTACGCATATTCCATCCGCCCTGATTCTGTGATCGCTTCTGCGCATGAGTTGCCTTTGGTGCATAATCTGCCGAAGTTGGCAGGATGTTCTTTGTCGCCTGTGACCTTGACTACGCGGTTACCGGACACTTCAAGTACGATTCCGCAGCCAACACCACAATAGGGGCATACGCTTTTTACTTTTTGGGTTGTCATGTTGGATCACCGCCTTGGAAGTGCTTAAGCACAGGTTAGTAAATCTAGAAATTAATGCCGGAATCGGTTGAAGCCCATGACTTTCTCCAAGAGCGTGTAACCGCCAAGAAGATAAGTGTGGTGACTAAAACGATGCTGCCCACAACTAGAAACCCAGTTACGTGTGATCCTGTCGATTCTTTTAATGGACCCAGTATATATTTAGGCAACAGATATCCTCCCAAACCACCAGCAGCTCCTACAATCCCCGTTACAACGCCGATTTCCTTAGAGAAACGTTGTGGAACAATTTGGAACACTGATCCGTTACCCATACCAAGGCAAGCCATCATAACACTTGTATAGAGGAGCATAACTAGGAACGAACTTGGCATCGTAGCAATCGCAAACGCACAAACTGTAATCACACTGTACAAAATGCCTAAGAAACGCATTCCACCAATCTTATCCGCAATCCAGCCACCGACAGGTCTAAAGAAGCTGCCCGCGATCACTGTTATGGTTACCAAGTAACCTACCTGTACTTTGGTTATTCCACCAGGGGTAACATTATCCCCATACACATCATAGAAGAAAATGCTGAAGTAGCTGGCGAACCCAACAAAACCGCCAAAGGTAATTGCGTAGAAAATGGAGAACCACCAAGTTTCGGCGAATTTGAAAACACTCAGGTAATCCTTCATGGTTTTAGGAGCAGGTGCATTAGGAGCATCCTTGGCGAGGATGGCAAAGACGATAAGTACGATAACCAAAGGGATAATAGCGAGACCAAACACATTGTGCCATCCATAAGCTTCTGCTAACTGAGGTCCGAAAAAGGTAGCGAGTGCAGTACCACTATTTCCTGCTCCGGCAATCCCCATCGCCAGACCTTGATATTGAGGTGGGTACCAGCGGCTGGCTAAGGAAAGCGAAACTGCAAAGCTCGCACCTGCAAAACCGAGCAAAAATCCAATGGATTGAATTTGAAGCAAGCTCGTTCCGCCTAACCAACCCCAGAGAAGAGGCAGTATGGTAAGGATCATCCCAATAAGTCCTGCCTTTTTAGCACCGATACGATCTGCCAAGATCCCCATCGGTATTCGAAATACGGATCCGCCAAGAATAGGAATAGCAACCATTGTTGCTTTCTGAGTATCTGACAAACCAAAATCCTTAGTAATAAAAAGGGATAAGGACCCACAAAGTACCCAAATCATAAAGCTTACATCGAAATATAGAAAAGCTGACAACAAACTTGGTGAGTGACCTGCTTTACGAAAACTTTTTGCTTCCATCACAAATGCCCCCTTTAATAGTTGAACTGCATGATTTCATGAAACACTTCAATAATCTCTGTAAATCCTCCATTCTCATTTCATCTTTGGGCGAAAAAAGGCCGACTAACAGAACCCGCAGAACATGCGAATTAAGTGAATCGGCCTCATTGCCATGTGCAGCTACGTCATCGTAACTGACTCTTATTTAGTTTTTGGAGTTGGAAAAACAGAATCGAAAAGCTTACCTGCCCACAATGATACATAGTGCTCATGAAGGACACATCATTGTGTCGTTGAGCTAATGAATCTTAATTGTTACTATAAATAGCTTTTGGGGATGTGTCAATAAACTTAACGCAAAAATTTTAAATAATTATTTTTTTACTTGTTTTAATCTGAATTTTGAAATTCTGTGTTATATAATATGACATACTGAGTTGTTTCTCATTTATCAGATGTGAAAATTTAGGCTGACAATTCTTGTGTAATAAGGAATAATGTAAATTGGGAATAAATAACTCTAAGCATCTGCTAAGAGTCTGCAGAATATAAAAGAAGGACGTGTTGTTCTGGAAACGAATATTCAAGAGAAAAATAATGAGTACCCTTTACTAGGTGTTTCTGGCTTGGGGGGGTGGTTGGTGCTTGTGCAAGCGGGTATTTATATAACGATAATAATGTTGTTGATACAACTATTTCAATATGCTCTGCCGGCATTTAGCGCGGAGACATGGGACACTCTTACGAGTAAGCGATCCGATTATTATCACCCTTTATGGGCACCTGTAATTATCTATGAAGCTGCATTTAATATTCTTTTTTTACTGTTCTCTATTTATATCCTATTTAATTTGTATGCTAAAAAAATGATTTTCCCTAAGCTTATGATTATTTTCTATAGCGCCAGTCTAATCAGTGGCATTATAGATTATGCAGCGCTTCAACAAATTCCCATGGCTAGAGATCTTCAAGATGGTAATGCATTAAGAGATATATTAAAATCTGTGGTAACCTGCGCCATATGGATTCCTTATTTTCTTAAATCTGATCGAGTGTATAATACGTTTAGAAAGTAACTTTTATATTCATACAACTCAATGAGGGTGTCTCAAATGCTATCTAAATGGCGACTGAGATACCCTTTTCCTATAAATTTGCGAATGTCGCTCTTTACAAACATAAAGAAACCAACTATACTTAAGAAAGTTAGTGGTGTAACATAAGTGGTTACAAGAAGAATGTATTGACTGTATTTATAAAGAATACTATATAGATTGAACTAAAAAATAACATCGGGTGATAGGGACGAAGGGGGATTTTGGAACTGGAAGAGCGAGAGCGACCACCTTTGTCTCCGAATTTCATCCGCAAACAGCGGTATAAATCAAGAAATTTGGAGACAACAGCGGCTGGAAGTCCAAACATTCACCGTAGTTACTACTAATCCCAATGAGTAAATTTTAAGTACAATCTATATAGTTATCGTTTATTGGGATTTTAATGAGAATAGGGAGGGGTTAAAATGATGGGAACAACAACGTTGCATCAAGATGTGGAGATCGGGCTAGTGCAGATTAGAGTAAGCCAATTGGAGCGTTCGCTGGATTTTTACCAGAATGTCGTGGGGCTGAAAGTTTTACGGAAGGCTGGCCGTGAAGTAGAGATGACTGCGGATGGACAGAATGTTTTATTGATTTTGCGGGAGATTGAGAATGCGAAGGTGGTGCGTAATAATTCGGTTGCAGGACTATATCACTTTGCCATTCTTGTTCCAGACCGTCCTAGTCTAGGATTGGTGCTTCGCAATTTGATCTCATCAGAGATTCATGTGGGTCAGGGTGACCATCTAGTGAGTGAGGCATTGTACATTCAAGATCCGGATAATAATGGCATTGAGATTTATCGTGACCGTCCAAGGGATTCATGGAGAAAGGATGCAGAAGGCCATGTTGTAATGACAACGGATCCGGTAGATGTGGATGGGCTGCTGGCTGCTTCCGAAGATCTGACATGGAGTGGGCTGCCTGCGGAAACCGTTATTGGACATGTTCATTTTCATGTAGGTGATCTGGGCAAAGCTAAAGAGTTCTATGTTGATCTGCTCGGCTTTGATCTGACTGCTTATTATGGGGACGCGGCTATGTTCATTTCGGCTGGAGGTTATCACCATCATATCGGTCTTAATATTTGGGCGGGTCAAGGTGCGCCTGCTGCCCCAGAGAATGCGGCGGGAATAGATTACTTCACGTTATGGATGCCTAATGAAGAAGAACGTGCAAACGTGGTGGAACGTGTCCGCCAAGCAGGATACACAGTAGATGAAGTGGAAGGTGTGTCAGCTTTCAGAGATCCGTGGAACATAGGGATTCAATTAATAGTGAAACACTGATTATAGAAATTAATGGGCCTCAGAATCATTTGATCTAATTAGTTTTCACAAAAAGAGGCGGAGCCGGGTAACGGCTATGCCTCTTTTTAGTATATTCAAGTGCTTATATCACCACTGATGCCAACTCAGCGATACGCTGATTTACATCATCCCCTTGGTACAGTCCCCCGTGGTAGCAAATGACATTCTTGATCTCAAAATCAGCGAATTTAGACAGCGACAGCAGGGCTGTTTGCATATCGGGGGTTGCCTTACTATCGGGTCCATGGAGTTCACCATTCAAAACGGTTAAGGCATCAGCGGCTATGAGGGTCTGACTCTCATGATGATACAGGCTTAAGTGCCCTGGACTATGACCAGGTGTATGAATTGCTGTAATTCCATCTGCAAAAGGCAGCCATTCCCCGTCCTTAATCGTGTTATCCACTCTTCCTTTGGGCGGGCTTGAGAGCACTGAGAGAAATGCCCGCCGCCAATCCTCGGGTACATGTGGAGGAATCATAGCTTCAGCCGCTGCTAGGGCCTCGGGTGTGTGTTTAAGCAGCATTTTGTCACCTTGAATATAGGGCTTCTCGATTTCATGAGCCAGAACTTCCAGCTTGGAACTACAGTCAGTTAGCAGGGAAGGTAAGCTCCCAATATGATCCAAATCCTGGTGAGTGATCACTACCGTGTGAAGTTTGGACCAATGTACAGACGCCTCTTTAAAAGCAGCTTTAAAGTTCTCGAGCAATCCGGGATATCCTGTATCCACCAATACAGCAATATCCTCATCCCAAAGTAGTGTTGGGTAGATTGTGTCACTTCCACCCATAATTTGCACTGATATCTCCAGCATTTCTATTCCTTTAGCAATATGCATTTGAATCCCTCCATTATGAGCTTAGAGTGACTTCTTTTGGCTAATGCATATCTTACTTAAATAACCATTAAATTTCAATAGCTAAATACTATATCATAACACAAATAAATATTTTAGTCAATAGACAATGTTGAGCTTTGCCCTGGTTTGAAGGTTTACGTTATAATTATCGGAATCGGTCTCAATTATCTGGATATTATAAATGGGGGATTCATGAGGATGAGTAATAATACGGATGCAATGCTTACTTTTACAGAAATCGGGGAAGAGCATCTGCTGGATGTGCTTGATATTTATAATTATTATGTGTTGAACACTACGGTTTCTTTTCACACTGAACCTTTAAGCTTATCCGAAATGCAGCATAGCTTGCTGAATGGCGATACTAGGTTCAAGTCATTTGCGATCCTGCAAAATGGTAAAATGCAGGGCTATGTGCTAATTACACGCCACAAGAACAAACAAGCCTACGATAGCTCTGGTGAGATCAGTGTATATCTGAAACCTGACTGTACGGGTAAGGGGATTGGACAGAGTGCACTGCATTTTATAGAAAAGAAAGCGGCGGAACTTAAATTCCATGTGCTGGTAGCTACTGTTTGTTCGGAAAATGAGCCAAGCCGTCAGCTTTTTCGGAAAAATGGATATGAACAAAGTGCCTATTTCAAGGAAATTGGGAGCAAGTTCGGCAGAAGACTGGACATCGCCAGTTACCAAAAAATCATAGGAAATCAAGTTTCCATAACATAAAACACCCTCGCTTTAATAGGTATATTTGTCATATATAATGCGCTAAAATGTCGGAAAAAGTTCGCAAGAAAGTCGCGTTTTTCGTGTAATGACGCTGTTTTTCAGGTATACTTTATAAGATTCATCCAACTATTTTCCTCACGAAAGAGAGAAGTGACTCTATGAAACCGATCGCTTGGGTAACGGACAGCACCAGTACACTTGATCCAGAATTCGCTAAGAATAATCATGTGTATATAGTGCCTTTGCGCTTAATTGTTAATGATGAGAGCTATAAAGAAAATATAGAAATTACACCGGAACAGTTCTATGATAAAATGCGCCTGCATGAAAAGGTAAGCAGCTCACAGCCGCCTATTGGTGAGTTTGTCGAATTGTATGAGAAGCTAAAAGAAGAATACGAAGAAATTATCGCCGTGCATTGCTCTTCGGAGCTTAGTGGTACGTTCTATACTTCTTTGCAGGCTGCCGATATCGCAGAGGTTTCTGTTGTTGGTATTGACTCCAAAGTCGGTGCTTATCCGATTCGGGAAATGATTATGCGCGGAATTCAGTGGTCTAACATGGGTTTCACGGTGAATGAAATCAAAGAAAAGATTGAGAACATTATTCAGAATATGTCCTTTTATTTAATACCTTCCAGCTTGGCGCATCTTCATCGGGGTGGACGGTTATCGGGTTCCCAGTTAGTTCTGGGGCAATTGCTTCGTATCCATTTATTACTTCGCTTTGATGAAGGTAAGGTTATTGTGGATGAGAAGATTCGGACGTTTAAGAAAACTAAGCAGCGGCTGCTTGAAATCCTGAAGAAGGATCTGGAATTAATTAAAGACGTATGCATTATGCATGCTAATAATATGGAAGAAGCACTGCTGCTTGAGGAAGAAATCAAAGATATGGCTCCCGCCTTACGAACAGAGATTATGACCTTTGTTCCAGTAGCGGGCATACATGCCGGAGAAGGCACTTTAGCTTTATCCTGGATTAAGAATAACAACATCAACAGTGTACTCGTATAAAAAATGTCCGCCGTATAAGGATTGAATCCTTATACAAGCGGACTTTTTTTGTGAGTAGGTCTTCGAGCAGAAGGGGTGTCTCAGCAGGCAGTTGTGTATGGCTTATGAGCACCCTTTATTTGCTTGTCCGGCGGAACATTTGTCCGAGAACCTCGCTTAGAACAAGCCCTGTAGCGATGGCCCCGGAGAGTAATAATGCCTGTGTAGCAATTTGTACAGCCTGAGTATAGTCATTCTCCACGAATTTCCGCATAGCGTCATAAGCCATACCGCCTGGTACAAGTGGAATTATGCCGCCAACACTAAAAATGATGACAGGCATTTTGAAAGATCTGGCAAAAATTTGGCTGATAACACCCACAACGACCGTAGCGCCGAAGGTGGCGATGACGGCTTCCCACTCCCGATCCAGCTGTAGATAAACCATCCATCCTACCATACCGGCAATTCCACATTGCAGCAGGGCGCGCTTGGGAGCATTGAACAGGATGCAGAACGTAGCAGCGGCGATAAAACTGGTTATAAGTTGCAAAATCATGAACGACTAACCTCTTTCGCAGGGATGATTAAAAAAGTGAGAGCACCAGACCAATCCCGGTTCCGATTGCAAACGCCGTCAAAAAAGCGTCGGCTCCCTTAGATAAACCTGAGACTAAGTGGCCGGCCATTAAATCACGAACCGCATTTGTGATGAGCAGCCCTGGTACTAAAGGCATTACAGAACCGATAATAATTTTATCCATTTCCTGTCCTAAGCCATATTGGACGGAATAAAAGGCGAGAAGGCCTATTAGGAAAGCCGCGGAGAATTCTGCAAAGAATCTCACTTGTACAATCCGATGCAAATAAATCACTGCGCCATATCCTAATCCTGATATAAATAACGCCGGGAGAGCATCCCACAAGCTTCCTTTGAACATCACTGTGAAGCAAGCACCCGTTAGTGCAGCAGCGGCAATTTGCAGCCATATGGGATAGGCATGGGCAGCGTCATCTACCTCACTGAGGCGCTCGCGTGCTTCAGCGGCCGTAATTTGGCGTTCGCTGAGACGGCGTGAGATGTCATTGACCTCGGATACCTTTTGCAAATCCGTTGTCCGCTCCGCAATTCGGAACAGCTTGACGGGTTCGATCCTGCTGGTAGTGAACATAATTACGGTTGGCGTTACATAGCTATGGGCTCCCGGGAATCCAAGAGATGCCGCCATACGTGTCATAGTATCCTCTACACGGTAAGTTTCCGCACCGCTCTGCAGCATGATTTTTCCGGCGAGGAGGCATAGGTCAATAATTTCGTGTATAGAAGTATTGCTGTTATAACCTGTGCTGTCCAACTTCTTCGACCCTCCCCTAGAATGTTATATCTAACGATTGTCGCCTCATTTCGCAAAAATATCAACCCTAATAGATATTTTTTAAGAATTGTCAGAGATATGACCCGGAAATTGGAGGGAGAAGCTGGACTGGTTATTATAGAATCTTATTTATAGTGCCCACCGATCTTGCCGGCGCGTTCCTTGATCTGCCCGGAACCGGTAAATGAAGCGGCCCGCCCAATAATGGTATCGCCGTATTTATCCTTTAAATCATCGGTAGCCCGTTCCAGCTCCCGGTAGCGGGGGCGTGATTCGAATAGTGTTAGCTGGTACTGGTTCTCATCACTAAGATTGGAGAGACTGAGGTGAACCCGGCGTACAGGCTGACCATCCCAGTGCACCCGGAATAGGGCTACGGCTGCTTCATATACCAGATTGGTAGCGTTGGTCGGGTCGCTCATGGTGACCTGCCTCGAGAACCCAGTAGGTTGATCGAAGCTGGCGCCTTGGCAGCCGACAGATACAACTGCACCGTTCATCTTCAGGTTACGGCACCGTCTGCATACCAACTCCGATAGTTCCAAGAGTATAGTCTTAATCTCCGGCAGCGTGGGGTAATCTCGGGGAAGGGTCATTTGGTGGCCGACACTCTTGGGTGCTGCTTCATAGGTAGCAGGATTCACGGGGCTGTCGTCAATTCCATTGGCGATCCGCCAGTACAACTCGGCATCAATATCGCAGTTTTTGCGGAATTTTTCCCGCATCCGCCACTTCAGTTCGGCTAAGGGCAGTTGGGCCAGATGGCCGATGGTAATTAAGCCCATGCTGTGGAAATGGGCTGACATGCGGCGGCCTACCATGAACAGTTGGCCGATAGGCTGCGGCCACAGCAGGGTAGGGAGCTGCTCTTTTGAAAGAGAGAACAGGCCTGTGCTGTTCTTCTTGGCCCACAGATCGCAGGCCATCTTGGCGGTAACCTTAGAATAGCTGATACCAATTCGCGTATATACACCTGTATCCCTGCGGATTACATCTTGAATGGTTGCGGCAATCTGCCGCGGGCTGCCGAATAAGGAAAGGCTGCCTGTAATATCAATAAACTGTTCATCAATGGAATAAGGTTCCACCAAATCACTGAATTTGCGTAAAATATCCGTAATCTGGGCGGAGACATCTATATAATGCTGCATTCGTGGCCTGGCCACAATCAGCTCAGGGCATTTCGCTAGTGCTTCCTTCAAGGTCTCTGCAGTAGTAATGCCGAATTTCTTGGCTAGAGGACAGGCCGCCAGTACGATTCCACTCCGTCTGGCCGGATCTCCGGCAACGACTAGCGGCTGGTTGCTGTACTGGGGGTTAGATGCCTTCTCTACGGAGGCATAGAAGCTTTGGCAGTCGGACAGCATAATGATACGCTCTTTTTTCATGGGTTCACACGCTCCAAGGTGAGGGCTATAAGTATAGGTGTACATTCCCGTTAATATAGGCACGGGCAGATTTGTTATTATAATACGAACATATGGTTGTGTGTATGCATGCGTATTTCCTCTCGATTCAGGTTTCGAGGGTGCATAGACCTGTTGCCACTCCGCCGGAGGCTATCGTTAAAATTGAATGAAGGAAAGTTTCCTTAGAAATGAGTAAACCTCCTGCACTGATAATCACGGCGTCTGTCAAAAAGATTAGAATTCCGACATTGAGTGGAATGTACCCCTTCATAAATTGAGCAAGAAAATCTGTTCCCCCTGTACTGGCCTTAAAACGCAGCATAATTCCCAAACCGCTCCCCATTAGAAAACCGCCAATGATAGCGGAGGAAATAGAGCCTAACTCAATATAATACAAAAAGTAATACTTGAGAGGTCCCGTAATCTCAATTAGGAACGATGAACACATCAGGCCTAGCAAGCTGTTGTAAATGATCTCCCGATTCTTGAACCACGCCAGCAGGAATATTGGCAAGCTGCAGAGTAGGATGGATAGTCCGATTTTGGCTCCAGATATATAATTAAGAATTAGAGCAACCCCAATGATTCCCCCATCCAAAATTTTGTAGGGAACCAAAAAGAAGTTAGTCCCTGCTGCAATCAGCAAACTCCCCACAAGAATAACAGGGTATTTAGGCCATCTCTGCATATTTAGCATCTCCACATTAAGGCATGTCTAATGAATATGCTTATTCGTGGAGAAACTTGCTGAAATCATTATAATACGAACATATGATCGTGTATATACATACTTATTTCCATTTCGTGAAATGTTTTTTGCAGAGCTGTATAATGAAAAATCCTGCTTTCGCAGGATTTGGGAATTTATTTAAGCATGTATAAGCTCCTTTTTCACCTGAAGCGGAGGCGGGATAAGCCAACCCTTTTCTTTAGTTAGCCTCAGAATAGAAAGGCCTAGATTTGCCTTTAGGGTATGAGTCTTTAAGAAGAGTGCGGCAATATCCTCACGGATGGACATGCCCATGATTTGACTGCAATGGACCAGGCCGACCGCAACATTCGCAGAGAGCATAGCTGCAATCTCAGGGTCAGAGAACCGTGCACCCACCGGAATATCCTCCAGCTTGGCAGTCGGACGATCTGGGAGAGGAGGAGAAGGAAGAATCCCGTTATCTTTGAGCAGCTTGTCACAATCTTTAATTTCTCGATGAGCTAGATCTATATAATCATCAATAACTCTTTTTAAATCCTTATCCCCCGCGTGATAACGGTAGGCCTGCAGGCTGGAGAACATCGCTTTGGCTGCGGTGGAAAAGTGCCAAAGGCCTGATATTTCACCGTAATGCATCGGCTCGTCCTTCGGATTACCGTCTAGAATACCCATGTAACACAACTCCTTTATAGAAAAGTACGAACGATACATAGCTTGTCCGCAGGAGCCTTTCTTATTCCGCCGGGCAACACCAATTGCCCCCAGTTAACGGGAATAACGTTTCCGGAAGCGAAGCGGAGATATTCCGGTTTTATGGACAAAACGCCGGGAAAAATAAGCGGTACTTTCATACCCGATACGCTCAGCAATCATGGATATTGAAATTTCCGTTTTGAGGAGAAGCAGCTTGGCTTGTTCCAATCGGTAGTCTGTCAAATATTCCATGGGAGTAAGGCCATAAACACGTTTCATGCAGCGGGCAAGATAGTTGTAATGGAAATGCAAGGCAGTAGAGAGTGAAGCATTGGTAAGCGACTCCGCATAATGATTGCGAATGTAGGCCTCCGTCTTCTCGGCTATTTCCACAGTTGGGCTGGCTGCGGCATCATGCTGGCCTAAATCCATCATTCGCAGTAACTCTTCAAAAATACGCTGCTGCTGCCAGACCGCATTGGAACGTCGTCCAGTGGACAACTGCAGCAACTGATCCATCTGGGTTTTGCGCTCTAGAAAATCAGGCAGAGGTCCGAATTGAGGCACTCGAATGGTATAGGGGTGTGTGAGGAATTGCCGCAAGTGGTCTTCCCGATTGATAAAGGCAGGATCGCTCTCCGCCTGAACCCAATCTCCAACGGTATGAAAGTGAATCCATACGAACGTAGTCATCTCCTCGCAAGGTTTCACAGCATAGTGATAACGGTCTGGCAGCAGCAGTAGGGTGTGACCCGTTCGTACCTCCCACTGGTTGTTCTCTTCACCGATAAATAAACATCCTTGTTCTACAATAAGCAGGTCGAATACACCGATACAATTCCGATCTGGGTGCTGGTCTCCAGGCTGGTACACAGTACGGTCGCATTCCAGAAAATACGGAAATGGCGGGGCAGAGAGATGAATATATGAAGGGTTAAATTGCATAATGGAGCTCCTTTAAAGGTCTCTGGAATTCTAAGGTTAATGGAATGTGTGTTGTGTGAAATAGTACAAAAATGCGGTTGCTTATGATTGTATTTTTAATTTATTTTACAGTCTATAATTTTAATTAGCCAGTACTAAATAGGATAACTGAGAGGGAGATTTTATGAATAAAATATTGAACAACGTTGCAATTCAGGATAACTTTTGGGGGCGCTACATTCGTCTGGTTCAGGATGTTGTAATTCCTTATCAATATGAGGCTCTGCATGACAGAGTGCCGGAAGCTGAGCCAAGCCACGCGATAGCCAATTTCGAGATTGCAGCGGGTCGGAAGAAAGGTGAATTCTATGGTTTTGTATTTCAGGACAGCGATGTGGCTAAGTGGCTCGAAGCTGTAGGTTACTCTCTGAGTATAAAGTGTGATGAGGTACTGGAGAGCCAAGCCGATGAGGTGATTAACCTGGTTGGAGAGGCACAGCAGGAGGACGGTTACTTAAATACTTATTTTACGATAAAAGAACCCGGGAAGCGCTGGACAAACCTTAACGATTGTCATGAGCTGTACTGCGCCGGACATTTCATTGAAGCTGCTGTTGCTTACTATGAAGCCACTGGTAAAGACAAGCTGTTGAAGATCATGTGCCGAATGGTAGATCATATTGATTCTGTCTTTGGTCCGGAAGAAGGCAAGCTCAAGGGCTATGACGGCCATCAGGAGATCGAACTGGCTTTGGTCAAATTGTACCACTTGACAGGAGAAGATAGATATTTGAAGCTAAGCAGCTTCTTTATTGAACAGAGAGGACAGCAGCCGCATTTTCTCGTCCAGGAATGGGAGAATCGTGGAAAGATGAGTTATTGGGTAGGGAAGATGGACCATCTGGATGTGAAATATAACCAGTCTCATGTTCCGGTAAAAGAACAGACAGAAGCGGTGGGACATTCCGTTCGCGCTGTCTACATGTACACCGCTATGGCTGATCTAGCTGCTCTTACAGATGATGAAGAGCTCTACAATGCTTGTGTGAGATTGTGGAATAATATCGTCGATAAGCAGATGTATATTACCGGTGGGATCGGATCTACACATTTAGGCGAGGCGTTCACGTTCGACTACGACCTGCCTAATGATTCCGTATATGCAGAGACCTGTGCTTCAATAGGCTTAATCTTTTTTGCCAAGAGAATGCTGAAACTGAGCCCAGATGCCAAATATGCCGATGTCATGGAGCGGGCGCTATATAACAATGTGATTGGTTCCATGGCGCAGGATGGCAAGCACTTCTTTTATGTAAATCCGCTCGAAGTATGGCCTCAGGCCTGCAGCTGTAATCCGGATAAACATCATGTCAAATCGGAGCGACAAGGCTGGTTCGGCTGCGCCTGCTGCCCGCCTAATGTAGCCCGCCTGCTTACCTCGCTCAATCAGTATATCTACACTACCCATGACGATACAATTTACACAAATTTGTACATTGGCAGCGAAGTGGTAACGAAGCTGGGAAATACTGAAGTTACAATTCATCAGCAAACTGAGTTTCCTTGGGATGGAACGGTCACGCTGAAGGTTAATCCCGCAGCAGAAGCTGAGTTTGGGATTGCTTTACGTATTCCGTCTTGGAGTAGAGGGATGGAGATCAAAGTTAACGGAGTAATCCTCTCCATGGAGGAAGGTGTAGATCGAGGATATCGGGTTATCCATAGAACATGGTCAGCCGGAGATATGATTGAGATATGTGTTCCTATGGAGGCGCACCGTATATATGCCCATCCAAATCTCCGTGCCGATGCTCACAAAATCGCTATTCAGCGCGGTCCACTGGTGTATTGCCTCGAAGGAGCCGATAACGGTGAGCCATTAAGCTCCATATCCTTAAGTGAAGATGGAGCATTCACTGAAACCTTCGATGAGACATTGCTAGGCGGTGCAGTAGTGGTAGGAGGCAGTGGCTCCCGAATCAACCAAGAGGGCTGGAGCGGTGGGCTTTACGGAAGAGTGAAGGCACCAGTAGAAGCTGTTGCAGTAAAGGCTATTCCTTATTATTTATGGGGGAACCGCGGCAGTGGAGAAATGAAGGTGTGGATCCCTGAAACCAAATCCTGAATGTTATATTAGAGGGTAGAATGAACAAAAAGCAACCCGGTCCTTACTCGCTGTTACAGCGGAGGACCGGGTTGCTTTTTTTATATGGAAAATATGAATTATTGCAGCTTAACCAAGTACTACTACCACTTGATGTACAGCGCCGTCGCCCACTGGAGCGATGATATTGCCTTCAACAGCTGCACCATCAAGAGTGATGCTTGCTACACCTTTAGATACATGGTTCGGGTTCTTAATTTGGATAACATAGGTATCTCCGCGGAATACGCGTGTGATTTCGAAGCTGTCCCACTCTGTAGGAATACAAGGATCAACCTTCAGCCCGTTGAAGTCCGCTTGTATACCGAGAATGGATTGGGTAATCGCTACATAGTTCCAAGCAGCGGTACCAGTCAGCCAAGAGTTTTTCGCTTCCCCGTGACGTACTGCATCTTTACCGGCAATCATTTGTGAATATACATAAGGCTCCATGCGGTGGATTTCGCTAATGTCCTCCAAGTAGGAAGGAGCAATCTTTGTATACAGGTCAAATGCTCTGTCGCCATGACCAAGCATGGTCTCAGCTATCATAATCCAAGGGTTATTGTGACAGAAAATACCGGCATTTTCTTTGTAGCCAGGTGGATACGTCGAAATTTCACCCAGATTCAGATAATACTTGGAATAAGGAGGCTGTTGCAATACGATGCCGTATTTAGTATCCAGACGTTCTTGAACGGACGTAAGGGCTTTTTCAGCTTGACCGTTTTCTACGCCGATACCAGCCATAACACAGATGCCTTGCGGCTCAATAAAGATTTGGCCCTCTTCATTTTCCTTACTGCCAATCTTGTCGCCGTAGTGGTCATAAGCGCGTAGGAACCAGTCGCCGTCAAAGCCGTGTGTCAAAGTAATTTCACTCATGTTGTTGATTTTGTTTTCCGCATCAACGGCCATATCATCAAGTCCGCGCATCCGGCAAATCTCAGCATAATCTGGGCCAACGAAGACGAAGAGACCCGCGATGAAGACAGATTCAGCTACACGACCTTCGATGTTGGCAGTGGTTTGGAAAGATTCACCCGGCTCTTTGGAGAAACAGTTCAGGTTGAGACAGTCATTCCAGTCCGCACGGCCAATCAGCGGCAAGCCGTGAGGTCCGAGGTTATTTGTTACATGTTCGAAGGAAAGTCTCAAGTGCTCGAACAGGGTAGCTGTGTTATTTGGATCGCTGTCGAACGAAACTTGCTCATCCAGAATGGAGGTATCTCCAGTTTCTTTGATGTAAGCAGCTGTTCCCAAGATCAACCAAAGCGGATCATCGTTGAAGCCGGTACCGACTTCATTGTTGCCCTTTTTCGTAAGCGGCTGATACTGGTGATAAGCACTGCCGTCTTCAAATTGGGTAGCTGCGATATCCAGAATACGCTCTTTAGCACGTTCAGGAATTTGATGCACAAAGCCAAGCAAATCCTGGTTGGAATCCCGGAACCCCATACCGCGGCCGATGCCGGATTCGAAATAAGAAGCAGAGCGGGACATATTGAAGGTAACCATACATTGATATGGATTCCAGATGTTAACCATGCGGTTAAGCTTGTCGTCACCGCTTTGGATCTGATATTTGGACAGCAGGTTGTCCCAGTGTGCAGCCAGAACAGCTAGAGCAGCGTCTACTTGAGCGTCAGTAGCGAACTGTTCGATGACAGCCAGAGCCGGTTTTTTGTTGATGACATTCAGAGCTTCCCATTTCTCATCTTCAGGGTTCTCGATATAGCCGAGCACGAAGATAAAGCTTTGCTCTTCGCCTGGTTCCAGCGTGATGTTCAGGGCATGGGAACCAATCGGCGACCAGCCGCTGGCTACCGAATTGGTAGCTTCACCGGCAGCAACTGCCTGTGGAGCATCCAAGCCATTGTACATGCCTACGAAGGATTCGCGGTCTGTATCGAAGCCGGCGATTTCTTTATTTACCGAGTAAAAAGCGTAGTGGTTTCTGCGTTCGCGGTATTCGGTTTTGTGATAAATGACAGAATCCTTGACTTCCACCTCACCGCAGCTCAGGTTGCGCTGGAAGTTGGTCATATCGTCCTGTGCGTTCCATAAGCAGAATTCGGCAAAAGAGAACAGCTTCACGGATTTCTTCTCTGTGCCGGTATTCTTCACCACGAGACGGTGTACTTCAGCATTGTGTCCCATCGGTACGAAAGCAAGCTGATTTACGGAAATGCCATTACGTTCGCCAGTGATGGAGGTATAGCCCAGACCATGGCGGCACTCGTAGAAATCGAGATCGCGCTTAACCGGCATCCAGCCCGGGGTCCAAAAATCACCGTCGTCATACAGATAGTAGTAGCGTCCGCCTGTATCCAGCGGAATATTGTTATACCGGTAACGGGTAAGTCTTCTCATCCGGGCATCCCGGTAGAAGGTATAACCTCCGGCAGTATTAGAGATCAGGCCGAAAAATTGCTCGTTGCCGAGGTAGTTGATCCAAGGGTAAGGCGTTTTTGGGGTGTTAATTACATACTCTTTACGAGTGTCGTCAAAGGTTCCGAATTTCATGAGTGAAAAGTCTCCTTTCGATTGTGAACGCGCGTTTATGTCTTTGGGAAAAAAGTCCCTCGGGGAAGGGAAAGGTGAATACATTTAAATATTTATCTCTGGAAAGTTGCTACTTCTTCGGGTGCTGACAAGAATCTCTTTCGACCAATCGGGCCGGAAAGCTAATCGTGCTAAAGGTAGGCTGCTCTGAATCGCACAGCTCAATGACCTTTTCCACGGCAGCCTTGGACATTTCATAAATCGGAAGTTTCACAGAGGTCAGCTTGGGTTGGATACGGGATGCCATCTGGATATCATCGAATCCAGCAAGAGACATATCCTCTGGAATGGAGATTCCATGCTCCGAGAACGCTTCCATTGCTGATATGGCCATGTCATCGTTGGCAGAAAAGAATGCGGTCGGCAAGGATTCGCCACTAGAGAGCAAATTCTTGATTTCCTCATAGGCTCTTTCCTTTAGAAAGTCACCCTTCAGAACGAAGTTTTCTTTCAGAGGCAGGCCATGCTTCTTCAACGTATCCGCATAAGCCATATAACGTTCCCGCCCGGAATACGTATTCATTTGCCCACAGATAATGCCAATTTCTTGATGACCTAGACCAATCAAATATTCAATGGCTTCCGTCGTGCCCTCGTAGTCTTTAGAGTTCACGATGGCCAGATGATTACGGTCCAGATGCTCCGCCATAATCTCTGAAATGTCATAATCAATAAGGACGAGCGGAGCGTCCAAGCCTACCATTTCCCTAACGATATCAATATCCTTTTGAGTGCCGACAATGATACCGCCGTCAATCCGTTTTTGCAGGAAAGCCTGCTTAACCTTTAGGAAATCATCGGGAGAATATACGGTATGTATCAAAACATAGCAGCCTCGAGCATTCGCAGTGTCTACTACAGCATCGACGAAGGGAGCGAAGTAGTTGTTTTGATAGATCCGGGTAGTGTTTGCCTTCTCGTTCATACTGATGGCGAATAATCCAATCGTATCCGTCTTCTTACCAGCCAGAGCACGAGCAAAACTATTGGGCTCGTATTGATGCTGTTCAATGACCTTCAGCACCTTGGCACGAGTCTCTTCAGGGACATTGGAGTAATTGTTGATCACGCGGGATACCGTACTTCGGGAAACCCCGGCCAACTTGGCTATATCTTCGCTGCGCATGTTGTCCCCTCTTTTCATAAACGCGCGTTTATGTGCCTATTGTAGAATATATTAGGACAGAAATCAATCGTAAAAAATAATAAAATATGAAATCGAAGAGTGAATATACACAAAAAAGCATTAAATGAGAACGCTTTTCTTAGTTATTTTGGAAATAAGAGGTAAGCGCTTGCTGCTGTCGAATATAATGATAACAATGGAGGTGACAAACATGGCGGCCACAAAGACATTGATTTACCAGATACTTAAGATTATTGAAGTGGGAAAAGAACCCGTATTGGGAGATTTCGAAGGAACAACATTAGATGGATTTCACAGTGCTTTACAGCAGATTTCTGAAAATAAGCTCGCAAGCAATATTAGTTTTTCGCGGGGAAAGGGTAAAAAAAATCAGGCTCTAATTGCCGATGTTAGTGATTCGAAATTAACTTCACAAGGTATCAATTACATCCATATGCAAGAATCCAGAAGCTCCTAGCGAGGATTATTGGATGAACCCAATCACTGGGCGGCATTATGCTTGTATCACATGATCACTTACATACAAGTGAATGAAGAAAAGGGTGGGGTTCTTGAAAGAAATGGTTCACATGCTCGTTGTATATCCTTCAAAAAGGCACCCTAAGAGGTGCTTTTTCTATGTCTGCTGAGGAATAATAAAAAGACTCATGATTAACTTAATCACAAGTCTTTTATTAGGGGGAATTCAAAAGGGAAAGTTGTTTATCTCAAGCCTAACATCATCAGAATACAATTTGCTAATTCGGTACCGTGTGCACCACATGTATGTATGCATTGAGCCAAAGCTGAACCGATCATTGAGCCACCTCCTACACCATTTGTATCTTAGTTATAATATAAAAGTATGTAGATAGTGTGGGGAACAGAAAATTTGGCGATATTGCTCCGCAATCGATGTTCCAATTTCTATATATCATAATGGACAAAACAACTCCATATACCTGTAGCAAGTGATATTTTGCGAAGGGGGAGTAAGATTGGATGAATTCGTTGTCCGCTCATTAGATGAAATACGTTTTTGGTCCAGGATCATGAAGGAGCATGCATTGTTTCTTGGATTAGGGTTTAGAGCTGAGGATACTCAACTTAAAAGTGAAGCTAATCGATTCTATGCTATTTTTGAGAATATTGAGAGAAGATCGCATGAATATCAAGTGGGTACAGATCCTAACACGATCAAACAGTTTAATACAGAAGTACGAATGGCCGCAACAAATATTTGGGCATTTAAAAGAATGGTGCTAGGGCTTATTTTACAGTGCAAACTTCCTGGAGGAACGAATTTCCCTTTATTGGTCGATCATGTAAGCAGGGAAGCTAATTATTTCAGAAACCGCTTGGATGAACTCAACTCAGGAAAGTTAGAACCTTTACCTGATGCCATCATTGATGAAAATGTCTTCTTCTTAAAAATTATGGCGGATCACGCTAAATTTATCGGTCATTTACTTGATCCATCCGAACGGAAATTGGTGGACCAAGCACGGGAGTTTAGTAATGATTTTGATACGCTGATGTTCCAAGCCATTGATTTGAGCAGTATGCGGCCACAATCCCAAACCGTTCCTTTACTAAGCCAATTTGTTGATGAGAATCGAGTATCTGTGAAGTCATTGCGTGATTTCAAAAAAACAGCTCGTGATTTAATAGAAGAATGTCGGATAAAAAGCATTATTCATCCCTTGCTGGCAGATCACGTTTTTCGTGAAGCTGAACGCTTCCTTTTTATTCTGGATATGTTTGACCAATCCTTATCAGGTGTTAAGGTCAATAAGAGAGAAATATTGCACTGATTCCTTGCCTAGTTTGATATGAGATTAGAAGAACGAGCTGCTATCGGCTCGTCTTTTTTTGTTGTTAGTTTATGTGTAAAGGTGGCAAAGTTTATTTACTGATTGTAATGAAATGGAATATACTTACTGAAATTAGTATCTATATAACTTACAAAGGAGATGATTGGAGATGTCATTAATTCCAGCGGCTTATTTTATGGGTGGTGCAGGTTTGTTATCCATCTTGATGTGGTTGGTAACAGTAGGAATGGGGTTGTACGCATTTGTACTGTTTGTGAAAATGGCTCACAGAGTAATACAATCCTTGGACTTGTACATATATGGTAAAAACCGTGAAATACGCGCTCATTATGAATCAGCGAAACCGGAGGATATAGAGAAATTCTGAGGCTATACAATCCGCAACGCAGAAGTGTGATGTGTACTATTCACTCCAGAAGTAATGAGGGGGTCTCCTTCATTGCTTCTTTTTTTGTGTTGCCTATTTACATGACTTAATGAATTAGTGTACTATGATATTAATACACTAATTCATTTATTAGATTTTCATAAAGAAGGAGAGATTTGGATGAGCGCATGGGTAGCTTTAATGAAAAAAGATTTTAAATTAACAAGAACCGTCTTTCTCGTAGGACTTGTAATGAATGTATTGATTGCAATGTTGACGATATATTTGGGGACGATAGCAGAGAATACATTACTTACATTCATTCCCTTAGTACTTGCAGTTGTTTTACATGTTATATATGTTCCAATTGTTGTATTTACCAGTTTAAAAACAGAGGCAAATCAACTGCATATATGGTTGCATAATCCCCAACCGGCTTCTAGATTAATGTTAAGTAAAATAGTGAATGGCCTAATTATGATGGTAATTTCACTATTGATGTTGTATGTGACGACTGGATTGCTGATTATACCTAAGTTCAACTTAATCGAGACGTATTGGACGGATACTCGACTATCGGGATTATTCATTTTCCCCCATATTCTTATGATTTCTATAATGATTGGCGTTTGGGTGATGTTTCTTTGGTCCCTATACCATTGGCTGAAGTTTAAGATCGGGCGTTGGAACTGGATAGTAGTTATTGGGGCTGTTATCATTCCAGCTTGGGTTGCTGCCCTGTTCGAATCCTCTAATTTATATCGATTAGCAACGAACTGGGGGGGCATTACCTATAATTTCTCTTCCTTTTCAATAGATCCTATACAAACCTATGCGGGAGAATATTTATATAACTTCATTTTCATCATTGGACTTTTTTTTCTGACCGCGTGGATTATTGACAACAAAGTTGAGGTGTAACCATGGATGATTTTAATGCATCAAAACCCATTTATCTGCAATTAGCGGATCGAATCAATCGACAGATTGTAAGTAAAGAGTTAAAAGCAGGTGATAAGCTTCCTTCTGTCCGTGATATGGGCGTAAAATACAGCGTTAATCCCAACACAATTCAGCGTACTTACAGTGAGTTGGAGCGTGAGGGTATTCTGGAAACAAAGAGAGGCCAAGGTACATTTGTTACGGAACAAGAAGATCGCTTAGTTCAACAACGAGATATGTTAAAACAGGAGCAGATTCAGCTCTTCGTCCAGGTCATGCAGGAAATGGGTTATAGCTCACTTGAGATCATTTCAGGGCTGAAAGACTATTTAAATAAATTTGAGATAGGAGATGAGTAATTTGATTGAAATGACAAATGTATCTAAAAAATATATAAAACATTCCGCACTTAAGGATATTTCATTAACTTTGCCCATAGGTAAAATCATTGGCGTTGTGGGTGAGAACGGCAGTGGGAAGTCAACACTTTTAAGGCTTATTTCCGGATTATCACTTCCTACGAGCGGGAAGGTAATGGTAAATGGAGAGACTGCTAATCGAAGAATCAGCTCAATCGTTTCCTATTTATCGGAGTTTGGTTCCTATTATCATATATTCACAGTAAGAGAAGCGATGGATTTTCAGGCTTCCCAATATACTGACTTTAACATGGCTAAAGCCGAAGAGATTATGAAGTTTATGAAGTTGGAACCTGATATGAAAATTAAAAATCTTTCCAAAGGAAATCGTGGCCGATTAAAAATCATGCTTACTTTGGCTAGGGAAGTCCCCTATATTTTGATGGATGAACCCATGTCTGGACTTGATCCTATGGTGCGAGAATCAATCATAAAAGGAATGATCTCTTATATTGACTTGGAATCTCAGACACTAATCATGACGAGCCATGAGATTGCGGAAATCGAATCCTTACTAGACAGCTTCATTGCGATCAAAGACGGTTCATTACTTAGAATGGCTGATGTGGAAGAATTACATGAATCAGAGGGTCTTGGGATCAGGGATTGGATGAAGAAAAATTATGTCTAGCAGGAGGTACTAATATGAAAGCCATGGTATACACCAAATACGGATCGCCTGAAGTTCTTCATCTGCAAGAGGTACAAAAACCTACACCCAAGGACAATGAAATACTGGTGAAAATACATGCGACAACGGTAACCGCAGGGGACTGGCGTATGCGAAAGGCTGACCCATACCTTGCAAGACTTTACAATGGCCTCTTTAGGCCCAAGAAAGTAACAATATTGGGGTTTGAGCTAGCAGGGGAAGTTGAGGCAGTAGGCAAAGATGTAACACGATTTAAAATAGGTGATCAAGTCGTTGCATTCACTGGTATTAAATTTGGTGCATATGCCGAGTACAGATGTGTGCCTGAAGATGGAATGGTGGTCATCAAACCAAACAATCTGACCTACGAGGAGGCAGCCGCTGTTCCTGTTGGGGGAATAACGGCGTTAAGTTTTCTGAAAAAAGGAAATATCACGAGTGGAACGAAGGTGCTCATTTACGGAGCTTCTGGGAGTGTAGGCACTTATGCGGTACAGCTTGCCAAATATTATGGGGCAGATGTAACGGGGGTATGCAGTACTACAAATCTTGAAATGGTGAAAGCTTTAGGGGCCGATAGGGTAGTGGATTATACCAAACAGGATTTCACAGCAAGTGGAGAAAAGTATGATTTAATCTTTGATGCCGTTGGGAAAAACATATCAAAAAACGCAAAATCAGCCTGTAAGAAGGTACTTCGTCCGAACGGGAAATATGTAAGTGTGGATATGTCACAAAAGTATCGTATTGAAGATCTTATCCTACTTAAAGAGCTTACCGAGGCTAATAAGATTAAACCAGTCATAGATAGATGCTATTCATTTGAACAGATTCCCGATGCTCATCGTTATGTCGAGATGAGACACAAAAAGGGTAACGTAGTCATTACCGTAACAACATAAATTCGAAAATGGAGCTGACAAGAATGAATGAGGTCTCGTTATTTCGTCTTTATTTGTTGAGGGCGCTGTACCTTCTTATTGTCGTGGGACTCGGTATCGTGGTATGGCCTGGAGTCATCCACCAAGAAAAACCGTGGGAACTGATGGAAGGCGTGGTCGCCTGTATGTTGGCCGCCTTTTCGGCTCTGTCAGTTCTAGGGCTGCGGTATCCGCTGCAAATGCTGCCTTTACTTCTATGGGAATTGGTATGGAAGTCGATCTGGTTAATCATTGTTGCGCTCCCACTATGGGTCTCCGGTCAAATGGATGAGTCAACATGGGCTACGGCGTCATCTTGCTTGCTGGTCGTGATTTTTCCTTTCGTCATCCCTTGGCGGTATGTGTTTACACACTACGTCAAGAAGCGCGGAGATCGGTGGCGCTAGTGCCTTATGCCTGAAAATATAGAAATGAGGAGACAACATATGAATACGAACAGGAAAACTGCAATCATAGTGGGCGTATTATTTATTCTTGCAGCGGTTACGTCAATAATAGGTCTTCTTTTATACGATCCTATTCTAAACGGTCCCGATTATCTGATTAAAGGTTCGGAAAATGCAAACCAAGTGATACTGGGAGCGGTGTTTGAATTCATTCTTGTCGGTTCAGCTATCGGTACTTCGATTATGTTGTTTCCATTATTAAGAAAGCAAAATGAAAGTATAGCGCTTGGATATGTTTGCTTCAGATTTCTGGAAGCCGTTATTATTACTGTGGGGATAGTCAGTGTGCTCTCCCTGTTGACGCTAAGTCAGGAGTTTGTAAAAGTTGGAGCTCCGAATGCATCCTCTTTTCATACCTCTGGTACATTATTAATAGCCATACATGATTGGACCTTCATGCTAGGCCCCAATCTTATGTTGGGCATAAATACGATGATGTGCAGTTATTTACTCTTTACATCCAGACTCGTTCCCCGATTCATATCCGTCATGGGGATTACTGGAGCAACTCTCATTTTTATTGCAGCCCTCTTAGAAATGTTCGGCATTATTCTTCAACTTTCAACGTGGGGAGCCATTTTGGCGATACCGGTAGCCCTTTATGAAATGACTTTAGCGGTATGGCTGATCGTTAAAGGATTCAATAAAGTGTATGCCGGTGGAACAAAGCCTTCTACACTTCTCTAAATAGGTATCGGAAAGTTTAAATATAATTGTTTGTTCCATCGTATGGAAATGGAAAACTGTTATTATATATGGGTATCGTTAGGAGGTGGTTAATTGTTTCAGGCAGATAATAAGGAGGAAAGCATTGTGATACGTGAAGCAGAAAAAGTATTATTGCACTATTCATTCATTGAACCTGATATTGAATTCATTAGGCATAATGAAAACATTACTTTTAAAGTAACCACTAAACCCGACAACAGATGTTACTTACTACGTATCCATAAACCGGTATCCGAGGGTCTTTCAGGAATACAACACACTCATGATGGATTAGAGTCAGAAATGTTTCTTCTTCGAGAAATAGATCAAAGAAACCTTTTGAAAGTTCAAAAACCTGTTCAAAATCGAGATGGAGAATTAGTTACAGAATATATATCTGATCAATTGGGTTCATCTGTAGCAACCATTCTTGAATGGATCGAGGGGTCGACTCTTACGTTAAATGAAGAAAGCATAGATCGGATCATCTTTAAATTAGGTGAAAATCTGGCTAAACTACATGTGTTTTCACAGACTAAAAAACCATTAGAGTTCCACAACAGGCCCGTTTACAATGCTGAAAGAATTGATGATGCCTTAGCAGAACTTAGAAAAGGTGTCAAAAATAATGTTCTTAGTCAAAATGATTTTGAAGTAATCAGACAGGTTCTTACCTTGGTGAAAGAACAGTTAACTGAACTTGATTCCAGAGAAGCATCCTGGGGATATATTCATGCCGATCTCCAGCTGGGAAATGTAATTGTGGCGGGAGAAAACCCCTCACTAATAGACTTTTGCCTATTCGGTTACGGTTATTATTTGTTTGATCTGGGAAGCGCAGCTTCAATGCTTAATACCGAATTAAGAAAGACACTTTTACAGGGGTATGCCTCTAAAACGAACTTTTCTTTTGATGATATCCGATATATTGAAGGACAAATATTTATGGATATTTTTATCAGTTACATTTTCTTTATTAACGATCCTGAGAAAAATGGCTGGATTAAAGACCACGCAGCAAAAATTTGCAGCACGCATTGTCAGGATTTTCTCGAAGGAAAAGAGGTATACTACTCGATTTAGTAAGTAGTGTTCAAAATCCCATAATGAATAAGGTCCTCAAATTTATTTTCTTTATAGATATGCTGTAATAAAACACCTTCTTTCACCATGCCAGATTTTTGCATAACCCTCCCAGAGCCGGGATTTGAAGCAAAGAATCTGGCATATACTTTGTGGTACTGCTTTTCTGAAAAGGCAAAATCAATGATAGCTTTTGTTGCTTCCGTGGCATATCCTTTACCCCAATTTTCCTCGCCTATCCAATATCCAAGTTCGCCATTTCTATGTGTCTGGTTATTTGACAGTCCTATAGCTCCATAAAGTACGTTTGTACTTTTATCAGTAATGGCAAACTCATAGAATTTATGGTTATTAAAATTATCCTCATGTGTTTGAATCCAAGATAATGCACAATCGATGGGATATGGATAAGGCAGAGTCAATGTACTTTTGTAGACATTATAATTATTGCAAAGTTCACTGACACGTTGTGCATCAGATAATTCAAAGGGTCTTAAATTCAATCTTTCGGTAGTAATAGTTCTTTTTTCTTGATTGTACATTTTTCTACCTCCAACTCGTTTATTTGTATATTTACGATAAGTAATTAATTTAGTTTCGATACGGAAGGCCCCTAGGAAAACAGCTATCTAGAAGTTTGAACATTTACATAAAGTCCCAAATAAAATATACTTACATTATTGTGTTTGAGAGTATTGATACCCTGCCTATGGTAGGGTTTTTTTAATAACTAAACAGGAGAAGTGTAATGAGGAATAAATATATAGCAATATTTATAGTTTTCTTTTTTTTAATTCTGCTGTGTGTACAACCCGCGCACGTTAAGGCGGATGATGGCGACGTTATGGATAGCAAAACAAGAGATAGGATAACACAACAATACGGACTTGATAAACAAGAGTCTTCTAGCTGGGGCTGGATGGAGGGTGATGTTGGAATCAGTCAACCATTTCAGTTCTTTAGAATCGTAAGTAAGATAATTATTAATCCTTATGTTTTGATGGTTAGTGTTATGGCGGGTCTAATAGGAATGAGATCTCTGAACTAATTAAGTACACAGTAGAGCCGTCCACGAGTAATCCGGAACGGATTTTTTAGAATATTACAAGAAGCGTTCAACAGCTCCGAATTGTTGAAGGCTTCTTTTTATGATGTCCTTGCATTATAATAGAATCTAATTGATAATCATTATCAATGATATGTCAGAGAAGCTAGAACCATCCGCCTTAGCAAGTTAATTGAAAGGACAGAACATGGTCATGAATCAGGAGAAAACAAATTGGATTCCGTTTCGCGATTTACATTTTGCAATGACGGGCATTCATTATAGTGAAGTAGTTTGCGGGCAATCGAATAAACAACAGACGGACGTCCATACTTTGCTCTTGATTACAGAGGGGCAAGGAACACTGCAGGTAAACGGCAGTCCTATCCAACTGCACGGGAGAAAAAGTCTAATGCTCCTTCCCGACACTTCAATAGAGATTCGTCATGATGGTGAGGAGCAACTCTGCTTCTACTTACTGACCTTTGATATATTCCAGACGGGAGAAGGCAGAGGGATTATCAAGACCGAACTGTATGAGAAGCTAGTGCCCTTTAATTGTAAAGAAATAACCGGGGCATCCTTGGATAGACTTGTGGAGTTCACGAAAGAAATATACCAACATGTTAACGAGCTTAATGAACGGGAGCAATTCGTTAACCACTTCCGATTTCAGACACTAATGTATTTTATTATGGAGCAGAATCTTTATCAAACCACAAATTCCGATACGAAATCGGCTGTGGAGCAGACGATTCAGCACTTGCATCATCACTATCATGAAGTAATTACCGTCGAACAGTTGGCGCAAATGGCGAATATGAGTCGTCGATGGTATACCTCTTTATTTAAGGAAATGACGGGGAAAAGTCCGACAGATTATCTGACCGGACTCCGAATAGGTCGGGCAAAGGAGATGCTGCATATTTCCGGGAGCAGTCTTTACGACATTGCACGTCATGTCGGCTTCCAGGATGAACATTATTTCAGTCGGCGCTTTAAGCAGACCGTCGGTCAGTCTCCCCGACTGTATGTTCGGAACCGGCGACATTTGGGTACTTCTATTACTTATCCGGAATTGTTGTATTCTCTCGGTGTTACTCCGATCGCCGCCCCTATTCATCATGGTGAATTTCCCTCCTATCTAAAGGGATCGTTTAAGGACGTTCTGAGACTGGTTGATGTCGGCACACCTAATTTGGAGATGATCCGATCTGCCAGACCGGACTATATTCTGGCTCCAGCATGGAGGGATAAACAGAATTACGAAGCGCTTTCCCGTATCGCTCCGACCGTACTGTTGCCGGAGAGGGAGGATTGGCGAGATGAATTGCGGGATATGGGGGAAATATTAGGGAAGAAAAGGCAGGCCGAACAGGTCATTCAAGACTATGAATTTAAAGTGGCTGCCGCCAGAAAAAGACTAAGCACAATTGTTAGAGACGAGACGGTTATGTATATGAGAATTATAAGAGAAGAAACCGTCCTTTTCGGAGAGCATTCAACCAGAGGGAATTTAATACATCAGGAACTAGGACTGAAGCCTATTCAAGCATTACAGAACTCAAAGGCGGGTATCACTCTCACAATGGAAACCCTATCCGAAATAGATGTCGATCATATTTTTCTTCATCTAGATCAACAGGACTGCAGTGCGCGGGAACGCTATGAGGAATGGTTAAGGAGCGCACAGTGGAATGAGTTGACTGCAGTTAAGAGAAGGCAAGTATACCTAGTAGAGAATAAAGAGTGGTATAATTTCTCGTTCTCGCCTGTAGCGACCAGTTATGCCATTGATGACATTGTTCAAAGGTTAGAAAGGCGGAATGGTATATCGCGTCAAAACTGAAACCAAACTTCCCAAAACTCCAAGGAATCCTTCCTATTCCTCCATATTGTGTACCTATTTGTTCCATTATAATGAGAATGAGAATTATTATTAATTAGATAGATGTGGAGGCAAAAGTAGAATGAAACTAACCAGTAAGATGATAGCAGGACTTGTTGCCGTATTGTTATTATTGATGGGCACAGCTTGCGGAACGAACAGTAATAAGCCGGCCCCAACAGTCGCTGCAACAAAAAGCCCTGAGAATGCCGCTTCAGGCGCAGAGAATTCGTCTGAGGAAGTGCAACGAATTGTAAAAAGTATCAAGGGAGACATAAAGATACCGGCAGTGCCTCAAAAAGTAATCGGCACTACTGTGACTTACCCGGAGTTCTTATACGCGCTTGGCGTGACGCCAATTGCCGCCGAGAATTACCATGAACAATTCCCTTCTTATTTCCAAGGGGCATTTAAAGATGTCATCAAGCTGGGAAATGTGAATACAGCTAATTTCGAAGCTCTGTTGGCGGCTGAGCCGGATTTGATCCTCGGGCCTGCTTGGCGTGACGAGAAAAGTTATGACCAGCTTGTGAAAATAGCCCCGACTGTGCTACTGCCCGAACGTGACGACTGGCGTGATGAGCTCCGGGATATGGGGGAAGCACTTGGCAGACTAGACCAAGCTGAGCAGGTTATTCAGGATTATGAACGTAAAACAATGGAGGCCAAAGAAAAGCTTCACGCTCTTATTGGGGATGAGACGGTTATCTATATGAGAATAACGCCAAAAGGATCCTACGTCCTAGGAGAACAGTCAAGCAGAGGGAAAATCATTCACCATGAATTAGGCTTGAAGCCGGTTGCCGCATATCCGAAAAACGAGGGAAGCGTCATGATCTCTTTGGAAATTCTCCCAGAATACAACCCGGATCATATAATTCTTCAGGTGGACAGCGGCAATGATGCTGCACAGGCGAGCACAACCTATGAGGAGATGCTCATGAGTTCGATCTGGAAAAATCTGAGTGCGGTCAAGAACAATCGCGTTTATCTTGTCGGGGACAACGAATGGTTTAACTTTGGTTTTTCGCCCGTAGCCAACGCTTATGGCATTGATGAGATCATTAACGTATTTGAAAAGAACAATCAATAGAAATTACGAATGGCAGGAACAGTTGATAACATGATAAAAGGAGTGTTAAGTCGATGTTAGCAAGGGAGACAGGAATTGCAGAAACGATTCGGGAAAGGCGGACAATCCGAGATTTTAACGGTGAACCGATGAGTCAGGAAACGGTGATTGAACTGTTGAACGATGCGGTATGGGCGCCGTTTCACTCCGCAAGTGAGCCGTGGCGGTTTGTTTTGTTTATGGGAGAGGGGCGCAGAACTTTTGCCGAGGCGGTCGCACAAACGTATTCTAAGGAAGTAGTTGATCTGCATGGTGAACGTGTAATGCATCAATATTGCCACCTAATGCAGGCCCATCTACTTGTCGTCATCGAAGCCGATCCACGACAAAAGCAGTTCGAGGATGCATTCTCGGCGACAGCGGCACTTATTCAAAACTTGCAGTTGATCGCCTGGGAGAGGAAGATCGGTGTCGTCTGGAAGACGAACGATTACAACTGGAATCCGAAGTTCCTGAACACTGTTGGAGTTAAACCGGACGAAAGAGTTGTAGGCACCCTCCATCTCGGTTATTTTGACGAAGACAAAGTTCCACGGCCGAAGGATCGGACGCCAGTCGAAGAAATGTTGACAGTCTGTCAGGAATATTTAACATAAACATTTTGAGATATTCTAAGATCTACCTTCATGATGAAGCCTGGGGGAGAAAAGAAGTCGCCAGAAAACTCTTTGCTCTTGGCGTTGAGCTGTCCGTCATCACTGAAGCATCCGATCTATCAGAGGATGAGAACAAGGCGTTAAAACCGTTGCAGGGAAAAAATTTAGAAGAGCCGACCCAATGCAGTCGGCTCTTCGTATCTTCACAGGTGTATTTTTGATCAGTAAACTCCGTCAACAAGAAGGCGTAATAATAACGATCACTGGTTGCCACTTGGAGGAACTTATGAGACTCTTCTTCAGACCAGTAGAGCATTTCCTTCTTATCAGCTTTTGAACGTTTAACAGCAAGCGCAGGGTTCTTTATGATCATGTCATGCCCCGCAGCCTTACTCAGTGATTCATTGATTATGGAATGAACCTTCTGGATGTTCTCGTCTGAGAAAAAGTATGCCTGGGAACTAACTGATGTCAGACAGCTGCCGCAACCGATCTCCGTAAAAGGGCAACTCAGCCTATGGAATTGGTAACTAAAAACCGCTCATTTCTTTGCGATGAATGAGCGGCAAGTTTAAAGGAAATATTATTTTTTTACAGCATGGATATAATGAATGGTTTCAAATGCGCTCAAATAATCCGTTCGATTACTAAAGAAAAGATCATTTATATTAGCCGGAGATAAGTGTTCATAGATGAGTATTCCTAGATCATCCAATAAGCTCTCGATTTCAGTGTAGGAGAAACACGATTTCATTGGTTCTCCACTGGCGGACGCCATCATCACCATGTTCTCTACTCTATTAGATAAACCTTTTTCGTGAAATAAGTTTTCGTCTGCGTAGTCAAACACGATTGAACTACCTGACGGGACTTTAGTGAAAAAATTATTAATTAAATTTCTGATTTCATCTTTAGTTAAATAATATGAAACACCTAAAAGGCTAAAAAAGGTTTTTTGGTTTTTAAATCCTTTTTCAACCAATCTCTCGTCAGAAAATAGTTTGGTAAAATCCATGGAGACAAAGTGAAGATTATTTGGGATTTCGAGGTGAGCATTTGTTAGCCGTTCTTTTTTAAACTCCTGCGTGGTTGGATAGTCAACTTCAAATATTTCTAAGCTTTTTTCTAATTGAGCATGACGAAAACAAAATGTATCCATTCCAGCACCAAGAATGACATATTGCTTTAACCCCAATTCAATTTCGTTTATTAATACTTTTTCACAATATGCCGTTCGTGCCAAGGGGGTTGGAGAAAGCTGCACTTGTGTAATCCATTTTAAAATTTCATCTGGATCATCTTGAAACCTTTGTGCAATATCTTTGTTGAAAAATTGTATTCCTTGAATCATATTCTCCCTGATGTCAGAAAACTCTTTTTGAGAAATTAGATCTTTTACAATAAAATCATCGAAAATTTTTGGGTTATCAAATTCACTGTGATATGCTCTCCCGAAAGCTGATATTAAAGAAGTGAGACTGGATTCATTCTGTTTCATCTACTTATCCTCCCGTATAAACAAAAATAAGATTCCCCCTGGCCAGGAGAATCTTATTATAAAACATAATTAATAATTTGTAAATTATAGCATAAATTAAAATATTTGTCAAGAATATTTTATTATTCTGATTATATCGCACTTGTTGCGCATTTCGAAAATAATGCGTCATAAGGGAGTGGGAGATACATAGTATTTAGGAATTGGCTTGAGGGAAGATCAGATGATATTTTTGATCAGAAGAATGATAAGTAAATAGAAAGACGTTTCGTATCATATTCGTATCAAGAGGTATTACAACAAAATAATGAAACCATAGAAAACAAAAAAAGCCTTGAATATCAAGGCTTTTTTCTATAGGACGGATGGGGTTCGAACCCATGACCCCTACCCTGTCAAAGTGAACTTTTAGACCTTGTGAGGTGTGATGAAACTTAAAAAGCCTTGATAAAAGTGGATTCTTGGTTTTTGACCTTGTGTGAAAAGGAGCGAAAAAGAGCCCATAAAAGTGAAGCTCGTCCCCAATCCGTCCCCAAGAATTTATTTTGCAGAGGGTTTGTTTGAGGTGTGTACCTGAAGATTTTGAGGTGCGAATTTGTTGAATTTTTCAGCAGTATCACGACTGAGTTTTTTGGTGACGTGAGCGTAAATATCAGAGGTCGTTTGCTCTCTGGCATGACCCAACTGCTTCTGTATTGCTTTCATTGATGCTCCGGCTTCAATAAGTAGGGAAGCACAACTATGCCTTAAGTCGTGAAATCTTATCTTCTTCAGATCGTGTCTTTCCATGAAGCGGGTCCACCAGCGATAGGGGTATGAGTGATAGTATGGTTTACCTAATCCACCGTGAAAAACATACTCACGTTCTTCGCCTTTCCAGACCATCAGGTCTTTAGCTTCCCACATTTCCTTTATCCATTCTCTTCGATGGATCTTCATTTCATCGATATACCATTCAGGGAGTGCAACCGTTCGTTTAGAGCTTGAATTTTTTGGCCCTTTTTCAATTGCTTTTCCCTTCTCGGTTAGCGATATACTATTTACTACGTCCATTGTTCCTTCGTTGAGATTGACATCTTTCCACTCCAATCCAACCAACTCGCCTCGACGAAAACCACCTATCAGGGCGCCAAGTATAAATAGTCGCCATTTCCGAGGCTCATCGTATAATGCGGTAATGACCTCTTTAGTCTCATTCTCATCATAATACAGACTTTCAGTTTGTTGAACTTTTGGACGTTTTACACCTATCAGGGGATTTACTTTAATAAGCTGCCATTCAGTGGCCCTTTGTAAAATGTTTTTAAGCACCCTATATATATATTGGATAGTGCCAGCTGAGAGGGGTTTGTTTTTGTTGTCCTTCCTTGCTTCAGGTTTTGAGAGATCATTGATAAAGGTAACTAAGTGGAGGGTCTTTATGACACCCAACTCTTTATAACCTAACTCGGCTTTTATGTGCGATGCGTAATAAGTTTGGTAGGTCCTGTAAGCCAAAGGGGATAGGTTGTCCGAATTGGACGCATACTTCGGTTTCCATTCGTTTTCAAAGAAATGGTCCAGAGTCATTTTTTGTGGTTTAATGTATTCCTCAGACTCTACTTCTTTTTTAAAGGTGTGTAACTCGTCCTCCAAAAATTCCTTCAGTTTCTTTGTGGTCCGAAGGAGCGCTTTGTCCTCGATTCTTATGGTCTTGTACTGACGATCACGCTTCCCCGAATCACCAGCTTCAACAATGAGCCGCCAGCTATTGGGCCCTCGCTTTTCAATGCTGCCACTTGCCAAATTAATCCCTCCTTTTCGAACGTATGTTCTATTTTGGTATATAGTAAACCGCCTTGCAGCAGGAAAGCGCAAAGTAGAGTGGAACACCAGGGATCTAATATGGAACATTTATAACTTAAATCAATTAAAAATCTAACCAATTGCAAGAGAAGATTTCTAAGGAACTAGTTTGTTTTATCATTTGCAAATCTGACATTTGTAGAATTAACTGTTGAATTTCTAGGAGTTTAAAACTAGGAGCCATCGGTTCCCCACGAAGCTTATTAATACGCCGTTTTACAGATGGGAAATGTATACCGATGTGTTCGGGCAATTCTGTATTGTTTATTAGTTCAGTATTTAGAATAGAAAGACCAAGTACATCGTCATTGATTTCTTCTTGATTTATTCGCTCGAAAGGTTGATTTAGAGATACAAAAGCAGTTTCCGTACTCCAGTCAAAACCACCAAAGTCAGGTTTAATGATAAGCCATTTTGGTATTTCAACACCTTCATTGTAGCTATAGATCACACTTAAACTAAACATCGAATTCCACCTTAGTAACTTGTCCTTGTACAAGTACTTCATCGTTTGGAAAAACTCTGGGTGGTATATTTTTATTTGCTGCCTGGAGGATAATGTTGTCTCCGTCATAAAAGACTCTCTTCAAGGTTCCTTCATCGCCATTTACAATTACAACACCGATCTTGCCATGTTGAATGTGTCTTTGTTTTTTTACTAGAACACGCATACCTTCACCAATGCCTTCTTCAATCATGCTATCTCCTTTGACAATGAGGAAAAAATATTCACCATCAGACACTGAATTCTTCGAAACTACTTCATATCCAACAATATCTTCTTGTGCCAGACTGTTATAACCTGCTCTAACCTCTCCGTAAATTGGAATCTGGACCATCTCCACTGTCATCATATCGATATCGAATGTATTTCTTGGGTTAAAAGTATCCTCTTCACCACCTGTTATATATCCGAGAGGCTTTCCAAAGTAAATAGCTATAGTTTGTAAAGATTTAACCTGAGGGTTTTCTGTTCTATTGCTGAGTATTTGAGACAGTGTAGTATACGGAATTCCGGTATCTTTAGCTAACTTGTATTTACTAATTTTACTCTCATCCATAAGCTTCTGTATTCTTTCAGAAATATTACTCACCTCTCAAAATCCTCCCTATAGTTATATCTCTTATGAGTTATAACTCAATATAGTCATAGTATATTGATTTAGTTAGATTTGTCAAGAATGACAGAGCAAACAGAAGATAATCAAGGATTTTATAACTTATATAAGTTATATTTAGAGTTGTTTATAACGTCTATGAGTTATACTATGTTTTCAGGAGGTGGTAAAACATGGGGCTGAAAATTGAAGAAAACATGCAGAGGCTCATAAATGAAAAGAACTGGACAATTTATCGTCTTGCAAAAGAGAGCGATGTAGCTGTATCTGCATTGTATAACATAGGAAAAAAAAGACAAGGCCCATACGCAGAAACTCTAATCAAGTTGGCAGATGCACTGGAAGTTACAGTTGATGAGTTATTACGCGGAAAGAGTAAAAACAAATGATTTATGCAGATTTTATTCCTTTCAAATAGGGATTATGTTACACAATACACGCTCATTGAAAGGAGGTAGCTATCAATGTCCACCATTGAAGAAGCTATTGCTAGCATCGTTGCAGCGCAAGTTTTTGCAGCTGAAAAGAGGATCATGGAACGCTTGTCCGTGCAGTCTGATCGGACACTAACCTTCACAGAAACTTGTGAATACCTTGGAATGTCGGATTATACTCTCCGAAATCTCTGCAAGGCCAAACGCATTCCGTACAGGACTATCGGTTCTGAGGGGTCGAGATCACCTCGTTACTTATTCACTTCTAGCAGTTTGGATCGTTGGATAAGGGAAGAAGAGGATAGGAACTGGAGAAGGGTGATGGTAAATGAATAGTAAAGCTCAATTGAAAACCGCACATACTCCACTTAAACAGACAATTATGATGCCCTTAGAACTAGGACAGGCCAAGGACATCGTCGAGTTAGATACAGAAAAAAACCACATCTGTATTACTTTACAATCTTGTTTGGATGCAGGAGCGGGGCCAGACCTACTCCACCAAATCATAGCTATGTTCCGGCGTTTTTGGATGCACAAGCCACTCGTATTAGCCTTTATCGATGATATGGAGGTAAGGTATATAACCTCTTTGGAAGGAGAATCAAATTGTTAATTGATATCAACAAAATTAAAGTGAGTGACCGGATCAGAACAGAATTCAGCGGAATAGAAGATCTAGCCAATGATATTGAAGAAAATGGACTTATTAATCCCCTTGTAGTAACACCAGATTATCAATTGATTGCCGGTGAACGGAGATTACGCGCACACCAATTTCTGAAAAGAGATAAAGTTAGGGTCCATGTAATGGAAGTTAGGGATTATGCACATCAACTGCAATTGGAAATAAGCGAGAATGAACATCGCAAAGACTTCACCTGGTCAGAACGGGTTGCTTATGGAAAGAAAGTTGAAGAGATTCAAAAAATCAGCGCGAAAGAACGAATGACTGCTGCAGGTAAGGAAAATTTACCTGAGGAAGAAAAAGGGCAGGTTCGAGATATTGTCGCTGAGCAAGTTGGATTTGGCAGCGGTAAAACGTGGGATAAAGCGAAATTCATCATGGAGAACGCCACACCGGAAATTATTCAACAATTGGATGCTGGGATCATTACCACTCATAAAGCCTTCACTGAAACAAAAGAACGTTTAGACCTCGCGGAACAGGTAGCTCGGGACGCTGAAAAACGTGCTAAACAAGCTGAACTCGAAAGGGACAAGCTTTTGAAGCAATTTAAGGACACTATTCCTGCAGATCAATTAGAGGTAGCCGTAGCTGCCGCCGTAGAACGTCAGAATGAAGAGAATGAAGTGTTTATGCTAGAAAAAGAAAAGGAGTCTCAGGCGGCTCTCAAAGCCCTTGATGATAAGCGTCAAAAAGAGATCGAAATTGAGAAAATAAAAGTTGTTGAGTTGAAAGCTGGTTACCAACGGCAGCAGGAAGAACTTGAGGCCCTTAAAATCCAACAACCAACTGACTTTGATGATCAACAGGCTGCTATACAGATGAAGAAGCTTAGATTTGAGGCTGACAGCAATACTATACAGTTCAACATTCACATTAAGCAGTTTTTACAGAAGGCCGGTATTTCTACCTTTGCTCTCGGGGCAATATCTAGCGCCAGTACAAGTGAGAAAAAACGTCTTGGAGAAAGTTTGGACATGCTTCAATCTTTTATCGATCAAATTCGTCCAGCCGTAAACGGCAGAAAGGTGGTTGAGTAATATGTCATTGGTTGAACACCAGAGTATTCTTGGGTTTGTCGAGAAACAACTTAATTTAACCGAGCAACAAGGGGCTGCAATTAGGATGTTGTTTGAGGGTATGAAGCGAATGAATGATGATATGACCGAAAAACAAGTCGTTATGGACGAAAAGGTTGAAGAAGTTCAAATGATGGTCCAAGAGGTTCGTGACAGTATCACTCTTACGGATGAGGAATGTTACCGAATGCAACAAGCGGTTATAAGCAGAACTAATGAGCTAACCAAACACCGTTTTAAATCGGCAGACGTGAAGTTCAAGGATATGGTTGGAAGATACCGCCGGTTGATCTGGAGCAAGCTCAAAGAACGGTTTAGCGTTGCTAAATACAGTCATATACGCCGAATCGATTTTGAAGATGCCATTGAATTCGTCCAATTCTTTCAACCGGAGGATTACATCTGATGACTATAGAACGTTCGATAGAGCGGCGTAATGCTTGGCTTAGACTTATGACGTTACTGAAGTTTAGAGCGAGTGGAGTGATTCTAGAGGCTGGTGAGGACTGGTTAGATAAAGAGATCTCGGACTTAGTGAAGTTTCTTGAGGTAAGGGTGCGGATAGTTTGTAAAGTGAACAGAAAAATGACCACGTTTAGAGGACGCGGCCATTTAAAATGCATAAACAAATTTTCACAGTCATGATATCACATTCATTATTAAGCGGTCAATGATCCAAATGGATTAAGAGGTGAGGTTGTTGGCTAACCCACAGCCAGAGAACGGCTTTGTACAACTTGCAAACGAGATTTGGAATGAAATCATTAGGCGAGATTTTTCAAAGCGACAGAAGGACATCGTCTTCTTTATATGGCGACTATCTTACGGATGCAAAAAGAAAACAGCACTTATTCCTTTACTGAAAGACTTCGAACTATGTGGCATTGGCTATCAAAATATCAGAAAAGAATTGGATCATTTATCAGGCTGTAGGGTCATTTCTTGGGATAAAAACACCAATGTTTTTTCGGTGAACAAAGATTATGACCAGTGGCAAATTAGCCCCGTTAAAGGCTGGGACGAAAAAAAGTTTAAGGATTTAATCAGTAAAAACTTGAACGAAAAAAAAGTATTTGCTTCTCAAAACAAGAAGCCTGAGGTAGTAAGGGTTACTGGGGAAATAATCTATACTTCTCAAAATAAGAAGTGGCTGCTTCTTAAAACAAGAAGCGTAGGCTTCTCAAAACAAGAAGTTAGACTTCCCTCAAACCCTTACGACTGTAAGGTGAAAGGAGTGTCTAAAGACATTATTAAAAACAATATTAAAGACAGTAGTTGTTGTTTAAGAGAAGACGAATCAGAAACACATCAATATCATTCAGTTCAAAACAAGAATGGTTCAGATAGCCAGGATGCCGTTCCTGCCGAGGATACCGACTCCAATCGGAAAGCTGCTGAACTCGATTACAGAAAACAAGTTACAGACCTTTACCTTAAACGTAGAGCCAAGGGTATTGAGTTATCACCTAAAGACGAGTCAACGTTGGATGAACTCATTTCGGACAAGCTGCCGATCCAATTTGCTCTTGAGGGCATTAAAAAATCATTTGATAGTTTCAAGCCAAAGCACAAGCGAGATGAAATCAAAAGCCTTAGCTACTGTATGGGACTCATTTATTCTTTACATGCTGCCAGTCAGAAAGAGATTCATATGCCAGAAGAATCAAAGACAGTTCCGATGGTCGAGCAAGAAAGTCCAAATTACAGCGAAGAAGATATCAAAAAAATGCTTGCGGACATGAGAAGCAAGCGTGGAGATGATTGATTGGAAAGCATGGGAGAAGTAATCAAGAAACTTTTGCCTGATAGATTTGCAGAAAGAAAGAAAGCCTTGTTGGATCGGATAGAAAAGCATCCTGAAGTTATTCGGCTGCGGACTGAGTATCCAGAGGCAGTGGACATCAACAGAGACATTAGCCCATTGGGGAATCACATCGCATGCTTTGAGCATTGCCAGTCATGCCCAGGTCTTAATGGATGCCTTAATGAATTCCCTGGTCACTTAAGCCATGAGGAATTACACCCAACCCTTCCACAACTCATCTTCAGACTTAAAAAATGCCCAAAGCTTATGTCGTATGAACGGAGACAAGTAACTCAGACACGAATCAAGAGTCACCATGTACCTGCTCATATCGTTGGAGCGACATTTGAGGATCTTGAGATGGATCAGAATCGTAGGATGGCAATCGCTGAATGCGTGAACTTCTGTAGCTCTTATGAGCAAGGCAAGTCAATCAAAGGTTTGTACTTGTACGGATCGATGGGTGTAGGAAAAAGTAGGATCGTGGGTGCAATTGCAAATGAGTTGGCTGGTATGGGCGTGGACGTTCTGATGGTGTACGTACCTGATTTTCTCGAAGAGGTCAAAGACTCCATTGAAACAAATGATGTTAAATCCAAATTGGATACCCTAAGGGAAGTGGAAGTATTGATTCTGGATGATCTAGGGGCAGGCCCATTATCCTCTTGGACCCGAGATGATGTATTAAGTCCAGTTCTTCACCGGCGAATGGAATCAAAGGTGACAATTTATACTTCTAATCTTTCTATCTCAGAATTACAAAATTATTTAATTAATGTGAAAGACCTAAAAGACCAGCGTTTCCGTAAACAACATGAGATCAATGCTATCCGCATTATGGATCGAATTGAACCCTTTGTAAAAGTACTTAATGTTGGTGGTCGTAATCGGCGTAGAGATTGATATAAAACGAATAGGAGGATTAAATAATGATTATTTCGATAGACAAACATATTCTGTCCAAGCCATTGGAGCAAGCCGCAAAGTTCATTTCTTCAAAAAGTGTTCTACCCATCATGGCAGAGATTCATTTCAAAGCTGACAGCGAGGGCTTATTTATAACTGGTGGTAACGGATTTCAATTCTTACGCACAAAAATTGATTCAGATGACTTTCAATTAATTAAACCAGGAGCTATTACGATATCCGGCAAGAGAATTTCAGAAGTCGTGAAGGTCATGAAGGGCGTAATTGATATCGATTCATCTGGACTAGAAACAACCGTAAAGAATGACAGAAAGAAGTATCAATTACCAGGCATGGACCCCAATGAATATCCTGAAATTAATGATGATACAGGGGAAACAACGTTGATCTTAGATGGAAGGTCTTTGAAGGGAATCGTTAAAGATACGGCATATGCAGCCTATGAAAAAGAAGATAAACCGATTCTAATGGGCCTGTTGCTGAAAGTGAAAAATAATCTGATTAATATCACCAGTACAGACCGGCATAGACTTTCGTCTTCGGTTCGAGAGGCTGAGACCCTTGAAGATATGCAAATAGTAGTCGGTGCAAAAACAATGTCTGAGCTTATGAATCTGATTGTTCCAGAAGAAAAAATAGAAATCAAATTTCAAGATAGTAAATTCATTGTGAAAACGAAAGATTTTATTTTTTTCTCAAGAGTCTTAGATGGTGCTTTTCCTGATACCGAGCGAATCACACCTACAAATTTTGAGACCACCATCATAGTTGATCGTGAAGAGTTAATTGAGGCACTAGGTGGTTTGAAAGTTATATTTAAGGATGAAAAAGCTAAATTGATAAAAATGTTTGTTGGTGAATCCATCGAATTAAAAGCAGAAGCCGAAGGCGTTGGAAAGGCAGATGAATTGATTGACATAATCAGCATCCAAGGTAATTCATTTCGGATTGCATATAACGGAGAATATGCGTTGGAGGCTGCTGAGTCCATTCATTCAAAACAATTAATTATTGGTTATTCAGGACCAACATCTCCAATGAAATTTTCCGATGCTGACGATGAACGTAATTTTTGCATTATCCTTCCTTACAGAATAGCGGGGGTGTGATAAATGAGTAATGGGCTTAATCTCAAAGAGATTTCAAAGCAAATAAAGTCATCGGGTAAAAGTGGAAGCGTCATATGGGCCAGGGAAGAAAAACAGAACTTTATTTCTAACCGACACTTCCTACTAAGAGTGGACTTAGTTCCATCAGATATTTTGGTCGCGTTGTTCACTGTATTTTTGAAAGTTCCAGCAGTGGGAGAAACCCTTATCTGCAGTTTTGGGAAGGTTCAAGATCAGGGAAATAAGAAACCGATCACGTTTACAACTATCTACAATCCTGAAAAACAAACTGATAAAGGGAAAGTAACTTCTTTTATCAAGGAGAGTGGCGAGAAACTACAGATGAGAATTATCCAATTTTCAGAACACTTCACATATGTGAATGAACAACTTATGAAGATGACAACTGACAAAGAACCAATGTCTATAGGGGGTCCAATGATGCCAGTGTACTTTGCTGAAGGCAATTTATTATTACTCCCTTACAAAGTCAGCACTCCAGAAGACAATGTTTTATCAGGATTGATTAACAATACAGTTGAATAATCCAATTTATTGAGTGGTCAATATAAAAGAAGGGACTTTTATATATGAAATTCTTACTATGCTTATCTGAATACTAAATAAGGAGATGGTCGAGGATGGCTGAGATTAGTGGCATGGATATGAAATTTACTGTTATCAAGAATGCTGACATCATAGAATACTTGGATGATGGAGAAAAAAGCGATTTGTCTAGAATGCTTTGGAAGATCGGTAAATTACGAGAACAGGAAGGAAAGGTTAGTCAGCATACTTACCTTACTGTAAATGTGGATGAGTCATACGCCTCAATAGTGGCAGATATCATGCAAGAAAATGGGCATTGGGGAATAACGAATGACTCTAACCAATTGCAACTAGAACTTGTGGGAGATGCACTGGTTCCACCTACAGTAGAGGTGGCATATGGAGAGCTCTAAGGAAGGTATTATGCCAGAAGGAAAACTGGAAGTAGTTAAGGGGCCTAACGGAACTTTCAAACGTTACTTTTTATCTGGAGATGAACTTAAAAAATACCGTGATATGCCGCAAGATGATTATTGGAAAACCAATTCGAAGCCTCACGTAACGCCGGTTGCGAAAACAAAGACGAAATGAAGCAAAAAGGAGCATAGAGGATTTATTCCTCTTGCTCCTCAAGCTCCTAGAACAGGCTGGTTATCTCGAAAGAATAGCTGATTTCCGTAGTGGGTACGCAATGAATTAGAAATAAAATCGAGACATAGGAGGTGAGAGAGCGATGGAACATCAAACATTCTGGAAACCGGAGAAGAAGGCCAAGGAGCAAAAATCATATAGTAGCCTTGGAAAAGCAAAGAAGGAAAAGAAACCGACTCCAGAATGGAAGAAGGATGTCCTTGCTCATCACCAAAAAGGCCAAAGTTCGAAAGATCGTTGTGAATTTAAGGACGATGTACTTTCTGAAATCATTGCTGAATCGGATGGTATTTGTCCTGCATGTAAAAACGCTCCATCTACTACCACACATCATGTAATGCCAAAAGGACGTAAAGGGCGCGGAGTGAAAACAAATGGGCTCAGAATGTGCTGGCCCTGTCATGATACCACCCAAACCAACGAAGAATTACTTCAATATTGGATATCTGTTTTCCGCGATAAATATGGAGATAGATTCTGGTTTGATGAAAAAGATTGGGAGGAACACAATCATAAACAAAACAAACAAATGCAAATTGAAAAGGAAAAGGCAGAACGTAAACAACAGATCAAGCCAGTCATGGATCTTCTCACCGCCGCAGCTGGTCGAAGCCTAAGAGCGAATGAAATACGTCTACTGGAAACATTTGAAGACAAGGAAATGACTGTCTTCGCAAGTATGATGGCAGACGTACTGGGCAAGGCACAAGAGGAACAACAACCTTTTGGATATGGGCACTTTTATGATTAACACAGGAGGTACGCTGTGAGGAAAATCGCAACCAAGAGAATTCGTGATTCACATCCGCAACTGGGCACAAAAGAAGATTGCATTAAGGACCACTTCAACATGGTTAGGGATATAGCGAATCAATACGATCATTTACAAGCTTTTGGAATTGATATGGATGATTTATTGCTGAGAGATTGCGAAACATCATGTAACAACCTAAATAATACAAAAATTAAAGGTATAGACCCAAGGAGGATTAAGAGGACATGGAAATATGGGACAAATATAGTTGTGAATGCGGTCGGTATTTTGCTGTAGGGCAGATCCCGGGCAATGAACTGGAAGAACCAGCTTGTCCAGAGTGCGGCGGAACGAACAATGAACTGTTGATTGAGGATTAGCACTAAGGAAGGAGAATAAAAAAATGCCCCATTTGGGGCAACGCATTTTAGAAACGGTAAGAACTTGATGCTAACTTTTGAGAGTCTTGATTATCAAGAATAATCGCCAACCCAATTCCGACTACAACACCAGCCCAGAAATAGCCCACACCTCACACCTCATTTCTTTAGTGAATCTTTTACTATTTTGTAGGCAGCAACACCAGTTGTTACTCCGAGTAGAAATAGGGCTTCCACTTAATGACACCACCTTTGTGAGGAACTAAGAATAGCATGGACGCTTGAATCACTCTTTAAACATACTTAATACAAAATCACTACAATTAAGCGACTATAATCCCAAGGAGAGATAAACGATGAAAGTTAGAATCACAGACCAGAAGCATCCATGCGTTGGACAAGAACTTGAAGGTGGGATAATCTATTTTGACATAAATCATTGTGGCGGCAGGCTGGACCTTATCAGGTAAAAACACCGGAGGGTAAGATTTACCGGCTGCTGACTGACCAGATTGACGAAGAACATTACAATGCACAGGAACTTAAAGAGGAAGTTGACCGTCTTGGGGCCAATGTCGGTTTACTCGTTTAGGTGGTGGAAGCAGCAAAGCGAACTTTGATTGGAAAGTGCCACATTTGATTACAAAAATAGATTGTTCAGGATATGTGGAATTTGATGATAATGCAGCAAGTAGCTTTCAGCCTGGTGTACAGGTCATATCTAGGGGAGAGGCGGCAAAGGTATGAAGGCCATAACCATTAAGCAGCCATGGGCAACACTGATCGCTCTAGGAGAGAAATAGTTTGAGACCCGTGGCTGGCAGACGAAGTATCGCGGTGATCTGGTAATTCATGCAGGCAAGGACATTGACAAGTTAGCTTGCCAGCAGGAACCAATCCGCAGCACGTTGGAAAAGCACATATCTCACGCTAAAAAGTATTTAAGTTACAGAGGACACAAACCGCGAAGTATAACAGTGAATTGATGCATGTTAAATTGTAGTCGCCATTTACATTTCATTAAATATAAAAAACCGCCCGTAGGCGGTTGGAAGGTTTGCTGACTCGTCTTCTATCCGAAGATAGGTCGCATGACTATTATTGTGGCTGCCGCCACCAAGACGAGGGCATGTTCAACATATTGCGTAACATACCATCAACTCCCTCCTGCAATGTAGTCTACAGCATTTATAAATTTTTTACAATGTTGATTAATCTTCTGTTGAACAGTACGAAGTTAAGGCAGCATATATCACGCTACAAGGGGGAAAAGAATGATGGGTGAAGCGAGACGGAAGGAATTAGCTGGATATGTCCTACAGGAAACGCAGCAAAAGCAATCAACAAAACCAATAGGCATTTTATCTTCTGTTATGAGAAGTAGATCGCTTGCATTGGCCGCACTGCTTGCTGCTTATCCGAGTAGCTTACCTGATAGGCCGAAGGGCTACGAATAGAAACCGAACCACCCAGCGCAACGGCAGGCGGATGAAGTTTAAATATTGGGAAAAAGCCACCTAACACTTCGGTGAGAGGTGGCAAGCTACTACACTAATACAAGAAGCGCGTGAGAATTTTCTTAAAGATAGGCTCCCTGTAATTCCAGATTAGCTGTGTAATGCGATTTTTATTTATGACTTTAACATAGAAAGCAGCCCCCAACTTATTAATAGTACACGTACATTTAATAGCCATACTAATACCCCCTTTTGGGATATAAGTAGGCTCAAAAAAAATGTCTTGGATTGAAATTATTATTGTGCCATTTAGACCTGCAACTCCCTGTTTACTAGGGCAACTCAATAGCTCTTTTTTTAATGTGTAAAAAAAAGGAAAATGTCAGTAAAAACTTTGACAACACCATAGGAGGGAGATAACCAATGATCAACAAAGTTCTAATTTTTGAAGTTGATGGAATCCGCGTTTCAACTCCAAAGTCATATAAAAAAGAGCCAGCTAAAGAACAGGTGTTAAAGGATATGAAAGAATGGTTTTTTCAGAATTATCCTATGTGGTTTGCGGTAAAAGAAAACGGAACTGAGAAGAATTTAGAAAATTGGTATGAGGAATAGTTGGCTGTACTGAACTTATAAGGGGGAGAAGAGGAATGAAGGAAGTCAACGCAGATTTATATACATTGCTCAATGAAAAAGAAACTGGTCTATATACTCAAGAATTTCATAAGAACAAAACGGTATATGCCTATGTTCATCTTGATTTTTCTGACTTGGCTGATTGTGTGGAGGCTGTTGGATCATATCCATTCGAAGAAGGGGGAATGAAAGTGCAGATGTTCAAAAGATTAGTCTGCATTGACCTTAACGACATCATAGAAGGTAATGGACATAAGCTGAGTAGTTACAAAAGTGTTTTGGTGAGGACGATTGGGAGAGGTACAAAGAACAGATCGAAGAGATGGAACTTGACTATTAGGACGCAGGAGCCATCGTCCCGACAGAATAATCCCAATAAAGAAAGGAACAACCACTTATGAATAGCATTTTAAGCTTTATCATTGGGATTACGGTAGGTCAACTGGCCTTACTAGGTTGGATGGCACTATCTTACCGTAAGGATCGTGGAACAAGATGGAACCGTGAAATTGAGGTGGGAAAATAATGGGACAACCTATTGATGATTATGATCTTATGGATAAAGATCCTGCCGAGTTCTTAAGACGCGGTTTAGAAGCATATGGACTAGATGCATCTCAATTATCCGTAGTAAACACACATGAAATCCACTCTATACTGACAGTAAACATACAAAATATACATACCTTATAGAGAGGGGACAAGCCCAATGATCGAAGTATTGCCAGCAGTAGAAAGTGACTTTATTCCCAAAAATGATGTTGAGCTAATTTCAAGGGTTTACCAAGTAGAATTCTTTTCAAACGCAGACTGGGAAGATATCCGCAAAGCAATATGGTTGCTAAATAGCTATCGCACTCTAAAAGGTTTAGTGGATAGTTACGAGTTCGTGCTTAACCAAAAAACTGAAAATGGGCTAAATGAATTCGATATGGCTTGTGCAGAAGGGGCAGTTAAACGACTAGGCAGCAACGACTTAATATCTAACCTTCCGGCAAACGTACTCATCGCCAAAGAAGACCGACATTCAAACTATCTAATTTACAAACGGTTAACCCAAGCCGTAGCCCATGCAGCAAATAACGTTATTGATCCACATGAACATAAGATTGTCCAGCTGCTATTCGTTGGTGACAGAAAGTACCGGTATAAAGATGCAGTCGAGTACATGCGAAAAGGGTATAAGACAGTAGCCTACGGAATTGAAGCGACAACCTTTGCTGAAAAGCGTAGGAAGGTCATTGCTTCATTAGCGAATTCACTCCTCTTCAATGGGACATTGGATTATGTTACCATTGATTACGGAAGGGGCCGGAATAAAGAAGGAGAAATTGGACTACGGCTTCTTAATCAAGAATTAAGGGGATGAAAGCTGTGGTGGATTTCAACAGTAAAATGGGTGCTGTGTTGGATGAGACAGAAAAATATAGGTATTCACTTTGGAGGGTTTGGGATATAAAGTTGCCCAGACTCCTTTTTATTATGCTTAACCCCAGTACTGCAGATCACACTCAAGATGATCCTACTATAAGACGCTGCATTGGTTTTGCTAAGTCATGGGGATATGGAGCAATCGAAGTAGTGAATTTATTTGCGTATCGAGCAACCGATCCAAAGGAATTGAGAAACAAGAAAATTGACCCAATTGGCATAGACAATGATAATTATATAATTTCAAGAGCATCAGAATGTAAAGATATCGTTTTAGCCTGGGGAACTAACGGCGGTTTTCTGAAAAGGGATAAAGCAGTGTTGAAATTACTTGTTAACTATAAATTGAATTGTCTAGAAGAAACGAAATTCGGACATCCGAAGCATCCCCTCTTTGTTAAAGGGGATACGATGTATTGTGAGTACCCAAAAAAAGAAGTGACGACTTACCGAAGCGGTATCACTTTCAAAATATAAAGCAAAAACCAGTCATTCATAATCGAATGACTGGTTTTATATCAACGAACTTTTATTTAACTTTTTCAATTTTGAATACAAATTTCCAACTAGCAGTATTACCGGAGTATCTACCCCGATTTTCAACAACCTTCACAGTCATAGATTTATTTTGGGACGTCTTGAGTGAGGAGACCTTTAGTGTTGTGGTTGCTTCACCATCATCAGGTATACTATCCTGTTCCTGTGCTTCGGCGTGTAATTTTATCGTACCAGTCGAACTTACATTTAACGTAACGGATTCTCCATCTGCAAGCTCCTTCCCATTTACAAACCCACCCCACCACCATTCGTTACCAACGGAATTGTTATCAATCAAATCTGCACTTACAAAGGTGACTTTTACTTTTTCGGTTTTACCAGCAGCTAATAATGGTTGAGAACTTAGAATGAATACCAAAACTAGCAATACACTAAATTTAATAAAATTCCATTTCATTACGATCCCTCACTATTAATCAATTTTTTGCCAATTATAGCATTTAGGGAAAAATAGTTCTATAGTCTCACAGATTGTCCTTATTTGTTAGGACAACATCTTAAAAAAAGCAAATAGAAATTTGTAGATACCTTGTCTGTGACGATATATTTTCAGCTCATAGTGTACACTAAATCCTTAGTGTAAGTGTATTACATGCCAAATATAATAAAGACAAGGAAGCAAGAGCTTCTGGAACACTCCAAATCTGGATGCGGAAAACTGTGACGGGCATTCACACCGCAGCTTATACCCACCTCCAACCTATAATACGAAAGGGCAGGATAATTCAATAGCATATTAGGATTTTATGGTAGGATTATAGAGTAAGATAAGCTAATATCATCGTTTTTAGAATGGACAGTATGAAACTATTATGGGAGAGTCCTAAAATGAAAAAGAAAATGAACTATTTAATCTTACTTTTAACGATCATCTTTGCGGTTGGTTGTACTAATGTAGAAGATACATCCAATACAGATGTAGAAACAGATTCACAAGAAGTAGTAGCCACAGTTGAAACAAATAAAAATTATAAAAAAGAAGAATCTGTCCCTACGGTTGTTGACGAACCAGTAGTAGTGGAAACGCCGAGTGTTCCTGTTGTGGAGGAAATACAATCCGCACCAAATAACGAACAGTTTCAAGGATACAAGCTTATCGAGGTTGATGGTGGCGATTTGTCTGGGCATCGCGAACCTAACATTGTTGTTGACGTTGGTTATGGGGAGCGTGAATATTGGGCATTTACGAATGAATACGGGCAACTAGTGCGTGTAATTGCTACCGAAATTATTCTACAAGACGACCGTAACGAACCTTTATTATCGTCTGGCAGATACTACGCAGACGAGGCAAAGGTTCCTGGTGTCGAAAGTGACGTACTAGATGAAGGACATGTCATTGCTGATTCTCTCGGAGGTGTATCGAATGCGTATAATATTACCCCACAGGACAGTACACTCAATAGACATGGTGATCAAGCTTATATGGAAGATGCGATACGCAAAGCAGGTGGAGTAACTAATTTTGAAGCGATTATCACATATCCGAATACAAAAACCCAAATACCCTCAAGTTATCAGTATACCTATAATTTAAAGGGTAACGTGATCATCGATAAATTCGACAATGTGAATCCTGATGAAGTAAACGCATCACTGGGTTTAACAGTCAGTGAACCTTCTGATTTAACTAGTTCAAATACAAACGGTGATATATCCAGTGTTGATACAAACGGTAATGGACAGGTGACGATTAAAGAAGCTAAAGCAGCAGGTTATAGTATGCCAATAACGAGTGATCACTGGTTATACTCATATATGCACGATGCTGATAAGGACGGTATGGTAGGTGAGTAAGCCCCAAGAAGTCTAGGGCAAAATAAATGAAAGAAAGAACATTTTCCTCGTTGGAAGATTTATTAAGTTCAGCGGGAACCGCTAACCTAACGGGCAGGATAGCTTAATAAGAACTAATTAGAGAAGAAAAAAAGTCCTCCCCTCATTTGGATTAAAAAGGTATTATCGATATATGTTGGTTATGATTGGCTTTATAGAGATGGTTAAGAAATTTGAGGGGGAATTTTGTTGCTGCGTCTTATATCTATAGGTTTTCTCATGAGTATTTTCTTGGTTGCATGTAACCCAGTAAAGTCCATATCACAACTCAGCGAGCAAGATTTTGAAGTGATGTATAAGGACGTGCTTATTAATGCAGAACTGGCTCCAGACAACATTATCAAAAAGTTGGGGACTGAGGAAGGATTCGAAGACAATAATTATGGGCTAATCAGCCAGAGAAATGGATATAACAGATGGGGGCTAAATTACCCCAATAAGGAAGACGCAGATATTACTATAATCTTTTTAGAAGATGAAATCGTCTTCACTCAGCTGAAAAAAATAGCTACTCATAGAGGAATTAAAATAGGAGATAGCGTTGATCAATTATTTCAGGCATATGGGAATACTGA
>JAILZT010000023.1 GCA_023512345.1 Paenibacillus sp.
CCCTTAGCTCAGCTGGATAGAGCGTTTGACTACGAATCAAAAGGTCGGGAGTTCGAATCTCTCAGGGCGCGCCATTTATATTTTATTTTAATGTCGGGACGTAGCTCAGCTTGGTAGAGCACCTGGTTTGGGACCAGGGGGTCGCATGTTCAAATCGTGTCGTCCCGATTTTAATTTTTTGCGGGTGTAGTTCAATGGTAGAACTTTAGCCTTCCAAGCTAATAGCGTGGGTTCGATTCCCATCACCCGCTTACCGGTTTACTAACATGATAAGATAAACATCACATGAGAGCTGCGATTATCGCGGCTCTTTTTGCATTTCAGAAGAAATAAAGGCAGTCTAACCAACAGGAGCTCTGTGGTTTAAACTTACTATGTTCTGGATTATTTAATCATAACAGTAAAGGTTACAATTGAAGCAAATAGTTTAACAACCTGAGAGGAGTTTCTTAGTAAGGACTGTATTTCAATGTAGAAACTTTGATTCCTGTATGCATTTGTAGCAGTAAAAAGGGTAGTTCCAACAGCCATTTGCAAGGCTTTTAGAACTACCCTTTAATTATTTCACTTTAGCTTCAACCTGTTATGTTGGATCCTTATATCCCCTGCGGAGCAGGTAAACCAAGCCCAGCGGCGATGCGTTGTCCGAATTCTGGATCGGCTTTGAAGAAATGTCCGATTTGGCGGATTTTAATTTCATCTCTTTCGACAGGAGCCATGGCACCTACAATGTTTTGCACCAGACGCAAACGTTCATCTTCACTGAGCAGACGATACAAATCGCCGGCCTGTGTGTAATGGTCATTATGGTCATAGGCAACACTATCGGCTAGGCCGGATACTTCAAAGGAAGCTGGTTTATGTTGTGGAGATTCTGTGGGTCCACCGTAGCTGTTAGGCTCGTAATAGACGGATCGGCCGCCATTGGTACCGTTAGTCATAGCACCGTCACGTTGAAAGTTGTTTACTTCAGCCTTCGGCTGATTAATGGGCAGACTATTGTGATTGGTCCCTACACGGTAGCGATGGGCATCCGCGTAAGCAAACAGGCGGCCCTGCAGCATTTTATCAGGGGAGGCTTCAATTCCCGGCACGAAAGAACCAGGGGAGAAGGTAGCCTGCTCAACTTCAGCAAAATAGTTCTCCGGATTACGATCAAGGACCATGCGTCCAACTTCGATCAGCGGGTAATCCTTCTGGGACCAAACCTTTGTTACATCAAAAGGATCAAAGCGATACGTATTTGCGTCCTCGATCGGCATAATTTGGACATGTAATCTCCAGGCTGGGAAATCTCCCTTATCAATCGCGTTGAACAAATCCTCTGTATGGTAATCCGGGTTCTCTCCGGCAATTTTAGCAGCCAAATTAACATCCAAATTCTGAACACCCTGCTCAGTTTTGAAATGATATTTCACCCAAACAGCAGCCCCTTCTGCATTAACCCATTTAAACGTGTGGCTTCCGAAGCCATGCATATGTCTAAGTGTAGCGGGTATTCCTCGGTCAGACATCAGAATAGTTACCTGGTGCAGAGACTCAGGAGATAGAGACCAGAAGTCCCATACGGCATTCGGATTCTTCAAGTGCGTCTGCGGATGGCGTTTCTGTGTATGAATGAAGTCGGGGAATTTGATGGCATCACGAATAAAAAAGACCGGCGTATTATTACCTACAAGATCATAATTTCCTTCTTCTGTGTAAAACTTGACGGCAAAGCCACGAGGATCACGCACCGTATCAGCCGAACCCAGCTCCCCGGCAACCGTAGAGAAACGGATGAACATAGGTGTGCGTTTACCAATACCGGAAAGGAAGTTCGCTTTGGTATATTGGGACAAATCATTAGTAACCTCAAAATATCCATGGGCTCCAGCACCCTTCGCATGTACAACACGTTCCGGCACACGCTCCCTGTTAAAATGCGCTAATTTTTCAAGAAGGTGAACATCTTGTATCAAAGTCGGGCCACGAGACCCGGCTGTCATTGAGTTTTGGTTATCACCTACCGGAGCACCCCAGCTCGTTGTAAGGTTATTGGTAATAGGCTTATTGGTTGTTGGCTCGTTGTTGGAATTCATATTGTTGACCCCCTATTAGGATTTGATTTTAGAATAAGTATAAATACTATGATAACAATTCTCAGCAGGATTGCAATACTTTTTTAGAATTATTTTAAATAAGGAAATATGTAGGGGCATAAAGAGAGGAGTTTCTGTTTGTCGCCTAAGACTAAGGGGTGTAATTGCGTAGTAAGCTTGTAAAAAACAAATCGATCCCAGCCATGGTAGGTTGGGATCGATAATAAGCTTTCGTGATTACGAGTTACGATTTAATATACATTCTGTTGTAATACTCATCGAGCATACGTTTTGTAGCGAACTCGGTTCGTGTGGTCTCGATGCTCTTCCTCATCATGTCTACCCACTGATCTCGCTGATCATAATAGGTTGGCAGTACGCGGTTCAAGAGAGTATCATACAACGCATCGCTATCATGCTGATCTAGAACCTTGAAGTCAGTGGTCTCGAAGCCATCTCCAATTTGCCAACCATTTTCGCCATCGATACATGCCTCTGGCCACCAGCCGTCTAGAATAGAGCAGTTGAGCACCCCGTTCATCGCTGCTTTCATCCCTGAGGTTCCGCTAGCTTCCAACGGACGACGTGGATTATTCAGCCAAATATCAGAACCTCGTGTCAGTTGCGCTCCAATGGTCATATCGTAATTCTCTAAGAAGACCACACTCTTTGGATATTTTTTCATCATAGCCACTAGGTTGCTGACAATCTTCTTGCCATTATCATCGAGTGGATGAGCTTTACCAGAGAAAACGATCTGGATCTTGCCGCTTTCCAAATAGGGCTCAATAATATCAGGCTGCGAGAAGATTAGGTCACTGCGTTTGTAAGGTGCCGCTCTACGTGAGAATCCAATTAAAAGGTTGTCGGGATTTAAGGAAATTCCAGACCGTTCTTTGATGAATTTAATTAACTCACCTTTGATCTCTGTATGTGTAGCCCAAAGATCACCGCCTTCTTCAAAGGTCTTAGTTATGCGTTCATCTACCCAGGTAGGAGTATGAATAGCATTGGTTATCCCGATAATTTCGGATCTTCCAGCTACTTCTTTCCACATTTTCCTTGCTGTTACGGCATGCAGCTGGGCAACGGCGTTAGAAATACGTGACAAACGAAGACCGGCAACGGTCATATTAAAAGGTTCGCCGCCGATCCGCTCCATTTGCTCGCGTGTAAGTCCATTGAATGCACTCATATATTCGAGACGGTCCAAAGGATGGGATTCATTACCTTCCATAATCGGTGTATGGGTAGTGAACACGACTTCTTCCCTTGTCGCTTTCCATGCTTCCTCAAACGTATTGCCTCCAGACATCTTTTCACGAATCAGTTCTATGGCCGCCAAAGCCGCATGCCCTTCGTTGAAATGATACACATCAATGGGAATATCCAGAGCTCGCATGGCTTTCACGCCGCCGATACCGAGCACAATTTCCTGAGCAATCCGTTCTTCGCCGAACCAGCCATATAGCTGCCCGGTAATCCAAGCGTCGTTGTTCTCAGGAATATCTGTATCCAGCAAATATAACGGTTGATTACCAAAATGCTCTGTTTTCCACACTTTACAGATTACATTCGTCTTTCTAACCTTTACTGTAACTTGTACGCCTGTATCTTCTAGGAAATCGTATACATAGTTATGATAGGAGTCATAGGGTTGACCTGCTGCATCAATCTTTTGATCGGTATAGCCTTGCTTCCACTTCAACCCGATGGGGATGATGGGGGCATCAATATCCTTGGCACCTTTAATGTAATCACCTGCTAAAATACCCAGGCCTCCGGCATACATTTTGAAATCGGAATGCAGCCCATACTCCATACTGAAATAAGCCACTGTTGGTAATTTGGTCTCGTTCACTTGATAAGCCTCCTAGTAACAATTAGATTTAAAAAAGGTAAATCTGTTGGCATTATCTAAGGTGCAAACGTTTGCTCAAAAAATCGAGGTTGGCTATAACTGAAAGCGATTGCACGTATATTCTAGCACACCTGGGGCGGAAAAGCATATCGAAGTTTTAGGTAGTCCTCCTTGGCTAGTGCTTTAGATGCGTTGCAATTAATGCCCCGAGCCATATTTCCCGAAAATCGCATCTTCTATAACATACCGTGAAGGTATGGCCGAAAATAATAAAGATACATACAACAACTTAGGAGGTACAGAACACATGAAAAAAAGCTTTATGATCCTAGTTAGCTGCATATTGGCAGTTAGCCTTACGTCGGGTGCTGCATTAGCAAAATCCCCAAACGGCAATGGAGAAGGTAAAAAGCAAGGAGCCACAGCAACCAAGTCTGTTACTGCACCAGCAAAAACAAATGAAAAAGTAGTAAAGGACAAGGCAACCGTAACTTCCGTGACCTATGCTACTTATGGCAACAACGGACATAATGGATATAAAGGGCTTTTGAAAGCGATCGAAAATGTAAAGGACAAGCCATCCGGTGCAGTGATTGCCGAGCTTTTGTTGACTAAGTATAATACCCAACTTACTCCTGAAATGAAAGCTCAACTCGAGGCGATTGTAGAGAAAGATGCGGCATTGTCGGCACTTGCTGATATTTTAGCTAAAAAAGGAAGCGTTACCGATGCGGTATACGTTCAAAAAGAAGCTATCCTAGCGAATGTTACGAATTTGGATTCTTATAAAAAGCTGGGCGTGTTGTATGAAAAAACGGGCAAAAAAGGCGTTAAGCTATTCGTTAACGGCGAAGAGTCTGCCTCTGCAGTCGCTCCTATTCTTACAACCGGAACTACATTAGTACCGTTCAGAGCGATCTCTGAATCCTTGCAAGCAGAAGTGGTCTGGAACCAAAAGGAGCGTTCCGTTACCGTTACTCGTGATGGCACAACAGTGAAGCTCTTTATTGATAAAAAGACTGCATACGTAAATGGTCAACCTGTTACCCTTCAGGTACCTGCAGCAATCGTAAAAGGCAACACAGTAGTACCTGTTCGATTCGTAAGTGAAGCTCTGAAGGCTACTGTGAAGTGGGAAGCAGAATCCCAAACTGTAGTAATCTACGAAGAGTAGGAATCATTAGTTATAAGCTAAGTGGAGGGACACGGCATTTGCTGCCGTGTCCCTCTTTTTTTATCGGATGCCCAAAGGGTTTGTTGATTTAACGGGTTAAAGCCAATAAGATAGAGATTATGAACATTAAAGCCGTGAGCATCAGGAGAAGATATACATAATAGGGCATAAGGAGCTGTAATATGAGTCGCATAGTGACCGTGAAAAATGTAATGATCGGTGAGGGAATACCAAAGATATGTGTTCCGATTATGGGGGCAACGGGTTCTGAATTAATGCAGGAAGCTGAGGCATTGAAGTCCCTGGCTCCCGATTTATTCGAGTGGAGGACTGACTTTTTTGAGCATGTAGAGGATATGGAAGCGGTTATGGGAGCACTGAGAGATATCCGCTCGGTAATTCCGGACCTTCCGCTCATTTTCACCTTCCGAAGTGCTAAAGAAGGCGGGCAGAAGCAGATTAGTACGGAATATTACATATCCCTGAATAAGACAGCTGCGGAAAGCGGCCTGGTCGATATTGTGGATGTTGAATTATTTAACGAGGAAGCGGATGTAAAAGCCATCATTGCAGCCGCGCATGCGCACAAAGTGTTCGTAATCATTTCCAACCATGATTTTCACGGAACTCCTCCCAAAGAGGAAATCCTATCACGGCTGCGAAAAGCACAGGATCTTGGCGGTGATCTTCCCAAAATAGCGGTTATGCCAAATCATGCAGGGGATGTGTTGACTCTGCTGGAAGCCACGTACATCATGAAAGAACAATATGCAGACCGTCCAATTATTACAATGTCTATGGCTGGAACGGGTGTAATCAGTCGGCTCACGGGTGAAATATTCGGCTCTGCCCTGACTTTTGGGGCTGCTCAAAAGGTTTCAGCACCGGGCCAGGTGGCCGTTGCTGAGATGAGAGATATGCTATCCTTACTACATCGAAATCAATAAAAAAACAGCATCCGATATGATGGATGCTGTTTTTTTATGTTCAAATATCAGAAAGTATTATATTTCAGTACACTTTCTGATATTTCTACGAGAAACGGATAGCGTCCCATTGAGGACGGCAAAGCCGTTTCTTCTTGACCTAATAATTATGTATTGCAAACGAAAAAGACCTGTGCTATATTTGTGTGGTACCGCTACCACATCATATAAAACTAGTGTTTACGCAGTTTCTTGGTTTATATGGAAGCGATACCATAAGATTGAGTCGGGAAGTGAAGCTAGGATGGCAACCATAGGTGATGTAGCTAAATTAGCTGGAATATCTGTTTCTACAGTCTCCCGCTATTTAAACAAAAGTGGATACGTAAATGCTGAAACGGAAATGAAAATCAAACATGCGATAGAGAAATTGAATTATTCCCCCAGTGTTGTAGCAAGAGGGCTGGCCGGGAAAAACACAAAAACATTAGCATTACTATTACCTGATATTTCTAACCCCTTTTTTCCGGAGTTAGCCAGAGCGGTTGAAGATGTAGCCTCTATCTACGGTTACACAGTCATCCTCTGCAATACAGATGGCCAAGTGGGAAAAGAAAAAAAGTATATCGATGCTTTAAAAAGTAAAAATATCGATGGCATCATCTTTGCCTCTCATACCTTGGGTCAGGAAGATGTAGACAAGCTGGCCTCTTACAATATTCCTTATGTGTGCTTAGACCGGGCACCTACGAATGGAAACTGCAGTGTTGTTCGTTCCAATGATCTGGAAGGCAGCAAGTTAGCAGTGAAGCATCTACTGGAAGCAGGTTGTAAGAAGATAGCACATATTTATGGTCCACAAGATTTAATCACTTCTAAAGAACGATTGATTGGATATGAGGAAGCGGTAAGAGCTTTTGATTGGTTCAGCCCGAGTCTGATGGTGCCAGGTGATTTCGGGATTGAAAGTGGAAAAAGGGCTACTGAAATCCTAATGAACCGACATCCGGACATTGATGCTATTTTTGCAGGAAATGATTTAATGGCTTTCGGAGCTCTAAAAGTACTGCATCGAATGGGCATTAACGTTCCTGAGCAAGTAGCCGTTTGTGGGTACGATGGAATCAGCATTACTGAAATTACAGAGCCTGAATTAACAACGATCGCTCAACCCATATACGACATGGGGGCGCTCGTCTCGAGAATTCTGATCAAAAAAATCGAAGGTGACTTAGAGGAAGACCAAATACATGTGCTTGACGTCAAATTGACTGCAAGAGAATCAACCAGAAGGAGAGGGTGACCATGAAGATGCCTCATATAGTCGTGATCGGCAGTTTGAATATGGATATTGTGATAGAAGCGGATAGACACCCACAGATGGGAGAAACCCTTTTAGGGCAGAATGCTCGTTTCATACCTGGTGGTAAAGGAGCGAATCAAGCAGTTCAGGCAGCGAGGCTTGGAGCCAGAACAACAATGATCGGAGCGGTCGGAGCAGATAGCTTTGGTCAAGATCTTCTCAAGGCATTGGATAACGAGAAGATTAATAGACATTCCGTTAAGGTTGTGGAGGGTAGTTCTACTGGAGTTGCCTCCATCTTTATCACGAACGGGGATAACAGCATTGTAGTTGTACCGGGGGCTAATTATCAATTGACACCTGAGGATATAGATACACATGAAGATATCATCCAAGATGCAGATCTTGTTCTTCTACAGCTGGAGATTCCTTTGGAGACGGTACGACATGCCGTTAAGAAGGCAAAGGCTTTGGGTAAAATGATCATTTTAAATCCGGCACCAGCACAATCGCTGCCTGATGATCTGTTGAAGAGTGTCGATTATATCACACCTAACCGTACAGAGCTCGGTTTGCTAACAGGAATGAACACGGAAGGTGAAGCACTGGAAGCTGCAATGAGAAGTTTAATACAAATGGGAATTAGCAATGTGGTGACAACTTTGGGGGCCGAGGGTTCAGCCTTTTTAGAAGAGAATGGCAATCTGCATGAGGTAACAGGATACAAAGTTTCCGTTGTTGATACTACAGGTGCAGGAGACTCGTTCAATGCAGGTTTAGCCTACTCGCTGGCAATGGGGGACAGTCTAGAGCAATCCGTATCCTTTGCTAGTAAGGTTTCTGCCTTAGCCGTTACACGATTTGGAGCCCAAGCGGGTATGGCTAGTCTAGAAGAAGTTACTCGGTTTGGGAATAACATCACGGGAGAAGGAACAATATGAAGAAAATCGGGATTTTAAATAGTGAAATTTCGAAGGTCATTAGTGAGCTTGGACATACCGATAAAATTGTGATTTGTGATAGTGGGCTTCCTATTCCCGCACACATTAAGCGTATTGATTTGGCTTTGAAGCAAGGGGTTCCAACGTTTATGGATTGCTTGACTACCATATTGCAAGAAATGCAGGTCGAAGAGGCTTTCGTTGCCTTAGAAATGAATGAGAAGAGCCCGGGACTTAAAAAAGAAATGGAGTTGGTTCTGGAAGGTGTAACCCTACATGAGGTTAGCCATGACGAACTGAAAGCATTAACTCACGATGTGAAGGCGATTATCCGAACAGGTGAGTTTACTCCCTATGCTAATGTGATTCTTCAGGCCGGAGTAATCTTCTAAAAAGGAGGGAATCACGTGACAAAAAACCTGTTAGAAATGAAGGGAATCAGTAAAAGCTTTCCCGGCGTTAAAGTCTTAAATCAGGTTGATTTCGACCTGCAAGGTGGAGAAATCCATGCACTAATGGGTGAAAACGGAGCCGGTAAATCTACTCTGATGAAAATACTGGGCGGCATTCACGCCAAGGATAGTGGCTCCATTTCTGTAAATGAAAGCGCTGTCGATATTGTATCTCCGTCTATGGCACAAGACCTAGGAATCGTTATCATTCACCAGGAATTAAATTTAATTCCCCATCTGACAGTTATGGAAAACATTTTTCTCGGTCGGGAATTCACTTATGGCAAGTCAAAGCTTATCAACTGGCGCATGATGAAACAACAATCCCAGCAGTTTTTAACACAACTCGGTTTAAGTATAGATCCCGGGACTATGGTTAACGAACTTTCTGTGGGTCAGCAGCAGATGGTGGAAATCGCCAAAGCCCTTTCAATGAACACGAAAATTCTTGTGCTGGACGAGCCTACTGCGGCGTTAACGGACCGTGAAATAGATGCACTTTTTAAGGTTATTGATTCACTTAAGAAAAAGGGTGTAGGGATGATATACATCTCCCATCGGATGGAAGAAGTATTCAAGATTTGTGACAGGGTTACCGTAATGCGCGATGGACATTATATTGGGACGGAAACAATTGCCACAACAACTATGGACCAGCTGGTCAAAATGATGGTGGGCAGAGAAATTAAAGACCGTTTTCCTAAAATTGAGATCACACTTGGAGAAGAACGGTTAACCGTACAAGGGGTAGGGCAAAAAGGAAAGCTTCATGATATTTCGTTATCTGTAAGAGCCGGAGAAATTGTTGGTGTCGCTGGTCTTATGGGAGCGGGGAGAACGGAACTGGCTAAAGCTCTCTTTGGAGTAACACAGATCGATCGTGGAACAATTTCCATTAACGGCAAACCCGTATCTATCAAAAAGCCAATCGATGCCATAGGGGTAGGAATTGCCCTAGTTACAGAAGACCGTAAAGATGAAGGATTGCTTCTGCCGCTATCCGTTAGCGATAACCTGGCCCTTCCTAATCTAGGGTTACTCTCCTCCTACGGGTTCATGGACCGTACTAAGGAACTGGAATTATCAGAGTCAATGATTAAGAAGTTATTAATAAAAACACCAAATAGTGAGCAACGAGTAGGCTCCTTAAGCGGGGGCAATCAGCAAAAAGTAGTCATTGGAAAGTGGCTGGCTACCAAGCCTCAAGTATTGATCTTGGATGAGCCTACCCGGGGTGTGGATATAGGGGCGAAGAAAGAGATTTACGATTTAATGAATGCGCTTGCTTCGCAAGGTGTAGCTATTCTAATGATTTCATCCGAGCTTCCTGAGGTTCTGGGAATGAGTGACCGTATTCTCGTTATGCATGAAGGGAAAATCACTGGGGAATTTACACGAGAAGAAGCAACTCAGGAAAAAATAATGTTATGCGCGACAGGGGGAGACAAACATGCAGTTTGATGGCAAAGCAATAAATAAATTGAAACTCGATAAAGTCCAGAGCTTAGGTCCGTTACTGGGATTGATTCTTATCGTGGTCTCTTTATCTATAGTAAACGGTGACTTCTTGACCGCAGGCAACTTCTTTAATGTACTTCGTCAAATATCCATTAATGCACTAATCGCCTTTGGGATGACCTTCGTTATCTTAACGGGAGGAATTGACCTATCCGTAGGATCCATATTGGCTTTATCCAGTTCGCTGGCTGCAGGATTGATGGCAGGTGGCATGAACACATGGCTGGCAGTCATCATTGGCCTAATTGGCGGTATGCTCATGGGTATGGTTAACGGGATATTAATCACTAAAGGCAAGGTGGCACCATTTATTGCTACTTTGGCAACGATGACCGTATTCCGCGGGCTAACCCTGGTTTATACGCAGGGTAAGCCGATCACTGGATTCAAAGAGGACTTTTCCTTTGTAGGTAAAGGGTATTTCCTGCAAATTCCAATGCCGATTATTTGGATGGCAGTCACATTTGCAGTGTTATATATCATTTTAAAGCACACGACTTTTGGCCGGCGCGTTTATGCGTTAGGCAGCAATGAGGAGGCGACTTGGCTATCAGGAATTAATACCTCCAGGGTTAAAATTATGGTGTATTCAATCAGTGGGTTATTAGCTGCAACCAGTGGTATGATCCTAAGTTCCAGATTGAACTCCGCTCAACCCACAGCAGGGGGTGCCTTTGAACTGGATGCAATTGCAGCAGTAGTACTTGGCGGAACTAGCTTGTCAGGAGGAAAAGGCTGGATCGTGGGTACACTGATAGGTGCCATGATTATTGGGGTTCTGGATAATGGTCTCAATTTGTTGAATGTTTCTTCCTTCTATCAACAGGTGGTCAAAGGTATTGTCATTCTAATTGCCGTATTGTTGGATCGGTCGAAGTCTAAAAAATAAATGATAACAAAGGGGAGCTTAAAATGAAAAAAATGTACGCAAGTTTGGTTGTAATCTTAGCCGTTGTGTTGGTTCTGTCAGGTTGTTCTACTAATTCCAATACTGAAGGTGCAGCCAATAATAAAGATAACGGAAGTGGAAAGATAACCATTGGGCTGTCGGTCTCTACACAGAACAATCCATTCTTCGTAACTTTGAAAGATGGAGCTGAAAAAGCAGCAAAAGAAGCGGGAGCAACTCTGGAAGTCGTAGATGCTCAAGATGATACAGCTAAACAGATCAGCGGAATTGAAGATTTGATTCAGAAAAAAGTTAGTGTAATCCTGATCAACCCAACAGACAGTGATGCAATTGTAACTGCAGTAGAAGCGGCGAACAAAGCTGGTATTCCAGTAATTACAGTTGACCGTGCGGCAAATGGCGGAGAAGTGGTTACACACATCGCATCAGATAATGTAAATGGCGGTAAAATGGCCGGTGAATATATTTTGAAAGCACTTGGTGATAAAGGCAACTTGGTAGAGCTTCAAGGTATCGCCGGAACCTCTGCTGCCAATGACCGCGGTAAAGGCTTCCATGAAGCAGTGGATGGTAAAGACGGAGTTAAAGTGATTGCTTCCCAACCTGCAGACTTTGACCGTGCAAAAGGTCTGTCCGTAATGGAAAATATTCTGCAAGGTAACAAAGATATCGGAGCAGTTTTTGCTCATAATGATGAAATGGCCCTGGGTGCGATTCAAGCAATTCAAGCCTCAGGTCAAGAAATCTTGGTGGTTGGTTTTGATGCTACTGACGATGCTGTAAAAGCTGTAAATGACGGCCAAATGGCTGCAACCGTAGCCCAAAAACCTGAATCCATCGGAGATACAGCTGTGAAAACGGCATTGAAGGTTCTCAATGGAGAGACCGTAGAGAAAAATATCGCAGTGGAACTGGAATTAATCACGAAAAAATAATATATCCCATAATTAAAACCCAATCAAAATAGAGACTCCGCTACTGGGCATTTACAAGGTGGCGGGGTCTATTTTTCTGTAAATGAGAAGATACAGGAGGTAGACCTTATGAACAAATTATTCAACAAAATAAAACCTGTTTCTTTAACGGTGGGCAAGAAGTTGTATGCCAGCTTTATTATCATTTTGATATTGATGTGTATTCTGGGCTTAACCACAATGAAGCAATTAGAGTCCTTAAACCGGAATACCAACACTATTACCACAACTCTTTTACCTAGCATCGAATTAATCAATGACATCAACTATTTAACAGAGCATGTACGATCTTTGGAGCTTAGAACGTTAATCGAACCTAATCAAGCTTTGATAGGTCAGCTCAACGACGAAACCCAAAAGGCAATAGCGAAGATTGAAAACAACTTTTCTATTTATGAAAAGACAATAGCTCTTGATGAAGAACGTGAGAATTTCAAATCGTTAAAAGCAGAATGGGACAAATATAAATCCTTACATAACCAATTTATAGAATTATCCAAAAGTATTGATCTTATCTTTAAAGGTTCAGGAGATAAAGGCGATCAGCTTTTGCAATTCCTAAGGGATTCACAAAAAGTTTTTGACAATATGCAAATATATGTAAATTTATTGGTGAAAATAAATCATGATGGAGCCGGGGAAGCGAGTGCGGAATCGGAGCAGGTCTATCATTCGGGCATTATCACCTCTTTGGTGTTCATCGTCTTCTCACTAGTATCTTCAATGATTCTTGCTTACTTCATTACACGAAATATTTCTATACCTGTTCGGCTTGTATCCAAAGCGCTGGAGCAGGTGGCCTCAGGTGATCTTAGAATTAAAGAAATACAAGTGAAAAACGGTGATGAGATTGGTAAACTAGTAAGCTCCCTCAATAAGATGGTGAAGAATTTGCAAAATATTGTACAACGAATTCAACAAGCTTCCATCGCTGTAGCTTCCTCTTCGCAGGAATTATCTATGAACTCTGAAGAAACATCCCTATCCACTGAGCAGATTACTTCTGCGATGCAAAAAGTGGCAGCTGGGGCTGAGAATCAGATGGTCGGGTTTACGGAAACCAGTATGGCCATGGAAGAGATGTCGAAAGGAATTCAGTTTATCGCTGAATCTTCCAGCAATGCCTCTGAGCTTGCTATAGATTCGTCTATAGGTGCTAATCAGGGGAATCAAGCCATTCAAGATGCTATTCACAAGATGAGTTCTGTTAATGATGCTGTGCAAAAGAGTGCTGATGGACTTATACAACTCAATCGTAATTCAATTGAGATAGGTGGCATCGTAAATATAATTTCCGAGATCGCATCTCAAACCCATTTGCTGGCCTTAAATGCATCTATAGAAGCGGCTCGTGCGGGCGATTATGGACGGGGATTCTCGGTTGTAGCTGCAGAAGTCAAAAAACTAGCAGAGGAATCTGAGCGCTCCGCCCACCAAATTAAAGGCCTGATTGAGAGCATCCAAATGGGTACCCACCATGCTGTGTTATCCATGAATGAGGGGGTAAAAGAAATCCATGACGGTATGAAGAAAGTAAGTTTAGCGGGTGCTGCCTTTGAAAATATCGTGGGTGCTTCGGAATCCTTGTCCATCCAGATTCAGGACATAGCCTCAGCATCGGAACAAATGTCTGCAAGTAGTGAGCAGGCTGCTGCCTCAGTATTAGAGATGACGGATATCGCCAAGAAGTCGTATAGCCATACACAAAATGTTGCAGAGACATCTATTGGGCAGCTAACTTCTGTTCAGGAAATCATGGTTTCATCGAGTTCACTAACCCTGATTGCACAAGAACTAAAACAAGTGATCAGCATGTTCAAAATCGAAGAAGAAAGTGTAAACTAGATAGACTGAACTAATGATTCACTCGTTGGGCGAGTTTAAAGAGTAGATCGTGGTGGAGAACGCTATGCGGACTACAGATCCCTTATTGTCTATATATTGCTCTATTAATAAGTTATACGGACACAGAAGCCGTTATTTATGAATAATGGGATATTTATGACCGAATTCTTGGGAATAAGGTCTTCTGAGTCCGTATAGACAAGGAATTCAGGTAAATGGACTAAATAGCGTCCCCTGGGTCCGTATAGCTTATAAATTCTTCTTGAGCAGACATCCATACGTGTTCGTACATCAGTCTGACTAACCCTTTATTTCCCAGTTCCCGTATAGTGATGGACGGCATCTCTCAGAAAAGCTGCAAGACCGGGCTGGTGCTTGTCGTAATAGGCAGTGAATCGTTCGTCATCCACATACATCTGGGCAACCCCGGCGTGAGCTTCCTTAGAATAATTGCCCCAGTAGAAGGTTAACCACTGTCGGTGCAGGTCAGCTGCTTTTTGTGCCAATACACTGGCAGGGTCACCCTCTTCCATCGCATCCACTAAAGATTCGAACATTTCCTCTTCGATCCTTTGAGTATCTGCATGCTGCTCCTCTGTCATGTTCTTCAGCTTCAAGTTCGATTGATCTACAGCATTATCCCCGTACTTCTCCCGTATTTCTTGTCCGTATTTTTGCTCGTTATCATCCACCAGCTTTTGCTTAAAGCCCTCGAATTTTTCTTTATTGCTCATAGTTATTCTCCCTTCTGTAGACGCCAGCGTTTTCTCGACATTAGCGATTAACAGGTTTAATTGTGTTCTTTTCTCCAACAGCTTATCGTGGTGTTCCTTCAGTGCCTGTGCTCCATCGAAGGATGGCGCGGTTACGATTTCTTTGATACTCTCCAGACTTAAGCCAAGCTCACGGTAAAAAAGAATCTGCTGAAGTCGGTCTACCTCGGCCTGACCATAAATCCGGTACCCGGAGGAGTTGATTCTTGCCGGCTTAAGAATTCCGAACTCATCGTAGTAACGCAAGGTCCGAGTGCTTATCCCTGCCAGCGTTCCCAGCTTTTGCACAGTGTATTCCGTAATAACACCTCCTTAGATGTTTGATCAGCTTGTGCTTACAAAATAACTGTACTCCTTGACGTAACGGCAATGTCAAACGGTTATTTTGAGCTATTTTTGAGTATGTAAAACAGCGCCAGTTCCCTGCGTAACTTCAGGAGAGACTGCCGCTGTTTTTTTGGTAATCAGAATGATCTAATGCTTAGCCCTTATTAACCTGTGATGCAAAGTAATCCTGCAGCTCTGCTAACTTCCGGGGATCGGCTAACACTTTTTCCGGAAAGTAATGCTCAGCCACAAGATCCCAGGTAGGGACGATTTTTTGAGCGCTAATGGCCTTAATGGCGATTTTCACTGTTTTTCGTTCTCTGGCGTTGGAGAAGGTATCTTTATAATGCTGTATCTTTTCGAAATCCAGTTCATTAAATATGGCTCGGAAGATTTCGGAGGTCATCCGTGCATCATCGAGCGCTCTGTGAGCAGAGCCTGAAGGTTCGAGCTCAAGCAGTGCCATGGCGCCTTCAACACTAATGTCGTTACTAAGACCGCGGGCCCGCAGAACGCCCTTCAGCAGGTCGAAATACGGTGCTGCCAACCAGTAGGATACGTCCATTTTGTGTATACGGACATCCTGTATAATGCGCTTCATATCCTCGCCGCCCCAAGTAAGCAGCAGCACCCCGTCGGTACTTTGATCCAGCCATTCTCTGAACTCGGTGATAACCTTGGGAAACCGATCGGCTACATCGATGTCTTCTTGAGGGATACCGGTTTTTTTCTTAATAAAAGAATTGAGGGTAGAGAAATATATGGGTTTGATCAAGGAAGAGAATTCATCCTTATACTGCAATGAAGAGTCTAACCGGACGGCTCCAATCTCAATGACCTCCATAGGGTGGTCGCTGGCAAACTTACGGCCGTTGAATTCGATGTCCAGAATAATATAATCCACAGGTACTTGCCTCCGTTTCCGTGACTGACGCGTAACACGTGCTTGCGCCGACAACTCTATTTTAACAAAAAAAGCGGGACAACGGGGAATAAGGAAGTAAATGAAGTATGTGAAGCTTGGTAAGATTGTATCCTTCGTTTGTAAAGTTTTCGTAAAAGGGTTGAATTGATTAGAACGAACAGCTTAAACTAAATTGAAATTCATAAAAATTAGAAAAGGAGTAACTTAAGCGTTATGGAGAGTGATCAACAAGTAGATGCCCTGCAGGGCGGAGGTAAAGGGAAGGCAGCTGCGCTTATGGAGGTGCTGGGTGTATCGACAAAACTTGGATTAACCTCTTTCGGAGGGCCGATTGCCCACCTCGGTTACTTCCATAATGAGTATATTCGCCGCCGGAAATGGATGGATGAACGTAGTTACGCTGACCTGGTTGCCCTCTGTCAGTTTCTTCCTGGCCCCGCTAGCAGCCAAGTTGGAATTGGAATAGGGACTATACGGGCTGGGCTGCTGGGTGGAATTGTGGCATGGATTGGCTTTACGCTGCCCTCTGTTATTGCTTTAGTCGCTTTTGCATTTCTGCTTCAAGGCTTCGATATTGGACATGCGGGCTGGATTCATGGACTGAAAATCGTAGCTGTAGCAATTGTAGCTCATGCCATCTGGGGGATGGGGCAGAAGCTTACTCCCGACCCTGTTCGAGTTACCTTAGCGGTTATCACAATGGCAATCACTTTGTCGTGGCAAACGGCTTACAGTCAGGTCATTATTATTGTTGCTGCCGGATTCTTTGGATTAGGGTTTTATCGCAGGAAAGCGGTCGAGACTACACAGAGCTTGCCCATTAACATAAGCAGAACCTTTGGTGTTGTTTGCCTTACTTTGTTTTTTGCCCTGATATTATTACTGCCGTTATTAAGTCAATGGGGGGACAGCAAAGGCTTGTCTATGTTCGACAGCTTTTACCGATCAGGTTCTTTGGTGTTCGGTGGGGGTCACGTTGTGCTGCCGCTTCTGCAGCAAGAGGTGGTTCCTGCAGGTTGGATAACCCAGGAGGATTTTCTAGCGGGGTACGGAGCTACTCAAGCTGTACCAGGACCGCTGTTTACCTTTGCTGGCTATCTTGGAGCTATGGCAGGAGGTCTGCCTGGGGCAATCATCGCAACCTTAGCCATTTTTCTACCGGCATTTCTTCTCGTTGTGGGTGTGCTTCCTTTTTGGAACGGCTTAAGAAATAGCCCGAAAATCCAAGGAGCGTTGATGGGTATAAATGCGGCAGTAGTTGGAATATTGCTGGCGGCATTGTATGATCCACTGTGGACTACGGCAATTTTAGGGCCTATGGATTTTGTATTGGCAGTTTTGTTGTTTACCATGCTCGTATTTTGGAAGCTGCCCCCTTGGGTGATCGTTCTAACAGGAGCGGCTGGAGGATGGGTGCTGGGTATAATCTGAGTAAATAAAAGGCTATTTCCCTGAGCAAACTATTTCTTGAATTTAACAATAGTTTGTTTTTTTGTAGGTAGGAGACTAGTCGAGTCCTTACGACGGCCGGAGCAGTAATGTTGCACCTTGTGCAGGATTTCAGGCGCAGACGGTGCCTTTGAGCAGTAATGTTGCACTTCGTACAGGATTTCAGGCGCAGACGGTGCCTTTGAGCAGTAATGTTGCACTTCGTACAGGATTTGGTCCATGCTAACGTTGCCAAACAGAGGGTCCTCATTGAGGGCCCTCTGTTTACTTTCCTGGATTCCAATTGTTGATAGGGTGCGAGTTGCATGGCTGAAAGGGAGCAATCTCCTTAAACCACTGAAATCCGCTTATACTCATTGGGTGTTACACCCACTACACGTTTGAAAAGCTTATTGAAATAAGCGGGATCGGGATATCCGACTTCAGTCCCTATCTCGTGAATCTTAAGGTCAGGGGAGTTTTTGAGCAGTTGTTTGGCCTTTCGGATACGGATTTCAATGATGTAATCGGTAAGCGTTAATCCTGTCTCCTGCTTAAATAGTTTGCTTAGATAACTCGGTGTCAAAAATACCATGTGTGCCAGTGTATTCAGCTCTGTGTGCTCATTATAATGGGTGGATATCCAGCGTTTCACAGTTTCAATGGCTGTACCGGACATTTCCAAGCGACCCGTTCGTATTGTATTCAATGCAGTAGAGAAGGTGGAGGTAAATAGGCTCTCAATTTCCTTAAAGCTCATACATGCCTGAATATTTTCCTCTAACCGTCTGCTGGTAGCGCTGCCGTAGATAGTATCGAACTCCTGCAATTCCTTGCTTGCAGTCTCTTCAATAAGTTGGCAGACGTGGAGGATTTGATCGGGAAAGGCCTTTTGTGTTCTTAGATCTGAGAAAATTTTATGAATCCAGTCTATGATTCCCGCCACATTCAAAATCTGTAATTCATGAATAAGAGACTCCCTATACGTTGTAAAGGGGACCGTAGTTGCGTTCTCCGGCTTCCTAATTTCTTGAATATTTGCAAAATGGGAGGCTTCCGGGCTGTAGATTCCGGCATCACAGGCTTGCTTGGCCTCCAGATAGGCTTGTCTAAGCTTCGAAGAATCGGAATAAGAGTGACCTGAGCCTAGATGTATAAGAGGGTCAGAGGGACTCCTCATAATCTGATGGCCTATAGACTTTATCTCATCGGCAGTGAGCGCCTGCTTCGAATACCAAATCCAGACATGCAGCCCTTTATGAACTTCTATATCGTCAAATAGTGATTCCTTCTCTTGCCGCAGACTGTCTGCTTGGTAACAGACCGCTTCGGGACAGTTTCCTTTTAGAACAAATATCGTGAAATAAGGCTGGGGCAAGGTAAGGCCAGTCGTCCAAATAGAAGAAGGTTCTTCAATATGAAGCAGGGACAGCAGCATACCTGAACGTTGGCATGCCTCCTTCTTGAGGCGCAGTCTCCGTTCTTCATTCAGGCGGTGTAACAACTCAAAAAGTTGTTCTTTATCAATAGGCTTAAGCATGTAATCCACAGCCGAGCTTCGTATAGCCTCTCGGGCATAGTTAAACTCGACAAATCCGCTCATCAAGATCGATCGGATTTGGGGTTGGTTAGCTTTCAGTTGTTTTATAAGCTCCAGACCGTCAATTTGCGGCATACGGATATCTGTGATGACAACATCGAAATGGAGCTCTGGCAGTCCATCGAGCACTTGTTTGCCATCGGGATAGGTCCCTACCACAAGAAACTCATTGCTTTCTTTACTGATCATCCGGGCCAGGCCTTCACGAATCAGAACCTCGTCATCTACAATCACAATACGCAGCAATCCAGGTAACCCCTTTCTAAGCATGCCTTATTCTTCGCTAGTATTAGTGGAAGGGTCTTCAATGTGCAGAATAACGCGGGTTCTTACGCCAAGTTCGCTCTCCACACGCAGCCCAAACGTACTGCCATAATGCAGGCGTATTCTTTCATTCACATTTCTTAGTCCGATTCCGAATTTCTCTCCTATGGCTCCATCCATCAGACTGCTATTCAAGGAACGCAGCGTATTCGCGTCCATTCCAACTCCGTTATCATCTATATAGAATATAGCTTGGCCTTTCTGGGCCTTTGCTGAAATCCGCAGCTTCCCGGGGCCGTCTTTTTGATCCAAACCATGAAAGACCGCATTCTCAACAATTGGTTGAAAAACAAGTTTGAGAATAGGGAGATTGAGAAATTCTTCTGGAACCTGAATCTCAAGTTCGAATTTGTCAGGGAATCGGATTTGCAGGAGATGGAAATAGTTTCTCACATGGTCCAATTCATGTTTCACCGTAACCGTCTCATCGCTTCGAGTGATGCTATAACGCATCTGAAGTCCAAGCAGATAAGTCAGCTTCGCCACACGTGGATCATCACTGCTCTCCGCCAGCATACGAATAGATTCCAGCGTGTTATATATAAAATGTGGATTAATCTGATTCTGCAGTGCCCGCATATCCGCTTTTTGTTTGCGTTTTTCGGTTAAGGATACTTCCTGCAGCAAATCCTTAACCCGTATTATCATTCGATTAAAATGGCTTCCTAGCATTCCAATCTCATCATTATATTTGGGGTGAAGCCAGACATCCAAATTACCGTGCTGTACTTGTTTCATTAGGCGGACCATTGACTTTAAAGGCTTGGTTAGTGCATGTGAAATAACAGTAGCTACGAATAGTGCGAAAGCAACAATAATCAAAGTCGTGACAAGAAGCGTATTTCGGTTTTTCTCTACAGGTGACAGAATGCGGTCCCGTGGAATGGTTACAAGTGTCGTCCAACCTGTCTGTTTGGAGACGGTATACACTACCAAGTTAGGCTGGCCCTCTAGATCGATTTGAAAATGTCCCTCTGGCTGGGTCGCCTTCTCCAGTAAATGCTGTGTATTAAGAGACAGCTTTTTATCCGCTGATTCACCTTGGACGGCTCCATCATAAATCAAATGACCTTTGTTATCTACAATTAAGGTATTTCCCTGAGTAACGGCGTTCACGGGATCTATAATCCCCTTAAAGAGATTAATGTCCACATCAAAGACGATAATACCTATTTTCTTCAAGGTATTTACAGAATTAATGGTGCGTATAACACTGAAGACATCTTTGTATTCGTTGGTATTCACACGAATGGTATGACGGCCCTGAATGAAGGGAGCCACGTCGGCCGCCTCACTAAGGGATTTCCAATCCATTAGATGATCCGCTGGAAACAGTTCATTAATGCCAGGATCTTTATCAAAAAAAACAGCGTCGTATTTATCGACAAGGTATACGGAAAGAATCTCTTCCTTCGTATGATGCAGATAACTTAAGAACATATCTAATTTTGTATTCTTATCCCAGTCTATAATCCGCTGTTCCAAATAGAATTGGACATCCCTATTATACAGTGGAAGAGCAGTATACCTCTTTAAGTCGGCAATATAACGGTCAATGGTATCGGAGGCGTTGGAGGTCATTTGACCAGCACTCTTCGTTGCATTGACCACAACAGTGTTGAACATAGAGCGGGAAGTCAGATAGCTCACATACGTGATCGGTATCGACACTAAGAATACAAATACGACGATGAGTTTTCGCTCCATAGGCAGATTGGCCAGGAATAACCATATGTTGCGTAATATCCTCCGGATGTATGACACCATAAATGTTATTCCTTTCCGTAGTCTGCCTTACTTCACTGCGCCGCTGGTTACCCCTTCAAAAATATAACGTTGGAGGAAGATGTATAGAATTACCGTTGGCAGCAGAATGATCAGAATGGCTGCACAGATGAGATTCCACTCCCCTGAGTTGACCCCCTGAAAACGCATAAGGACGGTAGTAACTACACCTAGACTTTGTTTGGGCATATAAAGATAAGGGATGTACATGTCATTGTAAATACTGATGGTCTTCAGTATAACCAAAGTAGCAGTAGCCGGTGTCAGCAGAGGAAAAATGATCGATCGGTATATTTTAAATAGGGAAGCACCTTCAACCATCGCATTCTCATCGAGATCAAAAGGAATGTTCCGGATAAACTGCATATATAGAATGATCTGGATAACGTCTGCACCAATATAAAGTACGATAGGAGCACCCAGAGTGTTATAGAGGCCTAAATCCTTGATAATACCGAAGGTCGCTACTTGTGTAGTAATGCTCGGTATAATCGTAGCCACTAGATAAGCACCGAACACAATCGGCTTCATTTTAAAAGAGAAGCGGCCAAGCACGTACGCTACCATTGTCCCAAAGAGAATGTTCAGGGTCAATGTAATTATGATAATGAACAATACATTTCCAAATCCGCTAAGTAAACCTCCGCGTTCAAACACAGCAACGAAGTTGTCAAAATTCAGGAAGCTTTTAGGAAGAGCTGTGGAGCTGGTTGCATTGAACTCATCCGTAGACTTAAAGGCATTGACAATGACTACATAGGGAGGGAAGAGCACTACGAATACGCCGATTAACAGCGTGAAGTATTTAATGAGATCAATGAATCGAAATTTTGTATGTGCCATATCTACTTATCTCCTCCCCGGTTAAGAACAAGCTGCTGTACAAGCAATACAAACACTACAAAGAATAACAATATAATACTCATGGCTGAAGCGAGTCCGTAATTGTTGTAAGCAAAGGCTGTATCCACAACACGCATTACATAAGTTTGGCTGGCACCCGCTGGACCGCCTTTAGTAAGTACGAATGGCAGGTCGAATACTTCTAAAGCACCGGTAACGGTAAGGAATAAGTTCAACTGAATAACAGCTTTCATGTTAGGCAGCGTAATTCTCCAAAGCGTCTGAAAAGTGCCCGCACCGTCAATTTTGGCGGCTTCATAAATATCTTTGGGAATTGCCTGTAAAGAGGCGATGTAGATAACCATGTTATAACCCATAAAACGCCAGAAGCCAGTAGAAGCAAGCGAATAGTTGACGAGACCTTCGGTCCCAAGCCAACTAGTCTCCGCAAGACCACTCAGACCGATGCTGTTCAGTAACATGTTCAATGAACCGTTGGTAGTATCAAAGACGTAACCGAACATGAAGGCCACAGCCACACCGTTCATAATATAAGGGAGGAACAACATAATTCGAAATGCATTTTTACCCCGAAGCTTGCTATTCAGAACAACCGCGAAATAAATGGCAACAATATTCTGGATAATACCCATTACGAAGTATGCGAAATTATGCTTAAACACTAAGAAGATGTCTGGAGTAGAAAAAACCTCACGATAATTGTCCAGACCGACCCAAGGTTTCTCGGGGCTGTAGCCATCCCAGTTGGTAAAACTATAGTAGACCAGTTTCAGAGCTGGATAATACGTGAACATTCCAAGCAATATCAGTGGAATTAGCAGAAATGAGATGATAATAATATTTTTCTGTTTATTATAGGAAAGTGTTCCAAACATCACGGCACCCTTCTTTCGTAAATACATGTTTTTTGACGACAAAATGGATTATCCATAAGGGCGATAATCCATTCTGCGCCATCATATTTCTTCAGTTCTTAAGATCTTCGTTGGTTGTTAATCGTTACTTAGTAACCCAGATCTTTCTTTGCTTTAGCCCATGATTTATTCCATTTGTCTAATACACTTTGTGGATCTTTAGCAAGCACGAATTCTTGAACAACAGCTGGAAGATCCAGTTGGGCTTTATTGCCGATTTCTGTAACCTTAGGGTCATCAACTGTACCTTCTACAAGCTGAACACCTGTGGATTGAAATTCTTTCAGCTGTGCCAAGCTAGATTCTTTACCTTTAAGTGGTGAGATAAATCCTGCGAAATCTTCGTAGCCGGATTCTTCGATCATCCATTTTACGAATGCTTTGGCAGCCTCAAGGCTCTTACTGTCTTTAGACACTGCATAAAAGAAGTCAGGGCTCAGTGTAGCGGTAGGTGTTCCTGAATTATCATAAGGAAGCGGGAAGAAACCTACATTGTCAGCTGGAGCGCCTGCTCCAATGACTTGGTTGATAACCCAGTTGCCAAGGTAGTACATAGCGAACTTGCCTGATGCGATATCTTTCTTGGATTGCTCCCAGTTTGTGGAGTTGATATCTTTTTCCAAATAACCTTTTTCATTCAATTCTCTAAGCAGGCTGAAAGATTTACCGTATCCGTTATCCATAGTGAACGGAGTTTCTGAATTCAACTTTTCATTAGGGAAATCAGCTTTGCCTTCAATAAGGCGTGGTGTATCATATGCCCAGCTTCCCAGCGGCCATTTATCCTTGAAGTTAGAAGCTAATGGAATAATACCTTTTGCTTTTAGCTTTTCGCAGGCTGCGAGGAACTCGTCCCAAGTTTTCGGAACTTCAGTGATTCCTGCATCGGCAAAAGCTTTTTTGTTGTAAACGATACCGGAAGTAGAGTTACCTGTTGTAATTCCGTACAGTTGTCCTTCATGGGATTTGAAATCTTTGAAAGTGATTTGGTCAGTCAGACCCAGATCATCAAGGGATGCAAAGTATTTTGGCAGATCAGAGTTAGGAATCGTTGGGATGAACATAACATCAGGAAGCTCACCGCTGGCCATTCTTACTTTTGCTTGTTGGTTATAGTCGGTTTGAGAAGCCTCAAATTCAACTTGGATATTTGGGTATTTTTCATTAAAGCGTTTTACATATTCGTCATACTCTTTACCGATCATGTCTGTTCTGTTTGTCAGGAAGGTGATTTTGCCGCTGATATCAGCTCCACCTGCTGCCGGTTCGGTTGTTGCATCGCCTGCCGCTGGTTCGGTTGTTGCATTCGCTGCCGGTTTCTCTGTTGCTGTAGCATTGTTATTATTGCTCGAACCACAGCCTGTGAGTGCCACAGACAAAATCAAAACAATAACAAAACATAACGAAAATAACTTTGTTTTCATTTAATTATCCCCTTTTCGTTTGTTGTTAGCGCTTACTTCATTAGTATAGCCGTAAAAATATGCTTATTAAATGGATTCAATTATTATTTATTGTCTTTATTTGTTGTAGTTATAGATATATAATTATCATAGCGCTAACAATAAGATAACAAAGTACAAAGAATGGCAAATGGATTCAATGAAATAAGAGAATGTGCATGATATTTTGTTAAAGTGCCAGCACATCTACATTATGGAGGTATTATGAGACAACAACAAATGAATTTAGCTAACTGGGAATTTAGAGCCTGTGGAGATACCGAATGGCTTTCAGCTACAGTGCCAGGGACGGTTCATACGGATCTACTGAATAACGGAAAAATATCGGAACCCTTCTATGGAAAGAATGAGCACGAATTGCAATGGATCGACAAGAAGGACTGGGAATATAGAACAACAGTTCAGCTTAATGAAGAATGGGATAGTCTTGCAAGCTTGGAGCTCATCTTTAAAGGGCTGGATACTTATGCTGATGTATATATCAACGATGTGCCTGCACTCTCTGCAGATAATATGTTCAAGGAATGGAAGCTTAATGTAAAAGGACTGCTGCAAGCGGGGAACAATGAGATCAGAGTGAAGTTCCGTTCAGTAGTTACGGAAGATCTGCCGAAGCTTGCGCAATTGGGCTATGCCCTGCCAGCTGCGAATGACCAATCTGAGCTTGGCGGGTTGGAAGAGAAGCGTATTAGTATCTTTGCCCGTAAAGCACCCTACCATTATGGCTGGGATTGGGGTCCAAGATTCGTAACCAGTGGATTATGGCGTGAAGTTATTCTGGAGGGCCGAGAAGGGGCATCTATAGCTGACCTATATATTCGCCAGAACCTCATAACTGAGAAGGAAGCGCGCCTAACAGCAGTATTAGATGTAGATGCTCCGGAAGCATGGGAAGGATTACTGCGTATTTCTGCGGACGGTCAAGAATGGATGCGTGCGATTTCACTAAAGGGTGGCAAGCAAATCATTGAAATGGATATCGTCATGGATTCACCGCGGCTATGGTGGTGTCGGGGTCTAGGTGATCCGCATTTATATAGCTTCGAGGCAGAATTAGTCCAAGGTACGGAAATTGCTTCAAGCATGAGCGTACGAACCGGACTGCGGGAAATCAAACTGATTCGTGAAAAGGATGAGCGGGGGACCTCGTTTGCTTTTCAACTAAATGGAGTACCTGTATTCGCCAAAGGCTCGAATCATATTCCGAACGACAGCTTTTCTACAGAAGTCACTGAAGAACGTTATCGTCATGAGATCGCTACGGCTGCTGAATCCAATATGAACATGCTGAGAGTATGGGGCGGCGGAATTTATGAGGAGGATATCTTTTACAGACTGTGTGATGAATATGGAATACTGGTGTGGCAAGACTTTATGTTCGCCTGCAGTATGTATCCCGGGGATGAACGGTTTCTAGAGAATGTACGTGGAGAAGCAGAGTATAACGTTAAAAGATTGCGCAACCATCCATGTATGGCTTTGTGGTGCGGCAATAATGAGATCGATTCGGCTTGGGCTCATTACGGGGAGAATATGGGCTGGGGCTGGAAAAAAGATTATAGCCCGGAGATCCGGGATGTGATATGGGCTCATTATAAGGAGATTTTCCACAAGATTTTACCGGATGCCGTTGCGGCTTACCACTCTGGAATAGATTATTGGCCTTCTTCTCCTTTACGTGATCTTACTGGGGATGTTAATCAGCATGCGACACGTACCACCGGTGAGGGAGATGTTCACTACTGGGGGGTATGGCACTCGACGGAACCTTTTGAGAACTACAATCTGAATGTCGGACGCTTCATGAGCGAATACGGATTCCAATCATTCCCTGAGCTGAAATCCGTGATGAGCTATGCGGAAGAACAAGATATGGAGCTTACGTCTGATGTTATGATGGCCCACCAAAAAAATGGACGCGGCAATCTGTTGATCAAGGATTATATGGATATGTATTTGCCTCAGCCGAAGGATTTCAAGTCCTTTCTATATATGAGTCAAATTCTTCAGGCTGAAGCGATCCGCATCGCCATTGAAAGTCATAGAAGGAACAAGCCATTTTGCATGGGTACCCTATATTGGCAAATGAATGATTGTTGGCCAGTAGCTTCTTGGGCGGGAATGGATTATTACGGGCGCTGGAAGGCTTTGCAATATGCGGTTCGTAAAAGCTATCAGGAGGTTATTCTCTCAGTTGAGACTACTGATGCCGGTCAACTGGATGTTCATGCGGTTTCAGATTTAAGAGAATCCCTGAACAGCGAGCTGTTGATTAGACTCTATCAGTTGGATGGTTCGGTACTTGGAGAATGGTCTCAACCGATAGTTCTTGAAGCAGACTCAGCGGCTGTTGTATTTTCAGTTCCGGTTGCAGAGCTCTTGAATGGTAACGCACCTGAGAGTGTGTTGTTAACCCTTCGGATCGGAACAGAGGGCAAAGAGTTGGATAGCAAGGTGCACTACTTTGTTCCGGCAAAAGATATGAAGATCAACAAGCCTGAAATAACAGTAGTTGAAACTCCGGATAGCGGGGGATTGAGCTTTACTGTTACGAGTGACGTCCTCTCTAGAGGCGTATATCTAACCTCGGAGGATGAGGGGATTTTCTCGGATAACTTCTTTGACCTTCTTCCGGGCCAATCTAAAATTGTGGAGTTCTCTCTACGCGGCACAGGTGGAAAAGACTGGATTAGAACAGCACCTAAGGGGCTGGCGGTTCATTCATTGGCCGATTTTATAGACGAAAGTTTGCTATAAATTCTGCTAAGAATATATATCTTATGGAGAGAAGGGTTAGTGCATGGGGATTAGAGTGCAGGAAGACAAGGGACTTTTTCATTTACAAAGTAAAGGCATGAGTTACATCGTTCAGCTAGTAAATGGATACCCTGTTCACGTGTATTGGGGACAACAATTGCGGGATGACAGTAACTTGGAGGGTATGCTGAATCTGGGTGGGAACAGTGGCTTAGATCGATTGCCGCAAGAATATCCTCAATACGGGTCAGGAGACTTCCGAAATCCGGCCTATCAAGCTTGCTTAGAAGATGGAACACGGGTAACCGAGCTGCGTTACAGCGGTTATAAGGTTACAGCGGGAAAACCTTCCTTGGAGGGGCTCCCTTCGGTGTATGTGGAGTCTGCGGAAGAAGCGGATACGCTGGAATTAACGTTGACGGATGATTACGCGAAGCTAACGGTTATTCTCCGGTATACGGTATATCATGAGATGGATGTCATCGCTCGTTCGGTCCAATTCTTGAATCACGGAGAGTCTAAACTGCAGCTTCTTCGTGCACTTAGCGCCAGTATCGATATGCAGGCTGGTGAGCTGGATATGATCTATTTGGCGGGAGCCTGGGCTAGAGAGGGTAATTTAACCCGCAGACGTCTGGTGCAAGGAGGAACTACCATTGAGAGTCGTAGAGGGATGAGCGGTCATCAGTTGAATCCATTTGCGGCACTTGCAAAACCTGGGACGGATGAGAATCAGGGAGAGGTGTTTGGCTTCAATCTGGTGTACAGCGGCAGCTTTGAAGCGGAAGCAGAGGTGGATTCCTTTGGTTCCACGCGCTTTTCCATTGGGGTGCATTCTTTAGACTTTACCTGGCTGCTGGAGCCGGGAGAGAAATTCCAAACACCTGAGACGATTATGGTCTACTCCGCACAAGGGATTGGCGGAATGTCCCGAATCTATCATCGTTTATACCGGACTCGTCTGTGCCGGGGGCTATATAGAGATAAGGAACGGCCAATTCTTGTGAACAACTGGGAAGCGACTTACTTTAATTTTGACACAGACAAGCTGGAATCCATTGCAGCAGAAGCCTCGAAGCTCGGTATTGAGTTGTTTGTGCTGGATGATGGCTGGTTCGGTAAAAGAGATGCCGATAATTCCTCACTCGGCGACTGGGTAGAAGATCTTCGCAAGCTGCCCGGAGGGCTGGGTGATCTGGCACAGCGTGTAAACGGGCTGGGACTTCAGTTCGGCCTGTGGGTTGAGCCGGAAATGATTTCACCGGATAGTGATTTATACCGTCAGCATCCTGACTGGTGTCTGCATGTACCGGGCCGCCGCCGCAGTGAAGCACGCTGGCAGCTGGTGCTGGATTACACTAGAGAAGATGTACGAGAGTATATTTATGAGTCCCTGAGCCGGATTTTCTCTACCGTTCCTATCGCTTATGTGAAATGGGATATGAACCGATGTCTGACGGAGATTGGTTCTGCGCAAATTGCTCCAGAACGTCAGGGTGAGACTGGGCATCGTTATGTGCTTGGTTTGTACGAATTACTGGAGCGGTTGACGGCAAAATTCCCTAAGATTTTGTTCGAGAGCTGTTGCAGTGGAGGCGGGCGCTTCGATCCGGGTATGCTCTACTATATGCCTCAGACATGGACCAGCGATAATACGGATGCGGTTGAACGTCTTAAGATCCAGTACGGGACGAGCCTTGTCTACCCTGTCAGTGCTATGGGTGCGCATGTATCCGCGGTGCCTAATCATCAGGTTGGACGGATCACACCGTTGTCCTTCCGCGGCGATGTGGCTATGTCCGGTAATTTTGGTTATGAGCTCGATCTTACCAAGTTCACACCAGAGGAGAAGGAACTCGTCAAGGAGCAGGTTGCGAATTACAAAGAAATCCGCAGCCTTGTCCAGCAGGGCAACCTATACCGGCTGCAAAGTCCGTTCGAGGGTAATGAAACGGCGTGGATGTTCGTATCTGACGATCAACGTGAGGCGCTGGTCTATTACTTCCGGGTAATGGCTGTGCCTAATCCGCCGCGCCGCAGCTTGAAGCTGAATGGATTGAATCCAAGCTTAGATTATACGTTGGAAGAAAGCGGAGAAGTATACGGCGGTGACCGGCTGATGCAGGTGGGACTATCGCTGCCGGATGTGCAGCGGGATTATGTTAGTGGTTGTTATAAGTTGAAGGCTCACTAAGAGACGGATACGCTAAAGGAGGCAAGCCAAGGGGAATTCTTGGCTTGCTTTTTTTGTGTGGTTTCTTTACTTCACATTGACTTGAATAATCCTCACCCCTATGATGATTAATAAGTATAGAGAAGACGAGGAGCGCGAGACATCATGGCATTGGAGATTGAACGCAAGTTTCTGCTGCCGGAATATCCGGAGCAGCTTATAAATGACGGGGAAATTAAGATCATGACCTCCCAAAATATTGATCAGACATATCTGGCGATCGATGGGGGACAGGAGCTGCGAGTACGCAAAATTACAGATCTCGACTCGGGAGAGGTAACGTACACGCATACGTTCAAGGATGGCAAAGGAATTAGCCGCGAAGAGATTGAGTATTTCATCTCTGAGGGTCTATATAATCAAATGATCGAGGCCGTCAATGCGGTGCCACTGATCAAAAAACGTCTCACAGGCATATGGAACGGCACAACGATAGAGATTGACGTGTACAATCAACTGGAGCTGTCCGTACTGGAGGTTGAATTCGATTCACTGGAGGAAGCCGAAAGCTTCAACGCTCCAGAGTGGTTCGGCGAGGACGTTAGCACAGAGCGGAAGTACAGCAACAAAACCGTCTGGAAGGAACTGCAGGATAAATCGTCGCACATCTAAGGCAATAACTGACACAAAAATAACGGACTTTAACGCGTAAACGTGTTACTATGTAAAGTGAATTTAAGCATCATGCTGTGAGGCTTAAGCGTTTAGCTTATATAGGTTAAATAAAGAGGGGTTCAGGAGGATGAGCATGAAGTATATAAGCACAAGAGGCAATGTGGAAGCTAAGGGCTTTATTGATACTGTCTTAATGGGATTGGCTGATGACGGTGGATTGATGATTCCCTCCGAGATTCCGGTAATTTCAGCAGCTACTTTGGAGGAGTGGAGAAGTTTAACCTACCAGGAGCTGTTCCTGAAGATTTTTTCCTATTACACGAATGACGAGATTCCCTATGAGGATTTAAAAGAAATGGTGTACACCAGTTATGCCAATTTCCGTGCACCGGATGTGACGCCAGTTCGTCAAATTAATGATTCCTTATATGTACTCGAATTGTTCCATGGACCTACCTTCGCATTCAAGGACGTAGCGCTGCAATTTATGGGTGAGCTGTATTCATATATCTCCAAAAAGCAGAACAAAATCATCCATATTCTAGGTGCAACCTCTGGAGACACTGGAGCGGCAGCCATTCAAGGGGTTCGCGGCAAGGAAGGCATCAAGATTTGTATCTTACATCCGCATGGGAAAGTAAGTAAAGTACAAGAGTTGCAAATGACAACGGTGGATGACAGCAATGTCTTGAACCTGTCTGTAGAAGGCAATTTTGACGATTGCCAAAAGGTAATCAAGGAATTGTTCGCAGATCTCGAATTCAAGAGCAAGTACCACCTGCGGGCGATTAACTCCATTAACTTCGTGCGTATTTTGGCACAGACAGTATATTACTTCTATGCCTACTTACAGATTGAGGGCAGTGCAGAGAAGAAGATCAATATCAGCGTCCCATCCGGCAACTTTGGCAATATCTTTTCGGGCTATCTGGCGAAAAAAATGGGCCTTCCGATCAACAAGCTGATCATTGCCACGAATGAAAATAATATTTTGGAGCGCTTTGTGAACACTGGAGAATACAAGCCAGGCGGATTTACAAGCACATATAGTCCTTCGATGGATATACAAGTAGCGAGCAATTTTGAACGGTATTTGTATTACCTGATTGGGGAAGATAGCGAGAAGCTTTCCGCATATATGGCTGCTCTGCAAAGTGATGGCCAGATTACAATCGATGGGGACATGCTTCAACAGGTGCAGTCAGACTTTGCAGCACTGGGTGTGAAGAATGAACAGTGTCTGAATACGATTGGCAAGTACCAGAAAGAGTACGGATACCTGCTCGACCCGCATACGGCCTGTGGTATCGCAGCTTATGAAGCCTTTAACGGACAAGATGAGCTTGGTATTACTTTTGCCACAGCCCATCCGGCTAAGTTCGATGAAGCCATTGCCTTGATCGATATCAAGCAGGAGTTTCCCGACGAAATTCAAGCGTTGTTCTTAATGACTCAGCATCAGACTGTGGTAGATCATAATAAGGATGAGATCGTACGTCAGCTTCAAGCTTTTTACTAAAAATAAGGCGAAAAGTATGAAGGTGAAATGATTTAGAGGGGATGTCTTTGAAGCCAGCACAGGCTCAAAGGGCATCCCTTTACTTTTTTGCGTTATGATTAATTCGTATTTGTATAAGTAATGATATAGTTATCACAATTTGTCGGATTTTTGTCGTAAAAAGTAGACATCAGTACCCCGAGAGTGAGAAAATAGAATTTAGAGTCAGTAAGAACAAAAAAAGGACGGGATATGATCATGTCAATTCGATTTGGGGTTGTAGGAACAAACTGGATTACAGACCGCTTCGTTCAGGCCGGCCTGGAGAATGAGGAATTCATCCTGACTGCTGTGTACTCCCGTACGGAAGAAAAGGGACAATCATTTGCAGCGAAATATGCTGGAGCTGCTATTTATACTAACTTAGAAGAGATGGTGTCCAGCAGTGATGTGGATGCAGTCTATATTGCCAGTCCTAACTCCATGCACGCGGAGCAGGCTATCATCTGTCTAAATCATGGGAAGCATGTTATATGTGAGAAGCCTGCTGCTTCTAATAGTGCTGAACTGAAAAGAATGATTGAAGCTGCGCGCAATAACGATGTGCTTTTGATGGAGGCTTTAAAATCCACCTTGATGCCTAACTTTAGAATTGTGAAAGACAATCTGTATAAAATTGGGCGGGTTCGGCGCTATTTCGCAAGCTACTGCCAATACTCTTCTCGCTATGATGCATTTCGGCAGGGAACGGTGTTAAATGCTTTCAATCCGGCCTATTCCAATGGTTCATTGATGGATTTAGGCATCTATTGCCTGTATCCAATGGTAGCCCTCTTCGGGAAGCCGGAAACCGTACAAGCCACGGGTGTTTTGTTGTCCTCGGGAGTGGATGGAGAAGGAAGCATGGTGATGCGCTATTCAGACATGGACGCGGTTGTCATGCATTCTAAGATCACTGATTCCTATTTATCTGCTGAAATTCAGGGTGAGAACGGTACAATCGTCATCGATAAAATCAATCAACCCTACCAGGTGAAAATTCATTACCGGGACGGAACGATTGAAGAACTCACCCAACCTCAGGTGTATGAATCCATGTATTATGAAGTTGAGGAGTTCATCACGTTACTTAAGAACGGTGAACGGGAGAGTGGAATTAACAGTCATGCCAATTCATTGGCTGTCGCTGAGATTATGGAAGAAGCAAGAGCGCAAATCGGGCTCCGGTATGCCTCTGATCTCTAGAACTCTACAACTCAGGAAGGAATGGGGAGCAGAACTTGAAAACTTTTAAAAAGGTATACATCGAGATTACAAGCGTCTGCAACCTGGCCTGCAGTTTTTGTCCGCAAACCGCTAGGCAGAAAAACTTCATGAAGCTCGATACGTTTAACACCATACTGGATGAAATCAAACCGCACAGCAATCATATTTACCTTCACGTTAAAGGCGAACCGTTGCTGCACCCTAAGATTGGGGAACTGCTGGACGCGGCACATGCCAAAGGGTTCAAGGTTAATATCACCACGAATGGAACGCTGATTCATAAGGCAGGACCCAAAATCCTCGGTAAACCGGCTTTACGGCAAATGAACTTTTCCCTGCACAGCTTCGACGGGCATGAAGGCTCCGAGAATCGTGAGGGGTATTTGGCAGAGATCATTTCTTTTGTAAAAGAAGCGTCAGAGCAAGGGGTTATTATCTCTTTCCGGCTGTGGAATCTTACGGAGGATAATCGTACGAATCTGGAGAAGAAACGTAACCGGGAGACCTTGGCAGTTCTGGAGGAAGCCTTTAACCTGGACTTTAATATTGATGAAAAGGTAGTGCCGGGCAGCGGTGTCAAAATTGCCGAGCGCATATATCTGAATCAGGATCATGAGTTTAGGTGGCCCAGCCTAGACGAACCAGAGGACGACGGCAAAGGCTTCTGTCATGCACTTCGCGGTCAAGCAGCGGTGCTGGTGGATGGGACTGTGGTACCTTGCTGTCTGGATGGAGAAGGCGTTATTAACCTCGGAAATATTCATGAGACGCCTTTCTCTGAGATTGTTGAAGGTGAGCGGGCAAATAATCTGTTCTACGGATTTTCCCGCAGAGAGGCCGTGGAGGAATTATGCCGTAAATGCGGTTACCGCCAGCGGTTCGGGAGCTAATCGGCGGCCGTATATTCAGTAAGAAAAGTAAACGATGACAGACCCTAAGAAATCGAGGGTCTGTTTTTTTAGCGTTCACGAGTAAATTTTCGGCGGAAGGCTAGCGGAGAGATTCCCTCCTTTTTGGAGAAACAAGACGAATAGTGAGAGATGTGATGGAAGCCCACCTCTTCCGCGATACGGGCAATGGACCAAGCCGTCTGCAGAAGCAGGCGCTTGGATTGCTCCAGGCGGTAGTAATGTAAATAAGCCATGGGCGTCATTCCATAGGCCTTGAGCATGCTTTTGGCCAAATAGTTCGGATGATAATTCAGTTCCTTCTGCAGCATGGTATTGGTAATGTCGGAAGTATAATTGCGGCGGATAAACAATTCCACCTTCTCTGCCAGTTGAATAGCCGTGGCATCGGACGGAGAGGCCAGATCACGATCTAAGTGCTGCAAAAAAAGCTGGAAGGAAGCCTGACGCTTCCAATTACGGAGAGACTGGGGTTCATTTTCCTGTTGAAAAAACATATCCAGTACCTCCATCGCCTTGGTTGATATTTTCATATGTTTGGGGATGAAGATCGAACAGACGTCGGCATGGTTTAAGTAGGCTTTTTGCTTGTGGCTCTCGATCAATAATACTTGATTGTCCAGGCAGTCATTCATGCTGTCGCATTCTTTCCAGCTGCCAAACGTTTGAAAATGAATCCAAATAATTTTTGTGTCCCCTTTGCAGGGAGCGGATCCGTAATGATGGGCATCCGGACGGAGAATTAAAATTTCTCCCTCATGCAGTTCCCATGTCCTCCCGTTTTCTCCGACCGGAAGAGTTCCCTTCAATACCACGATTAGATCGAATACACCGATGCAGTTCCGGTTGATGTGGTAATCATCTTTGACGTAAGAAGCATGGCCGCAGTCAACGAAATAGGGAATGGGCGGCGAGATAAAATGAAGAATGGGTGAATTCATTTTCGGTTCCTCCAAAAGGTTGAAAATATTAAAAATCAGGTTGGGATTTATTGTTTTTTTTCATCATACTAGATGTATTATTGTAAATAAAGCGCTTACTAAAAAGTTGGGAAAATATAAGTTTATCCTCAGTGATTAGGTGAGCCTTTAAATGATTCATGGGAGGATTCTGGATGAAAAAGGCATTTTTATGCACTAGCGTTCTATTATTGATACTGGGCATGGGGTTAAGTGGCTGCGGCGGGGGAAACAACACTACAGATACATCCTCTAACAACCAGCCAATGAAAAGCAGTAACGAAGTGAAAGGTAGTGACACCGAAAAGGCTGAGGCGCATAAAATTGCCTTCTGGACCTTCGTCGATGCGCATCAAAAATTTTACGAAAGTATGGCATTAAGCTGGAATGAAAGCCACCCTGACAAACTTATTGAGTTTGAAGCAACGACCATTCCCTATGATGATATGCACACCAAGCTCCTCGTTGCGTTGCAATCGGGTGTAGGCGCACCAGATCTGGTTGACATCGAGCAGAGTAAATTTCCGAACTTCATGAAAGGAACACCCCAGCTTGTATCCCTGAACGACATCGTCGAGCCTGAGTTGGGCAATATCGTTAAATCGAGAGTTGAGATATATAGCAAGGACACCACGTATTATGGCATCGACTACCATGTAGGCGCAACCGTTATGTATTACAACAAGGAAATGCTCGATAATGCCGGGGTGAACCCGGACAGCATTAAGACTTGGAGTGATTTTGAGACAGCCGGTAAACTGATGCTTGAAAAAACAGGTAAGCCAATGATCACGTTCGAAGGAAACGGCAATTGGTCGTGGTGGCCGGCTATCAGCCAGCAGGGCTCCGATCAGGTGGATGCCGATGGAAAGGTAACTGTAAATAACCCGGTCAATGTGAAGACCATGGAATTTTTTCAAAAGATGGTTAAGGAAGGTGTGGCTGCTGTAGCTCCGGGTGCAGGCCATGATACAGAAGAGTACTTTGGTTATATGGATTCAGCTAGCGCAGCTTCCGTGTTTATGCCGTTCTGGTTCATGAACCGCTTCACAGACCATATTCCGGATCTCAAAGGAAAAGTAATTATCCGTCCAATGCCAGCTTGGGAAGAAGGCGGCAACCGTTCTGCTGGGATGGGCGGAACAGCTACTTCGATAACCAATCAAGCAAAGGAACCGGATTTCATTAAAGAATTCCTAGCCTATGCCAAATTGTCCAAGGAAGGCAATATCCAAGTGTGGAAACAGCTTGGATTCGATCCAATCCGCACCGATGTATGGAGCGATCCGGCTATGAAGGAATCGAATAAATTTACCGATTATTTTGGCACTGATATCTTTGATACGCTGCTCAGCGTCAAGGATGAGATTGCTCCGGTTAATATCCGTGAGAAGTCACCTGAAGTGTTTGATGCTGTCCGCAACAAGGCTATGCCCGAAATCTTTATCAATATGAAAGACCCGGCAGAGGTACTGAAAGATGTGCAGGCCAGCCTGGAATAGTCCCTGCATAGGGTTCAAGGTCAAGGGTTGCAAGTAAATGGTCGGCCGTGACGGGGGGATTTATTGATCTCGTCATGGCGTCTATTCAGCAGTATGCCTAATTGAATGGAGTGGAGGCATCATAATGCAAATAGAAAGAGAACTGAGTCGCAGTACTAAACGTAGCTACCGTCTAGGGAGTTCTCAAAAAGTAGCACCATACGTGTTCGTCCTGCCATTTATTCTGTCCTTTGCCATCTTTTTCGCTTATCCCTTGATTAACGCAGGGGTTATGAGTTTTCAGGAGGTGCTGCCGGGTGAGGTTTCTTTTGTTGGTCTGGAAAATTACAGGAATCTATGGAATGAAGATTTTGGGGCAGCACTTTATAACAGTAGCCGATATACACTTTTTACACTGCTTCTCCTGATACCGTTACCGATGGTTCTGGCTGCCTTTTTGAATTCCAAAAAAATGATATTCAGCAATTTTTTTCGATCCACTTTGTTTATCCCCGCACTCACTTCGGTGGTCGTTGCCGGTGTTATTTTTCGCTTGATCTTTGGTGAGCTGGATGGGGCGTTGATGAATACGATTCTGCATATGTTCGGCATTTCGAGCAAGAAGTGGCTGTACAGCTCAAGTCTATCCATGTTCGCACTGCTTGTACTTGCGGGATGGCGCTGGATAGGCATTAATATTTTATACTTTCTGTCTGCGCTGCAGAGCATTCCAAGTGAACTATATGAAGCAGCTGAAATTGACGGTGCCAGTACGATAAGGAAGTTTATGAGAATTACCCTTCCGTTGCTGAGGCCGATCACGATCTACGTCGTGACGATTACCATATATGGGGGATACGCCATGTTTACGGAAAGCTATATGCTCTGGGCAGGCAAACCATCCCCGCAGAATATCGGCTTGACGGTTGTAGGCTACATTTACCAGCAGGGTTTTCAGTATTTTAATCTCGGGTTCGGATCGGCCATAGGTATAACGTTATTAGGGATTACATTATTGGTCAGCATGCTGCAGCTAACACTTACAGGTATGTTCAAGAAGGAGGATTAAACCATGCGGACCAGAGAAAAATCAAAATTCACCCTGGCCTCTCTGCTGCTGGTGATCCTGTTTGTTATCTTAGCCGTTCTAATGCTGTTTCCACTTTACGCACTATTACTTGCCTCATTGAAACCCGCGACCGAATTGTTCCGGTATGGCCTCAATGTCCGGTTGGATTTCGACGTGATGGGCCTGACCAACTACAAAGGTATTTTCTCAGGCACAGGAGCAGTGAGTCATTATTTTACCTGGTACAAGAACAGTGTCGTAATTACGATGCTCTTCACTCTGCTGAGTCTGTTCTTGTCTTCGATGGTAGGTTATGGACTGGGCATGTACCGCTTCAAAGGCCGTAACCTGATTTTTACGCTGGTACTCGTCGTGATGATGATTCCTGTGGAAATCATTTTGCTGCCACTCTACAAATTGATGATATCCCTGAAGCTGATCAATACCATCTGGGGGGTTATCCTTCCCTTTGTCGTTGCACCGCTGCCCATTTTTTTCTTCCGTCAGTTCGCGCTGGGCCTGCCAAAGGATTTCATGGATGCGGGACGTATCGATGGTTGTTCAGAGTACGGTATATTTTTCAAAATTATGGTGCCGCTTATGGCGCCCGCGTTCGGTGCGATTACGATTCTGCAAGCGATGAATAGCTGGAACAACTTCCTGTGGCCGTTGATCGTCTTGCGAACGACCGAACAGTTTACACTGCCTATCGGCCTATCCACTTTTGTGTCCCCACTGGGTAACAACTATGAAGCATTGATTGCGGGGGCGGTACTGGCGATCCTGCCGATTCTGATTCTGTTCTTGTTCTTCCAGCGCTACTTCATAGAGGGACTGACCGTAGGGGGAGTCAAAGGATAAATTCAACAACTGCTGAGGGTATCCCCGTCTTAGATAAGAGAGGAGAGTACTAGGGTATGAAAAATTCTAAAACTGCTATATCCAGTAACATTCAAATTCAAGATCCCTTCTGGTCCGAATATATCCGTCTTGTGCGCGAGGTGATGGTGCCCTATCAGTGGGAGACGCTTAACGATCGTGTCGAGGGTATCGAACCCAGCCACGCCATCCGTAATTTCAAGATTGCCGCAAACCTGGAATCCGGTGATTTCTACGGTATGGTATTTCAGGACAGCGACGTGGCCAAATGGCTGGAGGCCGCTGCTTATTTGCTGGAGACACACAGCGACCCGGCACTGGAGGAGATCGCAGACGGAGTCATTGATATTATCGTCAAAGCCCAGCGTGAAGACGGTTATATTAACACCTATTTTATGCTTAAGGAGCCTGGGCGTGAGTGGAGTAATCTCGCGGAATGCCATGAACTGTATTGCGCCGGCCATATGATTGAAGCGGGGGTAGCCTACTACCGGGCAACTGGAAAAAGAGAACTGCTGGAGGTGGTCAGCCGATTCGCGGACTACATAGATACCGTGTTCGGCCAAGAATCCGGCAAGCTCCATGGTTATGACGGCCATCAGGAAATTGAACTAGCTTTGATTAAGCTGTATCATGCCACCGAAAACGGGAAGTATCTTGAGCTGAGCCGTTACTTCCTCGAACAGCGTGGAACACAGCCGCATTATTTTGAACAGGAATGGGAGAAGCGCGGTGGCACGGTACATTTCCCACATCTTTCAATAGCGCATGATCATCGTTATAGCCAATCGCATTTGCCGGTAAGGGAGCAGACCACAGCGGAAGGGCATGCCGTCCGCCTTGTGTATATGTGTACGGCTATGGCCGATATTGCGGCAGAAACAGGTGATGCCGTTATGCTATCCGCCTGCAAGAAGCTGTGGGACAACATTGTGAATAAAAGAATGTATATCACCGGCGGCATAGGCTCTATGGAGCAAGGGGAGTCTTTCACTGCAGATTATGATCTGCCGGGAGATTTGGCTTATGCAGAGACCTGCGCTTCGGTCGGGCTGATATTTTTTGCGCGGCGGATGCTGCGGTTGGATCGAAACAGCAAATATGCTGACGTAATGGAACGGGCGCTGTACAACACCGTGATCAGCGGAATATCTCTGGATGGAACCAAGTTTTTCTACGTCAATCCACTGGAGGTTTATCCGGAAGTGCTGGGTAAGAACAAAAACTACAATCATGTCAAAGCAGAACGCCAAGGTTGGTTCACCTGCGCCTGCTGTCCGCCGAATGCGGCCCGTCTTCTGGCCTCGCTCGGGGAGTACATTTATACAATTTCAAACGATACCATTTATGTTGAACTCTATATCGGCGGCACCACCAAGGGGGTTGTGAACGGCATTTCGGTTCGGATAGAACAGCACTCCGATTATGTTTCGGAAGGACACGTGCGCTTTATAATTACTCCGGAGACAAGCGGTGAATTCACGCTGGCGCTGAGAATGCCGGTCTGGTGCGAGGAGGCGGAGGTGACCGTCGGCAGCCAATCTCAAACATTTTATGATGGAGGCGATGATGGTTATATTCGTTTAACTCGGGAGTGGCATCCGGGGGATACTGTGGATCTGTTATTGTCGATGCCCGTTAAGATCATGTCGAGCCATCCACGGGTTCGTCAGACATTTTCCAAGGTCGCCCTGCAGCGTGGGCCGTTCGTCTACTGTATGGAGGAGGCCGACAACGGCAAAAGATTATATCAACTGCGACTACAGGACGAATGCGAATTCTCCCTTGGAGAGAATAAAGAGTTCCCTGTCGGTGTTAAGACAATTAGCGTCGTTGGTCAACGCTTGAAGCCGGAACACGAATGGGATGACGAATTGTACCACGGCAACTCACGCTGGATCTTAGAAGATGCCGAACTGAAGTTTGTTCCCTATTTTACATGGGCTAATCGTGGGGTAGGGGAAATGTCAGTCTGGATTGAAGGTAATCACTAAATTCATCTAACAATCGTATATCGCGTTTATAATCTTAAATCCAGGGTTTCCGGAAAGGAGGTGAAGCAAAGTCACTTTTTGGCCAAATGCTGAAGTTAACGGCTCCGGTGTGCTGAAATGTATCAATGATAAACGATAATTCAGATGAAGGGGATGATTGAAAATATGACGATTACAAATACCGAGGAAGTGCGTTGGCGTTCTAAAAGCAAATGGATGATGCTGACGTTAGCAGTCTTCATATCCTTGTTGGCCATCTCTGCAATTACACTTCCTGCGCGGGCACATGCCCACGAGCTGTTGAGTGACAAGCTGTTGATCCAGACCGGAGAGCATGGTGAAATATCGTCAATTAAAATTAAAGGGGATCAATTTCCTACCGAATATGTAATGAATAAGATAGTGACACCCGAGCAGGATACGGCGGATCACCAATGGCTTGGTGAACTGATCTTCACCTACCGGCTGAATGGGGGAGAATGGACAAAGGCATGGACCAACAAGTCGGATGATGCCCGTACCATTGTCAAGAACAGCAATAAAGTGACGGTAACCTATGAGAATTCGCAAAATCCTGAGGGAATCCGCAATTTTAAGCTGATTGAAACTTACTCACTAGAAGCCGACGGTCACCTGCAGTGGGATATCCGTGTGGTGAACACCGGAACGGGGAGTTTGGAAATCGGCGATTTGGGTCTTCCTATGCCCTTTAACGAGCAATGGAAATACGGCGACTCCATCTATGAAACCCGGGTGGTGACCCATTCCTTTGTCGGCAATAATAGCTCTTATATTACGGCTGGACGCCCAAGCGGTATCGGCTCCTACCTGCTGATGATTCCCGATGCAGATACGGATGCCGGTTTCGAATACCAGGACCGTTGGAGGGATGAAGAACATCCGGGCAGCAAGTGGGCCTGGGATGAAGACCATGAAGGACAGTGGGTTGAAGGCCTGAACGTATTTTATATTCATTCAAAAGTGATCAAATCGACGAACCGCGGATACTTACCCAATACAAGTTTGATTTTGGGTCCTGGAGAATCGAAGGATTACGGCTTTAAGTTATTTGGCGTAGATAATGAACAGGAAGTCAAAAATACTCTGTATAATCAGGGCTTGATGGATACGACGGTTATCCCTGGTATGATTATTCCGAGCAACCAGAAAGCCAAGTTCGACTTGCGCACGAAGGCTGAGATCCACAGTGTCAAGCTTGACGATGGTACAGAAATTCCGCTGCTGGAGGAGAAGGCAGGGGATCACCATATTTATGAATTCAGCCTGACCAAGCTGGGGCCGCAGCATGTTACCGTTGAATATGGAAGCGGTCTCAAAACCGTGTTGCAATTTTACGGCATCGATTCAATAGATAAAGCGCTGGAGGTACATTCCACCTTTATGGTTGAGAATACGCAGTGGAATCTTCCCGGCGATCTTCGCGACAAAGTGTTTGACGACTGGATGATGAACACCAAAACGAAACGAAACAACTTCAGCGGATATTGGGGCTGGGGGGATGATTGGGGCTTAACGCATGGGCAATTTCTCGCCGAAAAAAACGCACTGACACCTGTAGAATCAGAAGTTAGCGCGCTTGATGATTATTTGGAAACGGCAATTTGGAACAATTTAATGAATGGTCATCACGATGATTATCTCATCCATGATTTCCTTATGCCAGAACCGAACACAACTCCGACTTACCGTGGGTATGCCTATCCACATGTGTACAATACCTACTTCAGCATGTATAAAATCGCTGCAAACTATCCAGATCTAGTCGTGTACAAACATCCGAAAGAAACATACCTGCTTCGTGCTTATAACATATTCAAAGCTTTATATGAAGGCCCGGTAGCTTATAACTGGGAGACAGGGTTAATGGGCGAACTGACTACACCGGATATCATTCAAGCGCTTGAAGCTGAAGGTTATGTGGACGAAGCTAATGATATCCGGGCAAAGATGATTCAGAAGTATAATAATTTTAAAAATACAACGTATCCGTACGGCTCGGAGTACAGTTATGACAATACAGGTGAAGAAGCCGTCTACACTCTAGCTAAAATGCAGTCTGTCAACGAGTCAGAGCAGGCCAAAGCCCTAGAGATGATGGCTAAAATTAATGGGAAAACAAGAGCGTCACGAGGCCAAATGCCAATCTGGTACTATTACGCCGATCCAGTGACCATCACCGGCGAGAACTGGTGGAACTTCCAGTACACCACATCTCTAGCTGGATATGCCATGGATGATTGGATCCGCTATCATGCGCAGGGTAATCGGGAAGAGGAGCAACGATTGTCGTATGCAGCCAAGATTGCCAACTTTGGTGCGATAAATTCCGGGCAGATCAGCGATGATCCTGAGAATTACGGGGCTGCGGCCTGGACGTATCAAGCGGAAAAGGGCAATTGGGGCACCATTGGAACGGGAGGCGGAAAAGACGTTCCATTGATGAACGGCTGGAAAGGAATGACCGGTGAAGCGGATCTGGGTCTGTTCGGAGCTCTGCAGACGCTTAGCGCAGATATTGCGGTTGATCCGATCTTCGGAGTGACGGGCTACGGTGCGGAGGTATCCGTAGTGGACGATGTGTATTACGATATTACACCAAAGGACGGTCTGTACAAGCGGATTAATCTGATCACAGAGAAACTATATATCGAGCTGGACAAGGATCAGTTTACACGGGCTAAGTTATCTTCGGGCAAAGATTATGCCAAATTCAGCCTTCGTAATTTGACACCAGGAACCACTCATGAGACAACCCTTGATTTTGATGGGCTGAAAAAGGGCACATATTTGGTGAAGTTGGATGATGAGGTTGTCGGAAAATTTAATGCCTACGGTCAGGAGGCTAAACTGACAATCGAAGTGGGTACAGCAGTAGCTTATACTGTGGAATTGAGTGAAACAACTCCAGATAACAACGAAGCTCCAGTTATTAATGCGGGAGAGGACTTCCAGTATACACTAGAGGTTGACGATGCCATCCTTCGCGGTCAAGCGAAAGATGACGGACTGCCGCTAGGCATACTGACCTCTGAATGGAGCCTTGAATCCGGTCCTCTGAACGCTGAGGTTAGCTTCGGCCACAGTCAATCGCTGTTTACCTCTGTAACTGTAAGTGAGCCGGGAACCTATGTCTTTAAGCTCACGGTTTCAGATTCTGACTTGTCTGCAAGCGATACCGTTACCGTTGAAGTCACCGCTGCACCACCGCTGCCGGAACTGCTGGCCCATTATATGTTCGACGAAACAGATGGCCAGACGGCAGCAGATTCATCGGGAAGCGGAAATGAAGGCAGGGTAATCGGTTCGGCATCTTGGGCTGCGGGAAAAAGCAATAATGCGATCCGTCTAAGTGGTCAGGACGGATATGTGAAGCTTCCTGAAGGGCTTCTAAGTCGTGTGGATGAGATCACCGTATCAGCTTGGGTGAAGGCTAATAGTATTGGGACCTATGCACGAATCTTTGATTTTGGGACCGGTTCGAACTCCTACATGTTCCTCTCGCCCAAAGCAGGTTCCATAACTAGATTCGCCATTACAACGGGTGGGAATGCAGCCGGTCAGGAGCAGACGATAGATGCGCCTGCCTTATCTACGGGAGACTGGAAGCATATTGCCGTTACTCTATCGGGTTCCACGGGTATTCTTTATATCGACGGTATTGAAGCGGGAAGAAACAATAATATGACGCTCAACCCTTCCGATCTGGGTAAAACCAAAAACAACTTTATCGGGAAATCACAGTTCTCCGATCCGTACTTTGACGGTCTTGTGGATGACTTCCGCATCTACAGCAAAGCGCTGAGTCCGGCAGAAGTTGCCGCAATGGTAGCACCTCAGGGGGAAATTGTGTCGGTGGAGGAGACCAACCTTACGACACCGGCACAACAGGCGCCTAAACTACCGGCTGCAGTGCAGGTGACTATGAAGGACGGGAGCAAAACGGAGGTTGCTGTGCATTGGGAGGCAGTAGATCCCGCATTGTATGACAAGGAGGGCAGCGAATTTACGGTGAACGGTACCATCGTTGGAACGGAAACTGATGTTATTGCCCATATCATCGTGACTGCAAGAGAGATTGAACCTTTCCCGTCACTTGTTGTGCGCTATAACTTCGATGAAGCGGAGGGGAATGACGTTATCGACGCTTCGGGCAGCAGTCATAACGGAACAATCCAAGGTACGCTAACAAGAAGTATCGAAGGTCATAAGAACGGTTCATTGACTTTTGACGGCCAGAGCGGCAATTATATCAATGCAGGCAGTGATACGGCGCTGCAACCTGGAAGTATGACGTTGTCATACTGGATTAAGCGCACTGAACCCATGAACACTCGCGAGAATGTGCTGCTCTGGTTTAAGCCGGAAGGCAATTATGCGGGAAACGGATTTTTTGTAACTTATAATGGGAATTCAAGCATCGTATTCGTAGATGGAGGGAACGGATTCTATGTGGAGCAATCCCCTGATGAATTCCTGCCATTAAATGAATGGACCCATGTAGTATTCACTTTCGATAAAGAGACAAAAACAGGGATGATTTATAAAAACGGTATTGCCCAACAGGTGGATATGGAAGGATCGCCTGAGTCAATCACGACAACGGATAATGTAAAGAAAATCGGTGTCTCCGGATATGGCGACGGTGCACAGCTGCATGCAGGGCTTGATGACTTCCGTATTTACAACGGAGCAATGAGTGCCTCGCAGGTCAGAGCATTGTATGAGGATAAAGATATTCAATCCGTCATGCAAGTCCAAGTAACGACACCGGCAGCAACCGCTCCGGTACTTCCAGAGACGGTTCCGGTACATTACGAGAATGGGACAGAAGGAACTGCAGCGGTAAGTTGGGAAGATGTACAGCCGGAATCCTATTTGCAGCCCGGAGAATTTAATGTGAATGGCAGAGTAGAAGGGACGGCACTTTTGGCCAAGGCTGTAGTAACCGTTACGAAAACGCAGGATAAGATCGTGAAAGAGCTGAGGGAAGCCAACGTTAGTACGGTTGTAAAACAAAAACCTGTACTGCCTACAGTTGTGCAGGCAACCTATGAAGATGGCACTTTGGGCACGGTAAATGTCATATGGGAGGATATTGATCCGGCCCGGTATGGAGCTGCTGGTATATTTACTGTTACAGGGGATGCTTCCGGAACGGATCTGCCGGCGGTAGCAAAAGTCACAGTACTAGATACAGCAGTCCCTGTGATCGTCAGTCTGCGGGAAGTAGAGGTCACGACAAAAGCAGGTAAGGAGCCGGTGCTGCCGACCGTGATAACCGCCACTTATGATGATGATTCGATGTTGGAGGTCAAGGTGGTCTGGGCACATATCGCACCTAATCAATACGCAGTCCCAGGGAGTTTCACTGTAAGGGGTGTGGTGGAAGGTACACAATTGGCAGCTAAGGCAACGGTTTTGGTAACAGCAGGAAATTCACCTACACCAACAACGACACCGACACAAGTACCAGGAGCAACAACACGGCCAACACCCATGACTGGGACAAAAATAATGGGTGAAGATGCCTTCGCCAAAGGGCAGTCTTCTTTAGTTGAAGTTTTACTTGAAGGCGGCCAGACTTCAGTATCACTGCCGGTGAACGCCGGAGCGCTGCTTGATAAGAGAAGTGTAACTATCGGCAACGGCAAGGTATCACTAACAATTCCTGCATCCGTGCTTACTGAACTTGGGGCGAAGTTGTCGACGACCGATAGCAAGGGAGCTTCCATTATCGTCCGCTTGGCCGAGGGATCTCCAATCACCCAACCTGTAACAGGAAGCGGGATATACAAGCTGGAAGGCACGGCCTATGAATTTGGGCTTGTCCTGCGCAAAGCGGATGGCACTGAAGTTGTTCTGTCCACATTCCCGCAAGCCATAAAGGTGGTGCTTCCTTATTCGGCCACAGCCCAGGATGAAAACTTGCTGGGGGTCTATCTCTATAATGAAAAAACGTCTCAATGGAACTATGCAGGCGGTATTATTGATACGGTCCGCAAGGAAGCCGTTATTGAACTGGACCATTTCAGCACCTATGCAGTCTTGTCTTATAATAAGTCCTTTGAAGACGTTTCTTCTGGACATTGGGTTTACGGAGCACTGAAATCTCTTACCGCCAAGCATGTAGCGAATGGAATGACGGAGAATCACTTTGTACCCAATGGTAGGACGACGCGGGCGGAATTTACGTCGATGTTGGTAAGAGCGCTCCATCTGCAAGAGAATGTACAAGAGACTCCGTTCGGGGATGTAAAAGAAGGCAGTTGGTATGCTGCATCCGTCCGCGCGGCATATCAAGCTGGGTTAATAGAGGGAGTATCTGAAACTGCTTTTATGCCTGACGCGATAATTACTCGGGAACAGATGGCCGTGCTTCTTATCAAAGCGTATGAGTACAAATTGGGGGGACCGGCTCCCGCCGGTAGTCTGCAAAGTATTAAAAACGACGTTCTTAAGGTGTCGGACTGGGCCGATACAGCAGTTGGTAAAGCACTTGACTCTGGCCTTATGCAGGGTATCGGTAACGGTCAGTTTGATCCACAAGGATCAGCTTCGCGCGCCCAAACGGTGCAGGCGATTTATAACTTACTGCAAGTTTTGGAGGCAAATCAATAAGTGAAGGTTAAAACCCATTAAGCAAAGGGGAGTCCCATCAGCCATGTGTGGCTTTTGGGACTCCCCTTTTTTTGAAGGAAGATTATAAGATGGATGACTATGCTTTTTTGCTAAACGATCCTACTTCTTTTCCTTGACCTCTGCGATGAATTACATAGTACACAGGTAGACCGATCAACGTTATACCAATGGCCAGCATACAATCACCAAACGCGCTAAACAATGTACTGATTACTACAAATAATGAGCCGATGATAGCGATTAGAGGAATGAACGGGTAAAGTGGAACTCGGTAAGAGCCGCCATTCGGATCTCTTTTACGCAGCAGAAATACCGCGATGAAGGACAAAATATAAAAGATATAAACTGCGAAAATAGCCATATCGGAGAGATAATCCGGATTGCTAACAACCATAACTAGAATAGCCAAGGTGACCTCAAGGCCTAATGCCGCAATAGGGACACCGGATTTGGCTGAAATGATCGACAAAAACTTGGAGAAAGGCAACTGTTTCCGCTCTGCCATCGCAAGCACGATTCTAGGAAAAGCCAGAATTTTACCGTTCAGACAGCCGAAGATAGAGATGAGTATACCGATACTGACAATCTTGCCGCCGAAGTTTCCAAGAAGCGTAGTTGCAGTTGTTCCTGCAGCCTTAGTGCCCAATGTAACAATTTGCTCAGCTGGAAGGACATGAAGCATAGCCACGTTTATAATGACATATGCTGCGGTTACGATGGATAAACCACCAACAATCGCAAGCGGCAGATGTTTGGCTGGATTCTTCATCTCACCGGCGACAAAGCCGACAAGCATCCAACCGTCATAGGCGAAAAGGGTAGCCAGCATAGCAGCTCCCATTCCCGTATGCACAGCCGATCCACTCCCCATAGCCAGGACCTGCTCGTTACCTTTCCATAATCCCATTACGATGATGAGCAGAATGGGCATGAACTTGGCGATAGTCGTAATTACCTGAATGGAGCCTCCGTACTTCGTACCGAAACTATTCATCAGACTTAGGAATAAAACGGCTCCAATGCCAAGCGGTAAATACATACTTTCGGATAAGGAGAATAAATCACCAAGCAATAAACCGAAATACAATCCTAATGCGCCGATAATAGCAGGACCATAGATAATAGTTTGCATCCAGCCGCATAGAAAGCCCCAGACCTTACCATACACTTCTTCGAGATATACATACAAACCACCGGTTTTTGGTATGCGCACACTGACCTCTGCAATGGTGAGTCCTCCCGCAATGCTAAGAATGCCCCCCAGAACCCATGCCAACAAAGCTAATGAAGAACCGCCTGCAGCTTCTATTACTTTGCCGGGTTTCATGAATATGCCCGAACCAATGACTGTACCCATAACCAAAGACATCGCTACCGAGAGCCCTATTTCCTTTTTTAGGCCGCCATTCTGTTCCACGCTGCTAACTCCCCCATTTGTGTAAAATTTCACATGTAGTTTATTATAACATCACCTTCTATTATACTTGTAGATGCATTTTAACTTATCTGGTATTTTTAGGGCTTTGGAACTGTATGTTCTGAGGTTTAGCCCTGCTTAGTGTCTTTGTTAAAATCACAAAGGAGGTGTCCCATAAGCTATGAAATGGCTGCTTGGGACACCCTTGTTTTTGGAGTCGGATAGACGGTTGTGCTTGCGAGGGCGCTCCGCGAACGGACCGTTGCTACAATCGCTGTTGTGTCCAGATTTTATTTATTCCCCTTAGCGGTGAAAATCCGGACACAGTTTATGCTTTCGAAGATAGTTTTCCTTCGGAAAACTTTCGGGCGAACGCTGCCGCTTTTCCACAATCGTTCCGTCCTCTCCGCTACTTTCAGCGGAAACCATTCAAAAATTTCTCTAAAAACAGCAAAAAGGAACTAAAAAGGAACTAAACCAAGCCGGTGAAGAACTACCGGGGATTCCGGCTGCTAAAGCAAGCCACTGCGTGTCAAAAACGAAACCGAGCCAGTCTCCAATAACTCGGAAACTGGCTCGGTTTTTAGCTTTTAAGGCTTTGAAGTGAAGGGTTCTTATTTGAACAGTATACGTTAATCCCTAATAATAACTTCCGCTTGAATAAGTATTTTTTCATAACTTGTACCTGGATTAAGAATTCTCCACAGCATTTGATCTACAGCTCTTTTTCCAATAAGTTCCTTATTCACATTAACGGTAGCTATGAAGGGTATTGAGGGATGTGTGTTATCGAAACCGGTAAACACGAGATTATCTGGTATGGCAATGCCCATCATTTCCAGGGTCTCTATAGCAAACAAGGCCATAATATCGTTGGCACATACAAATACCTCGGGCAGTCCATCATCGGTAACAGCTTTCATGAATGTTTCTCTAAAGCATTCAATATCCGGCCCATTAAGTGAGGGGTTCTGCTTCAGCTCAATACCGTTATCTTCAAGCGTGGCCCGAAAGATAAGGAATCGTTCATAAAAGCTCTGGGCATCACGGATGTTTCCCAGAAACTGATAGCTTTTATAACCCTTTCTAATGACAAAGTCCATAATTTCCTTCATGCAAGACAGATTATCGGTAAATATGGAATCGCACTGAAAGCTAGGATCATGGTGATCGACCATCATGACAGGAATACCGAGGCTTCTAATCTCCACAAGGATAGGTGTTGAAATCGAACCCACTGTGATTACGCCCATGATGGCTTCTGGGTTAAGAAGAGAGAACATAGAGTCATCTTTCGGTTCTGTTAATGTTAGTACGTTGATGCCTCTCTGGTTTAATCTAGAGGAGATGCCGTTGAATACAGGTCCCCAGTATAAAGAATCTGGATTTTGATAACGTATGTTTGGAAACAAAACAAGAATGGTTCCAGACCACTTTCGTGCATCCAAATCAATCAGCTCGCCTGAATCCGTTTGCGCAGTCATAGAGTCTTTAAAGTAACCGAGCTGCCCGGCGGCTTTAAATATCAATTCTCTCGTTTGTGCACTCACTCCGGTCTTACCAGATAAGGCCCGCGACACTGCAAATTTTGATAGCCCAGTAAAATCTGCTATGGATTGTATGGTTACTTTACCTCGCATAAAATCATCCTACTTTTGGTCAGATTATTTTTTGAATTTGTAGAATACAGGTTTACATAAACAACTTAATTGTAATTTTACATGAAGAATGAGAGAGTAACACTTGTTTTTTTGTTATAACAATAGATGGTTTCAGGCAAACAAAGGTTTGTTATCGTTTTCACAAGTATTTTGCAGTATTTTGTTTTTATATTTGTTATTTTGTTATGTTAAAGATATCATCAATAAAGGGCTGATACAAGGGGTTTGAACATTTTTTATACAAATTTTAGTCTATAATATGTTAAATAAAGCGTTTTATTTGAAAATACAATTGACCACTCTCCTAAATGGTGGTAACATTTGTTATGAGGTACAAAACAATTATAATAACAAAAAAAGGCGGTGTGCTAAAAAGACAAAGGTTTTTGGGCTTTTGTTATTTTTTTTAATTTGCCTTGCAAGCGCTTTATTAGGGGGCAAAAAGCACTAATTATTTAATAATAATGGGAGGTTAGACTTAATGAGAAAGATAAAAGGGTATTCGATTCTATTATTGTGCTTCGTTTTTTTACTTACAGCTTGCAGTGGTGGCAATAATGCTGCTAAAACACCAGAAGCAAGTGCTACAACTGAACCAGCAGCAACAGAAGAAGCAGCAGCAGCCACGCCAGCACCAGTTGATTTGGGTGGACGCGTAATTAAAGTAGCAGCTTGGTGGGATCTGAAGCCCGCAGGCAATTCAGCTTCCGAGAAAGAGCGTCTTGCAAAAATTGCTGAAGTAGAGAAAAAGTATAATGTTAAGTTCGAATTTGTGAATGTACCTTTTGAAGAGTTTATGCCTAAATTTACGGCTACTGCTCTTACTGGTGAACCCTTCGCCGATATCCTAATCATGGAGTTTACATCAGCTTGGCCAGCTATCCTTAAGGGCCAACTGCTTCCAATAAGTGAATTTACTACAGCCACTTCTAACATTAACAATGAAGCTAACTTGATGGTAAAAGCACCTCCTATTGCTGGTGAATACTATTCCTTCGGTGAACCGGGAACAGGCGGTACTGGCTTGCATTACAACCGTGATTTGTTCAAGAAGCTTGGACTTCCGGATTTGCAGGAAGTTTATGCAAGTGGGCAATGGAACTGGGAAAAGTTCGTTGAAATCGCTAAACAAGCTACAAAAGATACAGATAATGACGGTAAAGTAGATACTTACGGCTTTTCAGGCTGGGCAATTGATATCCTTCGCAACTTCTCCGCTGCTAACGGAGGCAAAATTGTGGACGAAGCAACAAGTACACAAGGTCTAACAGATCCTAAGGTAATTGAGACCGCAGAATTTTTGAACCGTCTGTACAATGTGGAAAACGTTATGAAAATCAAAGGAGCCGACAAGATTGGCTATGATGAGTTCAATACATTCAAAGATGGCGATGTAGCAATGTTCCCAGCTCCAATTTGGAATCTGGGAGACCTGACCTTCGAATTCGGCGTTGTTCCGTTTCCAAATGGACCCCAAGGATCACCTGAGCTAACTTTTGCTGATCCAGGCCGTAATGGATTTTTTATGCCTAAAGGTGTTAAAGATGCACAAGCTGTCTATCAAGCTTTCGAAGAAACCTATGATATTACTCAAACCGGAGATTTCCCAAGCCAAGAGTGGTTGGAAAGTATCTACACTCATGAAGAAGATATCGCTATGATACGTGATCATATCAACAATACAGGCCAGATTCTTTTAGAAACGGCTTATCCAGAATTCCCGACATACGGTTTCCTGAAGGACATCATTGTAGATAATCAATCGGTTACTGCAACTGCTGAGAAGTATAAGCCAGAGGCGGAGGCTTCTATTGCCAAGCTAGGCAAGTAATTGAAGCGATTCGTATTCGTAATGTCATAACATTAGGGGGATGTCTAGATGACTCCCCCTGTTGTATGAATATAAGATTTCACCACAGCACGTAAGCTTCCCCGTCATAGGGCGGATAACCGCTTACGCTTGTAAGGAGGACTTCTGGTGATAAGTAAACGGCGTCAATCGAAAATAGCCAAGAATATAATGCTTGCTGCTATGGCATTGGTAATCATGCTTCCAGCAGGCTTAAATGTACAGGTAGATGCAAGTTCGAAGGCGGTGTCAACGGAAGAGAACACATCCAGCGATACGGTGGATACAGCGGCTTATAATGAAAGCAAATATGTATCCTATTTGTCAGAGCATGAGGGAGCACCTAGACCTGATCAAGAAATCGTGGTGGAAGCGGCTGATTATTCCCTTGTAGAAGGTAGTGGTTTTGAGAAGCTATCCAATTATGAGGGCACGGTAGGTTCTTCTCTGCTAACGGGTGAATCCGGTAAGGCTGAATGGACCGTTCAAGTGGATGAGGCAGGCTTATACAATGTATCCATGCTGTATTATCCTATCGAGGGGAAAAGCTCGGCCATTGAGCGCATTTTCTATATTGACGGTCAACGACCCTTTCGGGAAGCAGCATTCTTGCAGTTTGACCGTATTTGGGATGACCAAGCAGATCAACTGGTTCAAGACAACCAAGGTAATGATCTGAGACCCCGACAGATCGAGAAGCCGGGTTGGAATGAGAAAACGTTCCAAGATTCCGATGGCTATGAGAATGAGCCCTTTCTTTTTTATTTCTCCAAAGGGGTACATACCTTAACACTGGAATCTTCAAGAGAACCTGTAGTTATTAAGCAATTGAAGCTGTTTAAGAAACCCACACCACTTCCGTACGAAGAAGTAAAGAAGCAAATAGAGTCTGAGGGCATTACAGCCTCAAGTGACCAGTTATTGATTATCGAGGGTGAAGCTGCGGCTGCCAAATCATCGCCGACCTTGTATCCACTTAGCGAGCGTTCGAGTGCAGCAGTTTATCCTTATAGTGCTTCTAAGATCAAAATCAATACGATAGGTGGTCTGAACTGGCGTATACCCGGTCAGTGGATTGAATGGGAGATTGATGTTCCTGAAACCGGACTCTATAAGATGGCTTTTAAATCGCAGCAAAACTTTGTAAGGGGAATCTACTCCACACGAAAGCTGACGATTGACGGTGAAGTTCCATTTGAGGAAATGAGTAAGGTTCCTTTCCGCTATAAAAGTTCCTATCGCCTGGAAGTTATGGGCGGGGATGATCCCTATTTATACAAGTTGGATAAAGGAAAACATGTTCTTAGGCTAGAGGTTAGCCTTGGAGAGTTCGCTCCTTTGATTCGTGAGGTTGAAGACAGCCTGTACAACCTAAATTCAATGTACCGCAAGATTCTAATGATTACAGGCACGAAGCCTGATGAATATCGTGATTACCAGTTGGATAAAAAGGTGCCGGACTTGTTGAAGGTATTTGGATCCGAGCGGGACCGCTTAACAGGTATTGCTAAGAAATTGGTTCAGTTGTCAGGACAATCGAGTGATCAGGAAGCTCTTCTCAAAACGATGGCAGAGCAGTTAGATGATCTGATTGAGGATCCCGACACGATTCCAAGAAGACTTACCGCTTATAAGACGAATACGGGCGGACTTGGAACATGGGTTCAGAAAGCAAGAGAGCAGCCGCTTGAAATTGATACGATTTATTTAGCCTCTCCTGATCAGAAGTTCCCCAAAAAAGGAATGGGCTTCGGCTCAAAATTTAAGCATGAAACCTCTACTTTCTTCGCTTCATTCTTTACCGATTACAACCAAATCGGTAATGTGTCAGATGAAAATGATCAAAAATCCGTTACTGTATGGATTGGCAGCGGCCGAGATCAAGCGAACACGATGAAAGCGATGATCGATGAGACGTTTACTTCGGTTACCGGCATAAATGTGAATTTGAAACTCGTCAATATGGGAACCTTGCTGCCAGCAACCTTAGCCGGACAAGGGCCGGATGTAGCCATGCAAATCGGCAATGATCTTCCTGTTAACTTCGCTATGCGTAATGCGGCGACAGATTTGACACAGTTTAAGGATTTTGAGGAAGTGAACAGCCGTTTCCGTGAGAGCGCGGTTGTACCTTATAGATATGACAGCGGTGTATATGCCTTACCTGAGACGCAGACCTTTAATATGCTCTTCTACCGTAAGGACATTTTGGAGGAGCTTCACCTGCAAGTGCCGCAGACTTGGGATGATGTATCCACTTTGCTGGCAGTACTAAGTAAGAACCATATGCAATTTGGTCTGCCGGTTGTTGTTCAATCCGCAATACAAGGGCAAAATATACCGCCTAACTCTATGTATGCAGCGCTGCTGTTTCAGAATGGCGGAGAATTCTATCGAGATGGAGGTAAGGCCTCGGATCTCGATTCCCGGATTGGGATGGAAACGTTCAAACAATGGACGGAGTTTTACACGGATTACAAGCTGGAACGTGAGTATGATTTCGCCAATCGTTTCCGTACAGGGGAAATGCCCTTCGGTATAGCGGATTATACGCTTTATAATCAACTATCTGTATTTGCTCCGGAAATTAGAGGGATGTGGGGTTTCGTACCGATTCCTGGAACCGTGCAGAAGGATGGCACACTGGATCGTACCGTTTCAAGCGGGGGAAGTGCTGTCATCATGATGGATAAAGCTAAAGACAAGGATGCGTCTTGGGAATTCATGAAATGGTGGACGAGTGAACAAACGCAAACGGTTTTTGGACGTGAAATGGAAGGTTTAATGGGCGCTGCCGCTCGTTATCCAACAGCTAACATCAAAGCATTGGACAGCTTGCCATGGCCGGTTGACGATTATGATAACTTGAAAACCCAATTCGAGTGGGCCGAGGGTGTTCCTGAGGTTCCAGGCGGGTATTTCACGGGCAGACATTTATTTAACGCGTTCTACAAAACGGTAGTCGGTCAAGTGGAAGCAAGAGAATCCATTATGGACTACGTCCAATATATTCAGGACGAAATCACCACGAAACGAAAAGAGTTTGGTTTAACGCAGTAAGGGGGAGGGTCAAGCGTGCAAAATTGGTGGAGCCTGAAGTTGCGGGAAGTGAGAGCCAATAAGCATTCGTATATTTTGATGGCGCCGTACATGGTGTTATTCGCCGTATTTACGGTATTGCCTGTCTTGGTCTCAGTAGTGCTTAGCTTCTCGTATTTCAATATGTTGGAATTTCCAAAGTTTATAGGTTGGCAGAACTATACTCGCTTATTTTTAGAAGATGATGTATTTCTAATTGCCCTCAAAAACACGCTATTATTTGCTGTAATTACGGGACCTATTAGTTATATCGCCTGTTTTATATTCGCTTGGATTATTAATGAGCTGTCTCCGAAGCTTAGAGCAGTAATGACACTCGTTTTTTATGCGCCATCCATTTCAGGGAATGTGTATTTTATCTGGCTGATGATATTTTCTGGAGACCGATATGGGATTGCGAATGGGTTATTGCTCAATTTAGGTTTTATCTTGGAGCCGATCCAGTGGCTGAAAACAGAAGGCTACATTATGCCAATCATCATACTTGTTCAATTATGGCTCAGCTTGGGAACAGGGTTCCTTACATTTATCGCAGGTTTACAGACCGTCGATGGAACCTTATATGAAGCGGGAGCCGTGGACGGAGTCAAGAATCGTTGGCAGGAACTGTGGTACATAACCTTGCCTTCCATGCGTCCACAGTTGATGTTCGGAGCGGTTATTCAGATTACGACCGCGTTCGCGGTAGCTGATGTTTCTATTGCACTAGCAGGGTTCCCGAGCGTGAACTATGCAGCGGAAACCATAGTAACCCATTTGATTGATTTCGGTACGACCCGATTTGAGATGGGCTACGCTTCGGCTATTGCTACTGTATTATTCATGATCATGGTTGGATCGAACCTTATTGTTCAAAAACTTCTTCGAAAGGTGGGTGAATAAACGTATGAATACCCCCCTTCAAATAAGTGCAAAGCGATTAAGTCGATCCATCAGAATGCCGAAAAAGCGGGTAAATCGATCGATGTGGGGCAACTTTTCTTTATTTGCCCTGCTCGTAGTGTTTGGAGCATTTATGATTTTACCTCTCGTCTACGCAGTTAATAATGCGTTCAAGCCGCTGGATGAAATCTTTATATTCCCACCAACCTTATTTGTCCGCCACCCCACAATGAACAACTTTATTGATTTGTTCAACCTGCTGGGAAATTCATGGGTTCCATTCTCACGTTATATTTTCAATACGGTATTTATTACCGGTACGGGTATTGTTGGGCATGTGCTTCTGGCGTCGGCTGCGGCCTATCCACTGGCTAAACATCATTTTCCTGGCAAAAAGTTTTTGTTCAGCATCGTTGTTTTGTCTCTGATGTTTACTCCAGCAGTAACGGCTATCCCGAACTATATGATCATGTCCTGGCTGGGATTGATAGATACGTATTGGGCAGTAATTATACCGGCGTTTGCCTATTCTCTGGGTTTGTACTTAATGAAGCAATTTATGGAGCAGATTCCAGATGTATTGCTGGAAGCCGCTAAAATAGACGGTGCAAGCGAATATCGCATTTTCTGGTCCATAGTGATGCCTAACGTAAAGCCAGCGTGGCTAACGCTCATCATTTTATTATTCCAAATTCTATGGGGCAGTGACGGGAATGGATTCATTTACAGCGAACAGCTTAAATCCCTTCACTTTGCAGCCAACCAAGTTGTTGCCGGGGGGATTGCCCGCTCTGGGGCAGCGGCGGCAGTAGCACTCATTCTGATGAGTGTGCCGATTACGCTGTTTGTTTTTTCGCAGAGCCGGATTATTGAGACGATGGCTACTTCGGGGATGAAGGATTAAGGGGGGAAACGCACTTGATGGCAAAAAAATGGCTGCTCGCGGTTACGGCGGCATCCCTACTGTTATTTTATGCGGCTCCAGCTCCGGCGTATGCTGACTCTACGCCCTATGAGAGCTACAACTATAACTACTGGGAAGAAGCGGTGCCTGCTCCTGCTGCTTATATACCTGACCGCACCCTGTCCGGAAAGGATCTCGGTGTAGGAGACTTTCTGGATCCTAGCGATATGATCGTTACGGCAAGCGGACTTATTTATGTTGTTGATAGTGGAAATGGACGCATTATTTGTCTGAATAAGGATTGGAAGGTCCAGAACGTCATCAGCAGCTTCGACAATAAGGGGAAAGAAGATAAGTTTAAGAATCCTACAGGTTTGTTCGTCAACGAGGAAGGGAATCTGTATGTTGCCGATTCGGATAATGGACGCATTGTGATACTGTCACCTGATGGCGTACTATTGCGGATGATTGAACAGCCTGAATCTGATATTTTACCTGCCAACTTTAAATTTAATCCTGTAAAAGTGACTGTAGATAAAGCCGAACGTGTCTATGTTATAGCTAAAGGGATATTTGAAGGCATTATGCAGTTCGATAAGAATGGGCAGTTTATCGGTTATGTAGGAACAAATAAAGTGAAACGTGACTATACCGAATATTTATGGCGGATGTTCTCAACCAAAGCGCAGAAAGCACAGATGGCGCTGTTCGTACCTACAGAGTTTTCTAATATCGATATTGATTCCAAAGGGTTTCTATACGCGACCAATATCGATCCGGGCTCGACAGAACCGATAAAGCGGCTGAATCCATCCGGCGAGGATGTACTGAAGCGTTTCGGATACTTCGATATTACGGGAGATATTAGATTCAGAATATCTGTAGGTCCCTCTAAGTTCATTGATATTAAGGTTCTTAGTAACGGGATGTACAGTGCTCTTGATGCAAATCAGGGCAAAGTGTTCACTTACAACGATGAAGGTGACCTGCTGTATGAATATGGCGGTAAGGGAAATCAGGTCGGTACCTTTAAAATTCCGGTAGCCGTTGAGTTTTCTGGTGAAAACCAGCTCGTACTTGATCGGGGTAAAGGGAACATTGTTGTGTTTAAGCCAACCAAATTTGGAACGAGTGTGAATAAAGCGGTGGGTTATCACTATAATGGCGAAGATACCCTGGCGGTTCCGGTATGGAAAGAAGTACTTAAGCTGAACGCTAACTACGATATCGCTTATATCGGTATCGGGAAGTCCTTATTAATGGATAAAAATAACAAAGAGGCGCTCAAATATTTCAAGCTCGGAATGGACCGTGACGGTTATTCTGTCGCCTTCAAACGGTATCGCAGGGAAGTTATGCAGGAGCACTTTGGAACATTTTTAACAGTACTCATGAGTCTGGTTCTATTATGGCTTGCATTCAAGCTGTTTGGGTTCTGGAGAAGAAAACGTCTGTTAATGTCCAATAGCGCTTCGCAAAACCTTAAGGAGGGTAAAGCCCATGAGGCAGGACTTCATTAAATTTCCGCTGCACCTCATTGTGCATCCGTTTGATAGCTTTTGGGATATGAAATATGAAGGAAAGGGCAAGATGCGGGTAACTTTAACGATTCTACTCCTTGTTGTCATTTCTATGATACTTAAAAACCAATTCGCAGGGTTTCTTGTGAACTATAATGATCCTCGTTATCTAAACAGTATCACGCAATTGTTTACGATTGTATTTCCCTTCTTCCTATGGTGCTTATCGAACTGGGCGATAACAACGCTCATGGATGGAGAAGGCAAATTCAAAGAGATTGTAATGGCAACAGCCTATGCGCTTGTTCCAATCGTGATTATTTATGTACCGATGATTATTGCAAGCCGCTTTATGGCAGAAGAAGAAACGGCTTTTTACTATTTGATGATGTCGATATCATCGATATGGTTCATAGGACTCTTATTCGTAGGCATAATGACAGTACATCAATATACCGTGCTCAAAACGATCGTAACTATGTTGCTAACAGTGGTAGTTATGGGGATTGTTGTGTTTCTGGGTACGCTCGTATTAAGTATGCTTCAGCAAATGACTGAGTTCATCGTTAACATTTATCGGGAATTAACTTTCCGTACGTAAAGGAGGCCGCACCTGTGAAAAATCGTAAAATGCTGGTAGCGGTGCTGGCCTGTGCCGCAGCAATCTGTATCCTAATCTTCTCTGTCCTATTCTTCTCATCTCGTGGCGTAAAGGCTGTAGAAGCCTCCACTTATATGGAAGTAACTGCTGAATTGGAAACCGGAAGCGAGCTAACTGCCCTTCCTGATTCGTCAACGGGTATACCGGGAATGAAGCTGGTGGCAGACGATACAGAGTTATCCTTATATTACAACGCTGAAACGACAGAAGTAGCAGTTAAGGATAAACGGCAAGGTCAAATTTGGTATAGCAATCCTGCCAACCGTAATGAGGATACCCTGGCTTCAGGCTTTGAAAAGGAACTGTTGTCATCACAGTTAACGGTACTATTCCGTGACTCTGTAGGCACGCTGGACACCTTTACGAATTTTGCGCAGAGTATCAGCAGTAAACAATTTACTACCGAAAGCATTAAGAATGGTATTCGTATTGTATATACCATTGGAGATACTTCGATCGGAATTGATGCTCTGCCTAAGTATATTAGTAAAGTCAGAATGGAAGAAAAGGTACTGTCCAAGCTGGATAAGCCAACGGCAAAATATGTTGGCCTACGCTATTATCCAAAAGATGGCAACCCTGAGGTTCTGGAGCGGATTGACGCCCAAGTTTCCAAACAGCTAGTGCTTAACAAGATGACGGCTGCCTTTACTAAGGCTGGATATTCTACAGAGGACTTAGCCTTTGATAATCAAGAGAATGGCGTAGGGGGCGGATCCGAATCAACCAAACCAAACTTCGTAATTCCATTGGAATATCGACTGGATAAAGGATCGTTGGTTGTATCTATCCCTGTGAACCAAGTCAAGGAAAGCGGAGAGTATCAGATTCGCAGCCTTGAGGTGCTCAATATGTTCGGCGCAGCAGATCAACAAACGGATGGCTATATGCTCGTTCCTGACGGTTCTGGAAGCCTAATCCATTTAAATAATGGGAAAGTCAAGGAAGAACAGTATGTTCAGCGTGTGTATGGTACAGACCCGAATGATAACAGCTTTAGGCGCGGACAAGTGAGTGAGAATGCCAGAATGCCGGTATTCGGTTTAAAGGCTGGAGATGCTGCTTGGTTCGCCGTAATTGAAGAGGGAGATGCCGTAGCCAGCATATCCGCAGATATTAGTGGAAAGAAAAATTCGTATAACTTCATTCACAGCAGCTACACCTTACGTGGAGAGGATGAGCTTGAGTTGTATACGGGAGCTACGATCCAAGAAATTCAGCTCCTGAATGATGAGATATACAAAGGTGATATTCAAGTTCGCTACAGCTTTCTGGACAAGGAGAAGGCCAGCTATTCAGGAATGGCAGAGATGTACCGGAATAAGCTTGTGGCAGAGGAATCTCTGCAGCCTTTGACAGAGGAGAAGGATATCCCTTTCTATCTGGATATGCTCGGAGCTGTCGATAAACAGAAATCTTTTCTTGGTGTACCTTATCGGTCTGAGATTTCAATGACAACCTTTGAACAAGCTACGGAAATCGCAACCCAATTGAAGCAGGATGGCATTGATCGGCTGCTTATGCGGTATTCTGGTTGGTCCGGAAAAGGCGTGAATCACGAAACGCCAAGCAAGCTGAAGACTGAAGGTGTTCTAGGCAGCAAATCGGAGCTCCTTGAATTATCAAAGGCTTTGGAGCAGGCAGGAGGGACCTTATTCCCGGATATAGCTTTCCAACAGATTTATCATAATGATGGCGGCTTTTCACCATCTTCAGATGCATCCAGATTCGTAACTAGGGAAGAAGCAGAGCTATATCCATATAATCGGGCACTGAACCGAATGGATATGACTCTCGGCAGCTACTTTTTATTATCTCCTGCAAAGCTGCCTTATTTTGTGGACACGTTTATGAACAAGTATGAATCCTTCGAAATGAAAGGCGTATCGCTTCGGGATCTGGGAGATATCCTCAGCTCGGATTTCCGGGTTAGCCGCGTCATTCAACGGCAAACGGCTAAAGAAATCGTGGAAGAGCAACTGGGTAAATTAGATGAGAAAATCGATCAGACGTTGATTGCGGGGGGAAATGCTTACGCATGGCCATACTCCGACAATCTCATCAATGTACCGACTTCCTCCAGCAGATTCGTACTGACAGATGAAGAGATACCCTTTTACGAAATGGTTGTTCATGGATATATTAATTATTCAGGGACACCTGTGAATTTGAGTGATGAGCAGGACCTCGGTAAGCAAGTGCTTCGCTCTATCGAGCTTGGCACAGCACCACATTTTTCGTGGTCATATGAGCCATCTTCCAAGCTAAAGTTCACCCATTTTGACAATATGTATTCAACCTATTACAAAGACTGGTACGATCAGGCCGTTTCGATGTACAAGGAAGTTAATAAAGTCCTCTCCCCCGTACAGAATGCGCAGATCGTCAACCATATACGCCATCAGGAAGGTGTTGTGGAGGTGCAGTACAGTAACGGCACATCGATTTATGTGAATTATACAGACAAGGATACTACCGTAAATGGAGTACCTGTCGGAGCTGGACAATATGGGGTAGGGGGTGAGCGGTCATGAGCGGGAATAAGCTGACCTTAAATCACAAGCGCTCTTTTCTCGGGATAGCCTTTATTACGCCATGGCTGCTTGGTTTCGTGTTCATGTTCGCGACTCCGCTCATCAAGTCCATTAAGTTTAGCTTCAGTAAATTAAATGTAGATCCCTCCGGATTCTCATTAGAATGGGTAGGCTGGTCTAACTTCAACAATGCTTTGTTCGTAGATGCATCTTTTAACCGGGTATTGACTGAATCTGTCTGGGATATGGTGTTAAACGTTCCGATGATATTATTCTTCAGTCTCTTCTCAGCCACATTGCTGAATCAGAAGTTTCGGGGAAGAATTCTCGCACGCGCAATATTTTTCCTACCGGTTATTCTTGCCTCAAACGCAATCTCAGCGGCTGAAGCATCTGGATTGATCAATTTGGTTGGAGACGCTACAGCTGTCAACGAATTAGGCCAATCCGGTTCACAGTACAATGTTATGTCGATGGTTATGATTCTTAGTGATATCGGCCTGCCGCTGTCATTCGTCGATTACATTGTGGATGCGATCCTGCGAATCTATGAGATTATTACAAGCTCGGGCGTTCAGATTCTTATCTTTCTGGCTGCACTGCAGTCCGTTCCGGGTGCTATGTACGAGGTAGCCAAAATTGAAGGGGCAACGGCTTATGAGTCCTTTTGGAAAATTACCTTTCCATTAGTGAGCCCCCTTATATTGACCAACGTTATTTATACCATCATTGACTCTTTCTCCGGTAGTGCGGTTACCGAAATGATATTCACAACTGCCTTCACCACACAAAACTTCGGTCTAAGTGCGGCGATGTCTTGGGTCTATACGGTGATCATCAGTATTGTTTTGGTACTTGTTGGTTACGTGTTATCTAAGAGAGTGCATTACAACTGATTTATAGCAAAGGAGGGTATGGCTATGCAATCTCCTCAACCTATTCATACTGAGGCGAATCACTATCGAGTCCAGAAGGTGAAAGGTAAAGCAGTTGATATTTTATTTGCAATCTTCCGCTATGCTCTGGTCACCGGGATTTCATTTATTATTATTTACCCGCTGTTTATGAAATTCTCCATCGCCTTTAAAGATAAAGTGGATATCTATAATCCGACGATTTATATGATACCGGTCCACTTTACACTGGATAACATCAAAATGGCGATGCAGATTCTGGATTACTTCCCACTGCTAGGGAACACCTTGCTCTTTGTTATTGTGACAACGGTGCTGACCACCGCTTCCTGCGCCTTGGCGGGTTATGGCTTTGCTCGTTTTAACTTTCCGGGAAGCAACATCCTATTCGCACTCGTCATTCTAACATTGCTTGTTCCTACAAGTACGTTGATGGTTCCTATGTATCTGCATTTCAGAAGTTTTGATATATTTGGAATTATCCATCTGATCACTGGCAAGGATGGCGTCAATCTGCTCAATACGTATTGGCCTTCCATTATTACTTCCTCAACGGCAATCGGATTAAAAGCGGGATTATTCATCTATATTTTCCGTCAATTTTTCAAAGGGATGCCGAAGGAAATTGAGGAAGCTGCTCTGATAGACGGAGCGGGAGGGGTAAAAACATTCCTGCGCATCATGCTGCCTAACGCGGTTTCACCGATGATTACCGTTATTCTCTTCTGTTTTGTCTGGCAGTATAACGATACCTTCTTTACTTCACTCTTCATGAGCGAAGTGGCTCTCATGCCAACGAAGGTAAGTTCGCTAGCAGCACAGGCGAATGCATTGCTTCCGGGCTTGCTTGGGGCAGGCGGCGGAGCGAATATTAAGGCAGACCCGAACCATGTTGCCATGATCATTGATACCGGTATATTGCTTGCGATTATTCCGTTAATCTTGCTGTATATGATGGTACAGCGTTACTTCGTGGAGAGCGTTGAGCGAAGCGGTATTATCGGTTAACGAGATTCCCAAGAGTAAGTTTTTAAGTAATGAGATGCTGGAGACCTGCATACAATGCTCTCCAGCATTTTTTATAGGGAAAGGGAGTTTGTGATGAAGCGTAAACGCTTGTTAGTAATGGTATGCATGATGCTGATTGCCGCTATGGTGACAGCTATTCCTGCGCACGCAGAATCCACAGAAAAGAGGAGTGCTATGCAAGCCTACGTGGAATCCCTTGGGCCTGGCTGGAATTTGGGAAATACTTTTGAAGCATCGGGTGATGAAACCTCGTGGGGAAACCCTGCTGTAACCAAGGAATTCATTGACCAAATTGCGGCTGAAGGTTATAAAAGTATTCGTCTCCCAATTACATGGAAGCACCGGATGGGCGATGCTCCTGATTATGCTGTTCAAAAGGACTTTATGGCGCATATCCAAGAGATTGTCGATTGGTCCCTGGAAGCAAATCTTCATGTCATCATCAACATACACCACGATTCGAGCTGGGTCCTGAAAATGGAGACCGAGCATGATGAGGTGCTGGCCAGATTCAATACCCTTTGGATACAAATCTCCGGACATTTCAAGGATTATCCCAGTACTGTGATGTTTGAGAGCATTAATGAACCACGCTTTTCGGAGGATTGGAGCAAGGATACACCCAAGTATTTTGAAATGCTGGATGAGTTGAACACTTCCTTTTATCATATCGTTCGTAAGTCCGGAGGGAATAACAAAACACGTCCACTGGTGCTTCCTACTATCACATCCTCTCCGACGCAAGACCGATTGAATGAACTGTCCAAGACTATTACCAAATTAAAAGACGAGAACCTTATTGCGACGTTTCACTATTATGGCTATTATCCGTTCAGTGTGAATCTTGGAGGAGCGACTACGTTTGATGAAAAGGCCAAGGATGATTTGGTTCAGGCTTTCGATAGAGCGTATGATACCTTTGTGGCCAAAGGCATTCCAGTGATTGTAGGTGAATTTGGTCTGCTGGGTTTTGATAAATCGCTTGGAACTGTGCATCACGGTGAGATTTTGAAGTTTTTTGAATACATTACTTACTATGCTCAAGAAAAAAAGATGCCGCTGATGCTCTGGGATAACGGGCAGCACTTTGACAGACGTACCCTGAAGTGGGTGGATGAGGAGCTTCATCAGGTGATGAAGCAAAGCTTGACCGGCCGTTCCTCTAATGCTGAAACCGACTCTATTTATGTTAAAAAAGATACCAACCTGCAAGATGTGACTATACCGCTCCATTTGAACGGGAATACATTCACGGATTTAACGTATCAGGAAAAAGCGCTTGTGAAGGGGACGGATTACGAGCTTAACGGGAATAACTTAATCGTTAGAGCTGCTTTGCTGCAAAAGCTTGTCACGAAGCAGCACGGAATCAATGCAACATTAACCACGACCTTTAGTGCGGGTGCTGATTGGAAAATAAACGTTATTTATTATGAACCTCCTATATTGAGAAGTACGCAAGGACCGGAAGGGATTTTCTCCATACCGACCCAATTCAACGGGGATAGCTTGGCAACGATGGAAGCGACCTATGCCGATGGAGGCAATGCAGGCCCTGATCATTGGACACCTTTCAAGGAATACAACCGTACCTTCATACCGGACTATAAAACCGGGGAAATCAAATTCACTAGTGAATTCTACAAAGAAGTGAAGGATGGAGAAGTACAGCTTAAGATGCATTTTTGGAGCGGGGAGATTATACCTTATACCCTGACGAAAACAAGTGGGAAAATAGTAGGTGTATCCTCTCAGGTACCCGAACAAGAGACAGTAGAACAAGAGACTGTTACCCCCACAGACTCAGGAAACCCAACAGCTGAAGCCGTTTCTGCACAGCCTGCTGAAAAGGAAGCGGAGACTGAGGGAAGCAACAATAATAATAATGCTCTGTTAGGTATGGGTGCAGCATTGCTATTATTAGCAGGTGCGGGGTTGTACTGGAGAAAAGCGAGAAGAAAATAAAAAAGCCCATCCGAAGGTCGGATAGGCTGACTCTTTAAGGATGAAATTGGCCGGGGGTAAGGGATTGTCCTGCCCCCTTTCTGAATTCGGAGGGGGAGCATTTCATCGCTTTGCGGAACACTTTAATGAAATAGCTTACGTTATCAAATCCGACCTCAAGTGCGATGTCGGATATTTTTCGTTCACTTTGCTGGAGCAAATCCGCTGCCTGGCGGATTCGGTAGGAATTGATATAGTCCACTGGTGTTTTGCGGGTCATCGCTTTGAAGAAGCGGCAGAATTGACCCTCACTCATGGGGATTAGGTCGGATAAATCATGGGTACGGATAGGCTCACGGTAATTTTCTTGAATATAAAGAATGATTTTTTTGAGACGATTAATCTTGGTGGTATCGGCATCATCGGATTGGCTTCGGTTTACTGAACGACCTTCAACGGCGATTTGCGAGAGCATAATAAACAGGGAACCTTTCATAAATGCTTCGTATCCGGGCATTTTTGTATCGTATGCCTCCATCATGCGTTCTAGATGCCGAAGAAGCTCCTGCTGCCAAGGAATGTCTGGCTTAATATGCCGAGGGAAGCTCTGCCTTTTCTCTTGAAGAGGCAAAATCGTATTCTGCTGTATCGTATCATATTGGGCGCTGGCTAACAGATCAGGGTGAAAAACGATGGCAAAGAATTTACAGGGAGATTCATTAAGTACATAAGCTGCATGAATATCACCAGATTCTATAAAGACAGCTTCACCTGCCCGCAGCGGAAAATAATCAGTGTCCACTTGAAAGAGGATCTCCCCTTCCATCAGCATAAAAAACTCGGCTTCCTCATGCCAATGGGTATCAAGGACATGCGCACCTGCCGGAAGATCAACCCAATATGCGGCCAATGGAAACATCACATCACCATGTACCCTATCTTCTTTTAGCAAACGTTGGGATGTTCGGTCCATATTGCACCTCCTTTTGCGAAAAACATCAAAATAGTGTTATAAATAAGCTATATTATATTAGTTTTGTCCTTTTATTATCGGTATAATGCAACTATAAACACCAAATTGAAAGGTGGCAAGTATCAGATGAAATTTACAGATGGTCTTTGGCTAGTTCGCGACGGAATTTCGATTAACGGAGCCGTACAAAATTATGCTGTGGAAAAGACTTCCGAAGGTTTGACGGCAATTACCCAAACTACTCCAATTACAGGGCGTGCAGCAACGCTTAACTCTACCCTGCTTACTGTGAAATTCCACTCCCCGCTTCCGGGCGTTGTAGGTATCAAGATTATTCACCATGAGGGTGTCCAAGAACGTGGACCGGTCTTTGAACTAACCAAAGGGACCGGAGATCATGTACAAATTGAAGAAACAGAGCTGGAGACGGTTCTAATCAGCGGTGGACTGCGTGTAGTAATCAGTAAGGGAACGCATTGGTCAGTAGATTTCTACCGCGGCACTGAGCGTATTACCGGCAGCGGTTACAAATCGATGGCCTATATCACAGATCAGGATGGCAATACGTACATGCGAGAAGAGCTGGACATTGGCGTAGGCGAGTATGTCTATGGTCTGGGCGAGCGCTTTACCGCTTTTGTTAAAAACGGACAGGTTGTGGATCTCTGGAACAAGGATGGCGGAACCAGCTCCGAGCAAGCCTATAAAAACATTCCCTTTTATGTAACAAGCAAGGGCTATGGTGTATTTGTTAATCATCCTGAGCTAGTGTCCTATGAAATTGCTTCGGAAAAAGTGAAAAAAGCTCAGTTCAGCGTAGCTGGTGAAAGCTTGGAATACTTTGTAATTGAAGGACCTACGATTAAAGAGGTTATCACCAAGTATACTTCTCTGACAGGTAAGCCAGCGCTGCCGCCGGCATGGACTTTTGGCCTGTGGCTGACAACTTCATTCACCACCGACTACGATGAAGCAACAGTAAACTCCTTCGTAGAAGGCATGGCAGAGCGCGATCTTCCGCTGCACGTATTCCACTTCGATTGCTTCTGGATGCGTGAATATCAATGGACAGATTTCCAGTGGGATGAGCGTGTATTCCCGGATCCAAAGGGTATGCTGGGACGCCTGAAGGAAAAAGGACTGAAAATCTGTGTATGGATCAACTCCTATATCGGGCAACGTTCGCCGTTGTTTGAAGAAGGTAGAAAAAATGGTTACCTGATCAAAAAACCTAATGGTGACGTATATCAAACTGACCTATGGCAAGCGGGTATGGGGATCGTGGATTTCACTAACCCAGCTGCTTGTGAATGGTATGCCGGTTACCTGCGTGACCTGGTGGATATGGGTGTGGACAGCTTCAAGACCGACTTCGGTGAGCGTATCCCAACGGATGTTGTTTACTTCGACGGTTCGGACCCGCAGAAAATGCATAACTACTACACTCAATTGTACAACAAGGTTGTCTTTGGAGTTCTGGAAGAGAAGCTTGGTAAAAATGAAGCAGCTGTATTTGCACGTTCGGCAACAGCCGGCGGGCAGCAGTTCCCGGTTCACTGGGGCGGCGATTGCTACGCGGACTATGAGTCCATGGCAGAAAGCTTGCGCGGCGGTTTGTCGCTTGGCTTGTCCGGCTTTGGCTTCTGGAGTCATGATATCGGCGGCTTTGAGAATACTGCTCCGGCGCATGTCTTCAAACGCTGGCTTGCGTTTGGTCTTCTCTCCAGTCACAGCCGTCTGCACGGAAGCACCTCGTATCGTGTGCCTTGGGCGTATGATGATGAAGCTGTTGATGTTACCCGTTTCTTCACCAAGCTCAAATGCAGTTTGATGCCTTACCTGTATGATGTTGCCGGTCAAGCCGCCGAACATGGCTGGGCTTCGCAGCGTGCGATGGTGATGGAATTCCCAGAAGATCCTACTTGTGAAGTGCTGGACCGTCAATACATGCTGGGAGAATCCTTGCTCGTAGCGCCTATTTTCCAAGAAAGCGGCGATGTGAAGTATTATCTGCCAGAAGGACGCTGGACACATCTTCTTAATGGAGAAACAGTACAAGGCGGCTCATGGCGCAAAGAGAAACATGACTTCTTCAGCCTCCCGCTCTTCGTTCGTCCGAACACTTTACTGGCAACAGGCAGTGTCGACAACCGTCCGGATTATGATTTTGCAGAAGGTGTGAAACTTAGCCTGTATTCACTTGAAGATGGAGCTACAACTTCGGCAACCGTCCGCGACCTGACAGGTGCACCGGAGTTAACAGTGAAAGCTGAACGTAAAGGCAGCACCTTGACAATTACTGCAGAAGGCAGCGGTAAAGAGTTTACACTTGCACTGAAGGATCTGGGAGCGATCGCGTCGGTTCAAGACGCAGAGCAAATCGATGAGACTACAGTGAAGGTAAGCGCAGGCAGCAAATCCTTAACATTTGTTATTACACTGAAATAGCAAACGACTACTGTTAAATGTAAAGGCACTCCCCAACTAGACTCATTATTGATGAGCAGTGGGGAGTGCCTTTTTCAAACATTATTCTGTCTTGATCGCTTCCAGTGCACTGAGTCGCATAGCTCGACGGGCGGGATAAAACCCTGAGACAAGCCCTACCACGGTTGCAAAAGCAATGGATGAGAGCATCAGCCAAATCGGGATTACAGAGATATTTGTCTGGACTGTGTTGGGGTCCACCATTCCACCCCCAAGCGAGCCGAGCAGACCGCCGCCAAATTTGTTCAATAGGAAGGAGGCAGCCAGGCTGAACAAGACTCCAGACAATCCCCCGAGGAAACCAATGAACCCGGCTTCCATCAGGAACAGCTTTCTTATATCTCCCAGTTCACAGCCCAGCACCTTCATGATGCCGATCTCGCGTGTACGCTCGTAAATCGACATAACCATCGTGTTGGTAATGCCAAGCGCTGCAACCAGCAGGGAGATTGCACCGATGCCGCCTAGGATCATCTGAATGGTGCGCGAGGTTTCTTGCATACCTTTAAGAACATCTGTCAGCGCACTGGTGCCGAATCCGAGTGCCTTGATTTTCTCGCGCACCGGCTCTACGCTTTTCATGTCCTTCACCCGGACAATAGCCTGCTGATAGCCTTGCTGTGTATTTGCTCCCATACCCTGCTCCTTTTGGGATTTCGCATTTTCACGCATTAGCTTCTGCAAATGATCAATATTTATATATACGGACCAATCTTTCTCATTTTTTGCTTCGGCCAGCAGGCCAGCGGCCTTAACCTTATACAGCTTGGCCGGTTTCTTGTTCGCATCCTGTCCTGTGCTCTCCGTAGTTTGCTGCTGCTTGTCGCCGTAGCTCATATCAAAGGTCATTTGCATTTTCTCTGTCATGACATCTACGGTCGGGGCTTGACCATATCCCATCGAAGATTTTGGGTTATAGAAGCTTAAGGAAATCTGGGAACCGAACAGCAGTTCATCGTTGTCTTGTGAGGTCAGCAGCCGACCGCTTGCCGGAATGAAATCAAGCTTTTCCAGTGCTTCTGGCCGGATCCCTATCAGATTCATATAGGTCAAATACTTGCCAGCTTCCAGCTTAGCCGAAGTCATGATCATGGGAGTTGCAACGTCCACACCTTCGAAGCCGGAGATCGTTTGCATGGCCCGGTCGTCAAGCTTGGTTGTCGAACCGCTACCGCCCATTCCAGCATTCATTCCGCCTCCCTCTAAAAAGACGTTGATGATCGTCAGACTGCCCATCTGGCTGACCTGCTGCTTGAAGCTTTCGTTCATGCCGATACCAAGCGAGAGCATCACTACGATGGCTGCCGTGCCAATAACCACGCCAAGGATGGTCAGAAAGGAGCGGACCTTACTGCGCAGAAAATTAATCAACGCCAGACGAATCAGATCAAAAGTCGTCATCGAGTTCCAATTCCTTTCGTTTGCGGCGCTTGGCTTTCAGGATGGCCACTGCTGTAATTCCGGCCAATACCAGAAGCGATGGGATCCCAATCATCAGGTAAGTACGAAGTTTATCGCTTGAAGGCTCTGAGCCTTCAAGAGGTTGGTCCGGCGGGAAATTCTCCATCGGCGGCATCTCATTCACATTTACTGTGAACGGCTTACGGATTTCGGTAGGTTTGCCTGCCGCGTCTTCAAAAGCAAATATGATTTCGCCTTTGAGTTCTCCCGCTGCATTTGGTGTGATAGAAGGTTCGAAGGTATCGCTTCGACCGGAGGCAAAGTTGCCGACATAATAACTTCCGTTCGAGGTTTGGAAATCACCCTCTACGGTTACCATCAGATTGTACAGGATGGACTTCCCCATATTATAGAATTGAAGCGAAAGGGGAACGGGCTGCATTGGAAAGGCTTCACCCAGTACGCTAACTTCCCCGGCAGTCAACCGTGTGGCCTGGAGAACGGGAATACTTACGGTTTCCTTAGTCGTAAAGGGGTTGCCTTTGTCATCCTCGTATTCGAAATTTAAAGATAGAGCGTACATTTTTGGTTCGGCATCCCCTTTGGCACGAATCTTCAGGGTTTCCTCAACTGCGGTTCGTGTAGGGATACTCTCGAAATAGAAAGTATTGCTGCCGTCCACAGTGAACGTGCCGTCATCGGAAGTTACGGTTAACTTGATGTTGCCTATGTTCATTAAGCTGCTTGTATTTAGAAAAGACAGCGACAGCTTGGTATCCTCTCCAGCCAGCACTTCCGCAGGGTCGAGGGCATATCGGTTCACTATGATGCGTGGGACGGTTTTTTTCTCTTCTCCGGGAGCTTTGGATCCTTCCACGTAGATCCCGACATACTGCAGCAGTGAAGTTTTAATGGGCTGTCCAGCTTGAAGGGTCTCATAATCCACTGCGATGGAGACAGGATAGCTTTTGGTGAGCGCATCTGGTGCGATTGACAGGCTAAAGCTCACATTCTTGCTCTGGCCTGGCTTAAGGGAAGGGATAATGATGTTGCTCAGGGAGACGGGCACCAGCTCCTTATCCCCAGTGACAGCCACCTTCACATTTTGAACCTTACTCCCGCCAGTGTTCGATACTTTGAAGCTGATATTGAACTTTTCTTTCGGTAATAGAGTCTCATTCGGTGACACCAGGTTTTCGATCACCACGGCCGCCGAAGAGACGTCACTACTTTTGACAGGGATGAATATTTGACTTTCTTCACTCACAACTGTACCTGTCTCATCTTTGTAATCCCATTTGATGCCAAGAGGCTGAGAGCCTCCAGCTATGGCGGGAGAAACGGTAAGTTTGAATGTTTGTTCTTGTATCATGCCGCCGCTAATTCTAGATAATCTGCGAGTTCCAGTATCCTCGTCCAGGGCGAAACCCTCTGATTTCAGTCCGGTCAGGCTCAGCTTGATATCCTTGGCATCAAGTGTCCCCTCATTGATTATGCGGACGGTAAGCTTCAGTTTGCTGCCGGGTACGGCTTGGGTCGGCATGTTGGTTATCCCGGCGAGTGAAAGTCGCATCGGGGTGCTGTTGTTGTTTACTTTGATGTACAAGCCTTCACTTGAAGTGAAAGGATCACCAGAGGCATTGCTATATTGGCCGTTCAGCTTCAGTGCGTAAACCCCGGATGCGGTATCTGGTTTGATAGCCAAATTGAAGGTAACCATTCTCACTTCATTGCCAATCATTCCTGGAATGGCTTGAGTTAGGTTAATCATGCTAGGCAGATAGGGAATCTTGTTCTTGTCCTCTGGTTCTAGCGTCAGGGTGATGTCCTTGGCCGAGTGGGCGGTTAGGTTCTTGATAGGGACTTTCAATTCCAGCGTTCCACCTGCTTCTACGGTTGGCATCACATCACTGCCTGTAATCACAAGCTTAGGTGCGAATTTCGTTGTATCCACCGGCTGGGGAGTAGGCGCAACAGTAGGCTCGGGAGCGGTGGGAACAGCCTGACTGATGGTTAAGGTCTGCTTGGGACTGGTAAGAGTGGCCCCACTCTTGTCATAGGTTAAGGTAGTCGTAAGTTGATTCCCTTTTCCGCTATAGATCACAGTCAGGTCCACCGTGAAGGTCTGTTTACCATTGGCATACGAGAGATCGGTGACTTCATTACTGGTTTTTCCATAAAATGAGCTGGAGTCTTCGATTTGCATTCGGGTTGGCACATAAATGTCCTTGTCTGAATTTACCACTGTCAGCTGCAGGGTGACTTCTGTATTTTCATTAATTTGTGAGGTGTTTCCTTTGATGATCTTATAGCTCGTGACCTTAAGTGCGTTGTCATCAGAAGTTGAAGCCGGAGCTCCGTAAGAAATTTCGTTATTTCTAAAAGAGAAAGTAAATAGACATAGGATTGCCAGCAGTAGTGCAGTTAGTTTTCGTTTCATTGTTCATCCACCCCAAATGCTTCATTTTGTACAATAATTTCTTGAATATCGCCGTCGATGATGCGTACCACCCGGTCGGCGTATCGGGCGATCTCATTGTCATGCGTGACCATAACCAGCGTTTGTTCCCGTTTGCGGGCTAAGGCTTTCATCAGTTCAAGCACTTCGAGCGTGGTCCGCGAATCGAGATTGCCTGTTGGCTCGTCCGCGAAAATGATGGATGGTGATGCTGCGAATGCTCGTGCAATACCCACCCGTTGCTGCTGGCCGCCGCTCATCTGTGATGGTTTATGTTTGGCATGCGAAGATAGACCAACTGCTGCAAGCAATTGTTCCGCTCTTCTTTCCCTAGCTTTCCGTGAGATTCCCTTGAAGGTTAGCGGAAGGGCGACATTTTCGAGTGCTGTTAACGCTGGAAGAAGATTGTAGGACTGAAAGATAAAGCCGAGATAATCCTGACGAAATCGGGCCAGTCTTTTCTCCGACATGGAACTGATCATTTGACCGCGGATTTTGACCGTACCTCTTGTTGGTTTTTCCAGCCCAGCCATCATATTCAGCAACGTGGACTTCCCAGATCCCGAGGTGCCGAGCAGGCAGCAGAACTCGCCTTTCTGGATTGAAAGTGAAATGGAATTCAACGCAACCACCTTTTCGGTGCCGATCCGGTACACCTTACGCAGACTGTCCACTTTAATAATTGCAGTAGAGTTATTCACAATATGGCGCTTCTCCTTTGGCGGGTATCCGCTCATTCTATGTATTAACACCGCGTAGACAGGCTCCCGGTAGTATAAAGGAATTATATGAAAGAATTGGGCCGTATTTGTTTCAATTTATTCTTATATCCTTCACAATTTCTTAACTATATGGATTGAACTTTAAAATTAAAGAAAAGGGAACGGAGTGACGGAGGGGAATTTTGGAACTGGAGGAGCGAGAGCGACCGCCTTTGTCTACGGATTTCTACCGCGAAGAGCGGTATTATTCAAAGAAATCTGTAGACAACAGCGGCCGGAAGTCCAAACATTCACCGCAGTGCGACTAATCCTATATTCTAAAAATCTTAAGTTCAATTTATATATATGATTTTTTTGCAAATTAGAATCTAAAAGACAAAGACGGAGTGTGGTTTTTGACATGTATATAAACAATTATCAAAACGTACAAATTGGCGTAGATTATTACCCGGAGCATTGGGATGAGTCTCTATGGGAGGCAGATATTAAGCTTATGAAGGAGACTGGTGTCAAAGTAGTTCGAGTGGCTGAATTTGCATGGAGCAGACTGGAGCCGAGTGAAGGGGATTATCAGCTTGACTGGTTGGATCGAGCGATTGATCTATTTCATAAATACGGACTGCAGGTCGTTATCGGAACTCCGACAGCAACACCACCACGCTGGCTGACCACAAAATTCCCGGATGTGCTGCCGATATTTGCGGACGGTACAATTTTTCACCCTGGGGTTCGAGGGCATCGCTGTTATAACAGCCAATCGCTAAGGGAATATGGCGGCCGAATTACTCAGGTCCTGGGGCAGCACTATAGCGCACATCCGGCTGTCATCGGTTGGCAGACCGACAATGAATTCAGTATGATCGATTGCCACTGTCCAAATTGTAATGAGGCGTTTCGTAAATGGGTTAAAGACAAGTATGAGTGTTTGGAGACCGTGAATAGGGAATGGGGGACGGTGGTTTGGAGCGGAGAATATAGCGATTGGACTGAACTAACAGTTCCAATGGGAGGCTCTCCGCACCAGAACCCGTCATTCCTGCTGGATTTTCAGCGTTTTCAGTGGGACGCCGTAGTTGCTTTTCAAAAATCACAAATTGATATTTTACGTTCGACTTGCCCAGAGCATTTCATCACTCATAATTTTCATAGTTATCCGCAGCGGCTGGATATGTATTCTGTGGGTGCGGAATTAGATGTTGCTGCGTTTGACTATTATCCGAACACCTCTCCGTTGAAGCAGGAGACTTCTCCCTACAGTGGAGCACTTTCTTTGGACTTAACCCGGGGCATAAAACGTCAAAACTTCTGGATTATGGAGCAGCTAAGTGGTTCGCCGGGCTGCTGGATGCCAATGTGGCGTGCACCGTATCCAGGTTTTATCCGTGCTTACGCTTGGCAGACGATTGCCAGGGGTGCAGACACAGTCGTTCATTTTCGCTGGAGAAGTGCAGTTGCGGGAGCGGAACAATACTGGCACGGTCTAATTGACCATAGCAACGTCCCAGGTCGCAGGTTTGCAGAGTTCAGTCAGCTATGCAGTGAAGTGAATGCACTGGGTGATAGATTGAAAGGAACCACATTGAAGAACGAGGTGGCTATCTTGCATTCCCATGAGCAACTGGCGGCGCTGCGTATTCAGCCTCAGGCAGAGGGGATGGATTATTATGAAAATATGAAGCAATACCATCGTGCAATCACAAAGCTGGGAATGGGCTGCGATGTTATGGATTGGCGGCAATCTCTAGAGGGATATAAAGTGATCATTGCTCCAAGTCTGTATTTATTAGATGAGGAGACTGCTCGTCGACTGGAGGATTTCGCAACTGCTGGTGGAACGTTGATTATTACGAACCGTAGTGGCGTCAAAAATATAAACAATATTTGCGTAATGCAGCCGCTTCCGGGTCTACTGAGCCATGCTGCAGGTGTTCAAGTGGATGAGTATGACCCCATTGGCAATGAAGCTCATGTTGTGTTGGATGGAGATGGGACTAGCTATGAGTGCAGTCAATGGTGCGATCTGCTGACGCCAACCACTGCCGAGCCTATCGCTTGGTATGGGGATGACTTTTATGCTGGAATTCCGGCCGTTACGGTGAATGTTTTTGGTGAAGGTGAGGTTTATTACCTCGGAACACATGTGGAAGAGAGCTATTGGTCAGCACTACTTGGGACGTTGGCAGAAAAGCACAAGCTAATGAATTTCGCAGGTCTGCCCGATGGAGTTCAGGCTTCTATTCGCACAGGTGAGAACGGAACATTCCTGTTCCTGCTGAATCTAAACCGCAAACCACAAATTATCCCGCTACCGCGTGAATATAACAGCCTGCTTAATGACACAATGCATTCTGGGCAGTTGAAGCTTGAGCCTTACGGAGTAGAGATTCTGGAGATGTAATACCTCTGCGGACGGAATGGTGCGAATGAGATGATGTATAAGTACACTTGAATTGGTCTCAGCGAGCGAAATGGGGGCAATGAGGTGTAAAAATACACTTGAATAGGTGTCAGCGAGCGAAAAGGGGCTAATGAGATGCAAAAATACACTTGATTAGGTGTCTGCGAGCGGAATGGGGCTAATGAGATGCAAAAACGGTTAGGCCCCCTAATTCCGGAGTCTTGCCCGTCAAATCTCGAGATCTCGTAGAAATACGTTTTCTTTCATAATTT
>JAILZT010000024.1 GCA_023512345.1 Paenibacillus sp.
GGGGGGGGGGGTGGGTGGGGGGTGCTGGGGGAGCTGGGGAGTTGCTGAGTGGCTGAGCTGGGAGCTGGGGAGCTGGGTGAGATAAGTTGGAGTATGGGTGTATATTGCTATATTTTTGGTTTTTAACTTCTAATGGACCACTTGTATGTTTTAGTTGTACTTTATGCAACTAAAAGGCCGACGATTGTCTATAAAAGTAAAATAGTTGCACTTTATACATCTATATATACGATTTCCAGCTCAAACACCAGCTAGAGCAGAAAATAAGTGTACAAAGTACAACTAAATACAAAATTAGCCCCTTTATGATTTTTTTAGTGTAAAAAGTGCAACTATTTTATCCGATTTCTCTTGATTACGTTTGATTAGACTCGATTACTCTTAATTTCTATCTATTGGCCCTCCCAAATTCCTCTTAATTTTCCTTTACGCCTCAACCTCACTCCTAGTTACTTATTATATTGTTCATACTCCATACTCTAATGCTCTATACCTCAATTCTCAGCGAATTCGCCATTCGACAGACATCAAACTTCTAACCCAGATGATCCAACTGCATCATCTTCACTTCGTAGTATCTGACCCTCTCTCCCTTCTTAATTTGCTTCAAAAGCCCTTTCTCACACAGAGTGTTCAGCATCCTATAGGCCGTACGATAATTAATATGAAAATGATTAGTGACATCCTTAGGACGAAGGGGTCTTCCAAGGGACCAGGCGAAACGCAGCACCTCCTTCTCCTCGGACAAAATATTCGTAACGTTGGATGGACGAGCTAAGTAAGGTGCCAGCACTAATTGCAAAAGCATGCGGCATACCTCGGGACGTTGCTGAACATCATCGAAGGAAAAGTGGATCATTTTCCATCCCATCCCAGTTAGAAACGTTTCACGATTCACAGCATAACTAAATTTCTCCCGATCCATTTCTTTAATGTGGCTTTGGAAGCCGTCACATTCTATTCCGAAACGACCGCCATTCTGCGGAAGATATGCAAAGTCTAAAAATTGCGATTTGCGATTCCAATCGTAAATTTCATACTCCGGGTGTAGATGCTCCAACGAGCCAAATAACGGCCACCATACATTTTGCAGCAACAACTTCTCTGCGTAGTTATGTCCTCTAAGTAATCTACCTTTTCTTTCCCCTGCCCGCTGATGCTCGTGATGAGCTATAAATAAACTGTGTGCTTCTTCAAACTCCATCAAATGTATCTTCTCCTCCCCGCATAACAAAAAAAGAACGCCCTCTATTCCGCAAAGTCATGCGGATAAAGGACGTTCTTCGTCTAAAGTTAGTATACCAAAAGTACCATCTGATTTCTAGAAACGTTTGGCCAATGCGCCGAGATGGTCTGGAGATTCCGGTATTCCGGAGGTTCTGGGTTCAGTTCCGGGTTCAGGGTTTCTGGCGTTCCACCAGCCCCGCTGCACCCGACCGCCTTCACACCTAATTCCGACTGCGGCCCCGCATCGTGATAGCTTCTTCAACCTTGATGCAGCTGTCCATTATAGCTATCATGCCGTTCTCTGCGCAGATATCTGCAGCTTCTTGGTTGATAATCCCCTGCTGCAGCCACAACACGTTAGCGCCAATAGCGGCAGCCTCACGTGCGACTTCTGCGCAGTATTCACTCCGACGGAATACATTGACGATATCTACGGGTTCTGGGATTTCAGCTAAGGTGTGGTAGCATTTCTCGCCGAGAATTTCTCCGTCGACTGATGGGTTGACTGGAATAATACGGTACCCTCGGCTTTGCATCGCACCTGCAACCATATAGGATGTACGATCTGTCTTATCTGATAGTCCAACAACAGCAATGTTACCGGCTGAAGCTAGAAGATCACCAATTTGATCTCTAGTCGGATTCTCAAAGCTCATTTGGATTCACCCTTTCAAAGGTTAGAAATTGACGTTAATTTAGTTTACCCATTCTACATTCGCACCAAGCGCCCGCAGGTGATCAAAATACTGCGGATACGATTTGGCAACATGATGTGCATCCTTTATGACCAACGGTTGCCGTGCACGCAGTCCTACTACGGTGAGTGCCATGATGACGCGGTGATCATAATGTGCATTAATTGTCACGCCGCCTTCAACGCCTTCCGGCATCCCATGCACGATGATTTCATCACGGCGTTCCTCCACCTTCGCACCCGCCCGGGTCAGCTCCGCAAGGTAATCCGTAATACGGTCACATTCCTTATACCGTAGATTCTCAACATTATAAAAGCGTGAAGTGCCTTCTGCGAAAACTGCTGCAGCAACCATTGCTAGGACGGCATCGGTAGCGGCATCACCGTCAAATTCAACGGCCTTAAGGATACCTGTTCCCTTAACATGAACAATCCCATCCTCATGAGTAAGGGGTACTTCCATCATACGAAGCACATCAACGATGGCTCTTTCTCCCTGTTTGCTCTTTTCCGCCAGACGGTGGATTTTCACATCAGATTTCGTGACTGCAGCGGCAGCAAGTACTGCCGCAGAGCCTGGGTAGTCTCCCTGTACGGTATACGATTTGGCTGCATATGCTTGACGACCCGGAACCTTGAAGGACATATAATCATCTGCTGCATGCACGACAATCCCTGCCTGCTCAAGAACCTCAAGTGTCTGCCCAACAACTACCTTAGACTTCAGATCATCCAGCACAATAATCTCGCTATCTTCATTAAGAAGTGGAGTCAAAAAGAGCAGCGCGCTTAAATATTGAGAGCTGACTGCACCCGATACCGTAATTTTACCGCCAACTGGGTTTCCACCTCTAATAGTAATAGGCAGTCTGCCTTCATTATGATCAACCTCGACTCCAAGCTGACCTAGCGCTGTAATCAGGTCATCATGTGGACGTTTACCGAGGGAATCAGGATACGTATTTACGAATGTTACTTCTGGACAGAGTGCAGCCACCGCCATTAGAAAGCGCAGGACAGCACCAGCGTTACCCACATTCAACTCCTTGACATTTCGGGGGTGGCGCCCAAATCCCTGAATGACAATTTTCTCGTCATCTTCGGTTAGTTCTGCACCCAAATCAGCAATACATCGACGAATGGCATCGCTGTCCTCGCTGTGCGCTGGATGATAGATCGTGCTGACACCTTCAGATAATGCAGCTACTAGCAAATATCGAGTCGTATAATTTTTGGATGAAAGGGCTCCAAATTCTCCAAGCAAGGATGGCGTAGGCCTAACAATAACGTCCATAGTTAAATCTCTCCTTTAATATGTGAAGTTTATATGTAAGCTTCGTTTGACAGTGCATTCCGGGCTTGTGGTATTATAGTATCAATCTTCTGACGAAATGAGGTCACATCCATGAATAATATCCCCCAAATCACAGCTGAAGAATTACGCCAGCGTATTATAGCAGGTGAAGACCTTGTTCTAATCGACGTTCGGGAAGATGATGAGGTTGCTCTCGGAATGATCCAAGGAGCACTGCATATCCCAATGGGTGAGATCCCCTACCGCACTGATGATATAACAAATGAAGCCGAGGTTATCTTTATTTGCCGTTCCGGTGCCCGTAGTCAGCGTGTCTGTGAATTTCTTCAGAGCCAAGGCTATGACAAGACTGCCAACCTCAGCGGCGGCATGATAGAATGGAACACTTAAAAGCTCAACCGCGGTAGTGCATTAAAATATGTTGCGACACTTGTGCCGCACTAAGTCCCGATGTATCGACTGTGCAATGCGCGAAGAGGTAAGCATCCTTACGTTGCTCCAATAGGCGTTTGACCCGTTCTTCCGCGTTGCCAGCGAGCAGCGGACGATTAGCATCTGCACCCACACGTGAAATAATTTCCTCAGCAGAAGCAGTCAACGCGACTACCAACCCACTCGTAAGCATTAATGATGTGTTCTCATGAGCTAGAACCGATCCCCCGCCCGTTGAAATTACATTACCTTCATTCAAAAGAGCCCGCTTCAGCATAGCACTCTCTACCTTGCGGAAATACTCTTCACCACTATTCGTGAATATTTTAGGAATACTGCGACCCTCATGCTCTACAATCATATGATCCAAATCCACAAATTCATAGCCCAACGTCTCAGCCACGAGCATACCTACTGTTGATTTGCCTGTCCCCATCATTCCAACCAGGATAATGTTACCCCTTGCCTGATCGCTGACTAAGCTCACTTCTTGTTCTTCTGTATCCCCAGTCATGACTACCCTCCAAGCGCGACATTTGTCATATCATAACACAGGGTTAAAACTTTAGACAACGTGCTTCTTAAGGCTTATATATAGATCAGATGGTATAAAAAAGGCCCGAAAGCACCGCTAAGGCGGAAACTTCCAGGCCACTTCGAACGATCAAAATATTACTCAGACAACCAGTTGTGGTGGAATACGCCTTCTTTGTCCACACGTTTGAAGGTGTGAGCTCCGAAGTAGTCGCGTTGTGCCTGAAGCAAATTAGCTGGAAGACGTTCTGTACGGTAGCTGTCATAGTAAGCCAGAGCACTTGCAAAACCAGGAACCGGGATTCCAAGGGTTACTGCAGATGCAATAACTTTACGCCAAGCTTCTTGGTAAGAAGTCATGATGTCCTTGAAGAACGGATCAAGCAGCAGGTTTTTCAAGTCTGCATTGTTCTCGTAAGCATCTGTGATATTTTGAAGGAAGCGGGAACGGATAATGCAGCCTCCGCGCCAGATTTTTGCCAAGTTACCGTAATTCAGATCCCAACCGTATTCATCGGAAGCTACACGAAGCTGTGCAAAACCTTGGGCGTAAGAAACGATTTTACTTGCGAAAAGAGCCTTGCGAACGTTCTCGATAAACTCAGCCTTGTCGCCTTGGAAAGGCTCCGTTGCAGGACCGCTTAACACTTTGCTAGCTTCAACACGCTCATCCTTCATTGCTGAGAGGAAACGGGAGAATACGGATTCTGTAATCATGGACAAAGGCACGCCGAGATCAAGGGAGCTTTGGCTAGTCCATTTGCCTGTACCTTTTTGGCCGGCAGAATCCAGAATAACATCAACCATAGGTTTGCCTGTTTCTTCATCGTACTGTGCAAAGATATCTGTAGTGATCTCGATCAAATAGCTGTCGAGTTCGCCTTTGTTCCATTCTTTGAAGATGTTGTGAAGTTCTTTAGCATCCAGACCTAATACGTCCTTCAGCAATTGATAAGCTTCACAGATCAACTGCATGTCACCGTACTCGATACCGTTATGCACCATTTTCACATAGTGTCCGGCACCATCCGGTCCAATATATGTACAGCAAGGTTCTCCATCTACTTTGGCTGAAATCGCAGTAAGAATTGGCTCTACGAGCTTATATGCGCTTTCTTGACCCCCAGGCATAATGGAAGGTCCTTTAAGAGCGCCTTCTTCACCACCGGAAACTCCGGTTCCGATGAAACGGAATCCTTGTTCTTCCAGCTCTTTACTGCGACGAACGGTATCAGGGAAATAAGCGTTACCGCCATCAATAATGATATCGCCTTGGTCTAGAAAAGGAATCAACTGCTCAATTGTGGAGTCCGTTGCTTTTCCTGCTTGAACCATAATTAGAATCTTGCGTGGTGTTTCCAAAGATTGAACGAATTCCTCAACCGAAAAAGCACCTGTTAGGTTTTTGCCTTGCGCTTCGCTTAGAAGATCATGTGTCTTCTCCGGAGAACGGTTAAAAACAGATACAGAAAATCCTCTGCTCTCGATGTTCAGAGCCAAATTCTTGCCCATTACCGCCAAGCCAATAACGCCGATTTGTTGTTTTGCCATCTGGTCCTCCACCCTTTGCACCCTATATTTTTTGTGTGTAATCCATTTCTCACAGAACAAGGATACCATCCTTTAGAAGCTACAGCAAAGCTCGTCCTGCATTAAGAGATCAATTTCATTGACAAAGCATTATGTTAGGAAATTGAATCCACAATGTAACCATTTTAACGCTTTTGTCGACAGAAGTGAACCCCCGCAAGCAAGTTGTAGCACAAAAGTAAGACATCCCGTTACGGGGATGCCTGAGTTTTCTCCTGTTACTCTGCCGACCATTCAAGCTTTCTTAACTCATTTGCCAAATACCCCAGCTTTATCTTGCACTTCTCAGCCTTGGGTATATCTTCTGACTGAAGAGCTTCATTTAATTGATCGAGCTGCTCGTCAACCTCAATTCTGCGCTGCAGTATCCGCTCTTCGCCTTCACTGGAATAATATAGCTTGGTAAGCTCTTGATCCGTAAGCAGAGGTCCTTTCTGGAAGACCACTCGCTGCTGATAACCAGATATCTCCACTAGTCGAATCACCTCACCGAACATAATATTCTCAATGATAATCTGGCGATCACGAAAACGTTTGACAACAGCATGCCCGCGCATATCACCGATCAGCTTCTCCATCCACTCTGCCAGACGTGCATCACGAATCATGTAGTCACCGACCAGTTTATAGCCTTCTCTAATTCGCTGAAACCGCAGCTTCACCAGTTTACGACCGGTGCGAACGGAGATCACAAAGATATTCTCACTCTCGCTCCAGAATAGGGAATACCCATCTTGGATCAGATCCTTAATCAAATCTTGAATATGTTGGCGTTCGAACCGGAGCTCCAAATTGCAATATTCCACTTCAATATTTTTGTTCACGGCACTCCCCCCTAAAAGCTTTGCACCCGGCAAAGCCGACTTGGTAAGCATCTGCTTAAATACGAGAGTCAAACGGACTGCCGGACCTCCACTTGTTATGAATTTCCTTTTTGCGTTCATTCTGTACTTATTTTATACTTCAGTTTATGTAGCGGTAACTTGGTTTATTGACTATTTTTACCCGCAACGGGACTTCTCCAAACTTTTTCTTTAATAATAACCATAGTTTGGTAAAAAATGAAGATTACCGATTAAATCTAGGAGGTGGCATCGATGGCATTTACCGGTTTTACAGCAGAAGACTTCGAAGTATTTGATATTCCAGGCCTTGAGCCACGAATGGATGCCTTAATCTCACGGGTACGCCCTAAGTTGACTGAACTCGGCTCGGAATTAGCTCCTCTACTCTCTGCACTTTGTGGAGAAGAAATGTTTCCTCATGTAGCTAAGCATGCTCGACGAACCGTTCACGCTCCACAGGATACTTGGGTAGCTTGGGGACCTAACAAACGCGGATATAAGGCTCTCCCGCATTTTCAAGTTGGCATGTTCAACAGCCATTTATTTATTGTGTTTGCAATCATCTATGAGAGTGAGAACAAACTTGTTTTTGCCAATGCGCTTACCAACCATATCTCTGATATCCGCAAAAAGCTTCCCGGTAAATTTTTCTGGTCTACAGACCATCTGGATCCCCGGGGAACGCCGCATTCAGACATGAGCAATGAGCAATTTGCGGAGTTATCACGCAAGCTAACACAAGTTAAAAAGGGTGAAGTCACTTGTGGTTTGCGATTGGATAAGGACGATCTGATCCTTAAAGATGGCGAAGGTCTATTGAACGTAATACAGGAGACCTTCGAAACACTGCTTCCCCTGTATCGCATGTCATTTTAATCTTTATAGGCTGGCAATTAAAAGCCGCTGGTTCACCGTACATCGGTGACCAGCGGCTTTTTAATGTGATCCTGCTTTCAGCTTCGTTCTATGAACAATAAGGAGATGCAGAATGAACAGCAACAGCATAACGATTGCACTTGCTAAAAACGGTGTACCATGTCCAACCGTATCCCACAACTTACCGGATAATACAGGGCCCGCCACCATGCCTGAGCCTTGCAAAGTTAGAAATAAGCCCCACACCGTTCCTCTTTCACCTTTAGGAATCTGTTTGGCCAAAAAGGCATTCCATGCCGGAAGGATTAGCGCATAGCTAATTCCGACCAAACTTACCGCGACAAATGCCAGAGGCAGCCAACGCACCTGTGAGAACAGGGCTAACGAAGCAGCCGCAAGGAGAAAACCCACATTCAGAAACGCCGAAGTTCCAATTCTATCCACCCATTTGCCAGCAGGAATCAGAGCCAGTACTGTAATACCACCCCCCGCTATTAGCAGAAGACTGAATTGATTAGGCGTTACATGAAGTTCAGTGCGGGCAAACAATGTGACTACCGGTGTCATAAGTCCTATGGCAAAAGCCTGTAAAAACAAAGCAGGATATAGAAGACGGCTCACCTTGAGCGTAGTTTTAACCTGGTGAAGCGTTCTTTTTAGACTCTCCAAAGGCTTAAGCTTCTTACGAGCCCCAAGAGTTCCTTCTGTTTGTCCATCTGAGCTCGAATGATGACCATGGCCAATGCGAGAAGGGAGAAGCAGAGCAACCCCTACGACAACCACAGCGCAACCAAGTAGTACCAGGAAGGCCACCCTGTAGCCTTGACCCCCATGATCCATTAAAAAATTAACGGTTATGGGACCGATTCCCGTTCCTGCAAGTGAAGCCATCTCCACAGCCCCCATAGCCGCCCCGCTGCTCCCGCTCTTAGTAGAACCTGCAAGATCCGTTACGCCGGTCATTACACATGGCCATAGCGGAGATGTTCCTATACCAAGAATAAGACAGGCCACAGAGAGCCATACTGCGTCCGTAGCGTAGATAATCATGGTTACAGCCAGAACGATAAGAAGAAGTGCTCCGGTCATCGTCCAGCGAAACCCTATTCTCTCCATGATCCAGCCCGATGGGCTGCGGAATACATTATCACCCAGGTATTGCAAGGCGAAGGCGAAACCAACAATAGTCACCGACAGCCCAAGAATATTCTCCATATAAACCGGGAGCAAAGCAACAAGCAGTGAACCCTTTACAAACTCAACTAAAAAGATGATAACCCACATCTTGACGATAAAAGGTGAGGCCAAATTAATATGCGTACGTTGTTCAGCAGTGCCTGGCATTCTATCACATCCTAGTATTATGGTCATTGTTTTGTTATACTGATGCTTGCCCTAAAAATTACTCTTCGCGAAAGGTTGTGACAGCATTAAATGAATCAACACCGTACTCCCCTCTTCACAGCTCTTAAAAAGCATGCCGCCGGTAATCCCGTTCAATTTCATATTCCCGGGCATAAGAAGGGGCTAGGAACCGATGCCGAATTCCGTGAGTTTATCGGCGATAACGCTCTATCCATAGATCTGATAAATATCGCACCACTTGACGATCTTCATCAGCCTACCGGAGTGATTCAGGAGGCACAGAAACTTGCAGCTAAAGCTTTTGGCGCTGATTACACCTATTTCAGTGTACAAGGCACTAGCAACGCTATCATGACAATGATACTTTCTGTATGCTCACCTGGAGATAAAATTATCGTACCGCGTAACATTCACAAGTCAGTCATGTCAGCGATCATTTTCTCTGGAGCCAAGCCGGTTTTCGTCTCTCCTGTACAGGATGAGAATCTTGGGATAGATCATGGTATAACCACCAGTTCGCTGGAACGCGCGATTAAGCGCCATCCGGATGCCAAAGGCGTCCTCGTAATAAATCCGACGTATTTTGGCGTATGCGCCGACCTTCGTTCGATTGTGGATTTGGCCCATAGCTACGGCATTCCCGTACTGGTAGATGAAGCGCACGGAGTACTGATTCATTTTCATGAGGATTTACCGGTATCGGCCATGCAGGCCGGAGCGGATATGGCAGCTACCAGTGTCCATAAATTAGGTGGTTCCATGACGCAGAGCTCGGTATTGAATCTAAATGCAAAGACAGGTCTTGTCAACCCACAGCGGGTTCAAACTATTCTGAGCATGCTGACCACTACATCAACTTCATACATTTTACTTGCATCCTTGGATACGTCCAGACGCAATCTTGCTCTGAATGGCCATGAGATGGCTGCAAGAACCATAGCACTTTCCAACTATGCCCGGGAGACCATTAATCAGATTGAAGGCCTCTACAGCTTTGGTAAAGAGATATTAGGTACGGAGGCAACCTTTGACCTTGATCCTACCAAACTGAACATCCATGTACGCCATCTCGGTATCACCGGGTATGAGACAGAGAACTGGCTGCGTCAGAAATACAATATCGAAGTAGAACTTAGTGACATGTATAACATTCTTTGCCTTATTACCCCAGGTGATACCCAAGAATCAGTAGATAAACTTTTAGCTGCTTTGCGAGTACTCTCCGCCATTCACTACAGCAAAGGTGAAATATATGAAATGAAGGTCCAAGTACCGGAAATTCCACAGCTTGCCCTGATTCCAAGGGACGCATTTTATGCGGATACTGAGTTAGTTCCATTCCGGGAATCTGCGGGATATATCATCGCAGAATTTATCTATGTATATCCTCCGGGAATTCCAATAATTCTCCCCGGTGAAGTAATTACCCAGGATAACATAGACTACATTATTGACCATGTCGAAATCGGTCTTCCGGTAAAGGGACCCGAGGATCGCAGTATTACTAATGTTAAAGTAATTGTAGAAGCTAATCCAATCTCCTGATCTTGTTTTTGGATCAGTAATCATACAAAAACCCGATACCATAACAGGTATCGGGTTTTTGCATTTACTGCTACTTGTAACAGTAACAGCGCATAATCGTTATCGAAATCTATTCTTGCTTAGCAAGCAACTCGTTATAAGCAGCTTCTACAGCATTCCATTCAGCTTCGTCTTCGATATTGTAGAGCACCATTTCTTCGTTTTCTTCTTCCATACGCAGAATGATACCATCCGCTTCAGGGTTCTCGCGCTCAAGCAGCAATGCGTATAATTTCTCAGCTACGTCAAATGTTTCTACCAGAACCATTTCCACGTCTTCGCCCTGCTCGTTCGTCAAGGTCAGCACAAACTCCTCGTGCTCATGGTCGTGATCATGTCCGCAACCGCATGCTTCACCATGTTCATGGCCATGCTCATGTTTGTGATCGCTCATTGAAATACCTCACTTTTAAGTTGAATTATCTTACGCATAGTATCGTACCACGTTAGTTAAGTTCAGGTCAATTTGGAAGAGGACCGTATTCTTAATTCAGCGCAGTGATTACTTTTTCAGACACAAGTACGTAATCTCCGTTCTTCTCAGCCTTGATATAGAAGCCTACACGATACTTCCCGCTCTCTTTAAAATCATACGTAAATTCAGAGGTCGGAAACCAAAAGTTATCCTTACGGGAGCCTTCAAGCTCCTGAGATTGGATATCCTTTACGTTACCTGATGGATCTGTTATTGCTACTTTTACTGCAGAGATCTCATCCGTTAGAGTGTCAACTTGACTAAATACTTTAAATTTAAGTTTGCCTACATTAACATTGCCAAACACGGTGTCGCCCTTGAAAAGAAAAATATGCACATTGGGTTTAAGAATTTTCACTTTCCCGGAATCATCCCAAGAAACAACTCCCCCTGCTTCCCTAACGGGAATATACGTTTTTCCATCAATTAGATAACCACCGTCTGCCATTTCTTTACCGTTGCTCCATACCCGAATTTTCTGGGTTACTGCATCAGCGAATAACATTGAGCTTCCCATCAGGGAAAACACAATTACGCAAAGTGCAATTTTTCTCCATCTCATAATTAGGAACCCTCCAAACAATTCATGCTGTTAATATATACTTCGTTCTATCGGTCAAGTTGCGATGTTTAGAGGTCGTAAATTACTTTTTTTTCATCTATCGTTCATAGTTTTGGGTAATTAACGGATAATATGGAAAGTCTAAGTTAAAATAAGGAAATTACAAGAAATTATTATTACAAAGGTTGGGAATCCGACGGATAACTTTAAAAACACAGACATTAAGTTCCGACGATACAAAGCTCATGTCAGTATTTTTGGAACCACACAATTCCACTCTCAAAACCCCTATATCATTGCGTGGTGGTCAGCGGCTTTCCCAGGTTTTGGGCATCTTCTTCTAAGTAAATATTTACGAGGAATTTCATTGTTCGTCTGGGAAGTGGTCGTCAACTATAACGCTAAAATAAACTTAGCTATGGTACATTCATTTTGCGGAAATATCGAATTAGCAAAAGAAGTACTAGACGTTAGATGGATGCTTATGTACATTCCTGTGTATTTGTTTGGAATTTGGGACAGTTATCGAACAAGTGTGGATATGAACAAAATGTATTTGTTAGCGCATAGGGAAAATGCTCCCTTTAATTCCTTCTCCATAGGAGCTCTAGAAGTTAACTATTTAGATAAAAGAAACCCGATGATGTCGATTCTTTGGTCATTATTTATGCCAGGGCTTGGCCAATTGCATATTCACCGGATCTTATCGGCATTTTTCTCATTGGTGTGGACAATACTATTTTTGTATTACTCCAAAGTGTTGATTGCCGTTCATTTTCTTTTCATTGGAGATATTCCACAGTCTACTGCAGTACTTGATAAACAATGGCTTCTATTCATGCCTTCTATGTGGGGATTTGCACTCTATGATTCGTATGTAAATACGGTAGAAAATAACAGACTATTCGAGAAAGAGCAAAAAAATTATCTTATTCAAAATTTCCAAAGTCCACAATTTAAGATTAAAAATAAGAAAGCGGTGGACCCTACTTGATCCAAATTTTCTCCACATTTGAACATTCAGTAAATCTAGAATTAGCGATAAGTTCTCTAGAACAAATTGGAGTGCGTAAAGAAAATATTTTTGCTGTCCCTTTAACTATTCGTACAAAAGAACGCAGGCTCTTGGACAGTATTCACAACGCTGATGGAATTTCTCTTATAAGCACAGGAACTGCTTTAGGTACAGCTTTTTCCGTTGTTGGCGCAAGTATTGGTTTTAGACTTCAGTGGGGTCCCATTTATTGGGGACTTATCGGGGCTGGATCTGGATTTATGCTGGGATTTTTGATCGATTTGTTTTATTACAAAGTGATTAAGAAATATCATATTACACATGGGAAAAACTCTGAGGTAATTTTGATAGTGGAGTGTGATGAGGCAAAAGGGGATGCCGTAGAAGACATTCTTTGGCATCATTTTGCTTTAGGAACAGCACGTATAAGTTAATCGAATCGCCCACCATTAGTGCCTTGAATCGCTAAAACGTCTAATGATTTTCACAACAACAATTCTAATGAATAGTGATTTTAAAGTAACACTGACGAATGTATGGTAACCTTTCCACCCGTTCCCCCATTTAATCAAGCGGGTATTTCTTACTGCCCAAGATTCAACAACTACTAGTGGAATAGAAAAAAATAACATTTTGTACATAATCGCAAAAATATGATCTCTTTTTGTGATTTGAATATAGATCACATTCGCCAAAGGATACAATACAGTATCAAATAGAATATGTATCTTGAATATTTTCGGAAGCAGACGTATTGGATATGAAACCAATCCCATTCGGGTCAGAATTTTATCTAAAATAATATTTGTAATCGCATTAAAGAAGTATATGAACCACCATTCTTTCCGGGGACGCTTGGTCATTACAAAAGGCATTAAGCCCATTGACAAAATAAGTAAAACCCTAAGGAACTGAATTTCACTATTGTTACGCCTCATGTAACCTAACTCCCTCCCTTTTGAGAATTAGTTTTCTCTAATCGATAACCTTTAATCCGTAAGTAAGAGAAAGTTAAAGAAATGTATAACTTGTTTCCTCTTTTGTGATACTAAGACTGAGGAGGCGATTACAATGGAACAAGGAAATTCCCAGCAAAGTCAACAAGAAGAAGTGGTTGCCGTAAGAAAAAACGGAGATGGCGATATTGTTGATTTGAAGTTAACTTCGGGTAAAGTTGTTGACTATAAAACCGCCCAGTCGATGGTAAAAAATAATGAGATTCAGGGCTTAAACGTCTTCAAGGGTCGAGATAACGATGAACATCTTAGATCTAATGCAGATGGACGTAAAGATAATAACCTTGATAATTTGCCCAACTTTTAATTTTTTCCAGATACGATAAATAACAGCCTTTCGGCACATTCCTATTTAAAAAAGAGCTGTCCCACAAGCCATGGAAATGGCTCATTGGGACAGCTCTTTTGAGTAGGTAGGATCAAGTTGTATACTTCAGTTTCAGTAGAGTTATTAAAGGGCCTTCTGCATCCGTACATGAAGAATACCCGCATCATAGAAAGGCTCGGTAGAAATAACTTCATAACCTAGCTTAGCGTAGAACGGTTCCGCATGACATTGACCATCAAGGATTGATGTCTCAAGTCCAAGCTCACGGGCGATTTCCTCCAGTGCCAGCAGCAGTACACGTCCATACCCCTTGGTCCGATAGTCCTTCATAACAGCAACACGCTGCATTTTAGCGGCGTCAGACTTATAATAAATCAGTCTTCCCGTTGCTACCGGGATTCCCTCGTCTATAAGAAGGATATGATGTGCATTGGAGCCAATTACATCGTACTCATCAATTTCCTCTTCTGCGGGTACCTTTTGCTCCTCTACAAATACCTTCATGCGAATATCCAGCCCCATCCGAAGCTGTTCTTCTGTCGTTACTCGTACGATTTCAGCTGCCATATTTCAATAAGCCCCTCTCTCTGTATCCAAACGATAGTTGACCCATTATACAAAAAATTCATTTTTCTGTATAGTCATGCCCCCGACCTGTGGAGAGAGGTTGTATTCAGCCCTATCCGGTAATCCATCTCAATCAGTATAGACGTCCTCTGGAATAGACCGATCATATACATCCTGCATCACCGGTGTCAAAGGCTCATAACGGGACTCCGAATCCAGGCTATTTTTCATAGCAGGCATCTCTCGCAGTTCCTTATATACCGGAGCCTGTTCTTCGTGTGAACACCCGGCAAGTACCAGTAGCAGAATTGCAAGCGCACCTAACCACCATCCTGTATTTTTCAGCACAATTCTACCCCTTTCGTCATCACCTGCGGCTCTTACCGTTAACAGCTTTGACGATTTGGGTTAATCTAAAACATAGGAGTTCATGGACTACACATTTCCTACTACATGCACCAGATACATCATACCGGATAAAAATCCTGCTAAGAGTAAATAGGATATCCCATATTGCCAGCGAGTACGGACCGGTACATCGTAGTATTTGTCATTTTCAAAAATAGTGAATTGTACCTCACAGTGCATTTTGAGATGCAATCCATTTTCTAAAAGCACCTTTTCTAGATTTGTAACTCTCACTTTATGGATTATAGCCTGCATCGGAAGAGGAATTGTACCTTCGAACTTCAGACCCTCCCATTGTGTAGTCACAAATTGCTGATGATCCAAATGGCTATAGGTGCTAAAAGGCAAGTCTCTTCTATGGTCGGGGCCAGGAATCAGATAGCCCTCCTCCTGCAATTGCTCCACCGGAATAAGAAAACCTCTCGATAGCGAATGGAATCCCTCTTTCTTACGGCGCCGGATGAACTTATTGAACATATCGTAGGCAAAAAGCGCCCAAATGATCATAAATAAAATAGAACCCAAATAAATAATTACAGCCAAACCACCTATCAGTCCGACCAACCATAACCAACGTGTAACTGCGGTAGCTATCCGACCTCCGTCAAGCGGATGAATCGGCAGAAGATTGATTAAGTTAAGAAAAAATCCTACATAGGCAAGGGAGTACAAAAGCGGACTGTCCATATAATATGCCGCTCCAAAAACACCTACCGCCCCTAAAGTACCGAGAATCGGCCCCCCGAATGCGATATACGCTTCCGTCTTGGCATCCAGCGGATGCTTTTTCATTGAAATCAATGCACCCATGAAAGGAATGAATAGCGGAGCACTTACGGGAAGTCCTTTTTGTTTTGCTGCTATAACATGACCCATCTCATGAACTAGGAGCAGCAGAACAAAGCCTATTGAAAAACCCCAAGGATAAATTAATGCGTAAGCCCAAATTGAAACCATCATAGAGATTAGCGGTCCGGCGATTTTACTAAGTTTTAGGATGGATAGTATCCCTTTCCCTTTTACCAAGAGAAAAGCTGCACCGCCACCCAACCATTTTAATAGCGTTGCATTATCTTTTTTCTGCTCATTTTGCGGCAAGTTTTATGCTCCTTCATCTTTAGAATGATCTATGAATACTCTAATGGGTATTATCCATTCATTTTAACATATCCTTTTGAAGTTTTCTTCTATAGGGAGGTTACGCCGCACCGCTAAAAGTGAACAGCAAAAACAGACCGTACGACATGTCTGCACTGCCTGTTTCTGAAATGTTTGTACTCCTATTCTTTGCCAAACCTGTTCAGTAATGTTCAGAGCTTTATCCGGCAATTCACGAAGTGGACGAACATGACACCGGGAGCCTTCCGTAAAAAAGAGCGGGGCACTCCAATATATTTGACTCCATTAGAAGAAAAGTAAACACAAGAACCCCCCCGGCGTTGATGCCAGCATGGGTTCTTGTATTTAAGTGAATAGGTTAATTATCTATGGGGGTTTTGATCGTTATTCTTGAATTTAACAACTTCGTCCAGATCCTTGATCATTTCTTTGCGCCGATCATTTTTATCCTGCTGCATCTGCTGGGCTTGATGACTATTCACAGGGTCTTGCTCCAATTCTTTTACAACATTGATTAAATTTTTGTCCGGTATATTAGAATGCTCCACAAATTTCCCTCCTTCTATCCAATTTCAAATCTCTTTATATAGGTTCTTCATGATGGAACAGAACTATTCAAATTTTAAAATCGACAAAACACGACAATTTAATTTAAAATACTACTATAAGAGTATACAGCTTTACTTTCGGCAAAACGCTCGAATGAAAGGGGATTGCGAAGATTGAATCTGTCGGAAGTATTATTAACATTGGTCGTTTATTTACTCCCTATGCTCTTCTTTTTCTATATGGGCCTCGATGTTCTTTTGCGGAATCCAAAAAAAACCGAATATAGGCTGGTCAGCCTGATCACCGGATGCTATTTTCTGCTTTTTCTCGAGGAGTACGTTAGATTCCTGCTGCCTATAGATTATAGCCCCTCGTTAACCGCGATTTGGTTTTCTAGTATAGGCATTATGCTTCCGGGACTTGGATTTCACTTCTTCGCCAAAATATCTGGGATGGATAAGCGCTTGCCTGCTCTGTTGAACCCAATTATTTTTTATATTCATCTACTAATCATTCCCATAAATCTAATCAGCAACAAGAATTACATATCCTCCCAGGTATTCATGACAGCCGGAGTTTGGAAATGGCCTATTTATAATACAGCTTACTACGCGGGGTTGACGGTCAGCATTCTGATTAGCGCTCTAACCCTGTTCGTTCTATTAACAGCAAGGGCGCGTGCAAGCTCTGTAGAATATAAAGCGATCTTTAATTTGATGATTATCGGCACTATACTGACCTTAGGCTGGACTGCAGTATTCGGGTACTTCCGATTTGAAGAAAAGATCCCACCCTTCCCCTACATATATGCAGGCATTATATGGTGCTTCATTCTCCAGCTTGCTATGAAAAAGTATGACTTTCTAAACTTCAATAACCAAAGGTACGAGAAGCTATTCAATCTCAATCCTGCGGCCATACTGCTAATTGAAATTTCGGGCATCATTAAGGAAGCCAATCCCAGTGCCAGATTAATGTTCAATCACGTGAACCTGGACCACACTGTGCTGAACGCTTTAGCAAGTGAAGAGCTAAGCAACAGCCTGAAAAACAGACAGGAAATCAAGGAACTGGAGACAATTATTTTTAACGGGGACAAATATATAGATGTTCTTATTGATGGTGATTATGTCTCCGTAGACAATCAGCCACATTTTATTTTGATCATGCGTAATATTACCTTGCAGAAAGAACATCAGAAACAAATCGTGTTCCTCGCATACCATGACCCATTGACCTTACTTCCGAATCGAAGATATTTCTACGAGAAGCTGGCTGAGTCCATTACAGAAGCTAAAACGCTGAATCATCAGTTGGCGGTAATCCTTATTGATCTCGATGATTTCAAGGACACGAATGATAGATATGGGCATGAGGCAGGTGATGAGGTACTGCGGCATACTGCACATTTGATCCAGTCGGTCGTAGGCCAAAAAGGTGTAGCCGCAAGATTGGGCGGGGATGAATTTGTACTTTTTTTAAATTCCATTCCTTCTATTTCATACGTACAAGAGACCCTGCAGCAGTTGGAGGCAAAGTTCTCAAGCACGGAGCTAAGATATAGAGATCAAAGCCTCATTGTTAAAATGAGTATGGGTTATAGCTTTTATCCGAAGGATGGACAAGATGAAGACACCATTCTGAACAGTGCAGACAAGGCCATGTATCGTGCCAAAAGAAACCGGAAGCAGCAGATTCAAAACCCCTAGGATTCTACCATCTCTCCGCCGCCAACATGTAGAATTTGCCCCGATACGTACGCAGAATCATCCGAAGCCAGATATACATAAGCTGGTGCTAATTCAAATGGCTGACCCGCCCGTTTCATCGGAACTTCTATTCCAAAGGTTGAAACTCTGTCTGCGGTGAAGGTTGCAGGGATTAGCGGCGTCCAAATAGGACCAGGGGCTACCCCATTTACTCTAATTTTCTGATCTACTAATGAAAGGGATAGTGCTCTTGTAAAGGAGACGATAGCCCCTTTTGTGGTAGAGTAATCAATTAATGTCTTCTCTCCACGATAAGCGGTAACAGAAGCGGTGTTGATGATGGAGCCTCCTGCCTTCATATGGGGTAAAGCTGCCTTAGTTATATAAAAATAGGAATATACATTTGTCCGAAACGTTGTCTCCAACTGAGCACTGGTAATATCAAGTATACTTTGCTGAGGAAATTGAACAGCATGATTGTTAACAAGAACATCAATACATCCAAAAGTCTCAACAGCTTTAGCCACGACAAACTTGCAATTCTCCTCTTCCTTCAGATCCGTAGCGATCGTCAGGCATTTTCTTCCGAGCTGTTCTATTCGCTGTTTTGTTTCAGCAGCATCCTGATGCTCATCATAATAGACGATCACCACATTCGCACCTTCTTTAGCGAAGGCAATCGCAGCAGCACGACCTATCCCACTGTCCCCACCTGTAATGAGGGCTGTTCTATTGTGAAGCTTACCGCTTCCTATATAACTTGGATTCTCAGCAATTGGACGAGGAACCATCAAATACTCAAATCCAGGCTGTCTCTTCTGCTCCTGCGGGGGAAACGTAAGTGGAACATTCTTGCATTGGACCTCCGAGCTATAATAGGGATAAGATGGATACACAGCCGCTTTCCCTCCTCTACGTTAAGTTTGGGTGTTCACCTGCAACGTTATTAGACAGATAGAGAAAACATATGCTGCCAGGCTAGGCCATTATGTACCTTAATGAAGGGAATGAAATTCGGAGACTGACTAAAAACTAAAAAACAATTGCATTCAACATTATTCCTATGGTATTATAAATTTCGTTGCAGGACGGTAGCTCAGCGGGAGAGCACTATCTTGACAGGGTAGGGGTCATGGGTTCGAACCCCATCCGTCCTATAAGTTCCACCTCGAAAAACTCCTTATTCTATAAGGGGTTTTTTCTTTTTTTACATTTTGGGAATACGATGTGTTTTTAATCCTTTTTCCGAATTGGGGACGAATTGGGGACGAGATTTTCAATCAGCCTAAAGGAAAGTTCTATAATTACCCCAGGCTATTACTCTGAAGTGATTGTCTTTATTTACTTTCGGCCCTTAAAGGGGCTGTCTTAAATTATTTAGTAAAGATGAAAACCCGTCAGTATAATCATTGACGGGTTAATTTTTTATGTAACACTTATAACATCATTCATTTTAATCCAATCCCAATCATCCTCTGACCAACGAATCTTTATTCCCATCTGTCTGTCTATCTTCATGACAATACCCTTATATTGACTATCTCCGAATGGTGCAAACAACGTAAGCGTGACTGGGCTATGTTCCTCCATAGATTTATACAGAGCCCTATCAATTAACTCAATCTCCTGAGGGTCCAGTGTGGGCTTCACACGCCGTTCCTGCTCCCTCTCTTCCCTTATTATCCGTTGTTTATGTTCGGGCATCACCATCCTGCTGCAATCCCAAATGCTTTCTAACTTTCTTGACATCGTTACCCTCCTCAATAATACTGCCAGTAAACTAAGTTGCCTGTTTGGAACGATCTCTGGGGTTCCTGCGGGCGCCCTGAGTTTAAGTCTTCACGCTCCCATCCCTCAATGATTACAGCTGTCTCAACCGTCGCGTGAGGATTCCATGATATATAGTTTTGATCAGCCAACTCAAGCATTCCTTTTCTAATCGCTACCGGCATACGTCCACTTAATCGTTCCATTTCTGGCATTGTAGGCATCCTCTTGAAGTGGCCTGAGAAATGATACATAATCCTCAGCAGCTTGCGCGGTGTGTCGTCTAACATCATTTACTCCCCCAAAATAAGAACATTTGTTTGTATTATAACCGCGTTACGGAAATTTAATCAATGTAAAAAATGAACAGCAAGTCCTATAATCCAAGTTTTATGGGTCGTTAGTTTGTAACATATTGGAGGATTATGGATAGTAATATCGAATTATATAAAAGCAAATTTGCAATCACCTTAGAGACCCGATTCGGATCAGGTCAACCCTTCATACCGAATGGTATTGGATATCCGCAAGACGGTCGCAGTGCACGGCGGGCGTATTACATAGATATACGGATTATAGGGGCTGTTCCTCTTGGAAAGTATTATTCTAAGAATCGAAGAACTCCGGTTGGAATTGAACAAACTATCCGCATATAAACGCCTAGCCGACCCGGAGGTAATAAAAGCAAGCCAACTTCTAGATGATGCATTAAATCAGTATCACATCTTACTAGAACGAAAAATTACGAGATAACAAAAAAAGGACCTGTTGGTGAACTGCCACAGGTCCTTCACTTACAATATATATAAACGAAATTCGAATTTCTTCCGAAAGAACCAACTATCAGATATCTTAATAGTCTCTGGTGAATATCCTTCAACAATGCCACCATAATCCATAATTTGACCTACTGGATCGGGTTCCTCGCGATACCATACAGATACCTTGGATTGCGATAAAGCAGCTGCCAGAAAGTCACTGTCGGTCTCCAGGACTTTATATGTAGTGCTCAAAAAATCACTCCCTATGCAGTCTTCGGTTAGCCTTATTAATTTTTTTCTTTTTTGCCTTAAAATATAACCTCGTTCTATGTATCTCTCTAAAAAAATCGAAAACAATATAAGGAAAACAAAAAGCCCCGATAGTTAATGATATCAGGAATCTTATAATCCCCTTAATCGGAGAAAACAGGCTTCTTCTATTTCTTCTTTTGGAGTCATAAATGGCGTCAATAATTCGATCTGTTGCTGTCCTCTTTTGATGTGTCCATTTGCGCATATAGGATCCAAATCGATCCAATACATGATAACCAGATGGGATAGAGCCAAATACATAACCATACAAAGCTGATCCAAGATATAATTCAATTTTGTTGGCTGCAATTCCTTCAATATGAATCATTCCTAAAAACACTCCTGTAAAGATAATAAGGCCAAGAAATATTGGTTTTAGTACATATCTACCATAAGCGTTAGGACCAAAAAGCTTAAAAAGCATTACAAATTCTCCTTTGGAAAAAATTTTCTCACAAAGTTTATATCGACAAAATAAATCAAATCCCTTTTGAAAATAAAAAATACCCCTCCGACCAATTAAGGTTGACGGGGTATTATCATTATCTTGTCTTTGAGATGCGAACAGCTCTAAATTCAAATTCTTTACGCATGTAGTATGTATCTGCTATCTTAACGGTATCTGGTGTATACTTCTGGATCGGTCCACCATAATCAATGATGCTATCAAGACCATCCTCTGTAATCTGGACAACATGTACTCTCTTTTGGGCGATGGATGCTGTAAAGAAATCTTTGTCACTTTCCAGGACTTTGTATGTTGTGCTCATGTAATCTCCCTCAAATTATATGTTAAATTCTATTGTACTTTCTGGCTTCTTAGGTACTTTTAACATATATATTTTCTCTTCTAAGATTTTTTTGCGCTCTACTGTTCTATATATTATTGCATTATCAGGTACTTCTTTATTTCCTAAGAGAATATAATCGTTATCTATCGGATGATATATGAACCACTTAGTAGAAGTATCTTTTTCTGTAATATAAAAATACTCATCCAAGAAGCGATTGAATTTATCAAATAAAAGTTTCGAGGTGTGTCTAGTGAATAATACCAGAACACCACTAATAAACATCAAAAACAATACTATTCCGAGAAACAACATCCATAAGTCTTCAATTAAATTTATATTGGTTGTGTCCGATTCGTTCAACAAAACAACTGCAAAATATCCGGGTATTATCATAAACAAACACAATATATGTACGAACAGAATAATAACGGAAATCAAAGCAGTAGTTCCTCTTTTCAACTTCCTATCCAAAAAATTCTCATCAGTTAATGATATGTATATCAACATGAGATAACTTATAACAGCTACAGATATGAACATCAATACAGCTGAATTATTAGTTCCATATTCATAAAATAAAAGTGTAAAGATACAAAATGTCATTACTGCGAACAGGGTTTGCAGTAAATATTGTATTAAATTAACAAAAAGCCTCTTTTCCTTAGTAAAGAGTAATTTCTCAACTTTTGTTGATGTTAACGAAGTTACAACCTGCATTCTCCTTAGATATGTAACTATAGAACCAAAAAATAATACAAAACTTCCCCATCCCAGTGCCTTAGTCAAAGGGATTTCAGCTAACTGACTCCACAACTACAATCCACTCCATTCATAAACTTTGGAGTTATTATAATTTATTTGGAACATTATGTATATGAACTCTATATCATCGGCAATAAAGTTATCCCTAAATTATTCTATCCAACACTTACCTGTCCTTACTACCCTCTCAAGGTTCTATAATTATTAAGAGGTGATCTATTTGTTTATTGCTCCTATGCTGCTGAAGACGGCTCCAAGGCCGTTTTCGCACAGCGATTATATATTTGAACCAAAGATTGATGGCATCGCCTTATTTACTCCCAGCAGTCCGGTTCGGTCCGACTGTTTACTCGCCACAATAACGAATGTACCCGGCAATACCCAGAGCTTCAACTGCCATTCTCAGATGACATCATCCTGGATGGAGAAGTAGCCTGCGTTGACCAAGAGACAGGAGTATCAGACTTTGAGTCTGTGATGAGTCGGTTTCAGGCACGAAAGGCAGACAAAATACAACGACTTACTGCCACCCTTCCGGCTTATTTCGCTATCTTTGATATCTTGCAATACAAAGGTCAGGATCTACGTGGACTGTCGCTAATGAGGCGTAGGGAGATTCTGATGAGCATCAAGATGTCATCAGGTAGTTTCAGAGTGGTATCACATATTGAGGGTGCCGGCGAAGCATTATTTGAACAGATAGAATCCCGAGGTATGGAGGGTGTAGTAGGCAAGAGGAAGAACAGTCTTTATGAAACTGGTCGCCGATCACCAGCATGGCAGAAGGTCATAAACTGGACTTATGCTGATGTATTTATAACGGGATATCGAAAAGAGGAATTCGGATGGTTAACAGCAATTCCTTCTGGAACGTCCGGCAGGCTGCGTCCATCTGGAATTATAGAACTTGGAGCAAGCTCGATGCATAAGAAGGCATTTTACGGAGTAGCTAAGCAATTGGTTAAAGGTGAGGATAAAGAGTTTGTACATCTTGAGCCGAGGTTACGAGCTAAGGTACGAACGAGGAAATGGACAAAATCGGGGTTGCTACGTAGCCCAGTATTTACGGAGTTTATCGTTTAAATATTCATCTTCTTTGCAGGTAATTCTATCTGAAAATGGAATTATTTATGTGGGGAGGTGTTGTATTTGGAGAAAAAAGAATTTCAATGCGGTTCCTGTGGTAAGCGAGTAGAATATCTCGTTGACTCTGGAATTTGTCAAGAATGCTTTGACGAAAAAGAAGAATAGAATATAGCCCGTCAGGTAAAAGCCTGGCGGGTTATATTATGTATGCTCTAAATTCAAAACGATTTCGGAGGAACTGTTCAAAGGTTTCATCTCCTATAAAAAATATCCCGAAAAGATTCGGGATAACTAGTCTTTGATACCTCGACCATGTAAGAAATTAATGATAATATCGGCTGTTGCATATGCAGTGACCAATACAATATTGCATATGACGACAATCCAAATAATTACTCTCACATCACTAGCTGGCATACCTAAATCTGACATACCAACTCCAGCATTTTTTAAAGCTATAATCCCGAATATACCTAAAACGTCTAGTCCAAACAATAACCACATTGCCTTTGTAAGCATAGCTTTGTTCATAAAAGCTGTAAGAAGCCCTGTTGCTGGGTTAGGATTTCCCGGAGGACCTGTCGGAGTCGGTATACTACTAACTGAAAGACTTATCATCATTCTTCTTAATCCAGCCTTTCCAATCAAGTATAGCCCCGATACCACCAACAACGGAGAAAGTAGCCCCTACAATCGAAGGTGCCATCCCAAGTAATCCGCTAATACCTGCTGTGATAAAGAAGCATAAAGCTACTGCACATAATGACCAGATAGAAGAATAGTATTGGTAAGCGATTCGACTCTTCTTCATAACACTTGTCACCCTTTCAATTTCTTCATCGGTACTCGTCAATGACACCTTCATCTTACCGTATGCGGAGTCAACTGTGACTGTTCCAAAAGGGAGATCGGAGATTTTAAGATCTGAAGTATCATTAAATGATGTTCTGGTTTGAATAACCTCAGTTCTACTCTTCATATATTTAGTTATATCTACCGGCTCATCTGTATCTCTAATATGTGCTGCTCCATCAAGCATTGACTCGCTTTGACTAACGGTTCTTGTCAAATTAGGAATGTGAGGTATCACTGTTCTAGACGCAAGGCTCATCTAAAAACACTCCCTGTATGCATATTCCAAACTTTCTCTAGATATTTCTCAATATTTCCACATGCTCCCTTTATTACACCATTAATCTGTGTAAGTTCTTTAGAAACATCGGTGTAAACATCTAGATCAACTAACGGGTTACTATCAACAAATTCTTTTATATGAAGTTGGCCATCCGGCCCGACCTCACCCGTAACATTCTGAGAAGGTGCGATATTAACATTCATGGTAAAACCAGCACCTAGCATTATCGAGAACCCTACGTGAGGGTTGATACCGTCTTGAGGATTTTCATTTTTGATAAAGTCCAGAAGAGCAGGTGAGTAATACCTTCTGAGAATTTCAGCCTCTGTTTTATCTTTTGTTAGTAATAACTCTGGGATGGCATGGGCTCGAACACCAATATATTGTGTTGTTTGGATCTCAAGCTCCTTAAGGACAAAAGGGACAATATCATTAACGGTTGTTTTAAGTGCATTTAGGTCACGAGGATCATTAATATCTACAACAATGTGGTCTGCGTGAATCATGCATTTAGTCTTCTTCTGAGGGTCAATTATTAGGATAGCCTTTATCTGTTCGTTGAAATCAACGATCGGATAAGCACCCTTGTATCTTTTCACAATATTATTTTTGGTTCTTGCATCATCAAACAGAAGTGCATTCTCGTATCTTATCACTGTAAAGGATCGGCTAATTTTCATAGAAACCACACTTTCTACCATATTCGTGATCCTATTGAAACTATAAATAGCTATCAATGGATTGTAGTACAAATGTACCACTTCCAATTTTAACCTGTCAATCAGTCTTACAAATATGATCAAGCCCACCAGCCGAAGCTAATGGGCATAATCCCAAACGTTTGGAAATTTACTTGGTGATATTAACCGTTTTGGTCGCAACGTCATAAGTAACCGTTGCTCCCAGTACTCCGGCCAAAGCCCGCACTGGGATGTATGTCGTACCATCATCTAGAATTCCATCAGTTAGTTTTTTTCCTTCCAATTTAACTGTTACAATGTCATCCTTTTTCACATTCTCCTCCCCCTTTGATTTCAACGCATCATACAAACGACTCCATGGAAATTTAGGACCAGGACAGTATGGTTTCCGAACGGGATCAACTTGAAAATGACCCAATACATGTTTTTCATCCAGAATGATAGCTTTACCGTATAATCGCTTAACCTCATCGCTAATATGCTTGTGAAGCCAAACTGTTGCAGTAAACTGTGCTTCTGTAAGAGTTCCGTCCGTGCCTTCATGTTCTATACTAACTGTGTATTTGTTAGGATTAATCGGTGCTAGTTCTTGAATGATTGCTGCTGTTGCTTTTGGCATTGATTCAATCGATATCCCGTTACACCAAGCCATTTTGGTTATATCAACGTATTGGTGAATCTCTCCTGCCTTAGATACTCCGTAGTGGGCGCTACTAACAGTGTTGCCTGGTGAGGTAAACCATGAATCCATGGATGCCATAGTACCACCACTGATATGGTCCACAATAGCAATCGGAATGTGTCCACCGCGACCACTGAAGTTTGTATGCTTGCTGCCTTTTTGAATAATCTGCATTACTCATCGACCCCCTTTTTTGCTTGCTTGACCAACTGATTTCCATATACAGAAAATGCACCGCAAAGAACGCCCTGTATAAGAGAATTGGGGTTCCACCCGAACATCCATATTGCAAGAATTACTGCTACAAAAGTTACGACATAAACAATGCACCAATCAGGTACAGAGGGTGTCCGCTTCAATATGTAGCCAATCACCCAGCAAACTACAACAACGATAAATAATTTCGGATCAATGAAATTGAAAATTGCGTTCCATTCCATTACAAATCACCCTTTCATAATTACTTTTTATGTGGAAATCGGTCTTTCATTTCCCGAAGCTCACCAATAATGACATCGTACTTCTCCGAGAATTTTCCGAGTAGATCCTGAAGCCTCCCTTCACGTTCCTTATTCGCACGCATTACGTAGATTAGCAACCAGACGAATAGTACCGCGAATGGACCTTGCGTTAAGAAATATTTAAGTACATCCATTTCTGTCACGATCGACTTTCCCCCTCCTGTTCCTTTATTCAGTAGTCTGGTCTGCAGTTTCTGTTTCAGGATCTTCTTTCGGTTGTAACGTAGCTAGCATTTCACCAACCCTATGATCAACTTGTTGCAATATCTCCAGCTGTCTCCCTGGGAAGTAACTTAAAACAGCTACAATGGATTCAACAATCTCATCAGTTGGCCTTGTAAGATCAAGTGATAATTCAATTTTTTTCACAACCGCCAAAGGTTTTCCTCCTTCCAGACAATAGTAAAAGCCTCTCCCAGTTTTAGTGGGAAAGGCTTTTATATTTATAGGATATATCTATTTGAATGTGTATTTGCTACGATTATTCAGAATAAACCTAATGCCCAATTTGAGTATCCATGATCAAATCCTCATAATCGTTCAATATTTCCTTAGTGGTATCAAGTTTATTTTGTTCCCTTTCATATTCTAACTGCGTTTGCCTAATTTCCTTTGTATGTTCGTATAATGCTTTATTTTCAGGGGATTGATTAGTAAATGTAACAACAACCGCGATGACTATTGTAAATATGAAAGAAGCAAAAATGTATGGTGGCCAGTAAATCTTTTTCCTACTTTCTTCTTTTCTGCGTTGAATTTCCGCTCGTTCTTTTTGTTCCTTTGCCATTAGAGCTTTTATTTCATCCTTTGAAATTACCTTCACCTCCACTCTTTTTATAAAAATGTTCAAGGGGAAATTATTCATTATTTCATTACTAATTCTAATAATTCCTCTTTGAGTTTTTCGTTTTCAGTAGTTAAGCGAAGAATCTCAGCAGATGTCCTTGTAAAAGATTCTGTAGTCTCATATTTATAAAATTGTGAATTTTCCTCATCTCGATAACCTGATTCTTGTATTCCTTTAAGGTTTGCTATTTGCGCCTCATTCCGTTCAATGACTATTCGTATTTGTGCCATTTTTTCGCTTATTGTAGTATCAACAATTTTGGCTGTTTCGGTATTATCCACTGTTATCGTCTTCCCCTTTACAGCGAGGTTCGTTCCTGTCGCCTTAGACATTGCAAGGACCGGTACATAAGCCGATCCATTTATTATAACTGCATCAGCAATCTTCTTACCGCCCTGTTCAATACTGTACATTCCGGTAACCTTTGCTCCGATCAATGATGCATTGGCGGCAAACCCGATGGAACTTCCGAGTAAAAATGCAACAGCAAAGACTCCGATGATCTTATTCTTCATGGTATAGCCTCCTGAATCTATTGATTCCATTAATTATATCCAAAAGGCATATAACATAAAAGGAGATTCTTTACACTGGAATGTTTACTATTGCAAGTTGTGCTCCAGTAGCACTGAATAGTTTAAGATTGCGTGAAGTAGGATCAAAGGACATATTAGTTGCAGTTATCGTACGATCTGCTTTTGCGGCCATCTCTGATGCAACAACTATTCGGTTACTTGATACGGGAGTTCCAACATAACTTTCACCGTTAAGTGTTATAGCCAGCCCACTCAATATAAGATATAAGCCACTGTCGATCCTTATATCATTACCTGCACGAATTTTCAATTCATTACTATTGTCAGAGGTTGTATACGACATATAAGCCTGATATCCGCCGTTATTGACAAACTCAATCCGTCTGTCTCCAAGCGACCCCGATATCCCCATATACAGATTTGAACCTATCCGAGCATCTTTCGTGACATTAATATCTGTATCTGATGTAATATTTCCACCAGTAATTATTGAACTTGTGATCACTCCTTTAAAATGCCCATCTTCCGCTGTCATAACGCCTGCCGAAGTAACTGTAAACTTCCCACTACCTACATTGATCGAAGATCCAATTATAGCGCCTCCACCAAATGTAGAACCATTTATGACGGCGCTACTGGCTGTTAATTTATTTGCTAACAGATTACCGGCCATATCTACTCGAAATGGTGCGCTATTGAAGTCTGAATGTCCTGAGGCGATACCATGAGTGTTAATCTGGGTAACGTTATTGTCGCTTCCTATAAGCATTGAAACAAATGCCCCGAGTTGCCCTGTTATTACTTCCGCAAGAATTCCTCCAGCTGTAATGGCTGAACGTACTGTTTGCCACCCATCCGTAGAGATCCCGAGACCAGCAGAAGTGAATCTTACCTGATCTAAGGGATTAGATTTAGACTGAGCTAAAATACCACCATCCGTTGGATACAGAAGTTCTGTTTTAGAGTTATTGATATCTGTGATGACTTGTTTAGCAACAGCTTCGAAGAGCTCTGTTCTAATACGTCCATTACTGAATAAACCATCCACCAACTTTTTACTCTTATCAAGGTCGGCAATAATATCATCATAGTCACGCTGTATAACATTAGCTATTGTGGCTTGAGCATGTTTTTCTTTGGTAAATGGGTATTCTGTGAGCTCAGTAATCCTAGCCTTCAATTTAACCATTTCCATATCTGGATCGTGGCAGTATGCAGTGTCTCCGAGATTAGGTTTTATTTCATCATAATCGATCTTGTACAAATCCGCGCCATCTGCAGTTACTTCAAAAGTGGGTATTTCCTTTTCACGCAGGGTCTTACGTGCGACCTCCAACAAATCTGCTACATCTTCAATATCTTGCTCAATAATCTCACCATCGAAATAAGGAACAGAATCACTGGACCATGTCGCAGCAAATGGAGATACCAAGTAGTTCACTTTCAAGATTCCAGATACAATGGCTCCAGGTATCAACTCTAGAAGCCCTCTCTCTTCGTCTGTAAGGATAGATGATGGCTGGCCTATCCAAGTTCTACCATCCTTCATTTGGCAGTACAGACGCGTTACAAGCGAACTAGCATCATCTTTGAATTGGTCAGAAACAATGTTCTTTTTGATGCGGTACTGCATTCCATTGTCTACACCTATTTTTTTCTTAAGGTGAATGACAAAGTTGTCTGGTTCAACTTCACATCCATACATTTCTATGATCTTATTAAGGGCTTGAAGGCAGTTGCCTTGCCCGAAATCCTTTACGTCATGTAAGTCAAAGGTATCGTCAATTGAAAATGTGAATCGTCCGCCAGTTGCGGCAGATATGAGATTGGTCAGTTGCGATATTTGTACACCATAGGCTTCATCAATATAGGATGCATACGGGAACTTGAAATCTGTTAGTTTAAACATCACATGACTACAAACGATTGATGCCGTTAGCTTCCGATCCTCACGCACCCTTGACCGACTATTAATAACGTAAAACTGGCCACGTTCATCTTTAACGTGGCCCTTAATCAATAATTTTTCGCGGTAATCTTCGGATATCATTGGAACCAGAAAGTTAAGCTCATAATCCGAATTAATACGCCGTTTCCGCTGGATATCATAAGCACTTTTCAATATGCCGTTACGACTCATGTTTTTGTCATACGATTGAAGATATCCCAATGAAGAACCTCCTTTAATACAGATACTTGTCTCGGTGAGTAATACGAGTTAAAACGGATCTAGTAGTTTCAGGATCTTCATATCTGATTTTATTAACACCAAATACAAGATCAAAAGGATCTCCCTCTACAAGATGAAGTATGTTTTGTCCGTTTTTAGTTATCCTCATCTTTTTTGCATCAATAACAATCCGCTCCCCAGGAGCAAAGTTACCAGTGAACGTGATTTCATCTGTATGTGTATATTTCACAACATTCTCAAATTCAGTCATGAATTCAAACAAAGCGTACATGTTAATTTCACGAACCATTACAGGGTTAAATTCCGTCATAAATTCGAACTGAGCTAAGAAAGTTAGTTCTCGAGTCAATGGGGATACATATTCAGTAAGAAATTCAAAGGCCGCCGGCATAGACATCTCCAAATTAAGAGGTGTCTGCATTTCAGTCTTGAATTCAAACTCAATGGAGAGCAACACCTCCGGCGCATAAGGTCTATCAAAAGTTAATCGGTTAAAAGAACCTCCAAACATAATTGCCTCCTTTCTGCCAAGGAAATGTTTCCTTAGCGTTTGAACTATAGATATCCACCTTAACCACCATTATTAGCCACTAATTGCGTTAATTGTTCTTTAAGGGTGGATAATTCATATTCTAATGAGGCGATTCGTTCAGCATCCGTAGGTTCATAAGTGACTTCGTCTTCTGTCGGAATAACGTCTGGTATGTTTATCATTTCAGACACACCAGTTAATGCATTGTATTCGAGTTGCTTCGTCATCCTTCGAACACCTCCACCATAGATCCGTTAGCTAAATATGCAGGACTTGAAGCATATAACCCAGCATATATCGCTGCAAAAGTATCTGTTGAAGTGTTAAAAGTGTTGCTTTGCCTACCATCTGCCCCACTAGCCCCCGCTGTTGTCATAATAATAGGCAGAATAAACAGCTTCAATACTCCTACGAGGCAAACTTCCGTCAATGGTTACACTCAGACGTGATCCTTTGCTTCCTATCCTTCCAATGTTGAAATTAGCTCCGCCTAGAGGGTTCGGACCCAACTCACCATTGGCAGGCCATTCGTTAGGACGTATATCACAACCATATGTCTTATCGTCTAAACTGGAAAAAAGGAAGGCATTAACTTTTACCTTGTTTCTGGAACCTAAATTCGAAATCACGATGCTACGAATGACTGCTTTCTGAAAGTGGAATTTCATAGAATTGGAACCCAGCGCTGTGATATCAACAGCAGCCCCGCCATTATTCAATGATATTTGAAAAGTGTTTGTTGTCGCATTGGTGACGTAGTAATGTACCTGTGCCATACCTATTGGGTAAAGCATACCGCCCCACTGCGATACACCTGGCGTGATCGTCCATGCTGGAAATATGATCGTCCCATTTGTAAGGCCGTGCCCCGCTGCGGTAAATGTATCCGTGGTAATGTCTATTGAAGTATGTTGTATAACTGGATTGCCGTTGTAAGTATATGGCCCAGATAACGATGCACCACCCCCACCACTACCAGAAGGACCCGTAGGACCTTGAATCCCCTGAACCCCTTGCGGACCAGTTAAACCTGTATCTCCTTGGGGGCCTGCTGGACCCTGTAGACCTTGTAGTCCATCCGTTCCTTTCGGACCTATCTCTCCTTGAATACCCTGAATCCCTTGTGGGCCAATTAGTCCTTGGATTCCCTGCGGACCCGTTAGCCCGATTGGACCCGCAGGACCAGTTAAACCTATCGGACCAATAGGGCCAACTATACCCTGCGGTCCAATTTCTCCCTGAGCACCGATTGGTCCGACTGGTCCCGTTTCTCCTCTAGGTCCTCGTGGGCCAGTGGTTCCAGGTAATCCAGATCCACCGCCACCTAAACTGATTATTATAGGAACAGGTGGTGGTGTAGGAGTAACGACTATAGGCACATTGTTCATTGCGTCACATCCTTTAGAACTTTAATCGTGAGAGTGTTTGAACTGATAGTATTAGTATCTTCAGCGGTAAGTGATACGTGCGTTCAATGTCCGTGTAGAGAATATCAATCGGCCAGTTTTTCGTATTTGCGACTGTTAATATAAAAGTGTGTGGTTCGGAGGTTTCGGATATAACTACTTCGGAAATCAAATCCCCAATGCTGTCCCTCACTTCTGACCTCAACTCGGATGCAGCGACTCCCTCCCAGATGATCGGATATATAAAAGTATCTCCACGTTTTATTGTCATGTCGGTCTTTACATTAATGTCCATCTACTTGGCCTCCTTGTAAAAAAGATAGCCCCCGGATCATCTCCGAGGGCAATGCCTACTTTTGTTTATGTCTGTAAAAAAATTGTTCATCTTTAGTTAATATCAATAAATCTATCGGTCCGCCACAACTTGAATATCCTTTTTTAAATCTGCCGAACTTGATTTGAATGTCAATTAGAAACTCAGTTAAATCGATAGCATCACCTAAAGGCATGAAATGAAAATCTATTTTCATTGGGTTGGGTCCCTGAAGTAAATTGCTTACTCCATCCGCATCTCCATGCCACAGGAGGTTATAAATGACTTTACCTTCTTGGGAATGGTTGAATCGTTGACAAGAAAATCTATCCACAAGGAACACATAAGGTATTCCCTCGAAATAGCCACAAATTTGCACACTCATTATAGCTGTATCTAAAGTTTCATTTAAGTACTTCATAAATTTCAAACAAACTTCTTCAACGCTATCATCTTCGTTTAGATATTCATTATCAAATACACGAATGTAATCTGATAATATTCTTTTGTTGACGTATGCTTCACCACTTGATGATAAACCATAAGGAACTTTCTTAAGCAGAAACAATTTGTTCATGTTATCAGATTGTACGGTTTTTGGAGAACCCTCTAAATCATGATCAGTGCAAGTCAGCCTGCTGTCGGATCCCATTACTATTCCTTCTTGAATATACGTAGATACCAGAATTGTCAAATAAACTCCCCCTATACGAATAAATTCTCCATATAGGTAGGAAGTCCTTTTGGACATCTCTCGATTTACTGAAAAGACCCAGTAATTTGACCATTACTTTTATAAAGCTGACAAGAAATTTGAACTTTCAAGATTGACTTATCGAGGACCAAATTTTCTGCTTGATTTGATGCTCTATAATAACTCTCTCTAAGGTTGCAATTAGATTGCTCCTTACAACTGTCGCATTGATTCAAATCTCCTCATCCTCTCATAATACTTTTTATCCACTGAGGGCAAAATAAAAACGCCTCAATGGGCGTTACCGTTCTTTACTTTATCGCCTAAATTGTTAACCCCACGCTTCCCAAAAGCATGATCCAAATCCCCCAGTATCCAAAGTAAAACCATTGGCGCTAATGGTGAAAGCAGGTTGAATATAGCCTCCGTATTGTTCCCAGTTTATTTGCGGGGCAGTTGCGCTAAAAACGGCTGTATTATTACTTACAGAGGCAGGTCCATAACCACTTGACCTTACAATAATTGCCTTTGGTTGAAAACTAAGCCCTGCAACAACCAATTGGTTAGAAGCAGTTCCTGATCCCGATGCATATGGTTTTGCCGCCCCCCCTGTACCTGTTAAATTAATACCATTTGCTGAAGAAAATGTTTTGCCAGCTACTACATCAGCAGCAGTTGCCGTACCCGTCACAGGGTTAATTGTTATTGGGGTACTATATCTCCCTGCGGCCTTGGTCTGCGTTGATGTAGATGGCGAAACCGTCCCACCCGCACCATTATCAACCATTGTACCCGTCACTATTCCTGCATCTGTACCTATGGTATTCGGAGCTAATACTTGACTCGCTACTGCTGTTCCATACTCACCTCCTTCACCCAATAATTGAAAATTTGTGCCATCGTAAAATACTGTGTACACCCCGATCTTCAATACTGCATCTAAGCCTCCAGGCTTCTTAATTGCTTTAGCGCTACCGATGGAGGAGATGTTCAGAGTTGCTGCACCCGAAGACGCAACGTTAAATTTTACAGTAAACTTTTGATTTGCTGAAATAGTTTCCGTTGTCGAAACACTGTAAGCATTACCGATGTTGGTGGTGGTCCCTAAGTGAGGAACATGCTTGGTATTGTCCACAGTATGCGCTGTAAAATCAAATCTAAGGTTATCTGATGAACCTTGGATATAATCGTCTGCGAAATCCTGCCAATCGTTCTCCTGCCTCAACTCTGCAACAGTTTGTACTACATCTGACATTACACCACCAAGACCGTTCCTCCATGTGGCTGAAGTCTCTACCGCGTTTGATGTTAAAGAATATTTGTCTAGTGCAATATAAGTAACATAGTAGGTTGCGTTTGGATCATAGTCTGCTTCGGGAATTAATGCTTCCATATTTCCATAAGCAACATTTATTGTTCTAATGGTCCATTTACTATCAATATCAGCCCCTTTATAGATTGCTAGAATAGTTTTGGTTTTCATTTTTAATATGGACGTGGGTGTGAATGTTGTATTATTTATTCGCCACATTTTAAAAGTTGCATCGTATTGTGTATTCGCCTTTTCCCGAAGGATTACGCCGGTTTCCACGTTCACTTGGTTGCCGCCAGGATGCAGTGCAATAATTCCCTCTGCGCTTGGAATAACTAAAGGAGTGCCTGGAGATGCAAGAGCATAATCAAGTGTGTAAGGCGACCATGTTGCTGTGATTAGTGCTTGCGTTGTTGGTACTGTTGTTACTGACCCTGTGTTGCTTGTAGCACCTATGGTTGTCCATGTCTTGGTTCCTGTACCATTGTAAACTGTTCCAAAGGTACCGTTATTCATGCGATACCCATAAAAGTATGCTGAGATTTCTATAGCAGAAGGAGCATAGGAGTCACCCCATCCCGAATCAATAGACGAAACGGTTAAATATATATTTCCTGCAGCGTTAAAAAACGACTGGTCTGCTGTCGTTACAGGGTACACATGCTTTAACAAAGTACCGTCATACTTAGACACACGCTCAATATCACTTTTACCATCCGTAGCTATTGCCGAAGACAACACTCGATACCCAGTACTATTAGCATAGATACTCCAAGCTTTTGATCCCAACAAGAGTACGTTCTTACGCACACGTTCGACATACATCCATTCTGTACCGGCTGAATATACGCTGTCCCTTATACCACCTACTTCACCTATGGTAACAGGAAGAATAACTGACTGTGGTTCAGCAGGTGTAAATGGTGTTGCTGTGCTACCAAGTTCAAGCTGCCAGTTTTTAAAGTTGAACGTACCCGCTACTGAGCAAGTTGGAATTAATCGAAGTTGTTTAGTCCCTACATAAGTTGTAAATGTGTACGACTTACCTGAAACCATTGGAAAAGAAGTATTTATCTTCACTCCGTCTGCGTCGAGGCAATCTATAACAAACTGTTGATTTGTCACAAAAAGATCTGCAACTGAAAGTGTGTATTGTGCACTCCCTAACGCAGGGGCGTATATATATGAATTCGGGAATCCAGCCGTAGCTACTAACGTCATATCATATGGACCATTCATCTTTGCATTGGCATGTAGTGTCTCAGGTATACTTGGTAGTAGGTTTCGTCCCTGATTAGTTATGGCTACACCTTGAACGTGTTGTTTGCCGTCTACATGCGGCAGATAATCACGAATATTGACCTCGGTGATATCCGCCCCAATTCGTGCATACAGCGCTGCATCGACTTCGCATATGTCAACACCGTCAAACTGAACCCAGCCGGTCGATCCTAACGATGCTTGATTATAGAGATACACACGCGCAGCAATATCAATGCTTGGAGCATATTTAAGGATATGCGTTTTATTTACAGCACTCGCAGTGCTGCTTACTAGTAAAGCAACAGCAGAAGAATATAGCCGCGGTAAAGCAAGGGCCGTTCCATCGGTTACGACATCCACTAAGATAATGTAATACTTGCCAGATCCTAAATTTGTATCGTTCGTCCGGATGCCCCGATCAATACTGCTATCCCCGGCAAGTGCAGTTATTCTTTGGGCCTTTAGACCATATTTTACCGATGAAGTCTCTAATGACTTTGCACCATACGGGTTGACAGCAAGCCAGCCATCTGCAAGTCCATCCGAATTACTATCAATCTCGAAATTACCGAAACTGCCAAGAATATTTACTAATGTCCGTCCATATACCGTCATATCCAGCTCTGACCCGTTTTGGTCTGCTGTGATTACAGATGTACCGGGACCTAGAACTTGGGTAAGGTCTACACGGCCTAAGCGTGTTTCGTGATCCTCTATGTTTGCTTTAAATGCGTTGTGGTCTGCTGCAGTAAAATACCTAGCAACCTTTGATGCAGTTGCCCAACTCCGTGCCGTTGTTCCTCCGAACCCCCGTGTACATCCTGTAAGGGTGTTCCCTGAGATGCCCGTGTATAAAATGACCTCAGATGTTTCATCTACACCAATTGTTGTTAGGTTTGGGGCAGCAAGTAAGGCGGCTACCGATAACACAGGTATAGTCGTTACTACTGCGGTTATGGCTGCTGATAACTCCGTCCCAGGGCTGTTCGGCATCGCTGGATACATAATTTGTTGAACCACGTTTATACCTCCTCTCCGCTGTTATTGTCCAAATCGGACAAGTGTTGAACCTGTATAAAATTTCGTTCTATCCCCTGATAAAATTGAGCGTGGATTTGAAATTGCTTGGGAACACATGAGATTGCCAGCCGTAAGGGCTGTTCGTAGTCCAACATGTGTTACAAGGCCCCAATCCGCTGAAGCAATCCCAAAATCTACATCAACCGATGATTTCACCGTCATCTTACCGGTATCGAGCGCTGCTGCAGCGAAGGTAATTGCCTTTCGTGCATATCCTCCTCCGGTAACTTCTGTGCCGGTATCTGCCTTTGTTGGGTCTGAGGTATAAAGAGCAATATAAACAGTTGCGGGTGGTGTCCATGCCACATTTCTAAATGACAAATCAAGAATTTTCTGTGCTAACCAATCCGAGATATTAAACGCCATAATCTCACTCCTTATATTTCATATTCGTTGTAGATTGTAAAGCTATGAATAATGTTAAGACCGGTATTGGTTAACACGATCAACGGGGTTGCTCTTTCATCCCCATCTGACTCGATGCTAACCAGTTCAGGAGATTGTGTAATGGTGGTCTCAAACACCCTTTCATCTGATTCAGGAAAAGGATTCTCGCTCATCTTAATGGGGATCGTTACCTCACCATCAAAAATCAGCTTTTGGATATCCATGGTTCCTGCATAGCGTCCGATGTACCGTTTACCTGGTCTATCCGAAAAAGTAAAAACAATATCACCTTTACGGATATTAAAAAGAGCCGCCACTTGGGCGACTCTTTTGTGATAGTCGATTGTTGAATCATCTGCCATGACAATACATTCCAGATTAAAGGTTCGTGGTCCATACGTGCTGCCAAAGTCTAAAGCACCATCTCTATCTGCTAATTCAAGTGTGTTGTCTTTCGTTGGCGGTAAAACGGGGATGTTATGAGATTTAAGACCAAGCCCGATAGAAGAAAAACTTACCCCATCTGCCATAGCTACAATCAATTATTTCGCCCCCATTCTAGACTGTGCTCTTCGTACAAAGTTATCTCTTTCATTCCAGTAAACCTTAATATCCGATTCGTTCTCAAAGTAATTATCTCCTGAATTCATTTCGAAATGATTTCGAATTTGCTGCGGATTCGACCCGCCCGAAGCCACTGGCATCGAAAATTTAGGCATGGAGTAATTAATTTGAGGCATTTTGAAATTAAGCATTCTAAAGAGATTGTCCTGTTGCTGGTCATTGAGATACATTTCACCAACTTTGGCCGTTACCTGTGTTTCTTCACCCCTTCTAACACCCCGTACTACGCCACCATCATGGAATGTCTGCAATTTACCAGTGTCTTTGGTTACCCCATAAAGTTTCCGCAGCTCATCATTTCGAGCCTTAAGCCTTGCCATTCCCGCTTTATTTCCTGATTCTTTAGCCGCCTCATAAGCATCCTTATTGGCATTATACTCAATTAAATCTAATTCCTTCTTAGATGAACCGGAAGACATTGCAGATGGCAGAGTACTCATTGTAGTAGGTGTTGGCGATGTAATAGCGCTCATCTTTGTTTGGTAGTCTGCTATAAACTGATCCAGTTGCTTCAAAATCTCAGCATTCTTTTCTGATTCCTTAAGGATCTGAATGCTTTTCATCACATCTGCTTTATTGACTGTGTCTGAGGAGAAATCTTCTAGTGCTTGCAGCAACTCATCATAATGATTTTTGGCATTATCGATGTCTTTATCATAGGCTGTTTTCTTGGCTTCTTTTTCATCCTGGAGGGCTTGTTTCTGATCCTCCAAACTTTTCTTAGCCAATTCACGTCCATGGTCCAGTTGCATCTTTTCGATGTCTTTCTGAACCTGTTCACGCTCCTTGATTCCGTCTGGACCTACCGCCGATGCTAATAAAGCCAAACGCGCCTTCTTTTCAGCAAGGGCACTCTCATAGTCTTGTTCTTCATAAGCTTCTTGTTGTTTGTTGATCAAATCGTCGATGGCTTTAATTTCTGCATCTTTGCCAGCTAGGTAGGCATCGCGTTCACTCTCTATAGCCTTTATGGCTGCATTCTTTGATGATTCCATGCTTGTTTTGTAGGTTTTAGCTAGAGATTCCACAGATTTAGTTTGATCTTCAATCAACTTTTGCTGAAGGTTGTACACCTGCTCGTCAGCTTCCATACATTGGTCTGTACCCACTCTGTACATAGCTTGAATAGCTAACCATTCTAATAATTCATCTTCTGTTGTCGCCTGTCCCATTGCCTTACGATGATTTAAATCTTTTTCGAAATCTGAAAATTGTTGTTCAGCCAATAGCTTTTTTTCCTCATATATCTTTTGTTCAAGCGCAAAGTTTTCTTCAGCTGACCTATTCTTATCTTTGTACATTCGTTCGTAAGCTTGCAGTTCCATGTTCATGATGTCGGTTTTGCTCTTACCAGCCATCTCCATTTTTCTAGCTTCTTTATCAATCCAGCTCATGGAGTTTTGGTAGCGTAGTTCATTATACTTTGTGGTCAGGTCATAGACTTGTTTTTGAGCTTGAGCCTTTTGTTCGGCTGTCAAATAGTTCTTCGTTAGCTCTTTGGTGTAGAAGTCAAGAGAAGCCTTGACCATCTCTACTTCTTGAAGGTTAGCCTGCCGCATTCTTTCTATTTTCTTGTCTAGGTTAGCGACATCTTCTTCATACCTCGCATCGCTTAGAGCGACCACAGCACGACTCCATTGGGTCATCGCTTCCTTATCTTCGGCCAAAAATATAGAATGACGCTTCTTAAGTTTCTCATAACCTGCTACTTGTTGATCAATCGTCCAGTTTTGACGCTCTGCGATATATATAAAATTATCGAGATCTTGCTGATAGGCTTCTTTCCGAGCATCTGATGCTGCCTTAGCCGCTTTATCCGCTCCACTACTACTTTTTTTATCTTTTTCTTTAGTTGTTCCGAAATCAGGATCTTGATAAAGACCGCTTAACGCTTTTATTCTATCTTCATATTCCTTAGCTTCTACCTCATATTCAGAAAAAATGGAATCCAAAGCAGACTCTTTTGCCGCCTGTTCCAAACCCTGCTGCATAAACTGAGGCTTGAAGTACTTGTTATCCTCTCCCGTTGTAGTTACATTATCAGCACCAATTATCTTTGAACCATTCACTTTAGACTTTAAATCAGCCAAGTTTTTAATGGCTGCTGCTTCAATTCCATAAGCCGCCAGTCTATTTTCTGTTGCCAATCTGGTATTAAATGCAGAAGATTGTTCAGATTTAAGATCATCTATAGCTTTCTGGATCTTTGCTTTACGAAGGAGTTCAACCGCATCTTTTTCAAAGGCCCACCCATCAGCTGTCTTATAAATTTCAGTTGCTAGTTGGGGATATTTTAGAATTAACTCAGCAGCATTTGAGGCATTCATGGATTGCTCGCCTGATAACTCTTTTAAGATGCTATTTAGTTCACTAATTGCAGATCCATTGTTTTCAATCTGATCTTGTAAATTTGCGAAGGCCTCAGCCTGATCTTTAGCTGACTCAGAGGATGTACCTGCTTTACCTGCAAGTTGATCTTCCTGAATGACGAGTTCAGACATTTGTACACCTAAATCAGCAGATGCCGCAGTAAGTTTATTGTTTTCTACTGTCAATCTACTAATCTTCTCTTCCAAAAGTTTGGCCGCATTCGCAGAATCTTTTAAATCCTTTCCAGTAAATGCGTTCTTGAAAAATTGCCCAACTTTAACAGATAAGTCATCTTTTAGATCGTTTAATTTTTCTTTAGTCTTTTTTAACTCTTGGATGTTGTCTTCCAGTTGTTTGTTAGTCTCATTTTGTTGGTCAGCCAGAACATTCTTTCTAGCTTCAGTTTGTTTTGTGATTAATTCATTCAGAGCATTCACTTGGATTTGGACCGCTTCATCTGTGTAATTAGCCGCTTCTAACTGTTTAGCTCCTTCTTCACCTAAAGTAATGACTATAGCCTTAGACACTTCATCCAATTGTTTTTTAACCTGTGATTGCTTCTCAGCTGACATGCTTCCGGAATTTATAGATTGCTCTAACGAATTGTGTGCATTTACTAATTTCGGTAACAATTCTATTTGTCGTTGATACTGACTAATTAATTGTTGACTAGCAGCATCTTCATCTTTTATTGCTTGAGCATGCTCTCTTTGGGCCTTTTCAGCTTTACCGCTTTGGAACACAAAGAGCGCGATTGCTCCGACAAGGAGAGTCAAACCAGCTGTCCACGCTGCTGTCGTTAACATGGCAGCTCTCGACGCTGCTGTGAATACCACCATTTCTGCTGTGGCTGCCGACTGAATGGTAGTATGCATAGCAATGGCAGTGCTCAATGCCGTTTGAGCAGTTTTCCACTGTACCAATAACGGGGCGATGAGTTTATAGGCCGCAATCAATCCAACCACTGAAGCCGTAGCTCCTACTACTCCCTTTGGAAGTTTTGTAAACCCAATTAATAATTGATCAAGAACGTCTAATGATTGTTTAATCGCCGTACGGAGCCCGTCATCACCAGCTTGATTAAAAATTTCTAACAAGGACGTTTTTGTCTGTGCTGCCTTACGTTGGATCGTATCCATCTGTATTTTTAGATATTCCAATGTAGAGCCAGTTGAACCGATTGATGCCGCTGTACCGAGTAATATATCACCAGCGTTTAGGGACGCGGCCAACTTAGCATATTGATAAACACCGCGAGAAATATCTGCATAAGATTGGGTCAGGTCATAGTTTTTGTCGATAACTTTTGTAGAAAGATCAAGTAAAATATCATCAGCTCTACGCCATTGCTCCGTACCATTTACGATTTCTTTTGTGGCTACCCCCAGGCGCTCGATCTCAGATACAGCTTTATCGGTTCGGATTGTACCTAACACCGTTTTCCACATGTTACCCAGATTAGCACCACTAAGAGCTGTGTTTCGAACACCAGACGATATGAGGCCATTCATTACGTCAAAAGATACACCCGTTTCAGCAGCAATCTTACCTGTACGTTGATAAGCATCACCAAGGTCTTTAGCTGGTGCCATTGTGTCATGAGCTACCTTTGACCATGAATCAAGGACACGCCCACCCATAACCATTGCGTCATTAGCATTGTTGATCTGAACACCGTACTGTGCAAATGTGGACTCCATGCTCTTTGTTGCGTCCTCAAGTTCTACAATATCAACTGTAGAGAGCATGGTGGACTTTCTCACCATTTCCTGCACTACGGCAGCATCTTTGTACATACGGCCCCATAATCGCGCCGATTCGGTTACATCGGTAATCTCTGAACCGAGCTCATGGGTGGTTTGAATGAATTTACTGGTTTCCTCATGAAGCAGCTTTGTATTCATAACCATTTCGCCGGTACCTTTGTTGTATTCTAGGAAGTAATGCTCGTTGGTCTGTACATATCCAGCCATATTGGACTCAATGTCCACTAAACCTTCTTTGAGTGCAGCCTGAACCTCATGAATTCCTCGGTAAACAGTATTGAATACTACTGCATGCATAGCCATGTTCTTTAAATTGTTCATCCATCCAGGCGAATTCCCCATTTGATTCATTTGGTTCTCAGTTTGAATCAATGCCTGGAGAACTTTTTTCTCTTCTGCCAGCACCCTCTCACGTGTTCGTAATTCTTGTTGTTCCCGCGTCAATATTGCTCTTCTGACCTTCTGCTCTTCTTGAATAACTCTTTCGCGTAACTGAACCTCTTGATTCTCTCGGGCTTGCAGCGCAGCTCTTATCTTCTGTTCTTCCTGTAAAACGCGCTCCCTACTTTTATCGTCTGTCCCCGAGGATTTTGCTGCCTGTTGACCGCTCGTTGTTACTTTGTTTTGAAGCACTTCCATGCGCTTGATATGCTCGCGTGCCTGCTGTTCAATAGCATCTTCTCTTTTTTTAACTATAGCCAGTTGAGCCGCCAGTTTGATATCTACCATCTTATTGGATTGATCCATGTGATTTTTCTTTGCTGCCAGTAATTCGGCCTGAGCTGTGCGCTGATTTATCAGAGCCGCAGATTCGGACATTATTTTTTTACGCCGCTCTTCGGATGAAAGAGCAAGTTTATCGGCAGCTCCAGCAAGGGCATTATAATTCTTTGTAGTAACCGTAATCTCAGAATTCAGTACCTTAAATGTTTCAGCGTTCCCTTTTGCTCCTCGGTCAATGGCCTGAAAGGCCGGGATCATTTTAGAGGTATCAAGATTTATTCGCGCTCCGACCACATCTTTATTCATATCCGTCAATGTATGTTCACCCCTTGTTATTGTGGTAAGGAAAGTTTTCCTGCCCGAATGGGATTGATTCCGTATATACAGAAAAAAAGACCTACCGCTGGTGACGGAGGTCTCTTAGTTATTTTTTGGGGAAGAAACCTAAGTCTGATAAGTACTTAGCTTTCTTCGGCTTCTTATTGCCAACTTCGCCGCCGTGAAGGATAACTTCGAATTCCCGGCTCTTATTATTAATTTTCATAAGCGCTCTGATTTTAGGAATGGTTATGTGTTCCCATTCACTATCCGATATGCCATTACTAACGCATAATGCCCACATTTCTAACCAGTTTGTTTCATGTTTCTCTTCATCTTCGGAGTCCTCATCATCCCCATCTTCTTCAGCGTCCGGGTCAGGAGGAATGGACTCATCATAGAAATCGGTCTAGGACTGTATCCAGCTCCTTAATGCCTTCATCATCAACCTGTTCGTACTCATCTTCATTTAATCCATCCACAAGAACGAGGTTAAACGCTTCACGATAAGCCGCTTCAATCGCCGGCCAATCTACTTCAGCGCGATCTTCAGTTGCCGGCCATTTATCTCGACCGATTGATGTTGAAAACTTATAGGGAGCTACCTTCATCACCTGGCGTACTTTGCGAATTAAACCGATGCTGCCAATTTTAACATTCTTGACAATACCCTCAGCCAAGCGCACCTCAGAACCAATATTTAGTGTTTCATCAATTTGTTTATCCAATGTCATTTCCTCCTAAAAGTAAATTACCCCTCGACTTTTACGGCGAGGGGTTAGTGATGCGGTTGTTAAATTCCGAAGATCAATTCAACGGCGTATGCATTTGGATTGTCAGCTGTGATATCCGGCTCCATGATCTCCAAGTTTACGGTGCTAACCTGTGCTTTTTTCCGCTCTTGGGAAACGTCCATCGTACCCCCGCCAAGTGCCTTCCAGATAGTCAGCTGGCACGGCACATCTTGACCTGTTTTATCATTCACCAGCGTGAAGCGATGAGTGAATTTGAATGGTTTCGGACGACGAATGCCAGTGAATGTGCTTTTTGTACCGTTAGTTTTGGTCCATTTATACACAACAATGATGTTTTTACCATTGTTGGACGCATCGGAAGTAACTTTGCCATCTGCTGCAATGGAATATTGCAGTGCTGTTGGTGCTGATGCTACTCGAGTAAGGGCCGTTAATTTTCCGGTTACCGTATCCTTCAGATAAACCTTATCACTGGCGGCTTTGAATGTTCCGCTGAACTTGGTAGGTGCTTTAACTGTATAACCGTTAGTTGCATCCAATACTCCCTCTTCGGTCTCATCGAAATCAACCGATCCTTCAACCGTGTTGGCTCCTTGTGAAATCTCCGCCAGAATGGTAGAAAAGCGAGGAATTTCGATGCTTACCTTATCCTGTACGTCCTGAGCAGTGTAATGGAATGCATAGCCACTGGAACCACCCATGACCTTCTCCCAATCTAACTGCATTTGCATCGTAACTTTATTGACCTTGTCTTCAAGGTACTTAAGCGTACCATCAAGTTCAGTTACGGCAATCGTACCAACACCATCAAATACTATTGGCTGCATATATTGTTAGCCTCCTTAGGCATAAAAAAAGAACTGTCAGATTATTTGATCAGTTCCCATAAACGCATATCGATTTCTTCAATACGTTTGTATTCTTCGGTGTCAGCGTAACCTTCAATCGGTTCGGCATTTTCACCCATAATTCCAAGCCTTGTTCCTAATGCTATCTTCTCCTTGATCAGCTTCTCCAGTTCAGTAGGCTCTTTCGTTGCTTCACTCTTGATTGGCATTGTAGTCACCTCATTCCCTTAAAGATATTTTTCCAAGCATTGCCGAGATTCACGGCAGCTTTTGCAGTTGACTGCATTGACTCATGTAATAGCTTAATGGATTCTTCATGCATCCTTACACCTCAATTCATACGGATATAGTCGACATCGTATATGCCCTTGTATCCCTTGACACCGCTGATGCCTGTTGCGAAGTCATCGTCATAAGCAAGGACGCAAAGAAAGGAATGGAATCCCGGATTGATAATCCTCTTGTCGTGCAACAGCTTAAAGGACTGCTCAAACAATTGTTTGGCTTCATATGATGTCTTACCATAGAAGTCAAGGCAAAACTTACCTTCAAAGACGAGTGGATTGTTACCAAAACGACCAGGCATGATGTATTGACAGATATGAGGCACAGTATCTCTAGATATCGTCACCTCAGGCTCTAGGCCTTTCGTGAAGCACTTAATGACTTCGGGTGATGTGGCCGAAGGAGTAAGCCCTAAAAGCGCCATAAACTCAACGTCAGCCTTATGAGTGTTTTGAATAGCGTCTATCAACTGTAAACTCAATCCTTCGCCCCCCGAAAGTATCTATGATAAGGAAACTCTGTAATCACATGACTGATCGCCTCCAAGATGCGATTTTTGTTGGACTGAATGGCTATTCGTAAAAAGTAAGACGGTGGTGTTGCTTTAAACTTAGGATCAATATCGCCGCGCGCTGCTAACTCCTCCAGGTCCGCCCCAGCATATCCACCACCTGAAAAACGCATGGTCCCATCAATGCTTTTATAGTTTCCTTGTCCACGGCCTACGACAACTCTGCTTCCTTTCGAACGCAGACGGTTCCAAGCTTCACTATTCATATAGGTTACTAGACCGGGGTTTTGAGTGGCATCTGCCATCAGGGAGCCCTTACCAAACTGTTCTAACCAAGCTTGCCAATAGTCCGCTGTGATGTCTCCTACAATCATTTGATTGGCTAAGACAATCATTTGCATTTCCAAGTGGTCTCTGACTGCCGGATAATACCGAACTCCGCCTTTAGCTGTAACTAAAATCAGTTTGGTTAAGAGACTAATTTCTATAACAAGCTTCTTTTCCAGTTCCTTTGCAGCTCTCGCGGAGTCATATCCATTAATCATCGTCTATCTTCTGAGAGTTGGACTTGATACAAGCCTGGATATTTAACATCATTAATGTCATCAACCTGGTAGGGTCTACCATGCAGAAGAATGCGGTCGCGTTGCTCAAGCGTAGGATCATTTGGGCGTTTGACGTTTACGGTGTTTTGTACCCTGAGCAAGTGGGTTGTAGTTGGTAACAAGCCAGGTTCCTCTTGAAGGAGTTTAGCCGATACGAATTCAGCAAACGCAACAACGCCTGTCTGGACAGCTGTAAAAGTTGGTGGTCCGTCTTCATTGTCATTTTTATCATACGGTTGGCTGTATCGCTGAATCACTATTGCTGCGTTGACCTTAACCATGCCACAGTACTTATCTTTATCAGTGGTCCGGCGAAGTGAAAGCACAAGGTATTGATCATCGGTTGTTTGCAACAAAGACCCCGTAGTCACTTCTGATATCGGAGAAAACACGCCGTTATAGTTCGATTCTTTACCTAACTGTGAACTCCCCTTAGATTCTCGTGATATGATTACGAGGTCCTGTGATCCATCCACACTACAAGGCAAATGACGGTGGGCGAAGTCTTTAAACATCAGTAATGCCACCCTTCCTTTGTTCTTGTTGGGCCAGCTAAACCGAATGAAGGGGCATTTCTCCCACCCTCAACTATAGATATTGAATCAATGAACTGATAAGCTTCATCAACTAATTGAATGGCGTATTTACTCCAATCAACCGTTTGGTTTTCGAATGAAAAATCAAAGTCCTTTTTAGACTTCTTAATCCTCGCCGTCATGGAGGGAGCAAGTATAGCAGCAACCATACAAATGGCCGCTGCATATACAAAGTTCCTATCATCATCTACCAGCTCTGCATAATTTGGAACAGATGCAATAACCCTTGCTTCACCGATGGGTAAAACAGAAAGAGCGTCTATATCGGTGTCAGATAATACATCCTCACCAACACCAAGACGCCCTCTTATTTCACGATGGTACGAAGCAATCGTGAGTATTTTATTCGCCATCCTTGTCACCACCACCAGCGCTTAAAGCTTGTTTTAGCTCGTCAGCGTCCATCTTGGTGTAACCGGGGATTTTCAACTCCTTGGCCGTGGCCTTAAGCTCCCTGAGTTCTTCATCCGTTTGGATCAATGCGATTTGTTCCTGCAGTTGCGCTTCACGGGCTTTAGACTCTTCAAGTTGTACCTGAAGTTCCAGTTCGCGTCCGGATGGATTATCGTTGACAATATCGTTACTGTCTACGATCTCAGCCAGCAACTCTCCTGTTGCCGCATTGCGAACTTGCTTTTTCGCGATCTCTACAAGGCCATCATGGGCATCTGTTACGATGTCCCCAGCGTTGTATACTCCAACTGCATCGACTAACACTTTTACAATAACCATAGTATTTTCTTCCTCCCTTAAGCTACTGTAGCAAAGATATGCCAGTTGACGTATTTCAGACGCGGAAGGACGGTTGCTCCATTAATCACTTGCCATTGATCAGGGTCTCCTGAAATCAACTTCGTTAGTGCAAATTTCCCGGTATGTCCGGTAAAGATATCCTCATAGTTGTTCGGGCTTGTCACGAGGTCCATGATAGAGCCTGTCATCCCTTCACCGATGATGATCAAGGCGTTGTCAGGGATGAACGGGAAGAATGTACCGGTGTCATCGATATAGCCGCCATCGTAGACTTCGTATTGAAGGCCGTTTAGGTTTTGGCTGAGGATTTCTGCAAGCGATCCAGCGGTAACGATATCCTTACCATAGGTGTATCTGATCAAATCTCGAATCTTTGAATTTTGTTTCAACAACTGATCAACCTTTTTATTGGCAATAATCTTAACCGCTCTCGCGCCGCTACCACGGAAACGAAGAATCCAATTATCCAAGTCCGCCAATGGATCTGCAGTTGCCACATTGCTCCAAAGAGTAGCAGCTGTCGGTTTGTTGTTGGATGGCACGCCGTAATCAATTGTTCTGGCTGGCTTAGTCTTGGTGGCTGGAATGATAAGCGATCCCGAAAGTGCTTGGAATCTCATCCACTCAAAACGCGTTTCTAGGCGAAGGTTCAAGCCGACCATTCTGTCAATCATGTATTCCTCAGCCCACCGCTGTTGAAGATCATTCCCTGGCTTCCGGAGAACAGCAATTTTTTCACGGTCGATGATCGCCTTTTCTCTCCACTCTTGGTTAGTAAAGCTCATCGACTTTACAACTGGTGCGGCATGGATCGGCGAAGGATCATTAAGACTGGTAGGTGGCGTCATGCCAGTATCGTCATACGTTACATCATATTCGATAGTCAGACCAAGTTCCGGCTTGAAGTCAACGCCATTAGTCAGCAGTTGCGCCCCTCTGTAACTGTTAATATCTGTCCGAATGTTTTGGACAACTTCCGTTAGGAAATACGGATCAAGTACGTTAGCCATATATGTTGTTCCCCCTTATACAAAATAGCAAAGCTTAAGCGCTGTTTTAGCCGCAGTATCAATGCCAATCAATTTGGATTCATCAAAAATTCCAGCAATCCACGCTGAAGCGCCGATGTCAGTAAGTGTAGTATCTTGGTCATTGTCAAGGATGCAAACAGCCACTTGGGATCCGTTTGATGCACCAGCAGCATAAGGAACGAATTTACCTGTGGCCGTTACTTTGCCAAGTATTGTACCTTTCAAGACAATACCATTTCCTTGAGCCAGCATTACGCCACCGGGAAGCTTTGCCTGTAGATCCGTAGAAGCAAGTACTTCTGTAAACGATCGAGTGTAAGTCGTTCCTGGACCGGGAGCACCATTATATTGTGCTGGATTCATACTACTTGTCCTCCTTCAGCAGATTACCTCTGCCAGTGTTTTTCAAAGCCGCACGGGCTTCTTCCTTCGCCAATGCCTGAAGTTGTTCTGGTGTCTTCTCAACTCCATCGTTCTGCGTATTCGTCGGTGCAGCACCGCTCAATGCTCCAGCAGGAAGGTTTACGTCCTCGCCTTGTGTGTGACGACCACCACCGCCCAACGCAGCCGAAGCCAAAGCTTCATATGATGCATTGATCTTTTCAATCTCTGATACCGGCAGATGGGACAAAGCGCTTTTCATTGCCTCCACATTAAAAGCTTCACCGAGAGCACGGACACCAGCTCCACACGCTTGTTCAGTAACTTTAACCTTGTATGTTGCTCCATCTAATGCTTGTGTGCTCAATGATGTAAGTTTGCTCAGAATCTCGGAGTCGTTCTCCACGCTCAATACAGCACGGATTTGACCGAGCACACTATTCGCCGTAGCTAATGCTGTTGCTTGTGTTTGTTGTGCTGCTAAAGCAGCCGCTTTTTGTTCATCTGTCACTGTGTCATCTCCTCCGGCCAGTGTTTTGGCCTGTTCATTTGTTTGATACTGTTTGGATACAAAAGCGTTCATGCCGCCCTTGTTGCTGAAAAAATAAAAGACGCGACCATCGCCATAAAGCGACTTCGCATCTAAGGGAAGTGGTTCATATTCAGTTTGCATTTGTGGTTCAGCTTCTTCATGTGATTTGGTAGAGAGAGATCCACGAGTTATTCCAGCCCCCTCATACCCACCGTCAAAGACAATGGAGTTTTCCATGATATAGCCATCATCTGCAAGGACTAGGCACTCTTTACCATCGTATTGTTGTCCCCGCATGTGGGAACAATCTGCACTTCTGAAATAATCACCACCACAAATGCTGCAAGTATGCTTTGTGGAAACAAATCCAGCTGAGGTATCGAATATGGTTCCAGAGTCAATACCGGTAGCTAGTTGATCTGTCGATATCCCGTTGGCTTCCAAACCTTTTGCCATGTAATGATCACCGTATAGCTCCAGTTCCCCACCCTCTTCAACAATACGGCTATCGAATGTACGGCCATAGGGGAAAGATAAGGCTTCCCATTTCTGCCACGGATGATCTACCAGTAAAGCAACACCTTCTTTAACTTGGTCTGCCATCTTTCGGAGGAAGTTTGGGGTGATTTTCATTTTGTACTTGTCTATGCGTTTTGTTCCGATAATCCTAGCCTGAAACACGTGAGCCTGTTCATCGGTTAAAGGTACGAGAGCCTTCTGGTTAATCTTTGTCAATTGCTCAGCTGTAGGTTTTGCCATTTTTTTTTACTCACCTCCTTTGAAATATTGAAAGATTAGATAAGGATCACCCCCGCGCTTATGAGCGCATCAGAATCAATCTACTCAGCAGGCGAAAAGTCAATGTAATAAGACTTACCTACTTCGAACTCTGCTGCCGCTTTCGGGTTTACTGTGCAAAGTTCCAGTTTGCCGCTTGGCGTTGCTTGGAAGAATGCTTTATTCTCTTCACTGGTACCGTAAACTGGTTGCATGACAATCTTTACCGATGGGGTTGCGTTCAGACTATAGGCAACCTCACCTTTTTCTACGCACAAAAATTTCGCTCTTATCATCTTCATTCACCTCCCCTATCTGGTGGAACTTGTTCATTTAAATCTGGCTCATACTTCTTCTCCAGCTTTGGAAGTAATTCTTCAGGAATCCTTGCATCAAGACCGAGAGTCCAACGTACTTCTTCAGCAGCTTCTAGCGAAGTGATATAGAAGTTTTTCTCCGCAGTAATATAGTTGTTTATCTTTGATCGGCGATCACGCTCGACTTCATTCTCAGAACGAAGATCAATCGGGGCGTAGTCTACTTCAACCTTTGTTTGCGTCCCCTTCACTCTTGCTGACAACGAAAAAGCCCGCTGCCAGAAACGTTTGGTTACGCTCCGCGCGGACTCTACATTTTTAATATATATTTGAGTGTCAATCGAACTGTATGTTTCGGTTGACCCTTGGTGCCGTGAAAGAATGGTAAGTAGCGTTTTCAGCGATGTTGCCATTTGGGTATCAATGATGTCGATTAACTTTTTGATATCGACCATTGGTCCTGAATTGCCACCCTTGAGGTATTCGACCTTTACGCTGTCCCAGTGGACTAAGGCATCATCTGGATTGAGAGAGTTGAAATGATTCAGCATGTCGTCCATGCGTTCTTTCAGCCATTTTTGCTGACCGTCTGGATTAGATTTCAAATTATTTGGGATATTCTTTAGCATGATTTCTTCCAACATTGAGATATCAAGACGTGGATAGCCTTGATTATGAACGACAGCTTTCAAATCTGCTAAGACCTGAAGGTGAAAGAAGACCACTTGTAGCACCGGCAGCATTGGTGTTCGTCCATAAGGATCGTCAACCATTGGGTCAAATTCTTCATAAATGAACGTTGGTGTATCGATCTTCTTATATTGTCCGAACCATTCCTCACCTGGTCTTCTTCGTGGGTTCTTCACATACTGCCACGGTGTAACTCGGCTAGTGTCTGGTTCTCTTCGAAACCAAATTAAAGCCGGATCAACCGGAACAATATCAATTACATCGTTACAATTATCATTCAGCACAACTTCTCCGGCACAAGCTCCGCGAACCATAATCATCATCCGCTGGATCGTATCCAGTTTATCTAATGATCGCCCATGTTGATATCCAGGCGAAGGTAACGGTGTGTTAAGCATCGCCTTAAGTTCATCCAAAACTCTCTGTCCACTCTTATCTTCGTTCCCATTGCGTTTCTTGGCTGTTAGGGTTAGTGGTGTATCCCCCATTCGTAGATACGTATACAAAGCATAAGAAACGTCTGGATGCACGGATATCAGAAGTTCTAACAATTCCTCCGCTGTGTAGCTTTGTAGTTTGGTGAGGTCAATGTTATGGGCTTGCTGATACTTCTTAGGTAACCAGTTGAAGATTCCGTAGGGATTAGAGTTCTTCGGGACTGTTGATCTGCCTACACCCATCATCTGACGTTTAACTACTGCTGGAAGAACTGCATTTGAGAACACATATAGGGCCCTATGATACCATTTCAAAATTTCACCACCTTTTTATATAAAAAAACAATAATTAGAAGGAAATAACAATTTTCGTGTCGAAAGTAGTAGGACTAAAGGAGGTGATAACATGGCTGATAAACTCACACCAGGCACTCCTGCTCCTAAATCCGGACAATACAGCGTTGTAGGTCCTAGAGGTGGAGACAAAGGAAGAGAAGTTACCTCGACCAAAGGAAATCCTTTGCCACCTACCCAAAAACCGGGAGAAGGTTACAAGTTGGTAGATCCTACGAAACATAAAAAGTAGTTTTGTTAAGTCGCCATTTTGGCGGCTTTTTCTTTTTTATTTATTTTCCACATAAAAATAGAAGGCAGGAAAAGTTTCCTGACCTTCTGTATTCGTTCATACTTCTATGTCTTAAATAATATCATTGGTTTTATTCGGAGTTACTACGGAAATTCGTCTTTATTTGATCCTCTCTTTAACTTCAAAAAGATGATCAATCATTTTTTTCATTATCTCAGTAGTATCAAATGATTCCTTATGATCCTCAAATAATTTAAAAGATAACAACATATTTTGAACATTTAACAGGCTATCGTGGTACTCTTTCAATTGCAAGATTGTCTTGCTGTAGAGATAAAACATTAGTCCAGACACAATTTCAATAATGACTCCAGCAGCACCAGAAATATACGCTATATCCTCAGAATCATTAGTAATGTAGGAAACAACCAAACCACTGGCAATTAGAACAAACCCCAATATACTGACCCCTAATGAAGCATAAAAAGATCTCTTATTGCTGTTTTTTACCAGATCATAATAATCTCCGAGATTTTTCAAGTTGATATCGACTAAAGTGTCGAAATATCGATTGGTTTTATTTTCAGCATTTTTGCTTTCATTTTGAGTAATTCCTAGATTCTCTTCAAACCTTCTTCTTCGTTTTTGTAATGATCTTATCTCTGATTGAAGGCTGATTTGTTTGTTTTGTCTCCCAAGACTCGCAATAACCATTAGCAAACTAAATATAGACAACGGAATTGAAACATATCTTGGAACCCAGTCTATTAAGCTGCTAACTGCATCAACAGCAAAACAAATAAATGAAATTAAAAAAAGTATTCTAAGCGTCACTGTGTACATTTTATCAGTACGAATATCAGCTTCTAGTTTTTCAATTTGATTATCGTAAAAATCCGCACCAATTGAATCAATGAAGTCGCCATTGTTTGATATCTCACTCACTAGATTAATTAAATTTGATTCATTGTTCAATCTTCATCCTCCCAATAAATTCATCTATTAATTCCTCTTTATTGTAACACCTCCATTACTAGGAAACATCACAAGTATATTGAATGATGGACAGTGGAGTAATCTCTTTTTATAGAGTTGTACAGAAACCCTGAAAACCGTCAAAAGATAGGTGCTTCTTTAATTAAAGGACTAATTTATTATTAGTTTACTTAAGCTCCCTAAGTTTTATAAGTGCATCGTTCACAGAATAAACCGGGATAATCTTCATTTTTGTTCCTATATTCTCTGCTGTCCGCAACGCTTCATATTCGTTTGATTTTTCATATGATTCTTTAAGTCCTGGGACATATTTAGGAACCAGATATATATCAACATCATTTTTATCTGCAGTCTTTATTTTATAATCCATACTTCCAATTTCACCAACAGTTCCATCTGCATTCATTGTACCTGTCCCAGCAATTTTTTTACCTTTTGAAAAATCTTCACCAGTTGTGAGACGTAACAATTCCAAAGTGAGCATGAGCCCTGCTGAATTCCCCTCGTAGCCCTTGAGTGATATTACACTTTTATTAACGATGTCATTAAACAGAACACTATCATATGGTTGTATGCCCGTTAAAAAATCGTCCTTGTTTTTTTCTGTATAAGTGACGGGTATGACCAATTCGCTTTTACCTCTTTGCACTTGGAAGTAATGAGTATCATTTTCTTTTATTTTCCACGAGTGTTTTTGTTGTAAATATTCCTTTGTCGAACTAACCACTTTATTATCTACCGACAATAACTGGTCACCCTCTAAAAAAGCTGTTCCTGTCTTGGTTTCTTCATATATCATTTTGATAACAGGGATCACCTGAAATGAACGCTTTGTTGAGCCAAAGGTATACAATGCTGCCAATACATTATCTTTGCTTTGAGTAGATATGAAATAGTTGTTTCTTAAACTATCAAATGCACTTAGATATGATTCTTGCATATCTTCAATTTTTGAATCATTAAAAAAATCTCTATATAAGAATGAAAGTGTATTTGTAATTGATCCTGTTTTAACAGTTGTGAAGTAAAACGGCCTTCCATTATCAATAATTCTGAACTCTTTTCCCAGTTCGTTTATATTTATTATGGAAGCCGCCTCTATGATATCTCCTTTCGACGTATAGGTCCGTTCCTTAACAGGGATAAGAACTAATATTAGCATAATTATCGAGATTAAAAGAACCAACTTCACTGTTGCTACTGAAAATTTCAATATCTTATTTTGAGGTTTATTTATTTTTTCGGGTATCATCATTTTATCCATTCCTTCATTTTTATTTTCATCTATACAAATTTGTTGGCTATTTCTACCTACTTTTGAAACGTACCTTCTAAATATTCATCGTCTCTTATGTTATTAATAATTAAGGAACATTTTGTGAACTTTACTATCTTTTAATAGATACCCCTTTTATTGAAGGAACCATTATATGTTCTGGTGCTTCAACAATGAATTCTCCGAATGTCAAAACATAAGCATCGGCTCTGTCAGGTGATTTGAGTCCGCGTTTCTTCATATCCTCTTTGCTCTCCAGAATCATTTTCCCTTTAGATGTCATGTGCCACTTTCTTGTTGCCAACTGTGAAATCAAAGTGTCATCGTCCGGTAGCTGCATGACTCCCGGTTCTCCATTGATAAAGTTTGTCAGATTGGTTTCCAAATCTGTCCTGATTGATTGCCACATCTCCGTGACCAAGTTAGCGCAATACTCATCCAACGATGACGATCCATTGTTGACCGGCACGACCTCCCAGTCATAACTTTCCTCATTTATGACTTCAATCAGCCGATCCGTCACACCACCGCCGACTCCAGTATCATCGACATTGAACTTTACATGCTCAACTTCTGGATGCTGCAGCAGCATGTCTTTAGCCAATCGAATAGCATTCCCCACTGTAACCATAGTACTTTCTTTGAAATGACAATGCTGCCCTACAGTTTTCTTACCAATGCCTGCATACATCGTGGTTTCATCGTCACCATAACGGGCAACGTCAACTCCGATAACCAGCGTTGTCCCGGTAGCATTGATCTGGACCTCTTTAGCCGCATGCTCTGCTGCTTCCAAGGTTATGAATGTGCCAGCTTCGCCGCGTGGGAACTGCCCTTCAACGCGCACCCGATAAACGTCACTGCCTTCTCCATACTTACGTTTGAGCATTTCAATGTTCTCTTTACTGGTTCGTGGACTATCCAGGCATGACACCTGATGTGTTTTATAAATAGCCCTGTCTCTATTATGAGAATCAAAAAAGAACCCACTTGTTTTAGTTGGGTTCCCGCACATGAATAGCTTATTATATTCACCTGATAGCGTACCAAATATGGCCGCCATGATCCGATCCTCTACACCAGATGCTTCATCGACGATGAATAGCATGTGGTCTTCGTGGAAGCCCTGCATGTTCTCCGGCTTGGTTGCCGTCCTGGCAGTGGCAAACCAACGTTCCTCATGATTTTTCATGTACACTTTGGTTTTGGTCCATTTAAGGATACGTTTTAAGATCGGGCTCTTGGCTTGCCACTTACTGATTTCTGCCCACAGGACATCATTTAACTGCTGCCTTGTAGGTGCTGTGCATACCACTCGGGGATATGGAAAGCAACAAAGAAACCATAAGGCTATGGCTGCTTCAAGGGCTGTCTTGCCGACTCCTTGGCCTGACCTGACGGTTACGAAACGGTGATTAGCTATGTCTGTAGACACTTCTTCCTGCCATTGATCCGGATTGAAGCTCAGTACCTCTTTGAAGAAGGTATTAGGACTTTTACGGTATACTGGAATTCTCTTTTTAAATGCCGACATACGTTTTGTAATACTCCTTGTATTCTTCACACCTCGACCTCCCATTTCTTAATTTATTGTTAAGGAAATGTTTCCTGAACAAAAAAAGAGCCTCAGTGGGCACTTATGTTTTTACTATTTATAAGAAGTTAGGTACAATGTATCATTAACAAACCACGGCATTACTACGATTTTTATCATGCTCGGGTCTGCGTCTCTAGCCATGCTATATTCACCACACCCTAAGCAATAAAAAAGAACGCATTGAGTGCGTCTTTTAGTGAGTTGCTATCAAATTTTGACTGGCCTCATGCCATTCAAAATACTTCTTAGTATTTTCATTCCAATGAGAACTAATCTGCCCCTCAATTTCGTCAATCTTTTTTAATAGATCAGCAGTGGCCGGCTTACTCTGATTTCTGTGAATTATTCCATCTTTCAGGAAGATATAACCCCGCTCATATAGATCGTCGCAGCCAAATTTGCACATTGGCATCACAATATTCAGATGGTCTAGTCTCTCTTCACGGGAACATTTCGCTCTCTTCTTTATATGAGCAGCCACTAGCATATTAACCGGGTAATGCTTTCCACAAATACCGCAATAACCGAATTTTCTGTTTTTGAAAAGCTGTTTTCGTAGAAAAGGCTGCTCTTTTCTCCCCTTCCCTGAATGATTAGTATCCAGATCATCTTCAGGATCGAATTTTAGAACCTCTTCTTCAAATTCCTCTTCCGTGACCTCAGGAAGATAGACTTCACTCTTTAAATCAAAGACCGTTAGGATCCTTTCGCTTCGTTCCTCGTTAAGAACTGAAATTCCCTGAATAACAAAATTATCAGCATATCTAACGATCTGATTGAATTGAGAATAGGGAATCCGATGTTGTTTTAGTTCATCAAGAAAATATACATATTCCCAAGTTTGCCCTTCATCATTGTAACCCCATAGATTTGAAGCTAATTCTTTGTGATGTAGTTTGTGCGTGACAACACCAGATCCAAATATATGTCCATTTGCAGAGAAGAGAGTAACATCTCCGACCTGAATTTTCTCCCACTTCTTTATGTTAACATCCTTTTTCCCAGGCGTAACACCCCATGTAGGGACTGTTCCATTGGGATAAAAACTCTTTAAAATTTGCCGATCATCTTCTGATATATATTCTGCAAGTAGCTCAATAGTAACTGGTTTCTGAATAGTATTTTCATAATGCTCGCGTGCATCTTTGTTTCCAGATGGTTGCAATATAACTTTTCTCATGAAGTCCTCCTAAAATTCGGTGTACTTTTTATTGGATCCAAATGCCTTATCGACTGGATATTTCTCAGCATTCTTCTTCAATTTATCGAGCAACGCTTGTTTTGGATTTATACCGAGATCATGGCACATCAATAATGCGTAATACATTACATCGGCAAGCTCATCTTGAATCTCTGATTTATTTCTATTAACTGTTTCGTCACTACTCTTCCATTGAAACAGCTCGAGAAGTTCGCTCGCCTCAAGATTTAATGAGATAGCAAGATCCTTGGGATTATGGAACTGTTTCCAATCCCGTTCATCTCGAAACGCAACTATTTCCTCTACAAGTTTATCCACTTAAATCACCCCTAACTATCATGATTCGACAAAAAGGAAGACTCTTCCTTTCATATGACTTCAAGCTCATACTGCAATAAAATTTCACTTCTTGTGTTCCCATATATATGTATCCCTCGACTTTCCTATTTGATAAGACAAGATAGCGGATTTCAGAAAAGCCACTTTAGCCCCGCTATCTAAACCGGGGATGCCTGGCCGAGGGCGGAGGATGGTTAGCGCGTCTCTCTGATTTATTTGGAACTCTTTATCAATAATTGCACAAAATGATGATCGGCTGGATGAAAGTCAAACTGGCCAAGCGCATTTATTTCAACCCATTTTAAATTATCATGATCACTTGCTTTTAGTTCCCCTCCAACCTTCTTGGCTAAAAAAGCCATAATTCGAAATACACCTTTGCTATTCTGCTGTACACTCTCACCAAGAAACTTTTGTACTCGAATAAGAGCCCCTAACTCCTCCTTTATTTCTTTTCGTAGACATTGTTCTAAAATTTCTTTATTCTCTACTTTACCACCAGGGAACTTCCATTTTCCTGACATTTCCCCATCTTCTTTACACTTAGTTATAAGTACCATACCATTCTCAGTTATAATTGCTTCTGTAAGAGTAATTACTTTCGCTGCATGATGAGATGCTCTGTGACAATTAGGACAAAGTGCGACTGCATTATCAATTGTATCTTCTCCACCCTCAGCTAACGGTTTTTTATGATGAACCTCTAAAAAAGGTGTAAGGTCCTTCCGAAGAAATGGGGCTGGTTTTCGGCATTCCTCACAAATTCCTTTTGCGCGATCTAAGGCTTCTGCAATTACATAACTATTTCTAAGGAACTGAGTTGTTGTTACTGTTACAGTTTCCGGATGTTTTGGGGCATCATCCAGATGTTTCTTTCGTTCGTTCCTGTTTCTCTTCCGAGCAATTCGAACTTGATTCCCAATCTCCTCATCATATTCTTTTTGTGTTATGACTTTGTTTGTAGCAAGTGAATTAATCTTATTTAAAATAAACCACCTTGAACCATCTAAAAGTTCTGAATGATCGCTTTCATAGCTATAGATCCCCTTTAACGTTAATCGTGTGCTCTGTTTTTCAAAGACATATATTGGGGTCTTGGTTTTAATTGAATTAATAATTGCTGCATTGTATTTATAATTCGGATTGAAAACTCCATTAACACTGTACATATAATACTTCAATACATCATACTTCTCGATCCAATCATTGGCATACTTACCACCATCAAATGTAGCCTTAATAAAAATAGCCTGATAGTTTGGCTCTTTACCAATCAAGTAAATCCCGGACTGAGTATCATAAGTCTGTGAGAAGATAGATATATCCCATGATGTGTATTCCTTACCAAGCACAAAATCATCAAGGACAGTCACATCGTCGAAATATTGCTCATAAAGTTCAATAAATTCCGGGTAAAGGTCTTCATATGTTTTCAAGTTAAGTGCTTTAAAGCGGTCATATAATTTTCTCTTGTCATCTCCAGGAGCAGCAACTGTTTCGAAACGCTGTAAGTATCTTTTTAAATCACCGATTTTTTTAATTCGGTGGACAACAGTCCTCGAACGTTTGACTTTATTTTTAAATTCATCTTCTAGCAACTGATGTTCTAGTGCTGGAATTTCAACCTCATCAATAACAAACTGAATAGCTTGGTCAATAAGCAAATACTCCACCCTCTTAATCTATGTATTGTTAATGAATTCGACATATTAATAAAGCGATCCTCTTTAAAATAAAAACCCCTGTATTATTTGGGGGATGGATTTTAGTGACCGGAAGCAGTCCTGTAGAGCAAATTAAACGGCAGTTACAATTCATCCTTCTGCAGCTCAATATTTCAATCTCAATCAGTTTCTTCAGGTCGTCCACCGTCTTAATTTCAATCCGGCCGTCCTGAAAGTCCTTCACCCATTTGGCGATTCCAGCCTTAACGATTTTACGATACTGTGCCTTAGGATACCTGCCATTACTTCAAGTTCACACTGCAATAAAATTTCATCTTGTTTCCCCTTAACGTACCCCTCGGCTTCGTTAGAATTGGAGACGAGATAGCGGATATCAGCAAAATGACATGAATGGCGAGCCGCTATATTATCCGGGGATACACTGGTAGATAAGGAGGACGTAAGTGTGTCCTCTTTTAATTTTGGCATAAGAAAACCGACCAATAAATATGCGGTTAATTTCAACAATTTGTTCCCTAATTTCACTAATAGGGGAAGGATGTATAAGAAAATAAAAGATTTCCAAATTCCGTTGTTCTTGGGGCCATTACACCACTCCCTGTCATCATTCCATGAAGACTAGCAGTCCCCAGTAGTCCTTGATTGTTTAGATCTTTCACAACCACATCATAGAAGGAACGTTTACCACGTAGCTCATTAAATGCTGACTCCACCAAATCAGAGAGTGAACCTAAGTTATAAAAGCTTACTCCATTATCTATGGACCAGTTATTAGGATCTTGAAATAACTTTAAAATCCGGAGATGCCAAGGAGTTAACGTATCAATTAAACTTAAAAATATTAATAGAATGCTTTCATCGATACTTATACCGACAGCTGAGTTAAGAACAGCATTTCTTAATGCAATCAATTTTTCTTCCTGATGGTTTCGAATAGCAGCCTGAGAAGCATGTAATACTGTGGTGATGAAAACCTCATTATCATTTAAAGATTCTATATCAAATTCAGGCATTCTTGTTTTAAGCTCATCTATTCCTTTTGAGAGTTTAATGAGCCATTTATCTCTCCTTATTGAGATTGGTGAAGAAATCAGCATTGATACTATCTCAGAGGCTGATCCTCCCACCAAAGGAATTGCAGACATTGCAGCTTTTACAGCAGAATGCAGATAATCACCTGACTTATTCTTTAAATCTTTCTCTATATCATCTATAAAAACCCCCCTCAAAATAGACTCACATCCATTGTAAATTATTTCTTCAGAGTGAGTAAGCTATATCATCTTTAGAACCTAGAATAATGAAGCGTTGGCTCTATACCGGTCGCTTCCTGGTTCCTCTTCTTGATTACATCACAGAAGATTTGTATTGAGTTAGTTTTTCATCTTCGGATAGATGGGAACTCACCGAGAGACGGAGAAAATCGGCCCGCCCCGCTCTTTTCCTTCTTCTACCACACAAACGCACGTTCCTGCTTTTTAAGCCTGATTTCAACACATAGAGGGCTGTTATTGGTATAAAAAAAGCACCTGTTTAAGGTGCCTCAATACTACATTTCTCCAAAAAGGATGGCTCCACTTTCTTCGTTAATACTATCGACTCTATAAGTTGTAGAAAAAATAACTGGTGTTGATTCACTCGTTTTAAAATTGTAACGCGTTGTTGTGCCAGTATCTGTATCCATTTTGAACCACATTTTTACCGATTCAAGAAGTTCAGAAACTACTTCACTATTATTTTTTATCCATAAATGGCCCGCCCTATTGATAATCACCTTCTCATCTTTAAATATGTGGGTCCCTGTTACTTCTCCATTTTTTAAATACACTTCTACATCAGTTACATATTCCATATAAACCCTCCTCTGCTTTAGTACTAATGCAACTCGACATTCAGGAAGTTTTCTCCTTTACTAAGAAATAATGCGAATTGCATCGTTTAGTTCTGCCTTTTAGCAATCCTGTCAATAAACATCTTTCCGAAAAACCTATAAATAAGTATTGAAATTGATGAGAGTGGTACGAATTTAGTAACCTCACTTGTTCCCATCTTGTAGTACCAATATGTATTAATATTATCTCCGTTCGCCAATTCATAACTGATTCTTATAGGTCTGTGATAATGGAAATGAAACGTGTCTATTTTTTTAAATAAATACGTTTCTTCTTCATTTGGTTGTATTGCATGTTTACCCACGCCTAGGACAGCTTTATTTTCAACCCAAGTACCATGAATAAAGTATCTCCTAACTTCAAAGCCAGTTTTTTCATGTGCTGTAACTTTAACTTCAAATGCTCTACCTGGTCCCGTATTGTGTAAGGTCATCACTAAATATTCTGGATTGTTGCTCCTAAATCCGATAAACGTAGGTTTTAACACAGTTTTTACTGAAGATATTTGAGTTCTCCTTGATATGACCAATGCTCGGATAGAAATGGATAATGCTAGTAATGATATACCAACTTGAACCCAATAAGTAGCACTTGATTGCATAATCCATTCTTTCCATCCCATAAATCAATCCCCCTAACACCAAAACTCATCGTTTAGGTGATTTATTCATCTGACCTCTCACCTTACTCCGTCTCGCTCCAAGTCCCCTACTAATAGCTTTATCTCTTTAACAGTTGCCAAGGTAAGGTAAGTTCAAAATAATGACTCCTCAATAGAGCCGTCATGGAGGGTCTTAAGAGGTATGTATGTATTTATTTATTTATTTATTTATTTATTTATTTATTTATTTATTTTGCAAGTCTACTTTCATATGCCACTTGGTAATGCGGTATACCGTGATATATAAAGAAGTACATGCAGACTATTGCGAATATTCCATATACTACTTTGAACGATTGACCATTTAATCTGATTACATATCTTAGTAAAACTGCTACTACGATTAAAGGAAGTGCAAGATATAATCCTACCGTCTCGATAAAAGCCATTGATAAAGCTACTAACGCATTTCTAGCCGTATCTCCGAGTATATCCATAATACACGTTCCCCCACTGTTCTCTTCAGATCTCACTCACATAATCTCAAGCACTGGTCTTAGCACTTGCAACCTTTTTAGAAGCCGACATCTTCTCTTTCATCTGCAGAAGCATTTCAATAAGCTCATCCCGACTAATAAGGCGTACGCTGTTTGATTTAGCTAACTTATAGGCTTGCTCTGTATAATCTCTGTTCGTTATTACCCATGCAGCAGACGCTCCATAATGTGCAACAGCTCCACGAACCTCTTGCACTGCCTTCAAGCCTACATTCTTACTATATCGCTTGGCTTGTACAACAATCCGTTTGCCATCTTTGGACAAAACTAGATCAGCACCATAATCACCGGCTGCCTGTGTCACTTCTGCTTTATATCCCTGATGTCGGAATAAGTGACCGAGATACTGTTCGAATTGAATGCCATCCATTTTATCAATCTCTGCAATACCAGACTTCTTAAGCCGTTCCTCATGTTTCAATTTCCGAACAATGAGCGCAGCTATAACAATAGCTACAACAAGGATACAAACAATAATTGAAGCCTGCATTGATTTAGTTAATGTATAAGTTCCTACTAGTGATCCAAATGATGCAAGCACCATAACCCCGTTAATAAACTCTTCTTCTTGCTTGGCTTTACTCTTTCTTCTTGCCACCTGAAACCCCTCCGTTAACGTTCCGCATAATTCAATATTCGCCATGGAGGAAGATATTACCTCCTATATTGTCGAACTTTAGACCTAAGAGAAGAGGAGAGTAAATAACAAATCAACACGTTGTTCCCAACGGTAATAGCTGGGCTATTAAAGGTGAAGGAAACAGTAAAGCTACCAAAATTACTGACACAAAAAAAGAAGCCGTCGATGCAGCCAGAACCATTGCTAAAAACCAAAGCTCTAACTAATCATTCACTGTTAAGATGGGAAGATCCAAAATAAAGATAGCCATGGTAAAGATCCATTTCCCCCTAAAGGTTAAAGTAATAAAGCCGCTGAATATTTTCAGCGGCTTTATTACTAAAATTATGAACTGACCCCTTACTAGCTTGACTAATTTACACAATATAAACATATCATATTAAAATCCTAATGAATTCAATCTCACCTACATATCCTGGCCAACGAGTGATCATTCAGATATCATTTAGTATTGAAACTCTTGAATCTAATAGGTTTACTGAGTAGTCCAGATGATCTAATACTGTGTTGGTAAATTTGCTCAAATTTTTATAGGGAGTATTAAGTTGCGTTCTAGGATTTGGAATACTTTTCAACGCAAAATGATATTTAGCTTGCTTATGTACATAGTGATACAGCTCTTGTACATACTTATAAGAATTATAAAGTTCCTTGTCTATATCTTGATACAATAATTTGTTTAGAGACGTGTTTATTAGGTCATGGTACAAATATAGAGATAAAGAATTAGCAATGGAAATCATGTATTCCCATTCTTGATGTGTGGTATCAACGCTACTTTCACCGAGTGCCTCGCTTAAAACCTTTATTGAATCCCTATTTTCCCTCAATTCTATTAAAATCCTGTCATATTTGTGTTGTAAGGTTATTTTTTCTTCTTTAAGTTTTTCTTGTGCTTGGCGTGATAACTGCCATTTAGCTAGCCATAATGCAAGAATAGCTCCTAAGAAAACTCCAGAGATAGTTATTACTAGCTCAGGCCATTTGTTAGTCAATTCATCCATATCTTTGATCACTCCAATGTTTTACTTTTTCATTTTAAATCTTTAGGAGTTTACTCTCTTTGTAAATTTAATTTGTAATATTATTCACCTGCCCTCAACATTTATTATCCTAAAATATCTGAATCCTTAGTACTCAATATCACATTCGACTTCACTCAATGACAAATCTTTTCGATCGCCCAAACCCATCGCACAAAATCGAATCGTATCACGCCTTATAATCCCAATAATGCACCTGTTAAATCTTAATTTCCGCTTAGCTCCTCTGTTACTGCATTACCCAGTCTTCTATAAGATCATCCTCACAGTTTACCGAGGTTAAAAAACATTCCTCATAAAAGTTAATCCGCTTAATTCATTAACCATACTGCTGTAATCTAATCAAATAATAACTATCTTCTCCTGAGACATTCTTCCTTTGACATTGAAATATCAACAAAGTCTATTTTAACCGCAACAAGTAAAGTAGAAGGTCAGGATAAGTTTCCTGACCTTCTTCGCTTATACTTCTATGAATTGAGAAATATCATTGCTTTTATTAGGTGTTACTACGGATAAAATTCAATTGATCTATCAAAAATGGGGGTCTGTCCACCCAGCAGGACTAATCGAACCCTTGCTTCCTCGTTTCCCGAATCCTTTAGAACCGCGTATTCCTCTAATGCCCCTTATAGAGTAGGTTCTATTGGATTTCACTCCAACTCTATCATCCCTATAAAACTCACCGACAACTCTTCCTGTTCTAGCGGAATAGATTCTAGCATCATCAATATATCCTACATGTTTTCCATTTTCGTCGTACACTTGATCGTCATAAACTTTACCACAGAACCGACCGCTAATTGCCCAAATTGGATAGTCCATAATGCTCCGCCTCCTAAAATTGTTAACCATACTATCTACGTAGGTTCAGCGTCATGGATTCAATATTTATTAAAATTCGATTAGCTTCATCCAAATGAAAATCCCGTATCACCTTCACGATCATAATAAATAGCATATCTTTATATCTTTTGAACCCTGAGTATGGTTGTGTTATTTCATACTCTCCATAGTTGATTTTAAGCCTTCAAGGAGTGTTTTCTTTTTGTGAGCAGATTCGTAAATTGCATATAGAAGGAATGAGATTGCTTCTTTAACGCTTAAGATAAGTTCATTATCTAAGTTCTTTTGACGCTCTATATCTCCGTCGTTTGCATGAATTGCGGAATCCCCTAACCTCTTGATATATTGCAAGAAATCGATGTCTATATCTGAAGCCCATTTCGGTCCAGCAGAACTTTCGATATCTTTTATCAAATTTTGTATTTTTGGACCCAACATCCTTACGGTATATCCCTCTCCAACTAAAATTTGTTCAACTGCTGTTCTGTACATTGCCATAGCAGCACTACTAGCGCCCATGATATGCGCTCTATTTGCCTGATCGAGATAAAACGAAACATTTTTTGGGGTATTTACTGTACTTAACCCTCCGAATGAACTTGGCAGAACTATTAGTTCTTGACCAAGTGGTCCGTTGTATATAGTGATATAACTTATAGACTCGCATTCAAAACATTTACATTCCCATAAAGAGGGAGAGAGCATCCCAAATACCATTTTCTCTAAATCTGATTCTTTGAATTCTCCAAGTTGAATCCTTCTAATTTGATGTTGTTCAAAATAAGTTCTGTTAAAGTTTGGGGATATATATAGCGGTTTAACCTCATTTTTCCTTATATCTGCACATCGAGAACAACGCATTGATCCTTTGAGTGGGAGTTCTGTTAAGATGACATATCGTTTTATAGAATCGGGGTCTTTGTTTTTATCAAATCTAACTATACTTTTTATGAATCCATCAAGTTTATCTAACATTACTATCCCGCCATTCTTATGTATATTCCCTCCCTATTCTACTATTTTCCAATAATGTTTTGTATCGATTTTAAAATTATCCAAAAGCAAATCCAGAATCGGTCTGAATGTTTGCAAAGACCATCATAAAACTTATACACAAATAAAAAAGAAGGCAGGATATGTTTCCTAGCCTTCTTTACGTCATACTTCTATGACTAGATATTATCATGGGTTTATTTCGGTGTTACTACGGAAATCAAGATAATCCACATAATTATAAGTAACCTATAGTAAATGCGACAGTATCATCTAATAGACAAGTTTAATTTAAATGTTTTCTTTGCGCGATAAATTCGTTGAGAACCATCCGTTACTTCTGCTCTTAATTTTATAATGCCGTCTAGTCCCTGTGATCTCAGAACGTCCTTCAATTGTTCCATATCACTCCAAAGTGTACACGCCGAACTTTCTTCAAGTTTATGCGGGTATCGTACATCAGTTCCAGGGTTGGGAAATATCAATTTATTCTTATTTGGCAACCTTAAATACGGAGCGTTAATAACAACATTCTTATGCCCAGGATTGGATACTGTGATTAATAACATTAACTCACTTGCGCCAATTATAGAATTCCCTATTACTCCGTTTGATGCAATGATTTTAAGTCTCCTTATTTTCTCTCTTCGATTTGTTATCAGTGTAATGGTAGATACTATTGCAGCATATATCGCAACAACAGCCGTTACAATTTGTGTCCAAGGTATACTATTCTTCATAATTTTATATTACCTCCATATTTTAGTCACTAACTATTAATATTTGCGACCATTTATTTGGAATACATTCAATATTATTGAATTATTATGGGTTTGCTACGGGTTCAAATAAGGATTTCAAGTTCTCTTCGTTGATCATATCTAAATCCCTTCCAAGTGAGAGAATAAGCCCCTTTGCAATTCTAGATAATACCGTTTCCGCATGAACATCTACGATAAAAGCCTTTTCGAATAATGTTTTGTCAACGTGAGCCCCGCCACTTTTATTAGCAGAGAATTTAATGAAGTCTTGTATAGTCAATCTATGAAGTTTACCCCCTAGATTTATTCTATAAATAATTTGGTTTAACCATTGTCTTAGTGGTATTGATTCTTGGCTGGAATCAAAAAGATCTCCCGCAATAAACGCAGATCCTTTTGAATCCAGCGTGACAAAAGATTTAACGACTGGATATAACTTTGGGTTCATCTGTATCTTCCTTAATAATGAAATATCTTTGCCTTGATGTGTATCACAAAGCAGCATACGTAACTGCAAAGCGATGACGTTATTAAATTCTTTCTTTTGATAAAACTCTACTAGCAATATGCTGAACTGTAGAATTTTCATCGCTTCATCAAACTTAGTTTTTATTCCTCTATTTGATCGTGAAAATGTAACTTCCGGTCTGTTCATATTATTCCTCCACTGTGTCTGTTTTTAAGTTAATTCGACATATAAGGAGAAAATTCCTACATCCATGGTTTTATGTTGATATAGATCCGAACGAAAATCCAGTACCAGTCTGGATGTTTGCAAAAGCCAATACAAATCCATCCGCTCTATCTGGTGATTGAAGCCCACGCTTTTTCATATCTCCCTTTCGCTCCAGGTATATCCTACCATTGCTACCCATACGCCACTTTCTAGTGGTTAACTGAGCAATAAGCTTCTCATCATCGGGTAATTCAAGAACACCAGGAACGCCAAGCATGAAGTTACTCATGTTCTCTTCAAGCAGCTCTTTTGTGTATCCCCCTATCTCAGATCCAAGGTTACCGTAGTGCTCATCAGTAGCAGATGATCCGTTGTTAACCGGCATTATGGTGTACCCTAGATTCTTTTCATCGTTAATTTCATTCAGCCGATCCGTTACACCTCCACCAATACCACTATCATCGACTCTGATTTCTACTTCATTGACTTCCGGACGTTCGCTTTTGATATCATCAATAAGTCGAAGCACCCAACCGGTAGTAGTCATGGTGTCCTGTTTGTGGTGGAAGTGAGTCTTTGCCACCTTGCCGCCGATCTGTCCGTATATGGTGGTTTCATCATCACCGAAACGGGCAACGTCTACACCAACGGTTAGCTTGCTGCCCTTGGATTGTATGCGGACTTCATCCTTAGCAAACTCAGCGACTTCTAGCGCTATGAATGTATCTGATTCACCCCGTGGGAATTCTCCTTCTACACGAACCCGCCATACATCGCTACCATCACCATATTTACGCTTTAGCATAGCAATGTTATCTTTGCTCGTTCTCGGGCTGTTCAGGCAGGATACCTTATGTGTACGGTAATCAGCTCGGTCTTTATTGTGGGAGTCATAGAATACACCACTAGTACGTGTTGGGTTACCGCACATCAGCAGCTTATTGAATTCACCGGATAGCGTACCAAGGATAGCTTCCATAATTCGATCCTCTACCCCCGAGGCTTCATCTACAATGAATAACATGTAATCTTCATGGAAGCCCTGCATGTTCTCAGGCTTAGTGGCTGTTCGAGCGGTTGCAAACCAACGTTCCTCATAATTCCGCATGTATATTTTTGTCTTAGTCCATTTGAGGATACGCTTTAACACAGGGCTCTTATCTTACCACTTACTTATCTCTGCCCAAAGAACATCGTGTAGTTGCTGCCGTGTTGGTGCCGTGCAAATAACCTTAGGAAACGGAAAACAAGACAGGAACCATAGCGCTATTACCGCCTCTAGTCCTGTCTTGCCGACTCCTTGACCTGAGCGAACTGAAACGAGTGGACTCGAAGCAATATCCATCATGACCTCTGCTTGCCATTCATCTGGTGTGAATTTCAATAGTTCGATGCAGAATAGAACAGGGTTCTTTCGGTACTCTGGTATTCTCTTCTTGAAGCTATAAATCTTTTGCTAGAAATTTTTGATTCTTTCATAATCTCTCCTCCTAGTTTAATCTCCCTGGTAAATAAGAAAAGCGCCCTCAGTGGGCGCTCAAATTGTTAGATTAAATAGTGTCATTTTCCAATTTATTTTTATAATCCAAATATTCTGTGTACCATTTTAACAAAGCATTAGAGAACAAAAAAGGGATAGTCATTAAGTTAGTCATTGTTGTTAAAAAATCCTTAACACTCGTGTTATTTCCTGCAAGATTATTCAGTATATTTCTTGGCATCAAAGTTTCAAGATTGCTGTTTAACGATAAATAAAGGAATATTAGCGATGTAGAAATCAACAATAGAACATAATTAAATTCTAGTGCAACCCTTAAATGAGAAGTTCTTTTTACTTTTTTATAATTTCTTATATATAGAATAAAAGATAATATAGGTATACCAACAATTATAATTCCAAATATGACAAACCCATTAATTAATGAATTGATCTTTATGTTAAAAAGTTCATTAATACTAATGTAAATGAACAATACGAGCCAACTACTAATTAGAGGGTAGAGTAATAGCTGATAACACAACCTAGGAATTTTTGTTAAATGAGTTTGAAGTAATATGAACACAACTAAAAATATCATATTATATAAAAAAGATTTAAGGCTGTCTGTAAAAATGATAAGTAGTATATACATGACTACTAAATCGAGTACAATCGAGAATATTTTGTGATTCTTTCGATGTTTGTTTTCTGAAGAGAGTATTCCATTAAGAACGTTTATTAATAAAGTAAAAAGTAGTGATGACGTCAGAAAGAAAAATTTTATCAAGGGCCTTATAATTAATTTCCATAATTTATATTTGATTATTGTTGCTAAGTCTTTAAAGTTTTTAGAATTTGTATTATTCCTTTTCTTTAAAACATTTTCATAAGAAAGACGAATCTCTTCATATTTTTGTACAAGTGATTCTAGCATTCTTCTCATACTACACATTCCTTCACATTTAGGTACTACATATTATATTCTCAATTCATTCTTATTTTTCCTCCTTAAACCTTCTTAAGTGCATCATTCTCCGTCACGGCATCTACCCAGTCTTCAATAAGATCATCCTCAGAATCACCTTTACCCTTCTTCAACTCTTCGATTTGCAGTCTTGTCTTCTCAATCTGCGCTTGCATCCCGTCAAGTTTGATTCGGCGTTCATCTTCCTCTGGAGCAATAGCTTTAAATTGTTTGATAGCACCTCGAAGTTCTGACATAGCAGCCGATTGAGCCTTAAGATAAGTGGCGTATCGATCCCATGAAAACTGAAATTCGTATTCTTCTTCAACAACCATCTGATGTAATTCTTTAGCCTTCCCTCTGCCAGTGCTGTGGATCTCAAATTTCTGTTTCTTGAGTTCCTTTACCATTTCACTCTGGTCATTAACAAACATGATACGTTGCGCCCATATGATGGCTCTGAACTGAATGGTAATGTTGTACCAGATCATTTCTATTGGGTCCATGTTTTCTACAACATCAATCATCTCTAGGTATTCAGGGTTTTGGGGCATAAACTTTCGGAAGAATCCATGTGTCACCGCCTTGTCATTACCAGGAGGGCCACCTTTCCCGCCTCTATTCCCTTTTGCATTCCTGCTCCCCTTAGGTGCTCCTCGCGGTCTTCCGGTCTTCGGCACTTCATCCCACTTATCAACGCTTTTCCACTTACGAACCATGGATGCCGATAGTCCTAACTCAGCTGCAATTTCACTCAATTTCTTTTGCCGCCCACTCTTCAGCCAGATTTTCAGCGCTTTTTTTCGGTCTGGACTTTGCTCTCTCGCCAACTGTATCACTCCTGCCTTCGTATTATTTAAGTTGGAATTCACGCTAAGGTCAAAATAGGTCAGAACGTTACCAATAAAAAAGAGCCGCGCCGAATTTGGCAGGCTCTACTTGTACTACGGGTTTCACTAAATTATGTCAGTGTGGTGCATCATAACCTATATTCTGTTGCACTCATAGAAAGCAAGAAATCGCATAAAATCAAGGTTTTTCTCTCTTCTCTATTTGAGTGCGACATTGAAAGATTTATGTGTAACTCAAACGGCGTATTGCAGCGTCCATAGCGTCTTGTGTTAGCCCTAAGTAGCGCAAGGTAGTCGTTTGATCTGTATGTCCGAAGGTTTCCATTAGTAACGCTAGATTCGTTGGATCGGCTATATACATGTGGTAACCCCACGTTTTTCTCATGGTATGACAACCGATTTCCGTTAGGTCAAACACATGGGCCACATTGTTCAACATTTTATAAGCAGTCGTTCTATCAAATGCTTCCTTCCTAGCTCCGGTCAGCTTTTTTCGTTGCCTACTTGGAAACAAAAATTCATTATCCTTCATATCGTGAACATAAGAATTCAGATCATCAATCATGTCTGGATGAAGAATGAACTTTCTCTTTTTTCGTTTCTTCTTAAAATTTTTAGTTTTCTCTTCAACCAGAGTAATGTATGTTTGATTTCGAACGGAGTTAACTCTTAGCTTTAATAAGTCAGAAACCCGAAGTCCACAGTGAATGCCCATACAGAAGAATATATAATTTCGCTCACTTGTAAGCTTCAGATATTCTTTGATTTTTACTATGGTTTCAAGTTCTCGTATGGGTTGGACAAAATTCATACCACTGGTCTCCTTTTCCGATATGGTAAACAAAAAAAGTAACAATGCTAGCTGTTACCCTCAATGATAGATGGCAAAGAACAAAGCACCTGTTCTTTATTCCTCACCACCACATCTTATATGCAAGCCACGCAACGCGATAATGAGTTTTGGGTCATATTAACGATACGCGGTTGTTGCTAAACATAAGCGGTAATTTGTTTGATATGCGCCTACCGCTAATGCGCCTTGCCCCAGATTGGGCTTCACATCCGATGTGTCCGGTACTTATTTAACGTGTCCGGTTCACGTTCTCGATCCAAATCTTAGGCCGCTGAGATCACGGTTGCCCAGGAGGAGTTCGGGTATGAGCTGCGGTGTGAATGCCCGTCACAGTATTCCGCAACCAGAATTGGAGTGTTCCAGAAGCCTCTTGCTTCCTTGTCTTTATTATATTTTTTGACTACTGCTACTACGCTACGGATTTTATAATTACACGTCATAAAGATTTAGAAAAAGCGATAGCCATGGACAAATAAAGTCCTGACTGTCGCTTTTTTATTCAACTAACGTTTCCCGTTAGTTCAATTATTGATGTACAACTGAGCACTTAACTTTATCTTTTATCCTCTACTAATTTATATCCTTCATA
>JAILZT010000025.1 GCA_023512345.1 Paenibacillus sp.
TTCTGCCGCCCGTTCATCCCGTGGTTTACCACAACCAAACAGACTGAGCAGTGTTAAAAATGCCATAGGAATCAGCACTGCCCTTCTAAGCATATCGTTCAAGCATGTCCACGCTCCTAACTTCATGTTCGATTAGGTTTTCTATGGCCTTACTTTTTGAAATTGAAATGCAGTTCCGGCCATACAAATGCCGCGCTCAGTGACATTTCCATCAAACCATCCAGCTCTGCTGTCATTTGCAGGGACAGCCGCTCGAGCCGGGCGATCATCGGTTCTGTGAGGCCGCTTAGGAGCTCTTCCAGCAGATCAGGCAGCCGACTCTCTTCCTGCCCATACAGAACCAGAACGCTCAGAAAAGCTTCCGATATCCGGTACAATTCTTCAAGCAGTGCCGACGCTTCCAACATGGCGGACTCGCTCTGCTCCGCAAAAGTTGCCACAAGTTCATCTTGCCCCTGCTTTCGCGCATAGCCGGTCATATCCTTCTTCCATTTCCGCCATATCTCCTGCACATGTCGATCATAATGACCGCCAATTTCCGCAAGTGCTTCCCGTATACCGCTAAGATTCATCCGTTCGCTGATTGACAGCATCGCATGGATCAGTCCACTTGCTCCACTGTCCTGCAGATCCGCTGCCCGGAGAAAAGCACCCGAAACGGCTTCGATGCTATCACCCTCTTCAAATAGAATGTTCAGCTTCGACAGCAGTACGAAGGTTTCTCCCGGATCACCGGTGATGATGCCTCCATTGGAGTCGGTCTTGTAGCAATGCCGGTCAGCCTGCCCTAACAGCGGAATTCCGGTAGTGCCGCCCCCCGCAGGCACAGCGAACTGAAACGTCTCACTGTGAATACCTAGTGCAGAAACCAGACTATTGTAAGCAAGAATGTTGCAGAGATCCGTCTGGCCGGAGCCTTGTGCCTCCGATATTTGCCCGATTCCCGGTGCATCAAAGACAACACCCTGAATGTCCTCCGCTAATCCAGCCGCATACAACGCTAGAGCGCCTCCAAGACCAAAGCCGGTTACGAAACAAGCTCCGTTACCGCAATTCGCCAGCAAAAACTGGGCTGCCTGCTTCATCAGGGTGTTCTCTCCGGACAGCAGGGTCTTCAAGTTCTCAAGCAAGGCATCCGGTTTATATACAAAGATAATCCATTTATCGTCATTTTCGTTAGTAAAGGCATAGCCCGCCGCATCCGGTGCGCTCCAAAGGGCAGCAAGCTTCAACTCAAGCAACCTGCTGTAAGCCTGGATCTCTTCCGTCACGCAAAAGAATTCGTCGCCTTCAATGCAATCCATGAGCATTTCACGGATTGTAATGCCTGTCTGCACGGCGTCATTATGTACGTCATCCACGAATGAGGCCAGTATCAGGTATTCCTTATCAGTCAATTTCACGTATCGTTCCCTCCAGATCCTATGTATAGAATCCTGCAATATAAAGCATGGCAGGACAGCAAGACCGGACACTCCGGCCTGCTTGCCATGCCTGTCAGATGCAAATATTATCTTCCGCGCAGCTTACTGGCCATTTCCTGCTCAGCCTGCTGTTTGATGTTAGCGATTTGAGTAAGGTTCTTGCTGATATTTTCCACACAAGTAACCAGCTCTTTAAAACTAGGCATAAGTCCGTCGAACTGCTGAACAAACGCAGTTTGGGATTCACCTTGCCACCAGCCGCTAACTCCATGAATTTCTTTTTGCAGCTGATTGATCAAGGTCTGTGCGTTGTTCGCTTTATTGCTGATCGATTTGGCTACGCCTAGTGCCTGATCTGGACTAAAAGTCAAATTGTTTCCTGCCATTGTATTCACCTCCTTTCAAATGCATACCGAAACCGGCGGATTCCGGATGAAAATTAACGGCTGTTCCGCGCCCGTTCCTGCCGTTCCCTTTCTTTTTCCCTGCGTTCCCGCTCCTTCTCGGCAGCGAGCCGCTCGGCCTGTCGCCGCTTCTCGGCACGTTCTTGCTCGGCCCGCTGTACCTCAGATGCTACCCGCTGAACTCCGCTCTCGAGTTGGTTCAGGCTACGAAGCAGCGCCCTCATCTCGTTGTCGAGCGTCTGATATTGATCCTGCAGCGACCTGGATGCGGTGCCGGACCAGTATTCCTCGACCAGGTGGTACTGGGCCTGCATCTCTCTTGAAATCCGCTGCACATCCCCAGTCAGACCGTTGATACGCGCGGCGTCTCTCCTAATTTCAGATGGGCTGATCGACATGCTCTCACCTCTGCTACAGATTTAAGTTACGGGTTGTAGTCTTCTGTCTTTTTTCTTCAGCACGGCGCAGCGTAGTCCGCTGTACTTATTCTTGACGATCAGATAACCATCGCCTTGCAGCATGTTCCGTTCCTGTGAACCAAAAGGATAAGATACCGAGTACAGATTTTGTTCCTTGATCCGTCCAAGGAGAATTCCCGTCTGCTCCTCGCGGATGACCTTGCCGAGACTGTCCCAATTCGAGGCCAGATCAGTCGTATTGTCTGCGGCGATGATTGAGATCTTCAGGCCGCGCTCCTGCCGAATGATTCGTTCGAGCAGCTCATGAAGCGCGAACATTTCATTTCCGGTTAACTCACCTAACTTATCGATGACGAACAGAATAGGATTCCAGCCTGCTGTGAGTAGTGCCGGATCTCCTCCCGACATCCGGCAAGCCAGCAGCTCGGAGCGCCGCAATTCCAGCTTCTCCTTGAATTTCTCCACGAACTCGAACATGTCTTCCACACCCGACAAATCTGTCACATAAGACCGGTTCATGAGTTCATAAATGCCCATGCCCGAAGAATCTAGCGCATACACTTCAAGATCCTTCTGCCTTTCACCCAGCAGCGTAATCCAGGAAACCAGCAGCGTACTTTTGCCGGACATTGCGTCACCGGCAACCATCAGGACTGGAGTGGACTGCAGATCAATATAGACAGGCTGCAGATCGTTGCTGGACAGTCCGATGGCCAATCTACTGCCTTCCCCAGCCAGAGCAGCCAGATCAATTGCTGCCGGCATGACGGGAATCGGTACTGCCCGAGTACCATCAGCCTCACTCAGCCGTTCGATGATTACTTCACTGCGCAGCTCCCTGAACTCGGGCAGTGCAGTCTGGAACTCGAGCGGCGGCTTGCCGCGAACAAGTCCACGGCCGGACGTCTTCCCCGGCTCCAGCCCTTCGGTCCGGCCGACAATTCCATCGTATTCGCTTTTCTCCGTCATTTGCAGGCTGACGGCCATTTTGAAATTGACCGAAAATTTATAACGAACCAGCGCGCTGTTCGTCGCAGTTGCTATCAGATAAATGCCGTATTTGAAGCCTTCCCTTGCCAATACAACCATCTGGGTGTCAATATCTTCATAGGTTTCAGATAACGCGAAGTAGTTGTCAATCATCAGCAGGACCGCAGGCAGCTCCTTCCCGCTTCGGCGGTAATCTGCAAAGCCTTCACTGCCTACCTCTTCGAAGAGAGTTCTCCGCTCTTCCATGATACGGAACACGAAGCGCATGAACTGGTCGATCTTCTCTTCCTGTTCCAGAGTCATGACGCCGCCGACATGCGGAAGCCGTTCCAGCGACTTCAGCGAACTGCCTCCGAAATCCATGATGTATATATGGACCTCCTGCGGTGAGTACAGCAGCGCAGAGGACAGGCACAGCGTCCGCAGCAGGACGGTTTTGCCCGTTCCCGGTGCTCCATATACGAACAGATTGCCTTCTCCGGCAAAATCAAACTCCAGCGCTTCCTGCTTCTGTCCTCTAGGATCGTCCAGCAATCCGGCGGGGATGCTCAATAGGCTTTCACGCTTTGGCCTTACACCTTCCCCGTAACTACTGGTAACGATATCTTCCAGATATACTGTTTCGGGAAGCGGCGGCAGCCAAGGTCCTTTGACTGGCTCAATTCCGAAGCGCTCCGCAGTCAGCGTGATATGCTCGACCATTGCCTGCAGTTGGGATGGCATCTCATGTCGGGCGATCTTTTCTTCTTCCAGCGGATAAATTTGTTCGCTCCGACCAGTAACAGACACTTTATAGACACGCTTTGTCTGGTTTTCCAGCTTCTGCAGTTCGCCTTGGGGGTCGTAATCCGCTCCCGAGAAGGCAGACTGGAACAGCTCAAAAATTTCGTCGTTCCCCACCTGGATATAGGCTCGTCCCGGCTCTTTGATCATGGCCGCATCAGGCCGCTTGATCACGTCCCTGCTGTCAGCTTCATCTTGCACCTTGAGACAAATCTTGAATTTCGAGTTGCTCCAGATCTGGTCATCCACGACCCCGGCCGGCTTCTGGGTGGCCAAAATCAGATGGACACCAAGGCTTCGTCCGACCCGGGCCGTACTAACCAGCTCCTTCATGAAATCTGGCTGATCCTGCTTCAGCTCCGCAAATTCATCGGCAATCATGATCAAATGGGGAATGGCCGGCATGCGTTGACGATCCGGTCGGCTGTAATACAGCTTCTGATATTTATCGATACTGTTGACGCCATGCTCCGAGAAGACCCGCTGTCTGCGCATCAGTTCACTCTTGATGGACAGCAGCGCCCGGGTCGTCTGATTGCCGTCCAGATTCGTAATCGTCCCTACAAGATGCGGCATCCCTTTGAAGACATCCGCCATGCCGCCCCCCTTGTAATCGATCAGGACAAAGGTGATATCATGGGGATGATAGTGTATGGCTTGGGAGACAATTATGCTCTGCAGCAGCTCACTTTTGCCGGACCCCGTCGTTCCTGCTACCAGTCCGTGCGGCCCGTAGCCGGTCTCGTGCATATCAAGGTACAACGATTCACCACCTGCCCGTGCGCCAATTGGAACACTCATGCCCATATAAGTCTTGTTCCGGGTCCAGTTCAGCAGCACATTGGTATCGGTCACCTTCTCTGTTTCAAGCATATCCATCAGAGAGACTGAGGAAGGAAGCGTGAAGCCGGCATTCCCCTGCTTGATCCGCAGGGGGGCCAGCTTTCTAGCCGCGAGATCAAGGCCCTTCAAGTCGGACCTGTCCGGTGTAAAGGATATTTTTTCTCCAGTTGTCCGGATAGCCATCTCTCCGTTGTTGCCTTGCAGGTTGACCACGATTTTGCAGTTCATCGGCAGGTAAGCCGGATTAGGAGCGACAAACACTGCGGATACACCGAGCTTGGCGTTGCCGCTATATAGATATTTGCCGATCAGCTCATTCTCCAGCAGTGAAGCATCCTCAACGACGAATAAATAATGCGGCAATGCACCGCCTCCCGTCGTTCGCAGCTCCCGGTCTTTGAGAATGCCGTACATCTCGGACAGCACCTGATGCGCCAGCGCTCTGCCGCACAGTAGGAACCGAACGTTCATGCTGTCATCCCACAGATGCGGCAGGAACTTCAGCCAGCTCCAGCGCTTAAGCCCCGGATCATCAGTCAGCACAACCACGCGGACGTCGTCATACCCCTGATGGGTAACGACCTGAAGCAGCATCGATTTCAGCATCTCTCCCGTCTTCGAGGCATCTCCGGCAAGGCCGCAGATTTCCTCCTTCAGCAGATTGACTGTAATCGGCACGCCGGATACTTTCGCGTAATCCATCGCGAGCCGCTGTGGTTCCATCAGCAGCGGGTCGCTTTCCATGATAATCGCCTGCTTCGTATAGCGGATCTCCACCGTAAGCGGAGCGCTCCCGACGCCAAGTCGTACCGCCAGAAAATCGTTATGAACCGGCGTCTTCTCCCACAGCCTGTTGTCAGTCTCCATAATCCTGCGGATGCATTGCTCTGGCACTGGGAACATCTCGTTCATGGCCGCGGTCTGCTGCTCTCTGGCTACCGACAACTCACTGCGGGTATCGGTGATGAACTGAAGATATTTGCTCTCACGCTCCCGTTTCTTGTACTTGTATTTGCGAATCTGAGTGACGGCTCCGCCAAGCGATCCGACCAGCGTCATCACAGTAGTTGCGACCGAGATCAGCAGGAATATCGACTTCGAGGTCATGGCGATCAGCACAGTGATTACTAGCATCACGATCGGCGGCAGCAGCAAGCCGTACCATGAAATTTCCGGCTTTTCCTGAAGCATCGGCGGATTCGGGACTTCGACTTCCCCGCCTGGAATATCGGGCAGAAACCGTGGTTGTCTGCTGAACTCAGTGTTCATGGTTCGTCCCCCCCGGCAGCGGAAGCATCGTAGCCTCCCCACCCGCCAGCGGCAGCCGGTACCATTCTCGTCTGTGGCTGAAATAGACTTCGCCGTCCAACACATGCAAATAATTGGCGCTCTCTCCGCTGATGCGGATGCTGCTCCCCGAACGGGGATCGACGCGGTATAGGCTGCTGCCGTTACGTCGGTTGGCGCAGTACAGGTAGCGTCCGTCCGTATTGATCGAAGCGGCTGCAATTCCCTCCATAACCGACGATTCCCCGCTGTTGAGATCAAGCAGCTTCAAGGTCAAATCGCTGCCCAGGTCAGCATAGGCCAGACGGTCGCCAACACGGACCATCCGTCCAGCGGACTCGGGACTGAGCGTCTCCACCTTTCGTCCGTCGGCTCCGGTCAACCGGATTCCCTGACCGGAGGCGAATATCACAGTTTCATCCTCCAGCAGGAGGAATCCGTTCACCTTCTCCTCCGTCAGCCGGCGGTCATACTGGCCGTCTGCGGAGCAGCAGTACAGGCAGCCGTCCTGTTCATCCATATAATAGACTGTATCTCCGCGAAGAAGCGGCTGAGCACAGGGCTTATCCAGCAGCAGTTTATCATCGCGTGCGTCCGTAGCGGATCGGAAAAGGCGATTGCCTCGCCGCTGATCGCTGTAGAGAATCCCGGAGCCTTCTCCGTTCATGAACCACATAAGACTGTCTGTGAAAATGTCGAAGCTGGTATCGTTATGTATTAGATAGGTGCCGGAGTATCCCTTAATGTCGGTGATTAGCAGCGAATCCCCATTCCGGTGAATCAGGCCCCCATTTTGCAAATTTCCGTTCATGGTATCGCTCCTTCTTATATGACGGTCAGCAGTGCACCGTGGCACACGCCTTGTTCCTCCAGCGTCTTTCCGCTCTGCAGAATCCGGCCGAGCGGCTCGGCCTGCAACTGAGTCTCCGCTCTGTTCACCAGATGGAGCGCTTCAGCCAGCATGCCGAGCAGCTCGCTGACTGGTACAAATGACGGAACTTTCAGATCGGCCTCGCGGCCATCCTCAGTCTGCAGAGTTACCATGATGTAGTCCATAGAAGTCCCTCCTTATCTCTAGTTCCTGACGGAGAGCAAATAGGTCCGCTTGCTAATCAGTTCAACCTTACCGGAGCTTCCGGCTTCCTCGGCTAACTGCAAAGCCTTGGTCTTGAACTTGTAATCCGATCTTGCTTCAATATCTACTTGGGTAACCATCCGGCCATTCAAGTCTGTATTCTCCACAAAGTCGAAGCTGACTGTGAAATCATTAAACTTCCCGTCGTTGGAGGTAAAAGTAACTGTATCCCCTAATTCATTCACTTGACTGACATTCAGCGTATCCTCGAACGCGTCGGCAAAATAGTCCTTGAACCGTTCTTCATCCACATTGGCATCCAGTTCGCGAAGCAGCTCATATTCGAGACTCCGGTCCCTCGCGGCACGCAGGGCATTTGAGACAGCGGAACTTAGCGTGACCTTCTCCCTAAATAGATTGGCAAGCTCTCCGAGTGGCTGAATGACGATAGAAGCTACGACAACGACCAGAATAGCAATGGCTATATTCCTCAAAAAGGTTCCCTTCCCATCAGTCCGTATAATAGTCCAGATCCTTGTAATGCTTCAGACCTGTAGTTGACATGCTGAACGAGACGGGCAGCTCGCGTTCCAGCTTCTTTCCCCATAGAGTAATGGTAAAGGGATACACCGCCTTGATCTCTACCTCGAGCTCTTCACCTCTTTGAAGGTAAGGCTTGTCAATCTCGGCGCTGTCGTAGTAGATAGTCTCGTCGTCGTCACCAATGGCGCTGCGGCCGTCCGCATTCGTAATCAAAATCTCTATCTTGTCTTCCTTGTCCTGGAATATCGGCCGCTCCTGCAACCGCTCCAGCGCATCCTCGTAATAGGTTTCCTTCATATAATTGTCTCCGGCCACAATCTGGGAGACATTATACGTTTCGGTGATCAACGTCAAATACCACGGGAAGAAAAAGGCTAAATTCAGCAGCAGCAGAATCGCAACCGAAGATAAAATAACGCCGAGCACCGCCTTCGCAACACCGCGCATACAATAACCTCCGGATTAGGACGTAGTCATTTCTTTGATTTGTCCGATAAACAGGGTCCATATTTCACTGATCCATGTATTTAAAAAGGTGTCGGTAACTAGTGAAACCACTGCACCGATAATAACGATGACAGCCACTGTGATTGCAATCTCTTTCACACCTACTGCGCCGCGCTCTTCGGTCAGCATAACGTGTAGCCGAGCTGCCGCCGCCGTCTTCACACTCAGCTTTGTTTCTTCCTTTTCCACCCGGTCGTTCATATTAAATCTGCCCATTTCCATTCTCCTCCTGTATCTCTTTAAAAAGAGCTGATAGCCATACGTGTTGATCCTCTATTGAAACATTTTGATCGAATCTAGGATCGTAAACAGATAATAAATCAAGATATAAGCCGCAAGCACCAGGATCAGGGCCATCTGTATCCGTGCGCCGCTGCGCTCTCTCTTCTCCAGCTCTTCCTCCAGGGCCCGTACGCGGAAGCCGTCCAGCTCATTTTTGAGATAAGCCATCTGTGATATATTGTCGTAACCCTTCAGACGGGTCTCCATAATATCGCAGAACTTGATGACATGATGCAGCGGCACCCGTTTTTTCAGCTGCTTCAGCGCGTATTCCTCGCCGTACTCCGTATTGTCCAGCATGACACCGAGCTCCTCTCCGATATCAGGATTGGTGTTCGGGATATAATCTCTCAGCACATCGGCCAGGTGAATATTTACCGATTTGATGTACTGGTAATACACCATGCTGTAAAATGCCGGAAAATCAAGCGCGATGTTCCTGTTCTTTCGCTCGATCATTTTCTCCAGCTCCGAGACGGGATACAGCCAGCCAAGGATAATTAAGATTGCCGATAAATAGCCGATAAGGGTGTTGAGTTTCATCATCAGCAGCGTAAGAAGAATAGCACCCAACAGATACAGGATCTGCTCAATGCGGATTTCCTCGGGGCTTTTACCGAGATCCAGCCGGCCTATCATTTTTTTGAATCTCAGCCTTTCAGTGCCGCTGAGTAGCACTCCGCCATACTTTCGTGCAAATCTCAGCTTGTAGCGCCTGAGCTTCTGCTTGAACCTTTCGTTCTTGCGCTGCTTCACGTACTGGCGAGCACGCTTCTTCTGGCTCCGGCTGACCGAACGCATCATCGGATAAAACAAGGTTTTGACCAGATAAAGAATGGATAGCATGGTTGCGAGTTTGGCAATAACGATCATTTCTTATCGCCTCCCCCACCCATATTGCCCTGGAGCACCTGGCTTCTGGCAAAGCTCAGGCAGACGATGCTGATCATGACGGTGTTGATCATTTTACCGGTATCCGTATTGAGCATGAACCCGCGGAAGTCCTCGACGGTCAGTGCATACAGGAAGAACAGGACGATAACGGCCGTCTTCATCATGAAGTTCCGGTTCATTTTGCGGAAAATCGTTTCTTTCTTCAAGTTAATCTCCCGCAGCACCGCATTCTCATCGACGATATCGAGAAATATATCCGCCATCCCTTTACGCTCGTTATATTCGAAAATAACCGCCTTCTTGGCAAAGTTGTCGAATTTGGGCCCAAGCTGCCTGTTCAGCAACTGGATTGCCTGTTTGAAGGAATATCCGTTGTTCTCGCAGTTGTCAATGAACTGCCGGAAATAAGGGCGAAGACCTGGGCTGATATATTCATCGTTCTCCATCACCTTTTTGATCGCTACCAGCACGCCTTCACGGGCCAGGGGACAGATGACGTCCTCGGCATCCATGATGTTCTCAAGCCGCTCCGCCTGAATCGCCCTCGACTGCATAACGAAAAAGGTTAGCAGTCCGATGAAGATCGAGATCGTGATCAGTACCGATAGTGTTACGCTTTTCATGAACAGAATGACCAGCAGCGCCACGATTGCAAAACAGATACAGAGCATGGAGGTAAAGCTCTCCAGTGTGAACGGCATGTTGAAATCGAGAATCAGCCCTTCTACCATCCGGTTGTATTTGGCATAAACATTCTCCTTACGCCTTACAATTCGCTCACGCTTGACCCGGTCCACATAACGTTTGGTATTGTAGCGGCTTAAATGTTCCGCGAGGGTGTCCACCTGTTCCAGAAGGTAACCGCCTAGACCTTGAAAGAATTTGACGCTGAATATCGCGTTGAACAGGATAAATCCGGCCAGTCCAAGCAGCAGGCTAGTGACTAAAGGCGTATTCATGGAACTCGTACACCTCCGATTCTTCCTCAGCCGGATCGATCGTAAATAGCTCGAAGCGACTTCGCTTGATCCCGGCCTTGATCATCTGCTGCTGAACCTTCTCCGACAGCTTGCCGACCCGGCGGTGGCGACCCGAGATCCGGATAATCTTCTTGCCTTCGTCCCATTCTTCGATGACATCGTCATACTCGTACCGGTATATCTGGTTGATCAGCGGATTCAAGCCTTCAGCACCGAGAATCTCAGAGATAGAGGTGACTTTACGAGTGCCGTCTGCCAGCTTTTCCTGAAAAATAACGAACTTCACAGCGCTGCAAATATTGCGAAGGGCGAGCTCGGCAGGTTCGTTGGAAGCCATTAGATAAGCTGTCAGAAAGCGGTAAATTGCCTCCTTGTCCCCCTCTGCGTGCAACGTCGAGAAGAAGTAATGACCTGTCTGGGCTGCACGGAGCGCTGTTGCAAATTCTCCTGGCGTCCGCAGCTCCCCCGGGCCGATCCAGTGCGGCGACTGGCGCATCGCGTTAATAAGCAAATTTTCCATCGTCGCCGGGCTGGAATCGTCATCCTCCGGAACCGATTCGTATTGCAGCACGTCGTTCAGCACCCTCCCGTGCTCGCTCCCGCTCTCCCGTTGGATGAGCCGCATCTCTGAGGGATTCTCGATTGTGATGATGCGCTGCATCGGGTTGATCTCCTTGACCAGAATCTCGTTCAGTGTCGTCTTCCCGCTCCCGGTCGGACCTACTGTAATCCACGACAGATCCGACTTAGGAATCAGCGACAGCAGCTTATACATATTGGAGGAGAACGATTCATTCTCGACGAGCATTTTCGGATTGATACTTTTCTTGCTGAATTTGCGGATCACGAACGCCGGCTGGCCGTATGGCGAAATATCCGCGTGGGTCGCATTGACGCGGTACCCTTCAATTGTTCTGGCGTTCACCATCGGAATCTTCGGGATCAGCCGCATCTTTGAGACACCGATAAGCTTGGCGATGATCCGCTCCATATGCTCTTTGTCGGTAAAATGCTGGTTCCACGGGAACGATTTGCCGCCGCTTTCGACGAAGATCTGATCCGGGCCGTTGGCGCGGATTTCGTCGATCGACGGGTTCTCCATCGCCTCTGTGATCGGGCCGTAATGTGTAATTTCATTGATTAGTGCATTTTTCAACTGAGGCAAATCATGATAACCCTCGACCGAAGGCATCTGCGAATCCACGAATTCGTTGATATAAGACTTGGTCATTTCTCGCTTCCGGGCCGGATCGGTTTCCCGGCGGTAGGCATGGGTCGTGATCTTCGTAATGTATTTCTGGCAGAGCTCGAGTGCTTCCTCGAAACTGATGGTCGTATATTTGCTGGCCAGCTCCTCCAGGTTTTCCTTGGGTTGGACCTGATGCAACACCTTTTGCTGCATATCGCTGATTTTTCCGCGTGTCAGCAAGGCTCTCTCTCCTTCTATTGGTCCGCCAACCGGTCGGCCAGTTTCTGAATATCCTTTTTGAAGTATTTGTTAACAATCGGGCTGTCCTTGATATACAGCTTGCCTTCATGGGCGCAGGTGACGGCGTCCTTTACAAGCGGTAGAGCGGCAGCAATATGGAAGCCGGTCTCTTTCATAACCTTGTAATCGAACTCGATATTCTGCAGATTCATCATGATGACGCTCATGAATTTGGCGGTGCTGATACCGACCGACTGGGCGAAATCCAGCAGCTTAACCATATTGACCAAGGCTTCCATTCGTTCGGCAGCTGTGAAATACCCGATGTGGCAGTATTTCATCGCCCCCAGGCAGAATTCCAAAGGCGGATTGTTCGGGATATCGATCAGCACGATGTCGAACATAGTCTTCAAGGTATCGATGACGCGCTCCAGATGTCCAAACTCGAAGTCAAAGTACTCCTCTATCAAATCCTGCGGGCTCGGAGATAGCAGATAGAGGCGCTCATATTTCGTTTTCGTAAGCTCCTCGCGAAAATCCACCTTGTCACTCTTTAGCAATTTGATCAGGCCATTCCCTTTTTTGGGGGCAGCAGTATCGAAATTCTGGTACAGACTAGGGTAGAATACCTTCAGATCAACCACGCATGTATTGAGTCCTTTTTGTGAAATTAGATAGGCCAGATTGCTGATCAGCAACGCGTTATCGACAAAGTCGGTCGCAGGAATAAAGCCAACTACGCTATAAATCAGGCTGCTTTCCTGAAGTTCCGCGCCAACCAGATCCTTGGAGGATATTTTTTGAAATATACTGTTCAGCCCTATTCGTCGCTTCCGATCCATGATTCCACCTCTTTCTCCAAAGTGGGCAGCTGATCGGCAATTACATTGCTATTCTTCCGGCTCAGGATCGTAATCAGAAACGAATTGCCATCCAGTCCTTTAAATCTGGCAAAATTGTTGATCTGCTCAGTGGTCCCCTCCAGCAGCAGCGCCCGCGGCTGAATGTTCTTCAGGAAGTCCTTACTCTTCATAACTTCCTGTTTCTTGTTCTCGTCCAGCTTCTGGACTTCCTTATACACCTCGTAAATTGAATGGCTGTTCGCATTCAGCATATCCTTAACAATGATACTGTCGAACAGAATTTCCGTCTTCTTGACCTTGTTCGGCGACTGTGAATACACTGCGTTCGGATTGCCGCCGTTTCCGCTCGCCTGATCAACCTCATAAGTAACGCGGATACGGACCCGGTCACCAGGCATCAGGATGTCGCCCCCAACCTCCAGGAAACTGTACGGCAGGGTCAGCACTTCATTGTTTTCCTCTACCTGGTATAACCACTCGTTCTTCTGCGGCTTCTCATCGATCAATTGGTCCTTGAACAGTACCGTATCCTTTCTGAGAAAGTTGGCTGTCAACTTCCCTTTGACCTCTTCCAGGTCCTCCGCAAGCACCATGTCTTCTGTATATTCCTTCTTAATAATGTTGTACTTCTCAATCAGCTTGTCATCCACTGCGACGAAGGCGGGAATGCCCTCGCTCGGCTTGACCCGCAGAACTTCGACGACATCGTTCGCATCCCGGCTTGCCTCCGTAATCACTAGATAAGAGGTCACAATGATGATGATGCTGAAGAGCAGAGCCGCCCCTCGCTTGAACAACTGCCTGTTCGGAGCCGCATTCTTAAGACTGCTCAAATCCATTTATCCCGTTCCCTCCAGTAGTCGTAGAAGTATGTTTCCGTATGCCCGCTCGAAATTGGAACTGCTATGTACTAACGGCACGTCAGACTCAATCTGCATGTCGAAATCGTTGCTGTAGGGGACATAACCCGCTACCTTCATTTCGTAGGTAAAGTCTTCCATAAGGCCGGAAGTGAGTACCCGGCTTACAGCCTCCGGCGTAAAGCTTTCTCCCTGAAAACGGGACCTGTCATTATACTTGGTAACCACAAGTTTGGACTTCGCATTCAAATAGACCGCCTGTTCCTTAGGAAGGCTGTTCTCCACATTTCTTAAGGTGCTTAATACGGAATACAAATCATTTGGCACGCAAAGTCCGAAGCTGTCAATATGGATCATAATTTCCTGGTACTGGCGAAGCAGGTCCAGTGGAAGATCGAGTACAATCAGATTGAACCGGTTCCTCAGTAGGGACAAAAGCCCTATTAGCCGCGCCTCCGTCACGAATTGGCTGATCAGCCTAGGATCGTCGAATTCGTAACCCAGCCCGGTCAGCCAAACGGTTTCCCTGATCGGAAAAGCCGTTGCCGCATAATCCTGAGGCCGCGCCAGTGTCCGAATCAGCGAAGCATTAATATCCTCATCCCGCTTGGTCCGTTCATGGAACCCGCCAAAGTACATATTCGTACTTCGGTAGTCAATATCCAAATCTACAATCAGTGCGGAGAGTCCCCGCCGGCCAGCTTCACTGGCCAGATTGACGGCAGTGCTCGTCACCCCGCTCCCCCTGTGTCCTGTTACTGCCACAACTCTGCTGATTCCCCGGCTGATCCGGTCAAGTTCCCGTGTCAGGGCATCCGTCGGCTCCGGAACAGACCTTTCTTTCGGTTTGGGCCGAAAGCGATCAAGAAATGATTTGCGGGCAGGCTCTCCTTCCCGGCTGCTTCCCGTTTCCCTCCCGGTTAGCAGACCACCTTCAGCGGCGCACTTATGTACTTGGGACTTGCGGCCTGGAGCGGCTCTGATCCGATGTAAGGCTTCCAGAAACAGCTCCGGTGTAACTCTTATGTATACGCTAACGATAATTCCGATATGAGGATATTTAACCTGCAAATTCTCCCACCCTTGCACTTTCCAGCTGTCCAAGGTTATTAGAATAACTGGAACCGGGGTAGGCCTCAAGGCAGCTAGAGTACTCATCAATGCTTCGAGATCGCGCCTGTCCTTCTCATTCTGCATGCTTAGCGCTTCATCGGTAATGAGGATTCCGTCCGGTTCAGGGGCGGTATCGGCTGCATAGCGGACCACTTCGTCAAGCGTAAGCTCCGTATCGTTTATCACTTCGGTAATACTGTCTATGTATTGGCGTGCGACGGTTCCGTATCCGCCTGCGATTAATAGTAGTCTCATGGGGTCCTCCTTATGTATCAGGTACAGAAGTGGCGGAGAGTCCGCATGCCGTGCAAGTAAGTCTAGAAGACGGGGAGCTAGTCCGTAACGACTGAGAAATAATGGAAGTTTAGAAATTTCATATTGGTATATTAAACCTTATTTGGGTTAACGAAACATGATACTTTGGAATTATTTTGAAATAACCTCTCCCACAAATCCCCTTAACAATATTTGCACAAATTCCCATACTTAGGACAATAGTCTCATTCAGGCTCCTGTCACTTCCCTCCGTGTGCAAGCGAAAAAGACCTTAACCGAGGTTTGGTCAAGATCTCTTATGAAACAGATTTGTTATGGATTAGCCGCTGTATTATAGAATGAGGGAATCGGAATTAAATCCCTTCCCCTTCAAGTGAAGACTAGCGTTGCGATATATTACCTTCTCATCTTCCTATCGTCGTAGCGTATTTTACAGTTGCAATTGATTTCAAAAAAAAACTGTGGGAAAACGAACATAACAAAAAACAGGTTAATTACGGTGGTATCTAACCATAATCGACCTGCTTGATGTAACAGAATATTTAATGTGCGTACAAACGAAATGGAGAATTCTTTATACGGGTAATATATGGGTTAAATGTATGATATCAAAGTGCCACATCCTGGTAACCCACCCTAGCTACTTCTTCATTAATTAGACGTATACCAACCCCATTTTCTTCATCCCATGTACAGTCAAATGTTAGTCCAATATATCTGCCTTCAAATCGTCTTGCAGATGGTACATAAATCCCAACTAGCATGATACTTTCAAGAAGTTTATCATTTGTTTCAATTAAAGGGTACTTTTCATTATATGAAACGTCATACCCAAGTTCAGATCGCTTCTGTTTGTAATAATCTAAAATTGGTTTCAGAATACTTTGCTGAATAGCCCCCCAATTTTCTTTTAAAGTATTATATGAAGCATACTGTTTTTCACTAAATTCGCCATCTTCTTCACCATCTACCATCAAAGCAATATTGACTTCTCCACCGAAAAACTCAATTGTAGTATCCTTGCTCCACACATAGTCAAATTCAAGTTCACCGAAAACTGTATCATTAATTTTCAATTTGAGAAATCTCCCTTCTAATTATTTGCAAATCCGCCCGGTTCAAACGATCCTGCGTTTATCTCTCCAACGCCACCTAGATGTCCGAATTTGCTATTAATTTCAGATGGCACAAGTTGAATTGTTTTCCCATCATTTAATTCGTGCCAAGTTAGCTTTAATTCTTCGCGAATATCTGCAATGTCTCCTGCTTTAATTTTCCCTGGAGTTAAACTAAATTGACTAGCCAACTCAGGTGAGTTATTAAGTTGCTCAGCCAATTTTATATCTGCTTGTTTAAAATTCGCAGCTCTAGCTTTAGTTCCATTACTACCAAATCCGCCCACCATATGGTCAATTTCCAGTTGTGCTTTTGCTACAGGCGAAAAATCAGGTACTCCGTTCTTATAATTTATACCATCAATACCTGCTTCGTCTAATATCTTCTTCAATTCAGGGTCTGGTGGTGGTTTTAAAATACATTTTGTTTCGCCCCTTTGCCCCTCAAAACTAACCGTTTTATTATTAGGTGATGGCGTTTGATTAAGTCTCGATTCATATGAACTGGCAAATTCAGTTTGCTTGAAAGCAGGTGGAGTATCAGCATCACCCGTCACCTCATCCGGTATGGATTTGCCCCCTCTAGGCTGGATAGTCCCTATTTTACCAGATGATCCTTGAAGCGATTTGGGTACAGTCAACTCTTGAAGCTGCTGCCTAATCCCTTGGTAACTTTTAAACACGGCCTTGGCTGCGAATCGGATCGCAACATCACCGGCACCGGCAGTAATTGTGTTGAGTGCCACTTTACCTGTTCTTTCTTTCAAGCTTTGCGTTCCATCATTCTTAAAGTCATTTAGTGCATCCGATACTTCAGCTGCGGTGCTGAATACCCCTTCAGCCACCATTGACCTTACCAGAGTAGGTGAGAGTTTCTCTAATGCTTTAGGCGTCTTCACTGTTTTCAATAATTTAAACGGCAAAGCGAATCCGATGATATTCCCAATGATCTCTCCTGCTTTTTTTCCATTCGGATGATCTAGCGGGTCGTAAATCCCTTCCGGCTCGGGACCCATGACTAATTCTACCACTTGCCCAGCTAGTCCCACAGATGCCGTATTTATCGCTTGAACAACCATGTTCGTTCCCCCATCGAGCACCTTGGCCACTAATGGATTCCCAATGCCTGTTCGAGCTCTGCGCTCCTTATCTCTCCAATCCTTCCCGTATAATTCTGCTTCTTTCTTGATTTCTGCGTACCTTCGATCCTGTTCTTCTGGAGAAAGCGTGGACCAATAGGTGTTCTTCAGCCTTGCGTACACTTCCGGATCGTCGCGGTTCAGAATATCCTCTAGAGATACGCTGTTATAGGGATCTATCGGCCCGATCGTTGCCTGCCCCTCTTCTTGAATTTCAGTCAGGGACTCACGGTAAAGAATGGCCTGTTGTTCCAATCCTTTTAGATTAGCGGAGGCCCACTCTCTATAGGGCTTGTTAAGCATCGCCAGCATGAATACCGGCAACATCTCCGGGATCTCCATCGGAATGGGCGATCCATCACGGAGAGGATTCAGATAACAGGCAGATAAGGAGAAAGACGGATACTGCTTCGACAGATCTACGCTACTGGCATACCACTCCTTAGAAACCCCCAGATCGGTTAATAATGTCCGCTGGTCTTCCGCATTCTTAAATGCAGCAATAGTATTGCGCTCATTTCCAAACTGTTTATATACGTTATACGCTGTCTGACTACGGGCAATTTCCTCAAAAGCATTCAGAATGGTACTTAGTTTTTCTCTGGCATACCTCTGTTCTGCAGGAGATCCCTTATCTATCATTTGGATAAATGAACGAATGCGGGGATCGCCTTGCTGGTATTCTCCCAGTTTTTTCAGTAGCAAACCTTTATAGAATCTCCACCACAACTGCTTCAGTTGTTGCAGCAAGGTTTCGGACGCAACAATCAGGTGTTTTTTGATAGGCGTACCGGCTTCGCTTGTGCTCACTGTGAATCGAAATATCGGCGTAACCGAAGCTGCCTGTGTAGGTGGACGGAAGGATGTGTGGATGTGCAGGTTCTTCAGTAAGTTCTCGGTCCGCAGGTAATGTTCTACACTCCAGTTCAGGTTGTCCGACTGCTTGCTCAGGTGGTCACTTATCCTAACTGCTGATTTCCAGACCTCCCGGAGGTTTCCTTCCGTATGTTCAACTGCAGTATGAACATACGATTCTGGATAGTCACTACGAACATAGCTTAGCAGTGCCTTAAGATCTCTTTGCATCTCACTGATCTGCTGTTCCAGAGACATGTCGGTTTGCTTCAGTCTGGAGGATAACGAACGAAGAAAGTTCAAGTCTACTTTTAGCTGCATAAGAATTATTCACTCCAAACGAATGAGACTTCTCTTAATCTACCCTTAGATAATAGGATAATTTTCCCTATTATTCAATATTTATAGATGTGCGTATGCTCCTTTTGAAACAGCAAAAAAGCGACTTCTACGAAGAAAAGTCGCTCTTCACGGTTTATTTGTGATCTTTTATTTTCTCATCTCACTCACCGCTTCGCCTTATACTAAATATCAAGTTTCTATTTTAATTCGATGGTCTGATTAAGATTCGACTGCTCCGTATTTTGCTTCGTTAGCCGTTTGAAGAAGAAGGTCGCCTTCTCGGCCAGGTTGCCGCTCTTCCAATATTCAGCCGCTTCGGCTTGTACCTGGATCAGAACCACATTAGGATCATCATAGCTGGTCTGAAGAATAGTATCGTACCCTGCACTCCACAATTCTTTTTTCTTATTCAGATCTTCCACGAACTTTGCCGTTCCTCGAATGGAAACATAGGATTTATCAGCGTATACGATGTTAACCCTCGGATCATGAAGGAGTTCCTCGAACTTGCTAGTATCCTTCTTGGTAAGGAACCATAAATCTCCGTCGAATTCAACTTCCTGTGTCTTCATGGGACGGGATACCAAACCTTCAGCCGAAACCGTCGTGAACATCGCCGTATCGATGCCCTTGATCAGCTCTTTAACCGTCTCGACAGCTTCCTTGTGACTGTTGTTCAAATCGGACATGCTTATCATCTCCTTTCTGCCGTAATATGGATAGGTTGTCCAAATGCATACCAATTAAGCCGTACAGAAAAACTCCCAAGGGAACACAAGCTGCCCCTTGGGAGTTTCTGATGTTGTACTACTGGTAAAGGTTGATTTCTGAAATGGACCACCAATTAGAAGCGGCCGTATTAATTTTGATCGTTACGTAGCGTCCGGTCTTGGTAATGAAGGTTTGGTCAATGGTAGGGCTGGTGTTGTTCCATACCGTTTTAACCGGGAACCCAAGAGTAGTCGGGTCGTCGGAAACATAGATGTAGTAGCCGCGCGGATAGTTGGAATTTGTAGAATCCGGATTAAATACGACACGGCTGACGGGCTTGGAGGAGCCCAAGTCAATCCGGAAGTAATCGCCGTAATCCATAGATTTGCCGGAATTCCATTGTGTAGACATATTACCGTCCACGGCCAAGCTTTCTGGATTGGAGGCTGCTCTGGCGTTGGCCGACACCGTCCATCCGGTTTTGGACATTTGGGAGGTGTAGGCGTTAATTTCGGCGATATCCCACCAAGAGGTGGAGGCTGTCGTAATGCGAAGGGTCACATATTTGCCGCTTGTTTCGGCGAAGCTGACATCTATGGTGACGCCAGTATTGTTCGTAATGGTCTTAACCGGGGTGCCCAATGTTGTCGGACTATCCGAAACGTAGATACTCACACCACGGGGGTAGTTGTTGCTATCATTGCTGTTGAATTTGACCCTGGATACCTTTTGGGAGGTCGCGCCCAGGTACAGCTGGAATTGATCCCCTGCATCCATACTCTTCCCGGATAACCAAGCGGTAGTTGTACTTCCGTCGATTGCATTGGAAGCCGGGTTCGTCGATTGGCTGGCGATTGCCGTAGCCGAGCTGCGGGCTAAAACTGTGGATGCAGGCACAAATTCGTAAGCTCCCCGGTCAATTCCGAGACCTTGCGGCCTGGCATTGCCCCGGTTGTCCGTGGTTGGGGCTTTGGAGGAGGTGCCAACATCAATAGCCGGCGAATTATACAGAAGGCGGAAATCTCCACCAGCCGCATTCACAAATTTGGGATCACCCGTCTGGTTATAATTCGGGCTTGGCAGGGTAGTACTAACCGTACCGTTGAAGATGTTCCAATTAAAGCGAACATTCGTCGATGCGTAAACATTGAACGCATTGTTCCCATAGCTGCTGGACTTCGTTATATTGTTATAGATATAAAAGTCATCGCTTGCATTCACAGTGATTTCAGGATATCTTTCCAGAGCGGTCGTGCCGTCCGCATAATATTTGCCATTCTGCTGGAGACCGTTGGAGTAGGATGTATTATTAATTAAATCTACAAAGCGGCTTGAGTACACATTTAATCCGGCGCCCCCGTTGTTATAAGAGACATTGTTGGAAAGCAGCGTCCGTCCTAAATAAGCAGGTTTTCCGTCAGAAGCATGCTTATTGGAATCAATAATGATTCCATTCCCATCCGAAATGTAATTTGCTAGCGGCTTGGATGGGTTTGTAGCATGGTATTCGAGCTTCAGTTCTTGGTCCGCCCAGCCAATCTCAGATATGTTATTGTAAGTAACATTACTCCTGATAAAGTTTTTGTAATTAACTGTATCGGTATCGGAATCATAGTTAGACTGCGACAATAAGCTGATGGCACTTGTTGCAAAAAAACCTCTGCTCGATGTGTTGTATATAGTATTGTTGTCTACCGTTAAGTAATCACCGGTAGTTGCTGCTATACCGGGTCCCGGCATGTCATGAATCAAATTATTGCGGATGGTGATATGATGCGGAATCTCCGTACTGCCCTTCGTTTGTTCAATCGCAATGGCATTGTTGTTGATATAGGCATAGCTGCCCCAAGTTATACAGCTGTTTGTGGGAGCACAACTGGGGTCTTTTGTGTAGTTTTGCTTGCGGGCTTGCTCCTTATATTGGTTTTTCAGGTTTTGGGCCTCTGAAAGTGTAATATTTGCTACGTCCCCGTAAATTTCCAGACCTTCAATCGTAATATTGGACACGAATTCGATACGGATCACTGACCAGGTATTATCTGCTTTTAGAGCCCGAAGTACAGGATAATGACCCGGGTAGGCCTTTAGTGTAATCCCCGATTTAGTGCTCGTAAATCTTGCTACATACTGGCCCGCTCCAGCAGGACGGTAAGTACCGTTCATGACATAGATCGTATCTCCGGAGCCTGCCGTGTTAATCGCTTTCTGGATGGTCTGGAATGCCTTCTGTGTAGACAAGCCGTCATTGAGCGTGTTCGTATCACTCCCGCTGGGACTCACGTGATAGGTCGCTGCCTGTGCTTCCACAATAGAGGAAACGCTTACAACGATACTTAGAAATAACACTAACCAAAAAATTCTGAGCATTTGATGAATCCGTTTCATGAATTACTACCTCCATTCAAATTGTAATCTTTCTCATTCTTACCGGGCGATCGAGAAGGATTGCTTGAATTGCTCTTGATGAACCAGACACTTGTCCCTCTCCTTCCTCCAAGTGATGCCGATTCATTCATGTAAGTATATTTATGTAAACGCTTTCCCGCACTAAGACTTTTTTGTAATAAGGTAAAACAGCCCTTACAGGATACAGTTTAGAATCAAGATAAACGAATTTTTGTTAGTAGGGAGAGAGGAAAAGGCCTATGATAGCTACAGATCGAGCATCATAGGCCTTCTATTTAATTGCTTTAATGGCGTGTTTCGTCGGCTTCCCTGTATACCTTGTAGTAGCAATACAGCAGCCATGCATGGGCGTGCGCGCAGAAGCCCTGAAATGGATCCTTAAGCCACCCCTTATATAAGCCCTCGCGGTTAAAAAGACTCGACTCCAGGACATCCGCAAAGGTCCAGTGTCCTAACCAGTAGTCCGGATAATTCTCTGCGAACCGGTGGAAGCTCAGCTTCTTCAGTAGCTTAACCGCTTCCGCTTTGTCAAAGCTGGCAATCCCTATGATCAGGGGACCTTGATGGGAGAACCAAATGCCTCCGTCCTCCGCGTTGCCGCTTCCCCATAATGGAACCTCCCTTGTGCGGGCTCCGTGCTTCTCCATATCCAGAACTCTGGTCTTGATTTCATGGTAGAGCTGCTTCTTTCTCTCCAAAGGGAAGTTCTCTACCTGCAGCAGAAAAGGCTGGGGCTCGATGCAGAGTGAATCCATTCCAAATTTCAGATTCGGCTCGTCATCTTCGCATAAATAACAGCGAGGCGAGAACGTTCTCCCTTCCATATCAGCCATATAGGCAACATAGATTTCGTCATAATATTCCCCTGCTTGTTCGATCAAATCTTCCAGAATAGAAGTTGGTTTGGCAAAGGCAACATATTCTTTTAATTCTCTTATAAAGGCCGGAAGGACAGACAAAGCCATAGCCGTATTTAAGTGAGATTGTGCAAAACCGCTATAGATATTTGGGGAATACGGATGAAAGAAGCTGTCACTCCAATCTGAATTCAGCATTTTGATCAAGCCGTGCTTGCCCCGTCCGACCACATCCCGAAGATAAATAAAATGCTTAACCAATAGGTTGATAACCATTTCCGACCTTCCGTTTTCGACGGGGTAGTAGTAAACACTCTCATCCAGAAAGGCGTAATCACCCGTTATCCTCAAATATTCGGCAACCGCCATAAACATGTAAATCTGCTCGTCACTCTCCATATAAACACCGGGATTGCTATACCCGAACCCGATATTTTGCCGTTTTATCTCTCCATCTGTTGATGAATGCATCATCGCATAGCGGATACTGGATTTCGCCAGCTTCGGATTCGTATACATGAGAGGCAAAGCATGCTGCAGATGGTCCCGATTGGAAGCATTCTCACCAAGATGATAAGCATAGATCGTGCCTTGGGGAATGTAGGTTTCTTTAAAGTACTGGCTGTAGGTTGCCATTGCTTCGAGTGTATAAGCGTTCCATAGCATCTCGCACCGCAGAACCGGATCTGACTCATCCTCCAAGCAGGGAAGCGCTTGACGCCACAAGTGGGCATAGGCTCCTGTCAGCTCTTCTTGGGGCTGGGACTTAGAATCAGTAAGCATATCTTCAACTTGTTCCTGGATGGATTCTTCCGCTCTAATTGGACATCAACCAACTGAAAAACTTGCTCCTGGAGCAAGGAGTGATTCTATAAAAGGCGACGGGGATATCCAATAAGTGGATTTTACATGATTGAAACCTTCCTGTTTTTCGAAAAAAAATTAAAAAAAGACAGCAGAGCAGCGATTCTCCAGTACTGGAGAATCGCTGCTCTGCATTTTTGGTCATTGGTGAATTGCTTCAGCAGATTAGTTGGTACCGTAGTCGTTCCAAACTGACAACCATTTCCCGATTGAAAAAGCTACGCTGTATCAATATTTTGACAGCTTATATACCGGCGACAACACCCGCCTCAAGATTTTGCGAATCCAATAAGCCATTACCGTCCCTGCGTTCCATGAGCTACGCTTATTCTGAATGTATTGATCGTTGATAATATAAGTCCGAGTGGAAGTAGGGCTCTTCAGACCGAACTTTTCCCACATCGCCGGATCATTCGAACCTCCGAGCCTTACAAGCATATTCGCCGACTCCCTATTGATTTTAGCCGGAATTTGCTCGTATGCCTGGGTGATTTGCGCATGAAATTCGTCGATTGGATTACGGCTGGCAAGGCTCTCTAAGTGGATGCTTTCGCGAAGGTAAGAAACGTATGCCAGATGGTCAGCCCAAAACTCATCGAAGTAAAAAAGCCGTACCCGCTGCTCCGAAGGGCTCATCGGATTCTCACCTACCAAAATTCCGAGCCGCTCCTCGTATAGAATTCGCCGTTGATCCTCCACCATATCCGAATAACAATTCAGTTCCTGCTGAATATCGAAGTTTTGGCCCATAATAACGCGCTGAATATGTGCGATTTTGCTGCGGAGCACCGGCTCTTCGAGAGCCCCCTCCTGCCTAGGAGCGCGAATCGCTTTATTGATGCCGAATCGAAGCATCAGGTCGTCCTCCAAGCTTACGAAAAATACGGAAGCTCCCGGGTCGCCTTGGCGGCCAGAACGCCCGCGAAGTTGGTCGTCGATCCGCACGCTTTCGTTCACATGTGTACCAATCACGTACAACCCGCCCAACTTGGCTGCAACATCTGCTTGCGTGGGGTTGCCGCCTCCGAGCCGAATGTCAACACCGCGTCCCGCCATATTCGTAGACACCGTCACGGCGCCGATTTCTCCTGCTTTAGCGATGATCTCGGCTTCTTCGGCGTCGTTTTTCGCATTCAGAACATGGCAAGGTACGTCGGCAACCGCTAGCGCCTCCGCAAGCATGTCAGATTCCTCGACGCTTGACGTACCAATGAGAATTGGACGTCCCGTCGTATGGATGGACGAGATTTCTTGTACAAGCGCCTTAAGTTTGGCTTCTTTATGGGTATAAATCCGGTGCGGATGGTCGATCCGTATGTTTGGCCGGTTCGACGGGATTCGCACCACCTGCAGTAAATAAATAGCTTCCAATTCCATTGCGGAAGCGTGCGCGGTAGCCGTCATTCCGCAAATCCTCGGATACAGGCTAATGAAGTGTTGAAGGGTGATCGTCCCGAGAATTTTCCCGCCGGCTTTCCACTGCAGCCCTTCTTTAGCCGCAAGCGCGAATTGCAGCCCGTCCGGCAAATACCTGTTCTCGGCTACGCGGCCTGTATATTCTTCGATCAGCTCGATTTTACCGTTCCGGACGATATAATCGACGTCTTTTTTTAATAACGATTCCACATGCAGCGCGCAATTCAATGACGTTAACAATTGACTATTATGGCTATCGTACAAATTACCGCATCCCAGCAGCGACTCCGCTTTCGCAGCGCCTGCTTCATTCAAGTAAACGTTCCGCAGGAACTCGTCGTAGTCGTAATGCTCTACTTGCTGTAGTTGCCGAGCCACTTCTGCGAAAAGAATGCCGTCGCTCCTGGAAGAGGCCGACTCGCCGCTGATGACTAACGGCACCCGCGCTTCGTCGAGAAGCAGTGAATCCGCTTCATCGACGATGACGTAGTGGAAAGTACGATGCACGGTATCCGCTTCGGTTAGTGCGATCGTGTCGCGCAAATAATCAAAGCCCGCCTCTTTAGCCGTAACATAGGTTATATCCTTTGCATATGCTTCCCGTTTCTCGGACAGGCTCATGCCCGCTTGAACCGAGTTTACCGTTAACCCGAGGAAACGATAGATCGGGCCCATCCACTCCGCATCCCGTTTGGCCAAATAATCGTTAAAAGTCAGCACATGGACTCCTTTGCCGGTCAGTGCATTTAGATATGCAGGCATAACAGCAGAGAGTGTTTTTCCTTCACCGGTGTGCTGCTCTATCAAAAATCTCTCGTGCAGAGCGATGCCAGCCATGATCTGGACATCGTAAGGCTGCAATCCGAGCTTTCGATTTGCAGCCTCGCAGACTAACGCATAAGCATCAACAAGCAGCTCATCTAAAGGCGTGCCCGATTTTGCTTCTTCTTGCAGCCGGAGGGATTCTGCTTGAAGCTCTTGATCGTTCCATGCTTCCAAATTCCGTTTCCTAATGAGCTCCGTTTTGTCCTGATAGACCTTCAGCTTATTCTGGGTATCGTGCTCTTTGAATTTTCGCATCATATTAACGGCTACATTTATCGGAACTGATCCCTCCTCGGTAGAAATAGGCGATTCTATAGTTGCTAAATTATAATGAAACTCTATAACAATAGCAATATATGGAATAAAAGAGAAAGAGAACTAGGGATTGATTTACCTAATGCTCTGTATCTAAACAAAAAAACACCTGTCGCCGTTACGGGCAAAACAAGTGTTTGGAAAAATGATAGGCAATTCAGTGGCTCAACACTAAAATCAGTACTAGACAGATGACGGGAAGGACCGAAGTCCGTTACGCCCCATTAGAGGGATTTTCTCCCTCTTTTTCTGCACCCGGCACCCCTTTTGGGCAATTAGAGGGAATTTTGCCCGCTAATTTTGAGGATATACCAAATTTATGCCGATATAGGTAAGATTAGAGGGATATTTTCCTTCTAATCTCAAAATAAAGGAGTTTTGGTCGGTATTAGCGGGCATTTTTCCCTCTAATTTGCTAAAGAACTGGTCCGCAGCCCCGAATCGGGCCACCTGTAGGTACAGTTGACCCAAACCAGTTGAAACATCAGGCGAAGTTAGGTTGAAATCGTTCCCATTACTGTGAAGCTAACGGAAAGTCAAGCACTCATTTCGAGAAAGAGCCACTTTAGTTATCAATTAATTTAATTTTATCAATAATCTTCAATCTTTTTCCTCAAGTAGATTCTCATTCGCCCATTGTCTTCCTGATACTTGGCCCGAGAGCTCTCATACAAATCGGCATATGTTAAGTTATCGGAAGTGAATCGTTATTTGCCTTTGGGCCTTTTTTTGCCAGAAGCTTCTCCGTAAAATTCACATCAAAAAAATGAATGATGGGTCCCAGACCGAATACGGACACCAGCGTTCCCAAACCTATGATGCCTCCTGCCAGGAAGCAAATCAAAGCACAAAGAGCATCTGTAAAGATTCGATGCCAAAAATAAGAGATTTTCGGAAAGTTTTTTTTCATAATTAGGGACAGGCTGTCATAGGGGGATATTCCCACATCCGATTTCTGATACATAGATACCCCAAAACTGCATACCACCACGCCAATCGCCACGATGATCACCCGCTGCCACAACAACTGAGGTTCGCCCAACAGATTTAGCCAGGTACTATGAAAGAAAGTAGCGATGTAGCCCAGTAAAATTGCATTTACGAAAGTTCCGGCGCCGATAAACTTTTTCCCTGTGATATATTCGATTACAAACAATACCAGATTTACTAAGATTATAAAATTTGCATATGCAATACCGCTGGAGTCTGCAAGTGCCATCACCATGCCGCTGAAGGGATCATTCCCCAAGCCAGACAGCTTAAAAATACTGATTCCCATGCCCAGAAATACATTGCCGAGAACCATAATGATCAATCGTTTTGGATCAACTTTATTCATATACCCCTTCATATGGCCCATCCTATGTTCATATTTTAGTTCTGCTTCTCATAAACAACGACGTCATTATATCACAATTTCAATGGCTAAACGGTGCCTACTTTAATGGGAAACGACCTACAGAAAAAATCTTAGGGCAACGGCCATTTCGTGAGGAAAAATGAAATAAAAGCAAAAAAGCAACTTCTCCGAAGAAAAGTTGCTTTTCATGGTTTATTTCGCCTTATAAAACGCTGCCTTCCTATTCATTCTCATTCATAAGCTTCAAGTTTTGCAACGTACGCTTCAGCATGACTGCAGCTTGCGCGCGTGTTGCATTGCCTTGCGCATCAAACGTCGAATCGGAGAGGCCTTGGATGATTCCTGCAGCCAAGGCTTGAGCCGCGGCATCCTTGGACCAACTCGAGATGCTCGAATAGTCCGAGAATTTCTCCAGTGATTGTACATTTCCTTGAATCTCTTTACCACCAAGCTTCAACGCCCGGACGATCATAGTGACCATCTGTTCACGTGAGATCGAAGCGCTCGGCTGGAAGCTTCCGTCTTCATATCCGTTGATAAGATTTGCTTTTTGTGCTGCTCCCACGGCTCCGGAGAACCAATCGTTGGCAGCCACATCAGTGAATCCGGACGCCTTCGCATCCTCCAATCCTAACGCTCGAACCAACAGAGTCGTGAATTCCGCACGGGTGATTTGTTCCTCCGGAGCAAACCGGGTTACCGATATGCCGTTGACTATCAATTTGCTGGCTAACGTTTCTACATCTGATTTCGCCCAATGACCGGCGAGATCAATGAACGTCTTCGGATTGTCGATGACGGTATAAATGCCGTTGCCTTGATGCAGTATCTTCACTTCCGTACCGTTAAATACCGTCGGTACCGGAGTATAGGTCTGCGTTTCTGGATTGTATAGCACCCCAGCGGCAGTCTGCGGATTCACCGCGCTAGGAAGGGTGAACGAGCGCTCGACATAGGTACTAAATTCACGGATTTCCTGCTTCATGCCGTTGCTTGCTTCAATGGTGATAGTGAATTTGATCGGTGCTGCGAGAACTTTGGCTCCCATCTTGGATGACACCTTATTTACGCCATCAGCCTCATCCCCTTGCACCTTCTCCAACTTCAGTCTGATCAGCACTTCTTTCTCCGATACGCCTTTTTGCTTGGCGAATGCCGATACGTCGATCAGATTCAAAGGCAGGTTGTACGTACCGTTATCCGATTTGATCTGCAGGACGGCTTCTGTATTCTTGCTGGACAATGCATGTAAAACATCGGAGGGGAACTCCACTTGGACCACATTGCCTTTGCCTTTGATCGCGAATGTAAATACGTTGACGTCTCCTTTGAACTTGTATAACAAGCCGGATACCTTGACCGTATCGATCACCGCAGTAACTACACCGTCTTTCACTTCTTCCTCTATAGCACTGCTCCAATCATCTTCGTTCTTGTTGCTGTTATCATCCGGTACGATGACGACCGGGTTGCTGCCCGGATTGCTGTCCCCGGACTCGCGACCGGTCCTGACCTTCACGCTGAGAGCATCAGGGCTCAGGTTACCGGCTGCATCCACAGCTTTGACTGCGAAGGTGTATTCGGTATCCTGGCTCAAACCGGTCACATCGTACGTAGTCACATCTCCTACCGATACGATCTCCGAATACGTGCTGCCTGTTACGGTATAGACTTTGTAGCCGGTCACTCCAACGTTATCGGTTGAACCGGACCAGGTTAAGGTCAGACCGGTCGGCGTTACTTGGGAAGAGACCAGACTGCCCGACATCCACTGGGGAGCCTGCACGTCTCCATCCACAAGATTGTTATAAACCGTTTTTTGCCACTGAACCGATGACATCGAAATCGTGCCCGCACCTGCATATGGCAATACCGAAGAGGCTAGCGACCTGGCATCATACACGTTATAGCTGTATGGTAATGCATTCTTAAATTCGTCTACATTCATAACAAGCTCCGAATAGGTACTATCGGTTACCGTTAATTGTGTTTCAACGCCATTCAAATAGTATACGGAATTCAAGGCACCGATATATCCCGCGGGACTCGAGCCGTTACCACTTAACAATGGTTTGATAATGCCGCTGATATTGGAGTTCTCAAGCAGAATAGAAGCTCCTTGTGTGGATATTGCACCATTGCTTACCACTTTCGATGCTGCATATTCATCGGTTAACGAGTTTCTAAGATTGTACATCTCTGCCGCATCCATGATGGTGTTGTAAACGTGAGCATACCCTTTACGAACCCTTGGCATCCGGTCCATCGAGTTTTTATAATAGTTGTTCGCAAGTGTGATCCTCAAATTTGACGTGTTCGCTTCCGTATCGGAGGCACCGATTAAGTGCGTCTTCTTCTGGGCAGCCGAGTATTGGCGGATCTGATCCTTGCTCATGCCATGGGTGGTTAACAGCTCTTGGTAGTACGGATACTGCTCCGGATTGGCCTCCAAGAGATTCATCATATCATCAAAGAAAGATCCCTCACGTACCGGCATAAATTTGCTCCACGAAATGGTGACATCCGAAGTCTTTGAGCTGCTTGCCTTCTTTACATCAACGATACCGTCATATGCCTTATAAAAGGTACTGTGATCAATCCAAATGCCCGTGCTTCCTTCTTGAATGGTGATATAATCCCAGTCATTCCGGTCATAATCGCCATGGGTCGCTTCATCCCACTCCCAAAGTTCATCAAACTCCAGATTTCTAATGATGATGTTGCTGGAATTGCGAATATCGACCGTGACATGGGTCAGCTTCGCACCATTTTTAGAGAAAATCGTCAAATGGCTCATTCCAGAAATCTGCAATGTAGATACACCGGTTTGGAGCAGCGTCGGATGCAATAACGGCTGATTTTTAGCCGGCTTAATGATAGTGCTGTATTTTGTGATGGCATCCCCAATCTCTTTGGAGCCCAAAGCAATATCATTCGTAAGCTCGATGACACTTGCTTTTCCACTCGACTCTGCATCTGAGATTGCCTTTAAGAATTCTTCGGCAGAGGATACTTTGAAATAACGGTTCGATGTTTCTAGAAGCAATCCGCCTCCCATAACTCCCTGGGTACCAGCATAACCTTCAAGCGCATATTTGCTCAGTCCTCTATCCCGGGTTGAATCGGGATCTGCCGGGTCCATATTATCCGGTGTCGGTGTTGGTGTTGGTGTTGGTGTCGGTGTTGGTGTCGGATCCGTCTCCCCCCCGGTTGTTACTTCAACGCCATCAACAACTAGCTTAATATCGCGGAATGTAATATCAGCATTGCGTGCTACAAACATGCCTACATAAACGTAATCCGGATCGATGCTTGTGAGCTTGAAGTCAAATCCTCCTGTTATGGCAGCCTCTTGACCGAATTTAGACGTATAACCGTCCGAATTGCCTTCCAAGAGAAGGTCAACGGTATCTCCTACAGCAATTGGATGTACAGCCGTTCCACCTTGGGTAAGTACCCCGCTCTTTCGGGCGAAGCTGTTCCAGTAACCTCCAGCCGCTGCCTTCGTGAGCTTAAGAGGTGCTGCCGATACATAATCACCCATAGTCGTATTGATATAGGAATCGATATGCATTTCATCCCGAGCCATCAAACCAAAGGATACTTGATCATTGAGACTGAATCCATTAATCTTCGCTTTTGCTGTTAAAGTAAATGTGCTGTTTGCAGGTACTTTATAGTAGTACATTGCGAATCCATCCGTACTGCCGGATATTTTCCCTTTGTTATTTGCAACTGCAATATGCATGTTTCCATTGCTATCTGTTTCGAGGGTTTGATTAGCAGAGCTTGGGGCACCGCCAATATCACCAAATGCACTCCCTTTCCAAATCCCATAATCCGCCCACAAAGTACTTGTCGGCAATTCACCGGTATATGGCGTTTCTGTATAATTAGGATTAGGAACTAACGTATCGGCTTTCGATGGCGCTGCAGTATCTTTGACATGGTCTCCAAGTCCGCTTACGCCTAATTCCTTAATACCCTTGGTTACAAGATATGCATTGTACTTTCCACCCCAGATATTGGTATGCGTATTGTCTACACTGGCCGGTTGGGATGATGTCCATGCATGCAGATACAGAGATTCTGCTGAACCTAATTGGTCATACAGAGTTTTGGTTAAAGATGTCATATCAACTACCGGTATATGAAGTGCTGTTCCCAAATTCCGGATAGCCTTCGGATAATCCCCTCCTGCATAACCACCTGACGTTGCTGTAATGTGAAGATCGGAATTACTCCATACACCTGTAGTATTCCTTCTAACTATAGGTGTGGTAAGGATTACTTGAACGCCTGCAGCTTTGGCCGGTTTAATATAATTTTCATACAAGGAATTCGCAAATGAACCTTGATCCATGTAGGTTCCGTTCGGGTTGGTATACCTTCCCGCTTCCACCTTTTCATCATTATGACCAAAGCCCACAAGCAAATAATCTCCGCTTTTCATTCCACTGAGCAATTGCTGATATTGCGGCTCAAGGCTGTAGCTTTTGGAGCTTCTGCCCGACAAGGCAAGATTTTGGATAGTGAAGTTACCATCGAGGTAATTTCCTATTTGCGTACCCCATCCGTACCTTGGATAATAGTAGTTATCGTTAAAGGAGCTTACGGTCGAATCCCCGACGATCCAAATCGTTGAAGTACCGACAGGAGATTTTGGCGTTATGGTCACCTTGATCGCAACTCCCGCGGCAAAGCCTGCAACTGTCCCGTGAACATCCACCGTTCCAACATTAGCCGAGTTAACCGCATCCCAGGTTACTCCTATATCCCCTTGGGAGCCATCACTATATACTGCTGTAACAGTCTGTGGAAGTTTCACCTCACCGCCTTGAGCTGCTGTGGCATCAGCAGGTTTTACAATTGAAGTTATGGTCGGTTGCTCCGCTGCAGCAGGAAGACTATCAATAAGAGCCTGCGTCTCTCCGGTCCAATAAGTATTCAACTGACTTGTATAAACACCGTTTGCATCAGGGAGATAGACACTTACTTTGCTTCGTGCATCGACTTCAAATTGTACGTTCTTCTTACTGTCCACACCTCCCACTCTTACAGGTGGAATCACGTAGTTGGAAATGTTATATCCCAGGCCCTTAATTTCCTTGGCCATTAAGCCTCCGTTGTAAAAACCACCTTTTTTATTATTGTGAGTCGCATCGCCTGACGCCATGATGGCCTTAGCTAAAGGCGAAGATCCATTGCTGGCTGCAGGGTCATTTTTGAACGCTTTTTCAAAGGAGTCCTTGGTTAGCTTATACATATCGATAACCTGAATCCCCTGCTCCGCACCCAGCTGTTCAACAGCTTTTACATAAGCATTATTGGAGGTGGTAAGCGTTCCTGTTGTGGTATCCGTTGCATCGTGATGAGTTCTGATTGTACCATCCGGGTTGAAATATTGCCTTGAAACAGAAGTAGTCAAAATAGGTGTTGCACCTGCACTTCTGGCCACATCAATATACTGCTGCAAATACCACTTGTAAGTACCGGCTGTATAGGGATAATATTCTGCGCCGTACTGTGCTGCAAGAGTTTCCGGAGTGGTTTCTTTAACCCCCGGAGTGGAAGGATAAATACCATTAGCATCCGGTTGTCCCATAGAGACAAATCTTTCTACGAGATATCCTTGTTGATTCGAAGAATCATTATGTCCAAACTGGATCAACAAGTAGTCACCGGCTTTAATGGTAGAAGCAATTTTACCGAGACTTCCCTCATTGATAAAGCTTCTAGAGCTTCTGCCTCCATTGGCGTAATTAACAACATTGATCTTATCCGAATTGAAAAAGCTCTGTAAGTATTCTCCCCAGCCACCTATATCCGATGTTGGGCCATACGTCTTAACCGTTGAATCGCCTGCTACATAAATATTGACACGCTGCCCATCCGGAATTTCATTTCCACCGCCCGATGACCCCGCTTGAACGAAGTTATCAAGCTGAATGGATTTCGGTGTGCCTTTTAGACCGTTCACGGTTTCAGGTGTAACCACAGCCTTAATATAATAGCCTGCATCGGCGCTAGCGATTTTGTAAGTTTTGGAAATATACGCTGTTGTTGCAGTAATCAATGTTTCTTTTCCATCCGGACTTACTCTGTACCACTGAATTAACGAACTGTCGTTAAAGTTGTCATTGGCTTGCTCAAATCCATACCCTAAGCTAATGGTGTTTCCGATATACGGAATATTAATATCATCGTCCGTTGTGAAGAATGGATCCATTGTAAATGTCGGAGCGGAGCCGCTGTCAGTTGTATAATAAGACGGTGTCCAACCTCCAAGGTAATTGGAAACATTGAGTGCTGCAGCTTGTGCATCCGTTATAACCGGTGCTCTTCTTTGGGATGTATCTACTGCCGTACCATTATAAGTCGTGTTGTATTCTGCATAATTTGCATTTTCAGGCTTATTGCCTGACATGTCATACCAACCGCTTGAAGTGAGCATGGAGCTATTCTCAAGCTTGGTATTTAAAAAGGTAACTCTTGCTTTAGCTCCCCATGGTCTTCCGAAATAACCTGACGACTGCATATTTTTGCTATTAGACGTGATCGTAGCGTTCCTAAACAGGTATCCATAGGCCGCCGAATCCTTGGCTGCAGTGATGTATCCGCCTACAGCCTGATTACTGTATCCGGCGAAATTCAATGTTACATTATCAAATACTACATTTCCATCACCGAAAATATAGTCTGTGTTACCTTGTATAAAAGAGTCTTTAAAGTAGCTGCTATTCGTACCGCTTCCCCCGGTGTAAAGAGTGTCCTGGCTTCCGAGAAAGCTACAGTTCAAAAACTCTGCATGATTCCCTTCAATAATTAGGGCTGCAGCTCGCTCTGTAGCTGATTTTGAAGTCACGTCCGAAAAGGATTTTCTTTCAGCATTGATCGTGCTTCCACCTTCAGCAGCAGCTAACTCCACACCATCCGCCAATTCCTCATCGGTCATATATTTGTTGAAGGAATTTTCGAATACGATGTTTTCCGCTTTGAAGTGTGCAGCCTTGCTGGTGAGTTGAACGGTACCTCCCCATTTACTGGCAATACTCTTAGCATATTTATCGAAAGCTCTCTCTTCATTATATAAACCGTTCGCACCGATACTGTAATATTTGTACCCGATACCGTAATACCAGGAAATCTTAACCTGCGTACTCGGATCGCTGGTTGGATTCGGGTGCGAATTGACAAGTGAAATGTATGGAGTATCGATGACAAGCTGTGCCCTGTATAGACCCGGTGCAATATGAATGGTAACGCGGTGAGCTTCGTCTCTTGGAGCATCACCCGGCAGCTTCATTCGGGCTGCTGCAGCAAGAGCGTCCTTAACCGTACTATAGTTATGCTGCTTTGAGCTGTCGCCGACATATAGATCCGGAACCCAGTCAAGAGATTGAGTCAAATGGTTAACAAACATAATATCCTTTGTGGTATCCTGTCCATTCACAACAACGTGAGTGCTGGTGCTGTAATTCTCGGAGCTAACTGCCGAGACGCTGTAGGAACCGTCTCTGAGACTTACATGATATCCTCCGGTGACAATTGTCCCGGCATAAGTGTATCCATCATCAACATTTGTAAATGTAATGCTTGAAATTTGAGCTGTTGATGATAACCCCTGGAAGTGACCGGCCGCCGCATGTACCGCTTTTGGGGCGACGGTGATATCCTGAACGGTGTCAGCGCTAAGATTTATACTGCCGCCATTCATAATTTCATAATCGTTAACCCCGGACATAACGGCCGTATACTGCACTCCATCTTGGACATCCGCTGTGAAGGTCATAGCCGGTTTCTCTACTGCAGCTACAACCGGTGAAACAAGGCTTCCTTCCGGAGGAGTAAATTGGACTTGTACATTACTTGCGTCATAACTGCTGTCAAAGCCTTTAATTTGACCACTGATGGTGACAAGTCGGTTAGCTACAATATCCAATTTAACGTTTTTGCCCATCGTAATATCAGTAGTTGATGTTGTTATCAACTTAGTCTCATCGGAAAATCTGTAATCTTTTACATCCTTGAGCGTTGCGAAATAATCATAACCCGCTGCAAGAACGGCATCAAAGGTATTGTCGGGATTCACATTAACGATTGTTGTATCACCTGTTGTCTGATTGGAAAATCTAATGGCATAACCTGCAGCGACATTGCTGCCGTTTACATTCACGATACCATTTACCATAACTCCAGGAGTTCTCATTACCCTATTAATCCAAGGTTTCCCGCCTGCAGCAGCCGATAAGTAAATTTGATAGGACCCGGAATATTGCGCTACCAACTCCACCTTTTGTGGCGTTGTAGTAAAGGGAGCTGTTCGATCCTGAGGCTCTGAAGCATCCGGTGTTACGGTTACTGTGGTACCGTTTACATCTACTGCTGCGTGAACCAGGTGAAGGGTTTCATCTGCATTGCTTGTTCCACCATAAACGGTAATCTTATCCCCTGCTACAACGTGGTCCAGAGTCAAAAATCTTCTCGCGTTGCCTCCCGAACCATTTGCGTAATAAACTCCGTTGGACTGATATCCGTCACTATAACTGACCTTTTGACTTCCCCAAAAGCCGTAGGAATTGACACCTAGGGTAGTGCCATCCGACTTATAATAGTATGACCTGTCACTTGTAGCCGGATTAGCTACCGTTAAATCTCCATATGAAGTGGTTACAAATGTACCCGACTTAATCGTCGATTTACTGTCAAGAATATCCGGTGTAATCTGATTGTTGTATAACTCTCCTGAAGCAGGGATTCCTCCAAAATCCCATACGTCAATTTTTCGGCTGTTAGACGTATCGCTGGCAAGTGCAACATTGCTTAATGCTAGGGTGAAAAGCATGGTAAATGCCAGTATTATGCTAATTGCTTTTTTTAGCCTCCAACGCATATCTACATTCCATTCCATAATTGAACCTTGCATTTGTCAGTACCACCCTCTATTCATTTAGTGTTCATACACAATGGATATTATGAAGGCTGACACAATGTCAAAGTCAATAAAACGTTTACATTTCCTCGATGGGAACTCCAATCAAAATATACTGCACCTCCCGGTTCGCTTCGAACACATTGGCAATAACAACTCCAATTATGTCCCCATTCAACTTTAAGTTATGTTCTTGCATGTACTGGAATGGTTCTTTCAATAAATCTTCTTTTAAGTTTTTCTCCCCGTTTACCGGAACCTTAGCCACACTAATGAGGGATTTCCGTTTTTCATATCTTTCCGTATACTCATTTTCATAAATTTGATATCGATCCAAAAGGGCGGTTTTTATAGCCCAACCCGCATTTAATATAATACGGTCGTTTGCCGCATCTTCTTTTCTTATTAAATAGATTCGCTGTACTTCCGGTGACAAATATAAATAATCCTGGATCGTCTTTACTCTTTTAGGTTCCATTAATATTCGATCTCCGCTTTGATAAAGCACATATGAAAAAGAAACGCAGTCTCTTATGTAACATGATTGTTCATCATCATTGGCTTTTTTCATTAAAACCAGATCATCTTTGAGTCTATGTCTTAAATTCGTTAAATAGCTGATTTGATCGTCAAATTGTCTCAATAGCTTATCATATACAGGAAGTAATTCTGGGATATCGCTGGTCTTCATTTGTCCGATTTCCGGGTGAGTAAAACCATACTTTCGCAATAACCTTACGTGCACAAACGTGGATAGGTCATCGTCGCTAAAGTATCTGTAATTGCTGTTTTCAGATCTTTTCGATGTAATATAGCCCATCTTTTCATATCTTCTTATTGTATTTGTTGAAACGTTAAGGAGAGTAGCTAGTTCACTGATTTTGAATTTCATGAATGAAAGCCTCCATTAAAAATCAATACTTATATTTAAATACCCATTATTTCAACACCTTACCTAAATTCTTCTAAAGAATTAACTATTATTATACCTTTTTCTTTAAGATAGTTAACCGAATATACAAAAAGCAACTCATCCGTAGACAAGTTGCTTTCTGTAATGTCGAGAACCTGAGGATTAACAGGATCATTGTGTTCATTTCTATTTCAGTCACTATGGTATAATTTAGCTATGCCTGCTAGGAGGGGAAAAGATGGCCCATATTCACTATGTTAAGTGCAATACTACGCACGAGAGCAATTTTGTTATAGATGTTCCCGTGGGCTCTTACTGGCTCCTTGTAATCACCAAGACCCCAGCGCAATTCTGGGTAAATGGCGGGCTAAAAGAATACCCTGCCCACAGTGCAATTCTCTATCGTCCAACACAGAAAGTCTATTATAGAGCCTGTGCCGACCATTTCGTCAATGACTGGATCCGCTTCGAATCCGATGAACCTTACATTACAGAATCTCCACTTCCGCTCGGTGTTCCCTTTGCCTTGAGTGACCCGTACTATTGCCATAAGCTGTTTGAACTAATTGTCATGGAACACAATTTTAACCGGGATTGCAAAGAATCTTCCATCGATTATTTGCTCCGGACGCTGTTCAACAAGTTATGGGAGTCATATTTCCAAGATGATATTACACCTCAATACTACAAATTACTGAAACTGCGTACTGCTATTCAAACCAACCCGAGCGATTACTGGACCGTTTCGAAAATGGCGGGTTTTCTTCAAATCAGTCCAGGCTATCTCCAGAATATCTACAAAAAAACGTTTGGAATCTCCTGCATGGATGACGTTATCAATAGCCGAATCCGTATGGCAAAAGAATACTTAATTCACAACGCTCAAAACATTGCTGAAGTAGCTTCACGGTGCGGATATCAAAATGTGGAACACTTCTGCAGGCAATTCAAACAAATGACAGGGCATACACCGAGAAATTACCAGAAGCATGCAAGAGGTTAATGTCCGAATCATATTTTGTCAGCACCGACTATACCGTAGAAAAGGGCGATGCGGGCAAACCTTCTCGATTATACAGGTTGGCCGCATCCGGATTGTCTGCCCATGCGTAACTCACTTGAACGGGATCAGCAATCTCGTCATGCCAGACGATAACACAATCATTCTCAATGATAGCGTTCGACCAGACAAAGGGTTGATTGACTCCAGCAATGGCAAAGTGCCTAAGTGTATCTCCGTTTTTAACGACTAATCCTCCACCGGTATTATTAAAGTGGAGAATCATTCGCTTCCCAATTTTCTCCGCGAACTGGAACAGGGGACCTGAAGCCACTACCTTGTCATCTTTATAGGCGACTCTCTGGGCTGCGAGTGCGAGCCTATAACCTATATCTTTCTTGTTGACCGGATGTATATCGTTCGATTCTCCAATATCAATAGCCACTATCATTCCTGTCAATGGTACAGCAAGTGTCTTCCGCTGCGCCTCCCTTAGCATCGCCCATTGGCTTTCGACAGGACAGACTGAAGGTTCCGAATAGTTGGGCAGTTGTACATACAGGAAGGGGAGATCACCCATACCCCATTTTTCTCTCCAATCGGCAATAAGCGCCGGGAACAGACTCTGATATATTTCGGGCTTGTTCAAGTTGGATTCCCCTTGGTACCAGATGATACCTTTAAGCGAATAAGGCACAATTGGAGCAATCATGCCATTATATAAGCCAGCTGGGCGCCACTGTACAAAAGAAGGCTCGGGTATCGGGCCACTCTTAACTCCAATAAGATACTGCCAATCCCCGCTTAAATCGAGACTCCTTTCCCCGATCTGCATCCGATAGGGCTTGCCTTTATAGAATCCCCCCTTGCCGGAAACATTCACCACTCTAACAACAATCGTATTCTCTCCACTTTGTAGTAAGCCTTCCGGAATCGTGTACATTCTCGGAATATACTGGTTTGCCTGGGTTCCAATCAGAACCCCATTGAGATAAACCGTATCTTCATCCACCACATTGCCGAGTTCAAGCGTCGCTGGAAGATTTGGCTCATCAGAGAGGACTTCGAATTCCTTGCGGAACCACACACTGCCGTTGAAAGACCCTAAGCCTTCTTCTTCCCAATAGGAGGGCACTGGAATGGAAGACCAATCTGAAGCATTGAAGGCCGGATCATAACACGGCGTTTCGCCGACGGGTAAACCAACATCATTCTGATTGACATAGTGGTACCATTGCTCTTGATTGACTTGATCTCCTTGAGATAATGACTGTAAGTACTTTCTGTCCTTTAGCTTCTGTACCTCCTCTGCAGCATCAGGAAATGTCGCAAGAACATCCTCGCTCATGAATGCTTCAATCGGCGCTCCCCCAAGACTGGCCTGAATCAGCCCTATCGGCACGCGGTATTGTTCATATAACTTGGCTGCAAAGAAGTATGCCGCAGCGGAGAAGTTCAGAACGCTTACAGCATCCGCCGCTTCCCAACTGCCGGATTCAACATCGGTATGAGGTTGTTCAAAATCATAGGCAACCGGAATCTGAAACTGGCGAATGGCATCGTTCCCCGCATGAACAATATCATCAGGAAATACATGCTGAAGCGAAACCATTTTCATCTCCATATTAGACTGACCTGAACATAACCACACATCGCCCAGAAGTATATTTCCAATTGTAATGCGCTCTGCTCCGTCAGAGGACTCGATGATCATCTCAAATGGCCCTCCCGCATTCTCCGTCTGGAGGCTGACTTGCCATTGTCCATCATTCGCCGTGATAACGCTACACATCTGATCCTTGAACCGAACACTGACCACTTCTCCTGCCGGCGCCCATCCCCAAATCTTCACACTTGAGTTTCTCTGCAGTATCATTCCGTTCCCGATTAGGCGGGGCAAACGAATCTTCTTTAGGTTCTGCATGCGTTATAACCCCCTTTCACTTTAGACTGCTGAATTCGTGACATGTGTACCTTATTCCTGTGGAAGTACAAATCTGTTCTTCTTAAAATACTGCTGTACAAGGAAATTCATCATCTCACTCGGTTGTTGTTTGGAAAACTCGGCCCGATCTGCGAATAGCATTCCATACGGCTCTTTAGATGTATAGGGCTCCCATCGAGGTAATTCCTCTCCCGTAGAGTCTTGGCGGTTCGGGTCTCCTGAACGAATGAAGTTGGCCCAATAATTGCACATCTGACGGGCCAAATCATAGTGCTTACCGACAAATGGTCTCCAGCATTTGGCAAGCGTCTCAAAGAAGAACCAGAGATCCACCGAGTGGAAGGGTCCTGGATTGTCCCAGCCTGGTATTTCAGCATCGAAATTATAATAGAACAACGGTGTCTCGCCTCCGATGTCGGCATGGGTCAGTGCAGCAAGCCGAATCGCGTATTCGATACCATTTACTGAAGCCCTCTTCTTGGCCTCCTCAATATTATCCGACTGAATGCCACAAAGTTCCAGAAACGCACAAGCATCGTCGCCGAACATATCTACGGCCATCTTCTTAAAATCGTTCACTGTCTCAGTATCCGGAACACTAAAAAATTCGGAGGAGGTATGACCGAACATTACCGGCACCATACATCGCTTGTTTTGAAGAAATAAATCAAATGAATTGCCTACCTGGAATACCTGATCTGTGACTGTGCCCCAGAATCCTTGGTACTCTACAGCCTTGTCGCGAAGATAGATCGGGTCCAGTTTTCGAGCCTCCGAAAGTGAGGATACACCTAGATAATTGAAAAATTTGACACCGTCCTGTTCAGCCTCTTGCAAATCATTCCGATGTAACGGCATAAGTGTTCCCGGGTAAAGATTCGTAAAGGTCCCGCTTTGAATAATCGCCCGATGAAAAAGACCATCGTTCTGAGGCGATGTGAGCTGGCTCATGACGCTAAAGCCGCCGGCGGACTGTCCACCTACGGTGATGTTATCAGGGTCGCCGCCGAATGCAGCAATATTACGCTTAACCCATCTCGTTGCTGCCTGTTGATCGAGGTTGCCAAAGTTAGCGGGTGCCTCCGGTGCTTCAGCCGTTATTTCGGGATGGCAGAGAAATCCGAAAACATTCAGGCGATAGTTGATTGTGACCACCACAATACCCCGGCGTGCAATGCGTTCACCATCGAACTCCATCTCAGCAGGATGGCCTACCTGTAATCCTCCGCCAAAATACCATACATATACCGGAAGTTTTTCGTTGGTATGATTGGCAGGTGTCCATACATTCAGGTAAAGGCAATCCTCGCTCATGATGATATCCGGTTCTACGGCCCATTCCCGGGTATAGATGTTGTTGTCGTCGATTTCTTGCCTAGCCTGCATTGAGATTGGCGCGAACTCGTAGGCTTGCAGTACACCTTCCCAATCTTTAGCCGGCTGCGGGGAGCGCCAGCGGTTTTCACCTATAGGTGGAGCGGCGAACGGTATCCCCTTGAAGCTCGTAATTCGGGGGTCGGCAGCCGGCAACCCCTTAACCATTCCATTCTCAACATTTACTAATCTAAGCATGTTATCGACTCCTTAGTTAGGCGAATTACTTCTAGCAATATAAAAAATATTAATTTACCCTACACTCTTAAACAATGATCTATGCAAAAACATAATTGATGTATTCTAATATATAAATTGTATAAAATTTTATTATTTTAGTTTCATCTAACAATAGATCAATAACTAGTGAGGATAGGTCATTGTTTGAGAGGAACTGATAATTTATTATAGTTTCGAGGTATGTAAGCGTTGTCAATAACAAGGGGGAGTGCCTCGAAGCGTTGATATTTTATTAATTTCACAAAAAGGAGTGAACCGATGCGTAGTCACAGCATGAGAAGCAATTCTATACGAAAATTCCTTTATATTTCGCCCTTTATGGTTTTACTTGCTGTCTTTGCCTACTACCCGCTCTATGGATGGGTTTATGCATTCTTTGACTACATGCCGCCGATTCCTCTGTCACAGTCGCCTTATGTAGGTTTGAAATGGTTTCATTCTTTGGTAGAGAACCAGGTGAAGATTGATCAACTGCTGCAGGTCATCAAAAACACGTTCGGTATTAGTGGGCTGAGCATCCTTTTCTCTTGGCTCCCAATGATCTTTGCCATTTTCCTTACCGAGATCAAAGCCGTCCGTTTCCGCAAATTCATCCAGACCGTCACTACCCTTCCGAACTTTATCAGCTGGGTGCTGGTCTATTCTCTGGCATTTTCCATGTTCTCCAGTGAAGGTGTCGTCAACGGATTTTTGAGCCAGATGGGGCTTATTGATTCTCCTGTACTCTTACTTCAAAACTCGGAACATGTTTGGATTACGATGTGGATATGGATTACCTGGAAATCACTGGGTTGGTCGGCTATTTTGTATATTGCGGCGATTATGAGTATTGATGAGTCCCTATACGAAGCGGCTTATGTAGACGGTGCTACCAGAATGCAGGTCATCCGGCATGTGGTTTTGCCAAGTATGCTTCCGACATATTTTGTACTCTTGATGCTCCAGATTGCCAGCTTCCTGAACAATGGATTAGAGCAGTATTTCGTTTTCCAAAATGCCTTCAACAAAGACACCATACAGGTATTAGATTTATATGTATACAACCTGGCCATGGGAGGCGGCAGCTATTCCGTTTCGGTCGCGATCAGTATGCTGAAAAGCCTGATTAGTGTTGCGCTCCTCTTTTCCGTAAATGGGCTGTCCAAATTGTTAAGAGGAGAGGGCATCGTATGAGTGACAACCAGACAGAACTGGCACCGATTGCCAAAGATACTAACAGCCGCCTCTCCAAAAAAATAAAAATGCAGGTCAGCGCGACCGACAAAGTGATTAATGCTATAATCTATGTCCTGTTTTCTCTCTTTGCATTTATGTGCGTTTACCCGTTCTACTCCATCATCATCAATACCATAAGCGCCAACGATCTCAGTGCCAAAGGTGAAATTGTATTTTGGCCGAGGGGGATTCATTTCCAGAACTATGTTGACGTATTTAAAATACCGGGACTGTGGAATGCATTTGTTATTTCCATGGGAAGAACCGTAATAGGCACACTTTTGACGGTCGGGGCCTCTGCATTTTTAGGGTTCATGTTTGCCCAGGAGGATATGTGGGGGAAAAAATTCTGGTACCGCTTTACCATTATTACGATGTTTTTCAATGCGGGTATTATCCCCTGGTATTTGACCATGCGCTCGCTGCATCTGACCAACAATTTTCTGGCCTACATTCTGCCTTCCATCGTTGCTCCGTTCTTCATTATTCTTGTAAAAACATTCGTAGAATCCACGCCGAAGGAATTGCAGCAGGCGGCCAGCATTGACGGTGCAGGGATTTTCACTATCTTTTACAAAATCATCTTGCCCATCAGCAAACCGATATTAGCGACAGTCGCTATATTCTCTGCAGTGAACCAGTGGAACTCCTTTCAGGATACGCTGCTGCTGGTTACAGACAGCAAATTATACAGTTTGCAGTTTATTCTGTATAACTACATCAATCAAGCCAGCTCCTTATCCACCATGGTCAATTTGCAAAATGCCGGATCAACCGCCATGGCCAGTTTGTCTACCAAGCAGACCACCACATCCATTCGCATGACTGTTACTATCATCGTTGTCGCACCTATTTTGCTGGTGTATCCGATCTTCCAAAGGTTTTTTGTAAAAGGAATTATTATTGGTGCAGTTAAAGGTTAAATAGCACATCTGTGATAAATTACTCATTTGGGGGGCTGTACATGAATAAAAACAATAAGTTGGCCAGAAAATTCTCAATGCTGCTTGGCACCACCCTGCTTCTGGTAACAACTGTATTGAGTGCATGCAGCAATAATTCTAACAATGCGGGTACAGCAACGGGATCACCCGACTCGGGTTCAACAACCGAGTCATCTAATCCTAGTACAGGGATCGATCATAGCAAACCGCTGACCATTACCGTGTTTGACAACGCAGCAAATTATCAGGGAGAGCAGACCGGATGGTACGGAAAACTGATTAAGGATAAGTTCAATATCACCTTAAATATTCTATCTCCGCAGGTGGCCGGCGATCAGCTATACAAGACAAGGTCGGCATCAGGAGATCTGGGAGACCTCCTGATTATTGATAACAGTCAACTGGAGGAATTGATTCCGGCGGGTATGATTATGGATATCACGGATAAGATCAAAAATACGGAGTACCTGTCCAAATATGTAGACAACCACTTCAAGCCTTTCAATGCTGCATTCGAAAGTATAAATCCTGATGGCAAGATTTATGCGCTACCGACTTTTACATCGGACACTTCCCCGACCACTTTTTCGGAAGAACTCCCTTACTCCAGTCCGCTTATGCCTTGGGATTATTACAAGGGAATTGGGGCTCCCAAGCTGAACAATCTGACTGATCTTCTGAATGCACTGAAGCAGATGCATGAGAAGTATCCCAAGACACCAGACGGCAAACCAATCGTTCCGATTACCTTGTGGAAAGACTGGGACAACGGAAGTATGGAAAATGTACGCTGGTTGAGTAACTGGTACGGTTATGAACAGCCAGACGGAACCTCAACCATACAGTTAAATGCAAAAGGCGATATTGTTCCGCTCGTTGACGACAACAGTATGTACAAGAAAATCCTCCAATTCTATTATGACGCCAATCAGATGGGGCTGGTTGACCCTGACTCGCCATCTCAGGATTGGAATAAGGTATCTGAAAAGCTAACCAATAAACAGGTTCTTCTCTTGTGGTATTCCTGGCAAAGAGGTTTCTATAATACCATTGAAAGAGGAAATAAAGGTGACGGCAATGTTGCTGTTCCGATCGCTGATAGTCATATTATCCAAAGTAGCGATGCTTATTTCGGGAACGGAAGAGTTTTTGCCCTTGGTTCAAAAGCAAAAAATCCGGAAAGAATCATTGAATTCATGGATTGGCTGTGCTCTCCTGAAGGTCTGCGCTACTATACCAATGGATTCGAAGGCTTCAATTATGAAAAAACAGCAGACGGCAAGTTTAAGCTGACTAAAGTAGGCCAAACAGCATTCCAAGATAACACCCCCGTTCCTGAAGAGTACGGCGGCGGTGGATATCAAGACGGACAGAGCAAGCTCAACACTATGATTATGAGTGATTTTGTAGTAGATCCGGATACGAAAGAATTCTATAACAATACCTATTGGAGCTCAACTATAGAGGCGAACAAGACCGCTCTGACAACGGATTGGCAGAAAACTTATAATGCAACCACTCCTACTGAATACTATCAGAAAAACAATATGATCGATATCGTGCCAAATATTAATACAAGTCTCGGGTCGGATTCCTCGGACGTTAAGAATAAACGGAGCCAGATCTCGGATTATGTTAAGAACACATCCTGGAAAATGATATTCGCGAAGGACCAAGCAGAATTCGATAAGCTCTGGACCAAGCTGCAGACCGATGTAGTGGGTCTCGGCTGGAATGATGTCCTTGCTATGGATACGGAAAGAGCACAAAAAATCGTTAAACTGCGTGCCGATGCAGTAGCTAATAATTAGATCAAAGATAAGGGACGTTCCCGGCAGCCCTCATGGCCTGCCGGGAACGTCCCCTTTTTGTCGTAAACGGCTGCAAGCAGCGGATATTCTTGAACCAAGCCGTTAGTTAATTTCGCTTAATATAATGGAAATAATCGAAATCGGCATAACCGCCCGAATGATTGGTCGCATAATTAAACAGTCCAATTCTGTATCCCATAAAATGATCCAGCGTGTATTTCATTTGCAACGTCCGGCCGATCGGCTTCCAGACTGATCCGTCTTTCGAATAAAAGAATTTTGCCTGATCCAGACTATCCTCAAAATTGAAGTCGATTTTAAGATAAATCTGTTCACCGGTGTACACAACACTCTCCACCGTCTCCCCGTAACCGTCACCGCCGTTCACACACATTTCGATGCTGAACCGTCCTTGCTCCCCGGCTGCAATTCCTACAGTGCCATACTCATTCTGCAGCGCCACCATTCCTGCACGGTCGCCGGCCTGCATTCCTGAGATCTCCAGCACCGTTTCCGCGCTGCAGGCCGGCCCCTCCGTACGTTGCGTCACCGTATTTTGCGCCCACAGGATGCTGCCTGCTGCTTGACCGGTGCGGAGCCGCAGATGGCCCGGCCGCTCTGTAACAGACCATAGCCCATTATCAGGATTATGGTTCCACTGCCAGTTCAGAGCCAGCCGATGGGTCTCATAGTCGAACTCATCGCTGATTACAAGCGGATGGGATTCTGCAACAGGAAGCTTTGTCTTAAATACTTGCAGAGCCGAACCGTTATCCCCGATGATCGGCCAATCGTTTTTCCAGCTCACAGGAAGCACGCAGGGAATCCGGCCGACAGCATCATGATCCTGAAACAGTACAGCATACCAATCATGATCGGGGGTATCGACAATGCCGCCTTGTGCCACACCGTAATTATGATAGCCGAGATCATCGTCCAGAATAATTTTCCGTTCATAGGGACCCAGAAGCTCTCGCGAACGGTAGCATATCTGACGTCTGCGTTTATTTCCGGTTTTCGGCCATTCAATAAAGAACAAATAGTAATAACCGTTCAGCTTGTAAGCATGACAGCCTTCGATCCGCAACCCGATGTCTGTCCGTTCACCTTCAAGCAGCAATCGATCAGTTCCATCAGGCTTCACTGCCGTAAGGTCTTCCGTCAGCTCCTTAATATAGATATCACCGTTACCGTAAATCACATAATTGCGGCTATCGTCATCCAATAGCAAACCAGGATCATGGTGAAGACCCGGTATCACCGAACGCTCCCATATTCCATGTTCAATATCCTCTGTGCGGTAGATATATAACCGGTCCATGTCATTGGAAGAAAAACAAACGTAGAATACTCCGTCCTTGTAACGGAGGGACGCTGCCCAAGCTCCCATACCGTAAATACCTTTTCCGTCCAGCAGCCGATGGGCATCGTTATCCTCAAAGGTATCATATACATAATTTACAATTTGCCAATCTCTCAAGTTAACCGATTTCATAATTGGGCAGCCCGGCATGGAATGCATACTCGTGCTGACCATATAGAATATAGAACCAACCCGGATTACGTCAACATCCGGAACATCAGCCCACATTATAGGGTTAGTTATGATAGCGGAATTCATCGTATTGCCTCCTTAAGACGAATTCTACTACTCCATAAACTGCCATGATACGAACTTAAATAATTCAGTCCCAGTCTTACCCGTAAACACCAGATACAAGTCGTGCGTCCCTACCGCTCCACTAACCTCTGTCATTAACTCCATCTGTTTTTCCGGTCCATTCGCAGCCGGAACCGGTAGTTCGCCAATTAATAGACCTGCCGGGCCATCCAAATGCAGCTCAATGATTCCTTCGCCGCCAAGGCTTATGACTGAAGCACTGAATGCCACGGCACCTTTTTTGAAATCCACCCCAGATAATCCGATCCAGTCGCCACTGTTAATTCCCGTTACTATTCGTTCTCCCAAGCCTGCTTCATTTTCCGTATTTACACCTGCGCTCCAGCCTATCGTTGCCGCTTGTACACGTTGATAAGGGCTTAGGAACCTGATTTGCTCTACACCTTTATAATTTGCTTCAACATCCCTAATGGAACCATCCTCGTTATGGAAAAGGCGGTTGAGGTGCGTCGAACGGTAACCGTTCGCAATTCCCTGCGCTTTGGACAAGGTTTGTGCGTGATAGGCGATGTACCATATATCATGAAATTGAAAAATCGCATGATGGTTATTACCTGACACTCCGAAAAAATGTCCCGGATTCTTTAATATCGTCTTGTGATATGTCCAGGGACCCATCGGTTGGTCGCTCGTCATATACGCAATCTCTCCCGCAGGAGGACTGCCCTCCGGACGTTCACCATCATAGAAATTTGAGCAATAGGTATAATAGTAGACTCCTTCCCGCTTATGTATGCCGGCATCCTCGAACATGAACGGGGCAGGAATAACCTCAGCATTCCCCACTACACTGGTCAAGTCATCTCCAAGCTTCATCACCCGTGCTGTATCCGGCTCTGCGTATTCACCTTCCGGCACCCCACCTCCGAAATAGATATACCCCTTACCGTCATCATCTACCAGAACCGCCGGATCGAAAAGCCAGGTGACGTCCTCAACTCCCGGAGTCGAGCGCAAAATAAGCGCCTCACCGATAGGGTCAATCCATGGCCCCAACGGACTGTCACTCGACAGAACGCCAATGCCGCTGGCATTATTAGCGAAATATAAGAAAAATTTATCCTTGCCGTCGATCACCTTATGGACCGCTGCAGGCGCCCATGATTGGGTAGCCCACTTGGCCGCCCCCTCCGGTCCTGCAACCGCAATTTCGCCATGATCCGTCCAGTTAACCAAGTCACTGGAGGAAATTACAGCAATTTTATTAATACTGCTATAACTATTTTCTTTTACCACACCGTTCCCATCATACTCCAGCGCGTCATTTGTCATGTACAGATACACCCGGTCTCCGAATACCAGTGCATACGGATCAGCACCATATCTATTCGCAACCACCGGATTGCCATTAGGCGGAACCTTTCCGATTGCTTGATTCAATTGAAATGTCATTTTAATTTCCTCCCTTGTACTTTTAATATGATTATCCGGTCTTTAGCTTCGTATATGGCAATACAGAAAGCAGCACCAGGGGTTCCCCGTGCTGCTTTTCTTTTCAAGGCGTAATCAATTTACCTCTCGGTTATTCCAAAGTAAATGAAGCCAGACTAGCAGCACCATTTCCGATATATGTAAAATACAGTGCCTGTACGCCGTCCGGAATAACTAGGTTAGTAGAATATTCTTTCCAGACATTCGTATAGCCTACTGGTATCCGCCCAAGTGCTGGTCCGTCCCAGGAGGTTTTGACTTCAAAAGCACCCTGGCAATATCCGCGCACCTTGATTTTGACTTTGGCCACTCCCTCGCACACGAAATATTTAAAACCGGCGGTAGCCGAATCTGTCATATTGGCAATATAGCCGATTTCCTCGTCACCGTCTCTGCCGTCCTGTGTAATCTTCGGAAACCGGCTATCCATCCATGCTCCGATAGGACCGAAGCCCCCGGTGTAAATTTCCTGATCTTTGCAGAACAAATGACAGGCCAGGTATGCCGGATATTCTCCCCGCCCCACGAGCGGTCCCCCGTTCGGACCGCAGGATGTAATCTCCACCTGGGGAATAGTACCATCCTCACGGAATTCTATCCTTTCGATACAGCCCTGCCGGCAGAACGCCGTTCCGTTGGTGTGCCTGTGATAAAAAATGTACCATTCACCGTTGATTTCAATAATGCTGCCATGGTTATTGCCTCCATAATACATCGGTTGATCCGCCGGCTTGTACGTATCCATATGAAGATCACAATTACTTACAATGACTCCCTGGTATGTGAAGTCTCTGGTCGGATGCAGGCTGGTCGCATAGCACAGTTCATGCATAGAAATCGAGGAATAGATAAGGTAATAGGTATCTCCCCTTTTTCGGATGGAAGGAGCCTCGAAGAACTCAAACCCTTCGAATCCGCTACCCTTGCTATATGGCTGACTCGGCGCAATAAATACAGGTTCTTCAATAATTGTTAGCATATCCGGGCCAAGTACCGTTGCCATTGCGCCATGTCTGGTTAGGTCTCCATACCCGCAAAATCCGGTATACAAGTAGGTGTTCTCTCCTTCTGTCAGTACACCTGGGTCAAACTGCGGCTCGTCGCCTTCCCGCTCCCCCAGGCGTGTCCCATCCGCATATCTTACATAGCCGTAGAATTCATATTTCCCCCCCGGCTTGTCGCAGACAGCGACCGAAACGACTGGAACCTTGTCCAACACATAATAGAGATAATACCGTCCGTCCGGTCCCACGGTGACATCGGGTGCATACAGGCACATGCTGCCTTCCGGATTAAGCGGGTCATCCGTAGTCCTGTAGATGACGCCCTCATACCGCCAATCAGCCAGATTATCCTCAGGTGCCGACCAGCTGACATAGTCGTTCAAGCAAAAAGCGTGTCCGTTAAAACGATCATGCGAGCCGTACACATACACTCTGCCTTCAAAAACATATGGTTCGCCGTCGGGGATATATTCCCAAGAGGGTAAATATGGATTAAATCCTTGTTTTTTTGGCATTGTAATCTCACCTTTGTCATTATAATTTTTGCTTGACCGTTTATCCCTTACAGTATAGTTAAGCAGCCTGATCGAAGTCCATGATATATAGCCACTTAATATTGATCTATTCTCAGATCATTGGCCGTGTCCCGGAAACCTGTGAATTATGTTTTGAACATATAAGAATCAAGTTTTTACCTAGATGAGATGGTTAAGTAACTAGCGGTAGACGTCATTTCACTAGCAGCTCACGCCAATATTCAAGCTATGTCGATAAAGTTTATTCACTCTTTTGCGCTCAGTTGGCAACATAAAAAATAGACCTGTCAGCACAGGTCTATTTCAGCTTTTCTAAACGCTTAATTATTCTGAATCCAAAATAAACTGATTCCATTTGATCTGCCAAGCGACGTCGTTCCAAAACGGATGGTGCGGAGCACAGTTTGAGCATAGGGTCATCCCCCAAAATCCTAACGACATTCCTTTTTGAAGCGCATATTCTGCAATGAATTTACCAACCGGCCCTTCCTCGAAGCCTGCATGCAGCGGCGTGTAGCCGACATAGCCCTCACCGATGACGATCGGAATATCCGAATGACGAACCCAATCATGAATTTCCTCAAACCGGAAATCAGTCTTTTGCAGCATAGCTAGTTTGTGGGCGCCGTAGCGGTCATATAAATAGAGGTCCCATTTATCAGGATCAGCCCAATCATGCAAGTAAATAAGCTTCATTCCGACCGGGTTACCCTCCATCCTCCACTCCTGTCCTTCCGGCAGCGTCCATTGATCAAATGCTGGTGCATCCTGTCTCAATAAAGAATGAACAAAGGGGTTAGGGAATGACGTATGCTCATCATTTAACCCTGCAGCATCCATTAGTTCGTTCAATACGCCCTTTATATAGAGATGATAGTGGGCAACCTGCATATTGCGGGCTACATAGGTCTTAGGATAAGCCTCGTTAAGCGTATAACTGGCTGTCATCAGTATATCCGGGTGCTGCTCACGAAGAAAATCGATCGCTTCCTCGATATAAGGTTGCATCGCTTCAACAAGTTTTGGCGTATCCGTTTCTTTTATTCCTTGTTCAACTCCCACAGCGGTAAGCTGCCCGAATTCCACCTCATTGTGCAGCTCGGCGTAGACAATTTGACTGGCGTATCCTTCAGCCTTAACAAATCGGATTAGCTGATTCATGGATCTGGCAATTGCCATAAAGCGTTCCTTAGGAGGAATTGCGGCCAGCTTATCCCTTAATTCCGGATGCGCCAGGAAGCTGGGACTTTGCTGATACTCCCAAGAAGACAGCATGATACAGCAGTCATGTGCCTTCGCCTGTCTAAACAGCTCCAGTAAATGTGCGTAACCATCCAGTTCGGCCCCACCACGGCAATTGTACCAGCGTGTACGTTGACCGACCTCCCCGAGATTGCCGAATTTCAATCGGCCAGACCGTTTTCCTTCCTCCGTAAACAACATATATGGCATCGCACAAATGCGAATAGTGTTATAACCCCGATCTACCGCCTCTTTGAAGCGTGCCGCCAAATCGTTATAGGGCTCACCTGGCAAAGTCATCGTATACCAGGAGAAATCCCACATCGTAATCGTTAATTTCCGAGGTAAACTCTTCATTAATTCATTCATTGATTATCTCCTCTAATCACAATCTCATATACGGGAACCGCTCGAACGGAAGCAATGTCGGCAATCATTTCTTGCGCCGTCTCATTCCAACCTGCCATCGTTGTATTACTGTTAACGATAGTCCCTTTGCGGATCGGCGACACATAGAGATACATCCCCTTCTCCAGCAACCGCTCCTCAAAGCGCTTCAACCCAATTTCCCATGTTGTGTTATTGCAGAAATTATCATTAATGAGATCTCCGTCAATAAAGGCATATCCGATATCCCCGGTATAATCAATTTGCAGCAAGGCTTCCTTGAGACCGTCTAATGATCCGGATACTAATTCCAGAACAGCCCGTTCGTCCTTGACCTTTGTACATGTAAAGGTGATCTCTTTCTTAGGTATTAGCAGCTTATAGATTTTGAAAAGATTCTCCTCTGACGTTTCCTTCAGTTCTCCGCCTGTAACCAAACCGAGCGAGTCCTCAAAATCAGGGAATACACTTAAAGTGACTTCCTCTTGATCCGTTGATTCGAGCTTGATCTCATTCCCTGATACAAGTAAGTTGGCGTCTGTCAACAGGACACGCTGCTTGCCGCGGATATCCGCCTTCCAGAACCCGAGGCTTTGTTCGCTTGTCATGGTATAGATCACAACTTTTTTACCTTCTGCGGAAACAAGACGCACGATACTGGAATTCTTCTCGTCCACTTCAATGATCGTCATATCGTTAAGCTGCTGTGTATGTCCACCATTGATTTCAATGCTTGTCACATCGTCCGCTTTTAGTGCATACGTGCCTTTCATACCTTCCGGCATAAAGAAGAAGTAGTACACTTCATCCTCTACGTCCATCTTCGTGATGAGCTGCGCGGTAGCATATTTCAGCGTGATCCCGGCCAGATCGAAGTTATACGGTAAAATCGCGAAGCTCTCACTGCCAAGTGTTAACTCCCCTTGACTCGGTATGGTAATGGTTTCACCGGGAAGCTTAATGCTAACGTTCATGTCCTGCAAATCGTGATTATCCACATGATCCTGGAAATTGTTCAGGAACAAGAAGCCGGATCCCTCATGTGAACGGACTGCATACCGCAAGGTATCCACCTCATACGGATCATTCTCTGAGGTATCGCCCGGCAATATCGTCTTGGTCAACGCAAATTGATTCTGGAACTCCGTGAACAAATAGTGCTGGAGCTTCGTCCGCTTATACGATTCCCGTACTTGCCCGAATTCCCCGATCATGGCGTTAAAGTCGTAAGAAATTTTCGGCGTTGCCAGATCGTTCGTGAACAAATTAACCTTACCTTTAGGATTGGTACCCCCATGGTACATATAGTATCCGAGCATATTGCAGCCTTCAGCCGTCTTCATGACGGACATGGCCGGAACGCTATTATAAGGAAACTCGAAACGGTATTTATAGAATTGAACCATCCCACCGCCCATTTCACAACAAGCGTAAGGATAATCTTCGGGGCTATAGAACGGCTCGAAATTATAGCTCTTGGGAACGGCGTTATTATGTTTATCCCGGAAAATATATTCTGGTGTTGCAGGATGCTCTTTAATTCCATCAAATCGATCAGTTTCATAATAAATCCATGGCCAATAAGCATATCCACCCCATAACGGCAGCATATCCGGCACTGGCGTCGTAGCGCCCCCCCATCCTGTACATGTATAAATGGGCGTATCTATTCCTGTTTCAATCGCCAAGTCCCTCAACCGCAGCATATGTTCATTGCCGTCACTGCCGCCGTTAAGCCACATATTATTAATGCCAGTCGTCAGTCCCCACTGTGCCGAGGAATGGTTATGCTCATTCTCGATTTGGGTGCCGATGATCGGACCTCCCTCCTTGTACAACAATCCTTTCACCTGTAGGCCTATTTCTGTATACAGCCGCCGCACATACGCCAAATACCCTTCATCATTGGAGCGGACCTCAAACGGACGACCGAACAGCCACTCCGGCATGCCGCCGTTGCGAATTTCTCCATGGCAAAAGGGGCCGATGCGGATCATGACATACAGTCCATGCTGATCGCACAGTTGAATAAATTTGCGTAAATCTTTGTTTCCTTCCCATTCAAATACGCTTTCGACTTCCTCATGCAGATTCCAAAAAATATAGGTAGTAATAATGTTGATACCACCCATTTTCATTTTAATAATTTCATCTTCCCAGTACCGTTCATCATAACGGGAAAAATGGAATTCACCGCAAATGCCAAAAAACGGCTCCCCGTTCTTTTCCATATAATAGTTCGTAAAACTAATCCGTTCGCCGGATGGGTTAACGCCACCTAGCTTAATATGACCCGAAAAGATATTCTTTTTGTCATCGCTTACAACAATGTGATAGTTCTTCATAAAGGTCGTCCTCTCCTTAATTCAACTTCCCAGCCGCTCATATCCCAATCCGAGAAGGTGGAGCCGTACTCCTGCAGCCGCATCGAGCGACAACCGAAATCTAGCATCCATTCTTTCCCTGTAGGCTTTGATGAATTCGCGCACCTGTATGATTGGCTTCCATAAGTAAAGCTTGCTTAAAATGTTCTAACGCAAGTTCCCGTTGACCCATTCCGAGATGCCCTAGCCCCATCATATATCGGCAGTGAACTTCATTCCTTACGTTCAAATCGTCCTCGAACACCAGGAAGTCCGGCAAGGAAACAGCGAAATAGTCGAATTTCACATCATCGAAAAGGTGCTTCTCAGCGTAATCAATCAACTTATTGAAGCGCCGCTTAGCTTCCTTCTCATTACCCAGCTCAAGCCAAGCCATTCCTTGATAGAAAATCATATCTGGCGGCTGGTCGTTGTAATACATCGCGCTGGCCGGCTCCTCCAATCCCTGTGAAGCAATACTCAAGCATCCCTGAGCTAGTTCAGTCTCATTTAAGCCTTTTTTAGCCAGTCCGAGATAGTAATAGACATTGTTCTCTTGTGCTCCAGATAGCTTACCTTCACCCAGATTATCCGGATAGATAAGTGCCTGCTGTAATAATTTCACTGCCTGTTCATAGCGATGTTCAGCTAAAGCCTGCTTAGCAAGTTCAACATGAGCAAAAACATGCTGTCCTGTTACTTTCCCCTCGCCGCCTTCCCAAGGGTGGAAATTCCGTACTTGCAGGGCATGAACAGCTTTCTCATGATAACCCTGCGCATTCAAAAGAGTAATGTATTCCACGTAGAGATCGTCGCGTTTGTTAACTAAATCCAGATGTTCTTCCAGCTTCGCACAGCGAGTCTCTGCCGTGTAACCAAGTTTCTTATACAATTGATCCAGCTCATAGAATACACGTGCATCATCCGGCCTGCAGGCAAAAGCCTTCTCCATAGAGGTAAGCGCAGATGTTGTATCCCCTCTTTTGTTAAAATATGCGAGTGACAGATTCCGATGGACCGTCGCGAAATCGTCCCGGATAGAACGTGAGGCTTCCCAATGGGCGATCGCATCTTCGTGTCTTCTTTTATCGTAATTCCAATTTCCCAGATAGTAGTGTGCTTTATCATCCTCAGAGTCAGCAGAAATGGCACTGAGCAGGACTTGCAGATCGAATAAACTATTCGGGAAACAGTAGTCCGCTGCTGACAGATTCCCAGCCTTTCTATGAACCTGGGCAAGCTCGAAATGTCCGGATTTCTCATGAAGATAGCCAAGCGTGTAATGAAGCATCGGGTACGCATCGGAATCATGACCCGCTACAATCCAATTAAGCACCTCAATACCTTCCTCAAACAAACCGCAATTTGCATAATCAGAAGCCAGATTCAAATAATTATGAGCATCTCCACGCATGAGCCGTAGAAGGTCAGTTTTCACTTCGTTAGCTTTCTCTTGTTCACCTTGGCTTGAAAGCGTCAGGTATCGTTCATTGGCTGAACCAAAATCAGCGATATCGAGTGCTAGTGTCTTCTTCGAGAAGAGTAGTGCTTCCTCCAGTTGTCCCAGCTTACGAAGAAGAGCCACTTTCAGGTGACGTGCTTTGTAATTACGGGAATTGCGGATGAGCGAACGCTCAACCAGTTCCAGCGCTTCTCCGAAATGCCCCTTCTCACAGGCAATTTGTGCCAGCGTGAAGAAACCAGCATCTTGCCAAGCCGCAGACCAAGTCGATTTGTAGAGTGCTGCAAAAGCTTCTTCCAAACGGCCTTGTCCTTTAAGCGCAACCCCTAATTGATAAAGAGCTTCACCGTCGTATGGATTCGGATTCCGCCAAGTAAGTGACTTTACTGCGATCCGGAAGTGTCCTTCTGCTTCTGCATACAACCCGCGGGTCAGCAGGAGTGTACCATAAGCCACGTTTATGCGGATGTCGTCTGGGTCGCGTTTTAATCCTTCCAGATAGTACGGTTCTGGTTCGAACGTTGCATGACGATACTGTTCTAGATGCAGGCCAGCCAAATAAAGCTGCTCATTCGTTTTCAATTCTTCAGGGGCAAGAAGCGGCTTAGCAGCATCTGGTACTTGCTCGATGGATGGCTTCGCAGGCTGATAGGCAATGAGAAGGATGCCATTTGCATTCCGCACAGTCAACTTCAAGTCGTGTGGTTGATCGTTCTCATCAAGAGTAATAACAGATTTGAAAGTTTGTATCGGCGACAGCTCGACGATTTCCTTTAAGTAAGTACGACGACTTCCCTTCAGTTCAACGATGGCGCCCGCAAACAGGGAAGTTGCATAAGCCAATACGGTAGCTTCTTGCGATTTCTCGTCCACTTCCAGGTTGACGGCAGCATCGATTGATGCATTTTTTACGACACCGATATTTTTGTAAGGCATGAAATATTGTTTGAAGGATTTCTCTTCATACGGCTGAAGCCATGTAAAATCCGGTTGATTGTCGGTGTAAACTCCTGTCATGAGCTCAATATACGGCCCGTCTTCATCCGTCAAATTGCGGTCCCATGCCTGTCCGAATTCGCCGTTCCCCCAAGTCCACTGCTTCTTACCCGGCGAAACATGATGGTTCGCTACGTGCAGCAAGCCTGCCTGAACTCCGTGATCATATCCGCCGACAAAATTATAATCCGATTTATAGGCCATATACGAAGTAGGGACGGGAATATTTTTATAGCGCGAAATATCAACGCCTGCAGAGTAATCCATTTTGTAATAGGTTCCTGTTGCGATTGGAAACCGGGAGACATCACGTTTCCCATGGTCGAAGACAGCCGTTACATCCGGCGGAAAGACAGATTGCGTATGATCATTAACTGCAACTGCCGGGTTCGCCCACCACAGGAATGTTTGTGGTTCAGGTGTCCGATTGTAGAGTTGAGCGGAAATTTCGAGATAAGCTTTGCCTGGGTACAGGGTGAATCCGGCCGTTACTTTTGTTCCATACATGCGGTCTATTTCACTAACCCAAACGGTAGCGCTTCCATCTCCATTCGTGGCCAACTTGTACTCAACGGGGCCATACGTATTTGGACGATGATGCTGTGGCCAGTTGAACTCAATTCCGCCAGAAATCCATGGACCAGCTAAGCCTACCAGAGCCGGTTTAATCACCTGGTTATAATATACGAAATCGTAGTCATTCGTTTTATCCAGCGCACGGTAAATGCGTCCGCCAAGCTCAGGCATAATCTCGATGCGAACATATTCGTTCTCCAAAATAACCATTTGATACGGCTGTAGTATCTTCTCATCTTCAATTTTATCGATAACCGGATGTGGATATACTTTACCGGAGCTTCCTTGATACACACGCTTCTCCAGGAACATCGGGTTTAGATCCGGCTTCCCGATCCCATAAGTGGGAATCGAGAACTCTTCTTCCCATATGCGAACTGTTTGACTCAACGCCATCACTCCCAAGTATTGTTATTTATACTTTACCTTTAAGGAAGTCATCCGCCAATTGACAAAACACTTAATATAATGGACTATATTCTTATTTAGAGGGGGTTCGCAAATGGACGTCATAAGAAAGCCGGAAGGCTTTGAAGAAGAAAAATTATTTATTCTTCCTGATTATATGCAGACGGAACTATCCCGCTCAGAACTGACACGTGATTTATTCGTAAGCGATATAGGATTCTTCCCACATGCGCTTCATCATTACCGGGAACGCCCCGAAGGAAGCAGCTCTCATATTTTCATTTTTTGCTCCGAAGGAGAAGGTTGGATCGAAACAGATCTGAATCAGACCCTTACCCTGACCCCAAATCACCTCGCCGTCATACCGGCAGGAACGCCTCACCGATACGGGGCGCATGTCCATGCCCCATGGAGTATTTACTGGTTTCATCTTCAAGGCGGCCACACAGCAGAATTTATCCGCATGTACGGTATGGATGCCGGACCGGTTCATCTCCCGATCGGCGCACAGTCTGAATTCAAAGATACCTTTGACAAGTGTTATGTCCTGCTATCGGATAAAACCTATTCACTCCCCATCCACACGCATGTGTCCCAGTCGATCCGCTTATTGATCAGCAGCATCGGAATCAGCTCCGGAGGCACTGCCAAGGACAAAAAAAGAGAGCAATACCTGGAACTCGCCATAAGGTACATGACTGATCGATTAGAAAATTCCATTAGGCTCCCTGAATTGGCCAAGCATACCGGCTTGTCCAAGCAACATTTAATTTTGTTATTTAAAGAAGAAACAGGAATCCCGCCAATCGAATACTTTCTGCGTTTGAAAATTCAAAAAGCAACACAATTGCTCAGTCTAACAGGCTTTTCTATTAAGGAAATTGCCGCAAGCATTGGCATTTCTGATCCTTATTATTTCTCCAGATTGTTCAAGAAAATGACCGGTTCATCCCCCAGCGCTTATCGGAGCATTCCTAAGGGTTGAGTGATTTCCTTTGATTTTCATCTGTAGAAGCTTTTATAGCACAAATAAAGGGCACCTCATACCACCAGCCTCGGAATTAGGCCTTGGTAGAAAGGTGCCCCCACTAATACTTTAGATCAGATTATAGTGCGCTATCTTTAGCCATTGGGGCTAATTTTTCAGTCCTGTCAACGTGATTCCTTCTACGAAATATTTTTGACCAATCAGATAAAAAATGACGCCTGGTGCAAATGACATACACGTAGCCGCCATCGTCAGTGACCAGTCCTGCTTTAGTTGGCCTCTAAAAGCGGTTAGTCCCAAGGCTATCGTATACTTATCGCTTGAGTTTATGTAAATCATCTGTTGAAGTAGATCGTTCCATAAACCGATAAAGATAAATAATGCGACGACGATCATTGCAGATTTAATTGCCGGCATAATAATGCTGAACAAAATACGGAAGTATCCAGCACCATCGATCGTTGCTGCTTGATCAAGCTCTCTCGGAATAGACATGATAAACTGCCTAATCAAAAATATATTAAAAGCGCCACCGCCACAGAAATAAGGCAAAATCAATGGTAGATAGCTGTCATGGATTCCTAAGCCCCTCGTCCACCCAATATATAGTGGAATGAGTGTAACCATGGCAGGTAGAAGCATCGAACCGACACAAAGAGCCCAAATCAATTTTTTGCCCCGAAAGCGCAGCCTTGCAAAAGCATAACCACATAAGGTGGCTGTAAAGGTTCCTGCTAAACAGGAGGGTACAATAACAATCATGGTGTTCCATAAATATTTCCAAAACTTAAATATCTCTAGCGTTTCTCCATAGTTTGAAAATAACCAATTTCCTGGCAGCAGTGAAGGCGGATATCTGTATATCTCGGCATTAGACATAAGCGACGTGCGAAATATCCACCAGATTGGAAAGAGCACTAGCAAAGTAAAGAAAATGACAACGACAAACGAGATAAGGTTCATCCACTGATTATTTCGTTTCTTGCTCTTTAGTTTTCCGTATGTGGCTACACTCATTTGTCGTCGCCTCCTTCATTATAAATCCATAGATTAGAAGTCTTAAATAACACACCCGTAAAGGCTGCAAGAATAACAAATATAACTGCCGTTGTCGCACAAGCATACCCTAACTTATAATTCACAAAGGCTTGATCATACATCAGATAAGTTAAAAATCGTGAAGAATTACCCGGTCCGCCATTCGTTAATGAAAGTGCAGGCGTAACAATTTGGAGATTGGCAATCAAGCTCATTAACAAGTTGTAAAAGATAATTGGCGACATGCACGGTAAAGTGATGTGCAAGAATCGTTGCCAACTGTTCGCACCATCCATTTCAGCCGCTTCATGGTAGACACCCGGAACATTTTGAAGTCCAGCTAAGAAAATAACAATTAAGTTACCTGACAGCCATACCGAAATCAAGGATAGAGATGGAATTACATAGCTGGAGTCCGCGATAAAAGAAACTTTGTCCAAGCCAATCTCAGATAGAAGAAAGTTGAAAAATCCAAAATTAGCTTCATATAACCAAGACCATCCTACATAGATTGCGGCTGCCGGCAAAACGTAAGGTACATAGAAAACGGCTCTGAAAAAACCCCTTGCCGGAATATTACGATTCAGTAGCATCGCGATAAAAAGTGAATAAATCATGCCACCAATTACTGATAGGATTGCAAAGTAAACCGTAGCTATAATAGAGTCTTTAATATAAGGATCAGTGGTAAATAGATTAATGTAATTCTCTAAGCCAACAAATTCGGGATCTGAAAGTCCTGTCCAATTCGTCAAACTGATCCCAAGCACCCCAATAAGAGGTAGATACGTTAGAAAGATCAGCCCAATGAAGGCAGGGATCAATAATATATACGCAGCTCGTGCTTCACCTGAATAAATACGTGAACGACGTTTTGGAGATTTATTTATCATTTCCATCTCTATCTCCCCACCTGATGATCAAAATATGGCCGCCGCGTGTGTGAGCTTGGCAGCGGCCATCCTTACAGACTTTACTTGTTGCCTGAATGAGCTGCTTTCAACGCATCAAGATTTTTGGAAATAGCATCCTTAGCAGTCGCTTTCCCAGTCCACACATCACCTAGAACCGAACCAAGCAAGGTGTTAAACTCTGTCGTATTATTCGTATAAAACCACGATGCTGGCTTCACTGCAGGGGATTGTGCATAATCGACTACTGCAGATTTATATTCGTCATAAGCTGGGAAGTTAGGATTTTCAACCCATTTACGGGTGAGGGTTTCATCCGTATACCACTTCTCCAGCGTAGGCATCCAGATACCCGAGCTAATAAGTCCCCAGTTATTTTCTTCCGAGTTATACCATTTCAGCCATTCCATCGCTTCTTTTGGATGCTTAGTTTGAGAGAAGACGACATTGGCACCACCCGTGTTGAGGGTAACCTTATCCTTCATGTAAGGCAATACAGCAACGCCATAGTTCAAGCCTTCTTCTTTGGCCTTATTCAAGCTAGTTCCCACGTTCCACGCACCGTTAGTAGCCATGGCGACGGTTCCTGCGATGACGGTTCGTTGAATCCCGTCATCAGTCTGTCCGACAGACAACGGAGCAACATGATCTTTCAAGTAAAGATCTGCGATCTTCTGAATCCCTTCTATGCTGGCGTCTTCTCCAATTCTTACATCAGCCCCGTCAGCCGAATAGAACCCTCCGCCATTGCCAAGCGCCCAGGTCTCCAACTGCCATGGTAAGTTCTCAACAGATGCACCAAACTGAACGATACTCTGATCATTAAAGCCACTCTCATCAGGATGCTTACCATTTTTATCTATCGTCAGTTTCTTCGCTGTTGCTACAAATTCATCCCAAGTCCAAGCTTTATCCAATACGGCTGGAGGATAGGGCACGTTAGCTTTGTCGAACATGTCTTTGTTATAGTAAAGAAGGAGAATCTCATTGGCAGCCGCATAGGCTATGGTTTTTCCTTGATATTTGTAGGCTAAGCTTTCCAGTGGTTTACTGTCACTTCCTTCATACATGGTGCCTACATCATTCAGCATGCCTTGGGTAGACCACTGAACGACCCCATCTTCCCTGAGCATCCCTGTATCAGGCAATTGCTCTGCCGTTGCCATTGTATTCAGCTTGGTCATGTAGTTTTCCCAAGGAATCGCTTGAACTTCTACTTCAATTCTGTCTTGGGAGGCATTAAACTTATCCGCCACTGTCTGGGTTACATTCCCCTCTTCCGCACTTCCCCACATCGAATAGATAATCTTGACCTTCTCCTCAGGCTTGGAAGTTGCGTTCTCGGATGCTTTTGGTGCATCAGTTGCCTTGGAAGCTGTGTTTGTCTCGTTTTTCGCACAGCCAATAATACTTGATGCCAGTACAACTGAAAGAATACCCACCCCGAATAATTTACCTACTTTCATTTTCAGCTCTCCCCTCAGAATTACATTGCTATGTCTTACCAATCAAGAAAGCGCTTTATTGGTATATTGTGTCATGGTTTACCATTAAGGAAAATAGGGATTTCCAACCTGATTTTTAGAAATTTCAACCTTTAAAGAGCTAACAATGAAACGATCGAAAGAGCGCATCATTCGAGAACTTTTTCACTATTGCATGTATCAAAACAGACTAAAAAACTGTCCCCGTTTTTAAAAATTACCCGAGACATTTAAATCACCACTTTTAATTTGTGCAGTCAGTTTATTGGCGCCTACCAATATCCTCAACTCAAATAATACTTTACCGATCGTTCTCAATATGCTAATATGGGTTTACGGACAGGAGCTAGGGCAGCAAAAGGGCGTGAGAATGATCATGGCGAGAAGCAAAGAGTTTGAAATCAACGTGGTATTAGACAAGGCAATGGAGTTATTCTGGCGTCAAGGCTACGAAAAAACCTCCATACAGGAGCTTGTCGACGGCATGGGTATTCACAGAAGAAGCCTGTATGATACGTTCGGAGACAAGCATCAGTTATTTATGGATGTCTTGAACCGATATAATTCGATTTCGAATTCAAATATTACGAATCGCATTCATCAGTCAAATTCTGCCAAAGAGGCCATCAGGCAGTTGTTTGAAATGATATTCAGTTGTAAAGAGAATCAACCCAAGGGCTGTTTAACGGTAAATACGGCCGTTGAACTGTCGCTGCTCGATCCAGAAGTGGCAGTTAAAATTCATGAGCAATTTTTTGCTTCAGAGCAATTGTTTTATGACTTGGTGGTGGGCGGTCAGCAAACGGGAGAAATTCCCGAACATTATGATGCTGTGAGCCTTTCCCTCTATCTGCATAATGCTTGGGTGGGATTGCGTGTAATGATTAAAACGACAGAAGACAAAGAAAAGCTGGAAAGCATTATTAATACAACTTTAGCAGTCCTGGGATAAATTTTTTTAATATAATTAGAATGATCGTTCTCGATACAAGTCGAAGGCGTCATTCATTTAAGGTGTGATGCCAATCCTAATATCATCAAGGCTAGGTCAAAGGGCTGTATAAAATAAATCTTAAAGGAGAATTTAAAAATGACTACAAACTTGGACGGCAAGGTTGCTTTTGTAACTGGAGGAAATCGTGGCATTGGATTGGAAACGGCACGTCAATTAGGTAAACTTGGCGCCACTGTCGTTATTGGGTCACGCGATTTAGAGAAAGGGAAAGTTGCTGCGGATACACTTCGTTCGGAGGGAATCCAAGCGGAGAGTATTAAATTGGACGTCAATCTAGCCGAAGACCTTCAAGTTGCCTACAATTTCTTTGAACAGCGGTACGGTAAGCTTGATATGTTGATTAATAATGCTGGGATACAGATTGAGATTGAAGATCTTGCACCCACTAATGAAACAAGTACCGTTTCGCCGGTCGTTATGCGTGAAACCTTCGATGCCAATTTCTTCAGCATGGTTGAATTAACTCAGCTACTCCTGCCGTTGATTCGCAAAGCGCCTGCCGGAAGAATTGTTAATGTATCCAGTGCGCTTGGATCTAATACCCTCCATTCCAATCCTGCTGCTCCAATTTACGATGTCAAGCTTCTTGCTTACGATGCCTCCAAGGCGGCAATGAATACCTTTACGACTCATCTTGCACATGAGCTTAAGGATACACCAATCAAAGTAAATTCTGCTTACCCTGGTTGGGTGAAGACTCCACTGGGCGGAAAATACGCTGATATGGATCTTGAAGATGGCGGAAAGACAAGCGTAATGCTTGCCACGTTGCCTTCGGACGGACCGACAGGCAAGTTCTATCATATGGACACAGAGCTACCTTGGTAATAAGGTAGTTACTAGAAAAACGTGTTAATTCGGCGAGCGCTTTCCCAATATAACGGGAGAGCGCTCGCCTGATTAAAGTAAGCAGGAACCAAAAAAGGTACTTGAAGCCAATTGAACTGTACTTCCAAAACTACGAGCCACCTTAACCCCTCCAAATTACGTTATGATTATCCAAATTATAACATCATATTTCAAATGTTTTACATGGAAATCCTACTTTATACTTAATTCTTTTGAACTATACATCTGAGTTTCGACAACAAAAAGAGTCTGTCTATAGACAGACTCGGATGACTTAACGCTTCACCTTATAAAACTCATGATACAGCTTCATGAGCGCCCTTTTCTTTATTCTTGAAACATAACTCCGGCTTATCCCAAGTTCCTTCGCAATCTCCCGCTGCGTCCGCTCTTCCCCGCCAGTATCCAGCCCAAACCGTCCAACAACAACTTCCTTCTCCCGATCATCCAGAATATCTAGATTACGGTATATCTTACTTTTCTCAATATTAAGATCTACTGTGAGCAGCAGATCGTCCGCACTTGATCCCAAAATATCTATCAATGTGATTTCATTTCCCTCTTTGTCCGTTCCAATAGGATCGTGCAGCGACACGTCCTTTCGGGTCTTTTTGAGTGAACGGAGATGCATAAGGATCTCATTCTCGATACAACGGGCAGCAAAAGTGGCCAGCTTTGTTCCCTTGTTGGGGCGGTAGCTTTCGATGGCCTTGATGAGTCCAATCGTTCCTATAGAGATTAAATCTTCCATATCCTCGCCGGTGTTATCGAATTTTTTGAGGTTGTGGACACGATACGATGTCATTGCCGTTTTCGGAAAGCTTTGTAATGAAGATATAATCCATAAACAACCCATATGGAAATGAACATTAACGACTAGATGATGAAATAAGCTTTGCCCGCACTATTTTTGTGACTATGAATTAAGTTTTCATAAGCCTGTCGCCGTACATAAGTCTCACATTCGGTGCTAAATATTTATTTGAACGCAGGTGAATCATAATATCCCATGAAGTATGAAAAACAACAGTGGATCAAGTAATCTTGATCCGCTGCTGTTGTCCTGTGCGCTCAAATGAGCGTTCTTAAATTTATAGTATCTTCACAGCCTAGAAGATCGGCTACGCCCGATACTGCGTATCTATGACTTAGTGAACTGCCAGGAATCAAGCTTAAACAGTTTCTCGCTAGATCCTCCCTTGAATAACAGTTATAAATCATGGACCCCGACTGCGCCGCTAATCTTCATCTCCACGTCAGTCCAAAAATCCCATTCATCCGCTCCAGGTATGGCCAGTGTTCCGATAAGTTGGCCTTCCAGACTCGAGATTCACTTATTCGAGTATCTTGGTTGCAACATACGCAAGATCAATAATATCGATCTTATTATCGCCGTTTATATCAGCAATCCTGGCAGTTGCCCAGTCTGCGGCGGTGGAGTCCTTTCCGTAATAGTAAGCTACAATCGCAAGGTCACCTACATTGATGCTTTTGTCGTTGTTAAGGTCTGCAGACGCTACCTTAATAACTGCTGCCTCGAAGGTATTTTTTGCACTGCCCAGTGCGTTTACGGCACTGTCAACCTGGGACTGTGTCGCACTTTGGTTGTCTTTTACAGCTTTTGCTGCGTTGATGGCAGCACCTAATGCATCTTTGGCTGCCTGCGGGTATTGACCAGCCAGTGTGCCAACTACTGAAGCGTCATACAGGCTCTGTGCATTCGTAATGATTGTTGTCAAAGCTGTCTTATCTACAACCACTTCAATTCGGCCAATTGAAATGCTCTTACTGCTAAGAGCCGCCTCAATCACGGTCCCCTCAGGAGCCATGCCAAGCTTGGCCTCGACAGCTGCAATCGTTCCGGTCGTATTCTGAACACCAGCCTTTACCTTGAAGGTGAGATTCAGAACCGGCGTGCTCGCTCCAGATACCCCTCCGACATTGGCGGCAATGAGTCTAACTTTTCCCGCAGTGGCATTGTCCTCTGTCACAATCTGGATGTTGTTGTCTGCACCTGCCGCACTCACATATTCAAATATGTTGGAATCATAGGTCAGGGTGATGTCCTCGGCAAAAACAACTTGTTCCGCGTTGTTCAGGCTTACTGCCACTGTAAAGCTGCTTCCAGGATTCACACTGCTGTCTGTTGAAAGTGCAGCTGTAGGTACTTGAGGCTCAACGGATGGTGTTACCGTTACATTACTTACCGCTGTTTGATTACCATCTGCTGTTGTTACCGTAATAACTGCATTTCCTGAAGCTATTGCATGAACGGTTACACTTGTTGTACCTGTTGAAGAATCATAAACAGCACCCGTTACGGTTGCAACACCTGTATCGTTTGATGAGAAGGTTACTGTTTTGTTTGTTGCATCTGCAGGGCTTATTGTTGCAGTGAGTGTTTCGGTTGAACCTGTCGCCAAGCTTAATGTACTCTTGTCAAGTGTTACTCCTGTCACGGCTACATTGTTGGATGGCCAGACAGGATCTGCGGTTGAGCTGCTTGTGGTTAAATAGATCCGGTCTATTGCAAGTCCATCTTCCCTTCCCCAGAAGTTCAATTCATGCACGCCAGCAGTAACATTCAAAGTAGCTCCACCAAATATACCGCCGTTGTTACCACTGATATTAGCCCATTTAAACTGACCACCGCTAACACCCTCAATACCATTGCTAGTGAATTTATACTGATTATCTAATCCAACGTGGATGGAGTCCGAATCGAATCCAAGCGTCTTGACAAGTATCCAAACGTTGTAGGTTCCTGGAGTCGTAAAGTTGATTTTATACCCAAGTCTGGAATTGGCAGCGAGAGAGGCTGCATCCGTAGCTGACGCAGCGAACCCATTGTTAGGCCCGAAAAACATAGCTTTCGTGGACTGTCCGTCATCAAGCGACCAGGTATGGCCGTTTATGATGCCATATACATAGGCAGTGACTGAGTTTTCTGCTGCTGTTTCGGCCTCAATGGCCACTTCGGTAGGCGTATTGACAGCTATAGTAATTTGAGCAGTTACAGCAGCGCCCAATGCCCCCTTAAAGCTTACAGTAACATTGGTTGTTCCGCTTGCTTTAGCCGTTATTGTACCTCCCGCAACATCCGCAATAGCAGGACTTGGATTGCTATAAGTTGCTGTTTTTGTTACATCTTCCGTTTGTCCATCAACATATTCTGCTGTTACTTTAAATGTTGCAGTTTTGCCAGAATCCAACACAACTGAAGCATTGTCAACGGTAATCTTCTTTACCGTCTGTTCACTGTTCAAATCTTTCACAAGCATATTGAGAGTGTCAGTTTTTCCGCCGTAGTTTACGTCAATGCTTGCGGAGCCATAGCCCACCCCAGTGACAACTCCGTTATTTACGCTTACAATACCGCTTTGTGCCGGTGTTGCAACGGCCTCAGCAGTAACATCTGTACTTGTTCCATCGGCGTATATTGCTGAAACCTTTATGTTTGCCTGATTGGTTCCTGAAACAATATCAATCTTTTGTTTATCGATGGATGCGTTGATTGCAACTAGATCATGAGCAGCGCTCTTTTGCTCGAACTGCCAAGAATCTACCTTGAAGAGATTACCAGTTGATGATCCCTTGTATACCATGTATAGATCATGGACTCCTGTAGCACTAGAAACACTTGTTGTTTTTGTCTTCCAACTATTTTCTCCGCCTGTGTTGGAAATTGGAAGTGTCCCAATCAATGTGCCATCAGCACTATCAAGATACAGCTCTATGTTTCCGCCGCCCGAACCACTTGCAACATTGGCTTTAAATGTTCCGGCGCCTGTAGCTCCAAAATCAACTTTGGATACGGCCGTCCAGTCCCCATCATTTATGTTGCTCACAGCCAGGTTTATACTGCTTACCATACCTCCGGGTTCGGAACTGCTTTCAGTGGATATTCCTCCATTCCAACCTATGGTTTCAGCCTCAACCCTTGTATAGGGATCAAGATTTTTTAACTGCGGAACACCTTTATAATCACCTGTAATATTCTGAATGACTCCGTTTGCATCAAAACTTACCTTATTGATGTGTGCGTTACGGTATCCATGAGGTTGCCCGCCCATTTGTGGATATGAACCACTCTCTGCCATTGCTTTTGCAAGGGTCTGCGCGTGGTAAGTAATGTACCATTGGCCTTTAAATTCAAACATGGCATGATGATTGTTGCCACCGACACCGAAGAAAACAGCAGGGTTAGGTAATATGGTTTTTACATAGGTGAATGGACCCAATGGATAATCACTCACCATATAAGCAATCGTTCCTGTTGGGATATCCGTCGGGTGTTGACCGGAAAAGTTTGTACTATAGGAGTAGTAGTATTTTCCGTTGTATTTGTTGATTCCCGAATCCTCAAACAGCCAAGGCGGATTAATCGGTTGAGCTTTCCCACCGCTAGCGTCCAGATCCAAACTGATCATATCCGCCCTAAGCTTTGCAACACGTGCGGTTCCCGGGTCAGCATCTTTCCCCGCTGGAATACCGCCGCCGAAATATAAGTAACCGCTTCCATCATCGTCAACCAGTACCGCAGGATCAAACAGCCATGTAACATCACTAGCCCCAGGAGTACTTCTACTTACCAATTGCTTTCCAATTGGATCTGTAAATGGTCCGATCGGACTATCTGCTGTGAGCACACCAATGCCGCTTCCATTATCCGCAAAATAAAGGAAGAACTTCTCCTTGCCATCTATCGTTTTATGAGCAGCTGCCGGCGCCCATGAGTTATTTGCCCATTTCGCCGCACCTTGTGGCCCGGCTGCAAGGATTTCACCGTGGTCTGTCCAGTTCACCATATCATCGGACGAAACAACCGTAATCTTATTGATCTTACTGTATCCGTTATCCTTAACTGTCCCGTCAGCATTGTACTCCAATACATCATTTGTCATATATACATATACTCTGCCGTCATACACCATAGCATATGGGTCAGCACCAAACTTTTGTGTAAAAAGCGGATTGCCGTTACCAGATGTTTTAGCCAGTGCTGGAGTTAAAGTAGTTGCTGCAGCCTGTACCTTTACCGTAGCCGGGTTTGATACGAATGTAAGAGTTACAACCATCATCATCGCGAGCAGTTTATTCCATATCTTCATATAAGCCTCCATCATCCATTAATTGGTATTTTATTGCATTTGACTACTAATTAATTGTTGCACTTGACTCCGTTTGAAAGTAGTAAATACCTCCTTTCACTACTGATGTAACCCCGGATGCCACCATATTTTATCTACTTGTTCAATAACCTGTATATGATAACGGCTGCTTCCGCTCTTATCGCCGTATCATTTGGCTTAATCATGCCATTGTAGCCCTTGATGATTCCTTCCTTGACCAGTTGAGCCAAGGGGCTTATTGCATAAGCTGCTACCTCACTGGAATCACTGAAACTATTTAAGTCTGAAACGGACTCGTCCAGCAATCTTCCGGCAATTTTCATTGCTCGTGCAGCTGTCACCATCATATCCTGTCTGGATATGCTTTTCCTCGGCTCGAACTGGTTGTCGCCCGTTCCCTGAGCAATTCCAAGTTTTTTTGCTATCCCTACCTCTTTGTAATAATAGTCCGACTGTTCTACATCATTGAAATTGCCATCTACTTCTGCATTAAGTTTAAATGCCCTCACCAGCAAGCTAATGAAGTCTGCCCTGGTGATGTTATCTCTCGGGCTAAAGGTAGTAGCTGATGTTCCCTTGATTATTCCCGAAGATGCAAGAGCTTCTATCTCCGTCTTTGCCCATTCATAGCCTGCCAGATCGTCGAATTTGGTTCCATAATTGTAGACAGTTACTGTCAGATTCGGATCCAGTGCCTTCACAGATACCAGCTTTATATGTGCATTTCCCTGAGCCTTCCCTTTGAAGACTATGGTACTCAGGGCTGTACTTCCTTGCTCTCCTGCCTTCTTTCCTATTTTTGTGAAGGCTATAGTCATTTTTCCGTTATCTATCTTTGGCGGTATAAAAAAACCCTCCAACTTTGATTCCGCCTTATCCAACTCAACAATATCAGGATCAAACGTAATCAAAGCTTCATATGCATAGAGGCCTTTTAAGTTGCTTCCATTTAACGTAACTTTCAGCACTTGATCAGGCAAAGCGTTTTCTGCACTTTTACTCACAGTGAAGTCTGTATTCCCTTCTGCATATCCTGCGCCGGGTATACAAGCAACGATCATGACTGCAATTACATACATTACGATTAATTTCCTCATGTTAATCTCCTTATCGTGAGAATAGGGGAAGGAATGCAAAGTACCCCATCCCCAGACATACATTTGGTTAACTTAGTAAACTATTTGGGTTGCAACATACGCAAGACCAGTAATATCGATCTTATTATCGCCGTTCATATCAGCAATCTTGGCAGTTTCCAGTCTGCGACGGTGGAGTCCTTGCCGTAATAGTAAGCTACAATCGCAAGGTCAACTACATTGATGCTTTTGTCGTTGTTAAGGTGCCACCATAGCTTTTCCTCGGCTCGAACTGGTTGTCGCCCGTTCCCTAAGCAATTCCAGGTTTTTTTGCTATCCCTACCTCTTTGTGATAATAGTCCGACTGTTCTACATCATTGAAATTGCCGTGAATGACAAAGAGGGGTTGAGAACAGGGCTCGACATACCACAAACAGCAGGAACGGTAAGAGCAAGGAAAACGATCATCAGTGAATATGTTAAACAGAAATTTGAGATCCATCGTGATCGTCATGGCGAGAGGTTTCGCCACGATGATCTCCAATGTGACGAATAAACTCAAACAGGACGGGAAAGAAGGCATCATACATGATCATAGGCATTGCACTGGATGTATGGCATGTGGATTGGAGGAAACAAGTCCTTCAATTAAGTATTAATTAGTAGGAGGGTAGTGGCGTTTGCAAAATTAAAGCGCTATCAATTATTTGAAAAATAATAGTCGTATGCGATCGGGAAAAAACGAGACGTCGTCCATCGTGAACTTCTTCTAAATCACAGTAATCAGCTTACCTATCCCCCCCTGTTTTATATTGTTTTCAGTATAAATGCATCACTAGAAAATCACGCTGTAATTTCTTTGTTAAAAAGTGGATTTTTTGGCTCAAAATTAAAATCAAACTGCTTTACAAACCAAAAAAGACACGGAAGTACAACTCCATGCCTTTAAGAAGTAAATCTCACGCTTCGCTGAACTAGCTGTTGATGATAGACAAGTATTGAAGCAAGTTCTTCAACGTTTTGTCAAGAAAATGACAGTCAATGACGACGGGAAAATCAAAGATGTGTGAACAATCACCGCTTCACCTTATAAAACTCATGATACAACTTCATGAGCGCTCTTTTCTCAATCCTTGACACATAACTCCGACTTATCCCCAGCTCCTTCGCAATCTCCCGCTGCGTCCGCTCTTCCCCACCAGTATCCAGCCCAAACCGTCCAACAACAACTTCCTTCTCCCGATCATCCAGAATATCTAGATTACGGTATATCTT
>JAILZT010000026.1 GCA_023512345.1 Paenibacillus sp.
TGGCTATATAGCAGAATACATTCAACTGTGGGAACCACAGGGATCGCTTGGGATTCGATTTTCCATTTTGGGAAATAGAATTATCACAACTCTGCTTCATTGGAAGCAACTACCCAAGAATCCTCCACCTCTACAGGTGGCGGGAGTGTTCAAAATGTTGTCGAGGGATGTTGGTAAGCTGACCAGCGGATTCATTTGATCTTGTCTTAACGAGTTCGGAAAAGGTGGGTAAACACCATTGTCAGCCAAAAAAGGATCAACTAAAAATCTCTTACCTGCATATTCAAGCACTAAAGTTGCATTCCTTTTTAATGTTATTTTTTAGGATTATTAATTTGTAAACGGAGAGGGTTATTATGGATCAAACGGATATGCTAATTCTGTCTGAAATGGCTAAAAACAGTCGTATTACGATGAAAGAATTAGGGGAGAAAGTGCATCTAACCGGACAAGCAGCCGCAACTCGTGTTGCGAAGCTGGAGGATAATGGCGTTCTAGAGGGGTATACGATTAAAGTCAATCAATCCAAATTAGGGTGCTTTCTGCACGCTTTTATAACAATCTATACTAATAGTCATAATCACCAGCCGATGCTTAATTTTCTCAACACACAAGAACACTATCTATTAAATAACTATAAAATTAGCGGGGATGGATGTTATCTCGTTGAGTGTAGATTTCCATCTAATGAACACGTAGATCAATTCCTCCAAGGATTGAGCGAATATGCAAACTACAAATTGTCGATGGTTATAAAAAGATCATGAGGATTTATTGTGCTAATAGTAACGGGTAGTTTAATAAAAAAGCGGCAGTCTAGGACATTTCTCGTCCATGCTGCCGCTGTTTCTTTTTAATAAGGTACATCCTTCTGCATTAGATCTTTCAGATCCTGATCAAAGACCAGGCCCTGCATCATTTTAGATTTGGCTAGACATGCTGTTTTGAAGTTCATAATCTCATGAATATCCATCATTTCATGTGGTGCTAAGGTTTGTGGATTGATCAAAAAGGCTCACCTCCAGGATGATTAATGGAGATAGTTTTCCTGTTTGATTATTTTCTATCCACTCAACATTAGAACTGCGGACTCAATTGAAGTATACTAATACAGCGATACCCAAAAGGTCGGGGGCTTAAGAACAGCCGGGGGCAGTTATCTTTGAAGTCTTTTCTCCAGCTTGGACCATATGGGCAGATAGCAAAGTGGCAGGGCTAGGAGTGAACAGACTACGTTAAAAATAGTCTGTGAATGCGCGATTTCTGCCGCGGGACCCCCGCCAATCCAGGCGGCAATTCGTTCTAAAGGTTCGATGAAGGGCAGGAACAGCAGAGAGCCGCCCACATTGAGCGCTACATGAGACCAAGCGACGAAGACACCGGATGGAGAGCCGCCAATGGCTGCGATGACAGCGGTGAAGCAGGTTCCGATGTTAGCCCCAAGCACGATAGCGATACCGAGCTCCGGGGGCAATACGCCTGAGGCAGCAACACTCATGGCCATAGCTATGACCGCTGCGCTGCTATGAAGAAGGGCAGTGAGACAAGCCCCGGCGGCAAGTCCCCATAGTATGCTTGTAGCTGCTTGGTTTAGAAACCAACTGAATAATCCACTCTGCTGGAGCATGGGACCAATCGATTGCATAACGGCGATTCCCCATAGCACCAAAGCAAAGCCGGCCACGGCGAGGCTAATGAATTGGAACGGCTGGGCCATCCTTTTGATAAAGGTTGTGCTCTCAGAGGAATGCGAAATCTCATCTGCAATCACTGATGCTCCCCACAAGATTAGGGAGGAAGCCAGCAGCAATCCGGCATAGTCGCTGATTTGCAATCCAATAAGCTCTGTAGTAAGGCAGGTTCCTATGTTGCTGCCGAGAATAATGCCCAGTGTTCGGGCATAGGAGAGCAGTCCGGCATTGACCATTCCAATCGTCAGGACCGTTACGGCGGTGCTGCTTTGTAAGAGAGCTGACAGCAGGCTGCTGGAGATCAAACCTTTTAACGGTGTGGATGTAGCAGTATTCAGACCTTTGGTTAGTAACGGTCCCGCTAGTTTAGACATTGCAGTCTCCATAAGCTTCATACCGGCCAAAAAAATAATAAGACCATAAATAACTGGGAACAGCAAATCACGGATCATAAGGGCAGGCTCCTTTGGACGGGGTTGTACACCAATATATGAATGCCGCATTAAGGACATGTGTAAAACCATTTTTTTTAGAACAGGGAGTTGAAGGGATTGGCATCAGTTCGTTTAGAGCGTAATCGTAAAAAAAGGTTGGAAATGGCTCACCCATGGGTGTTTGCAGGTGAAGTGGCCTCTGTAGAAGGAGATCCTGAAGAGGGTGGATTGGTAGATGTTCTTAACCATCAGGGACGTTTTTTAGCCGTTGGCTACTATAATCCAGCATCACAAATTCGAATCCGAATTGTCTCACAAACGCCTCTAGCGGAGATGGACAAGGCGTTTTTCGCAGATCGTTTTACCAGCTGTTTACAGCACAGGAACCGTTTCATTCCTGGAGCAGATGCTTACCGGTTGGTTTATGGAGAAGCTGACTTCTTGCCAGGTCTTATCGTTGACCGTTTCGGGGATATCTTGGTTGTGCAGTTGCTCACACTCGGAATGGACAAGCGCCGTAAGGAGATTGTAGAAGCTCTGGTGGAGGTAATGGCTCCTCGTGGAATTTATGAACGCAGTGATGTTAGTGTTCGTGAGCTGGAAGGTCTGGCTCAAACTACGGGTGTGCTATACGGGGAATGTCCTCGTCATGTTACCGTAACCGAGAATGAGCTGAAGCTGGTTATTGATATCGAAGAGGGCCAGAAGACAGGTTATTTCTTTGATCAGCGTGAGAATAGGGCTTCTATTGCTCCACTTATGCGGGGTTGGGGTGAGCGGAGCGGCATCTCTTTGACAGATGTTGAGGGTGAGGATGGTACAATCCAGAGGCTTCCGGTTAACAAAAGCGGCAAGACCGTTACTTTTCCCTATTGGGATGGTGCAACTGTTCTGGAGTGCTTCGCACACACGGGCAGCTTTACTCTGCATGCCTGTAAGTATGGGGCCAAAAAGGTAACCTGCCTGGACGTTTCTGCACATGCCATTGAGAGTGCCAAAGTAAACGTGGAATTGAACGGATTCACAGATCGGGTGGAATTTGTCGTAGATGATGCTTTTCAATATTTGCGTAATCAGGTAAAAGGGCTGGATGAGCGTACTGAGCGGGCAACAGATGGAGTGAACAATAACAAAGCGGATACCTCCAAACCGATGACAGCAGGCGGTGGACGGACTTGGGATGTAGTTATTCTGGATCCTCCCGCTTTTGCGAAGACCAAAAGTGCGGTAGCAGGAGCTTGCCGTGGATATAAGGATATTAACTTGCAAGGGATGAAACTCGTGAACGAGGGCGGTTATCTGGTAACTGCTAGCTGCTCGTATCACATGCAGCCGGATTTGTTCTTGGAGACCATTGCTGAGGCCGCAAGAGATGCCGGTAAGATTCTAAGATTGGTAGAATGGCGGGCCGCGGGCAAGGATCACCCTCAAATCCTCGGCGTAAATGAAGGACACTATTTAAAATTTGCAATCTTTGAAGTGCGAAGCAAGAATAAATAAGCTTGATACATGCAAGCTTATAATCTGTTTCTAGCAGGGCTTCTCTAAGGTGATTTGTTAATCATCTTTTGAGGAGCTCTGTTTTTTTGTTAAAACAAATACGAACCAGCTTTTGATAAATAATGGATGGTGGCTAGTGACTTATTCGGAACGTGTGTTCTGTTTTGTTCGTTGGAGATATGCTATAATGTTGGGACGAGAGTTGAGTTCGTAGATTTGTTTTACTATATTTCCGCCATGGAGGGAGTCTATCATAATGTTTGTAACTTTTTTACTAGGCCGCTCAGGCAGCGGCAAGACTATGAAGATCTGGGAGTCGGTATCCTCTGCCATGGAGCAGGAACCGCTCGGTGTACCGATAATAATGCTCGTTCCAGAACAGGGGTCTTTCAGTGCGGAACGGGGACTTTTGACTACTGGGAGTTCTAAAGGAAGCATCCGGGCACAGACGCTGAGTTTTTCACGCCTCGCTTACCGGGTGAAGCAGGAGACTGGCGGAAATCCTAACATTCCGATTAGTGATGAAGGTAAAAAGATGCTGATCTATAAAATCATCAGCCGCCGGAAAGAGGAGCTTAAGCTGTTCGGAGCTTCTTCCGATAGACCCGGATTTGTGGATCGGCTGAACCGACTGCATACAGAAATGAAACGTTGCTGTATTGGAGCAGAAGATCTGGAGAAGCAATTGTCAGGATTGCAGGAAGCAGTGGGTGGCAACCCTATTCTTCATAGCAAACTGCATGATTTGCAGCTGTTGTTCAGCGATTTGGAGAAGGAAATGTCACAGCTGTACATCGATCAGGAGGATCGCCTGGCGGAGCTTGCAGAGCATATCTCTGAATCCTCTTACGTAAGAGGAGCCGAGATTTGGGTGGATGGATTCCATGGCTTTACGCCACAGGAGTTTATGGTTCTGCGCCAATTAATGCTGTATGCCTCCAAAGTGACAATTGCGCTTACGCTGGACAAGCCTTATCCGAATGAATTTCAGCCGCATGAGCTGGAACTGTTTCATCCTTCTGCTGTAACCTACATGAAGCTGAGGGGAATTGCCGAAGAGACGGGGGCTGAGGTATGGGATGAAGTTCTTGCCCCTCCTGTTTTGCCAAGATTCATCGACAGTCCTATTCTTGCACATTTGGAACAGGGATTTGACCGGCGCAAACGCTGGAATGGACCGGAATTGGCAGACGAATCCGTTTCTATACAGGCTGCAGCATCACGAAGAGCCGAAGTGGAGGGAGTTCTGCGTGAGATACTTAGATTAACACGGGAAGACGGGGCCCAATACAGTGAGATGGCTGTGATGATGCGTAATTTGGGAGATTATGAACATTTGGTAACTCCGCTTTTTCGTGATTACGGAATTCCTTTTTTTCTCGATCAAAAAGTAAATGAGCTGCATCATCCACTTGTGGAGTTTCTTCGCGCGTCATTAGATGTGGTTCGCCGCCGCTGGCGTTATGAGGATGTGTTCCGCTGTGTGAAGACGGATCTTTTGCTGCCAATAGATGAGAGCCTTACCCGCTCCGATATGGATAGTCTTGAGAATTACGTATTGGCTTGCGGCATTCAGGGTTACCGCTGGACGGACGGGCGCTCTTGGAGAGGAATACCCAGCCTGACACTAGAAGGTGACAGGAAGGTAGACGAAGAGCATTTGTCCATAATGGAGAAATGCCGGACTGCGATAACGGATCCTCTGTTTAGTTTTGAGAAAAAGGTCAAAAAAAGCCAAAATGCCCGGGAGTTATGTACAGCTGTATACCAATTGTTATTAGATACGCAAGCTGCTGGCAAGCTGGAGCTTATGAGTGCCAAAGCTCTGGAAATGGGACATCCCGAGAATGCGCGGGAGCATCGTCAGTTATGGGGATCGGTACTTGATTTATTAGATCAGCTTGTAGAAATGATGGGCGAAGAGAAGATCGATTTTGAGGTGTTCGCCGGTATCCTGGAGACAGGGCTTGCTGAACTCCGAATGGGTCTTGTTCCCCCTGCGCTGGATCAAGTACTGGTGGGCAGTATGGATCGAACTCGTACTTCAGGTGTGAAATTCGCTTTTTTACTTGGATTTAATGAAGGGATTGTGCCTGCACAGTTTCAGGAAGACGGCGTACTTTCGGAGGGGGAGCGTTTATTCCTGGAGGGTGCTGGTATGGAACTGGCTCCTGGCTCTTCCCGCAGACTTCTGGATGAACGCTTTCTTATCTATAACGCACTGACGACACCTAGTCAGAAGCTTTGGATTAGCTATGCCTGTGCAGACGAGGAGGGTAAAGCCCTGTTGCCTTCGGAGGTGATCCGTCATCTGCAGATTATGTTCCGGGTAGGAGAACATCCACTGCCTGGGCTTCCCTTATCGGGTCATCCCACCTTGGAGCATTTGGGCTTTGTCGGAAATCCTGAAGCGACGCTTCGTGTATTAATTATGCAGCTGCGGCAATGGCGGCAGGGGATCGAAATCCCAGCGCTTTGGTGGGATGTATACAACTGGTTTGCAGAGAGTGAAGAATGGAGTGCGCGGCTGAACAAGCTGTTACAATCCTTATTTTACCGAAATGAAGGGATTAAGCTTAAACGCGGGACAAGCCTGCGACTCTATGGTGGAACTACTCTGCGTGGCAGCGTTTCACGTATGGAGAAGTTTGTGTCCTGTCCCTTTTCTCATTTTGCATCCTACGGCTTAAAGCTGAAAGATCGTCAATTATACAAGCTTCAGGCACCGGATATCGGTCAGCTTTTCCATGCGGCTTTAAGTGAGATGGCGATGAATTTGCAGCATAAAGGGCGCGGTTGGGGCAGCTTGACCCCTGAGGAATGCCGACGCGAAGCAAGTGAGACAGTGGATCGTCTGTCACCTATGCTGCAAGGCGAGATTTTGTTAAGTTCAAAGCGTTATGGATATATTTCACGCAAGCTCAAAAACATTGTAGGTCGAGCATCCGTAATCCTTGGGGAGCATGCACGCAGAGGGAGCTTCGAGCCTGTAGGCTTGGAACTGGATTTTGGTCCAGGGAAGCCTCTTCCACCCCTACAGATTAAGTTGCCAAATGGCTGCGTTATGGAGATCGTAGGTCGAATCGACCGTGTGGATATGGCTGAGGGTGAGAATGGTCTTCTTCTACGGGTCATCGATTACAAGTCCAGCCAAAAGGACCTGAAGCTGCACGAGGTGTATTATGGATTGTCGCTTCAGATGCTCACGTATCTTGATGTGCTGCTTACCTATGCGGAGCAGTGGCTGGGCCGTACGGCTCTACCGGCAGGAACGTTATATTTTCACGTACATGACCCGCTTCTTTCGTCTTCTAATGGGATGAATCGGGAGCAAGCGGAGCAGGAGCTATTAAAACGTTTTAAGATGAAGGGGTTGCTGACCGCTGACCGCGAGGTCGTTTCTCTAATGGACACAGGTCTGGATAAAGGACACTCTTCTATCGTTCCGGTGGCGCTCAAGAGTGACGGCAGTTTTTACAGCAGTGCATCGGTAGCTACACCGGAGCAATGGGGCCAACTGCTAACCTCTGTGCGAGGAACTATCTCGGACATCGGAACCCGCATTACGGAAGGAGACGTGGCTATTCAGCCGTACCGTATCCAGCAGGAGACCGCTTGTACATTTTGTTCCTTCAAACCGGTATGTCAATTTGACGAGGCTGTTGAGGGTAATCATTATAACCATCTAGCCAAACCAGGAAAAGATGTGATCTGGGATCTGATATCCCGGAATGAAGGAGGTACAAAGCTGTGAATATGATATCTAAACCAGAAGGCAGTATGTGGAGTGATGATCAGTGGCGAGCGATCGCTGAGAGCGGCGAGGATATTCTAGTTGCGGCAGCAGCAGGATCCGGTAAGACAGCGGTTCTGGTAGAGCGAATTATTCGTAAAATCAGCTCGGAAGTGAGCGGCTTTAGTGTTGATAGGCTGCTGGTAGCTACATTTACCAAAGCAGCCGCTGCTGAGATGCGGCAGCGTATTCGTGAGGCCCTGGATCGGGAACTGGAGAAATCTCCGGATAATGATCATTTACGTCGGCAGCTTGCCTTGCTGGGCAGAGCTTCTATCACAACCTTGCACTCTTTTTGCCTTGAGGTCATTCGTCGTTATTACCAGCAGATCCCAATCGATCCGGGCTTTCGTATTCTGAATGAGCATGAAGCGGAAATGATGCGGCAGGAGCTGCTAGAAGAACTGTTTGAAGAGAAATATGGTACAGCCGGTGAAGAGGGCATCTTTGTGACACTAGTCGATTGGTTTAGTGGTGAGCGCAGCGATGATGCAATGCATGCTCTTGTGCAGCGGCTGCATAACTTTGCCAACAGCCATCCTTGGCCGGCACAATGGATGAGAGATACGGCTGCAGAATTTTCAGTACCAGATCTAGAGAGCCTGGGAAGTACAAGCTGGGTACAGAGCATCCTTGAAGAGGCAAAGCTAACCCTAGATGGAGCCATTAGCCAACTTGAACAGGGGCATGCGATTTCTCTTCAACCAGGAGGACCGTTAGCTTACGCCGAGAATATGACAGCGGATCTCCAAATGGTAATGGGGCTTCGTGAGGCTCTGAGACAGAAGCCTTGGGCTGAGCTATTTGAGGTCTTCCAAGAGGTATCCTTTGGTAAATTAAAGCCCTGTAAAAAGGATTCTTCTGACCCGGGGCTTCAAGAAAGTGTTAAGGAATTACGTGACAGCGTCAAAAAAAGCGTAGCAGAGCTGCAAAACGCCTTATTTGGCCGCCCTCCAGAAGTCTTTCTTAGGGAATTACATGAAGCGGCTCCGCTTATGGAAGAGTTGGCTGAAACCGTCATAGAATTTGGTGAGCGTTATAAAATCGAAAAGGCTAGTAAAGGCTTGGTAGATTTCAGCGACTTGGAGCATTACTGCCTGCAAATATTGCGTCATCCCGATTCACTGCCTGGAAGCCCTCAACCATCAGATGCAGCCATGGAGTACCGTAATCAGTTCGACGAGGTGCTTTTGGATGAATATCAGGATACGAACAGTGTTCAGGAAGAGATTGTAAGGCTGATCTCCCGAGAAGGACCAGGCAACCGCTTTATGGTCGGAGACATGAAGCAGAGTATTTACCGGTTCCGTTTGGCTGAACCCGGTTTATTTCTAGACAAATATCGCAGCTTCAATAAGAGCGGCGAACCTCTTGATCAGAATGGATCTTCCGGAGGAAGAGTTATAGATTTGGCGCGGAATTTCCGCAGCCGAATGGAAGTTGTACATGCGGTAAATATGCTTTTCCGGCAAATTATGAACGAGACAGTGGCAGAGATTAGCTATGACGATCGAGCGGAGCTTGTATATGGCGCGAATTTTCCTGGTGCTGTTGAGAAAGGGCCGGATTCTTTTTTTGCACCTGAGCTGCTATTGATAGATCGGGGGGCATCAAATTCTGGCCGGATAGAGGAAGCTACAGAGGATAGTGAACTGTCCGCGCAGGAAAGTGAAGTAATTGAAGCTGAAACCGCTCAGTTGGAAGCGCGGGCTATTGCCCGGCGTATTTCACAAATGACAGGAATGGCAGGGGGCTCCCCGCTGCTCATTTATGATAAAGGACTTCAAATGATGCGTCCGGTCATCTACGGAGACATTGTTATTTTGCTAAGATCTGCTCGGATGTGGACTCCACTGATCATCGAGGAGCTTCGCTTGGAAGGGATTCCAGCCTACGGGGATCAGAACAAAGGATATTTTCAGGCGACTGAAGTGGAAATTGCACTTTCTTTATTGCAGGTAGTAGACAACCCTCAGCAGGATATTCCACTTGCCGGTGTATTACGTTCCCCAGTTGTGGGTCTAAGTGAAGAAGAACTGGCAAAGGTACGTTTATGCAGCGGCGGTTCTTTCTATCAAGCCGTGCTTGCTGCATCCGAAGAGCAGTCTATTCCAGAAATGCATACACAGGATGAACTGCCTTCTATATCTACTCAGCTTCGTTCCAAGCTGTTGAACTTCTTGAGACAGTTGAAGAACTGGAGAGATGAAGCGAGACAGGGCAGCCTTGGTGCGCTCATCTGGCGAATTTACGGAGAAAGCGGGTATCTGGAGTGGGTTGGAGGTTTGCCTGGGGGCTCCCAGCGGCAGAACAACCTTAAGGCTTTATATGACCGCGCTATCCAATTTGAGAAGGATACCTCCTCCCGCGGATTATTCCGTTTCTTGGTCTTCATTTCCCGGCTCAGAGAGAACGGCGGAGACCTCGGCGTTGCTGGAGGAAACGGTGAAGAGGGCAGTGGCGTAAGAATTATGACGATTCATAAAAGCAAGGGGCTTGAGTTCCCTGTTGTTTTTTTGGCAGGGATGGCTAAAGCCTTTAATAGACAGGATCTCCACGCGCCGTTTCTAATGCACAAAGAGTTAGGCTTCGGGCCACGCTTTGTAGAGCGTGATACCCGGGTCAGCTATCCCACACTGCCTTATTTGGCCATTAGTCGACGAGCCCGTCTAGAGCTGTTGGCAGAGGAAATGCGGGTGCTGTATGTGGGTCTGACAAGACCTAGAGATAAAATGATTCTCGTAGGAACCGTCCGTGATCTCCCTCGCAAAATAGCGGGTTGGGCCGCAATGCAGGGACGGGAGGAATTACTTCTGGCCGATCATTTATTGGCCCGGGGACGCAGCTACTTGGATTGGGTGGGGCCTGCTCTTATAAGACATCCTGGAGCAGCCATTTTGCGAAAGATAGCTGGAAAGGAAGGGACCACGTCCACTATTCTGCATAGTGATGTCTCCAACTGGAGCATTAGTGTGGTAGACTCCTCTAATCTGACTGCGGGTTCATTAGTGGGTCAGACCGGAAATCGGGAAGAAGACACGATGCGTGAGACTGCACTTGAAGCATTGCAGCAGGGACGAACAGTTCCTTCGCTTGCAACAGCGGATAGGGCTGAGATCGCCGATAAACTGAACTGGAAATACCCCAATGAGGCCGAATCTTCCATTCCGGCTAAAACCTCTGTTACCGAATTAAAGGCCTTGTTGTCCATGCAGGAGCAGCCTTCTTTTGATCGGCTTGAAGCGGATGTTGAATTGATATCAAAATCTGGAGTACTCCAGCAGAGTGACAGTGTGGATAACATTCATCTTAGACGGCCGAAGTTCATGGAGAAACGCGGGATGACCTCAGCGGAAAGAGGGACAGTGTATCATACAGTAATGCAGCATATTCCGCTTGAAGGTCCAGTTTCTGACGCAGTAGTAGAAGATACTTTGAAGCATATAACACAAGCAGGCATATTATCTCCTGAACAGGCGGAGGCTGTGACACCTTCAGATGTCCAAGCTTTTTATGACAATGAGCTTGGTTTAAGACTGTTATCTTCCGCATGGAAAAGACGTGAAATGCCATTTAGCTATATGGTTCCAGCTTCTGAGGCTTACCGTGGACTTCAATTTATGGAAGAAGCAGTTTCGGAGATCTCGGTTACGAGTCGTGACCAAGCTCAGCCGCAAGCTGTACTAATACAGGGTGTTATTGACTGTTTATTTCGTGAGGGAGAACGACTGATTCTGCTAGATTACAAGACAGATTTAGTACTAGAGCACCAAGGTGGGCTAGAGGCTCTCAAGGAGAAATACCGTTTTCAGTTGGAGCTTTACGGTAAGGCATTACATGATATTTTAAAAGAAGAGATCAGCGAGACCTGGTTGTACTTTTTTGATGGTGGACACGCTGTGAAGTTATAGAAGAGAGATTATATTCAATTTGCCACATGAGGGCGGGAAAAGAGGCGGGGAATGCGGATACTGCATACGGGAGACTGGCATTTAGGCCGTACGTTGGAAGGTAGAAGCCGGATGAGAGAGCAGGAGCAATTCATAGATGAGCTCGTAGAGATTGCAGATGAACAGCAGGTCGATCTGATCCTTATGGCGGGTGATGTATATGATTCTGTTAATCCTCCAGCAGCGGCAGAGCAATTATTCTATGAGACGGCTGCGAGATTGACGGCAGGAGGCAGACCGCTTGTCGTCATTGCCGGCAATCATGATCAGCCGGAACGCGTATCTTCCGTATCCCCGCTTGTTCAAAGACAGGGAATTACTTTGGTAGGTCTTCCTACCTCAGAACCGGTTACAATCCAAGCTGTCCGCACAGGTGAGATTGCCAAGATTGCGGCACTTCCCTATCCTTCAGAAGCGCGGCTAGGTGAATTGCTGGCTATTGACGGAGATGAGTCGCAGCTGCGGCTTGCATACAGCGCTCGAGTAGGCAAGCTTATGCAGCTTTTAGGTCGTGAATTTACGCCTAAGACGGTTAATTTGGCTATGAGCCATATTTATGTGCTTGGGGGTGTCGAGTGTGACTCTGAACGACCTATACAAGTGGGGGGAGCTTATACCGTAGATCCGTCAGCACTTCTATCAGGAGCTCAATATACGGCACTAGGGCATCTTCACCGAGCACAGCGAGTTAAGGGAGAGGGTATGATCCGCTATAGTGGATCTCCGCTTGCCTACAGCTTCTCTGAAGCTGGACAGGCAAAGTCCGTGACAATAGTAGATGTTGAACCTGGTGGTGAGCCTGTCTTTGAAGAGATCTATTTGCGCTGCGGGCGTCCGCTAGTAAGGTGGAGCTCAACAGGAGGGCTGGAAGAAGTTTACCGCTGGTTGGATGAGAGCAGAGATTTGTCTGCTTTTATTGATCTTGAAATTCGGTTAAGTGAAGCTATGTCCATGAATGATATTCAGCGCTTGCGGAAATCCCGGGAAGGGATTATTCATATCCGCCCGATTTATCCGCAAATGGAAGGGGAACTGGACGCCTCCCCGCGTTCACGCATGCCTGTGCAGGAGTTATTCCGCAAGTTCTATCAGCGGCAGACGGGTGGAGCCGAGCCTGATGATAGCTTGGTAGAGCTGTTCCTTGAGCTTACAGAAGAAGAACCGCGCGAGCAGAGTGAAGGGGAGGAGAACTAAGTGAAGCCGATTTTATTAAAAGTAGCAGGCCTGCAGAGCTATCGGGAGCAGCAGGAAATTGACTTTTCCAGCCTGTGCGAGACTGGGTTATTTGGAATATTCGGGCCTACCGGCAGCGGTAAATCGAGTTTGCTGGACGCTATTACTTTAGCCATGTACGGCAAGGTGGAACGGGCTGTTAACGGAACACAGGGGATCATGAATCACTCGGAAGATTCACTTAGCGTGGCTTTTACATTTGAGCTGACTTCTTCTGAAGGAAGTCGGAGGTACCGTGTTGAGCGGAGATTCAAACGAACCGGCGATCAATCTGTAAGCAACACGATTAGCCGGTTTGTGGAGATTACCTCAGACGGTGAGATTGTAATGGCTGACAAGCTTGCAGATGTTACCCGATGTGTTGAGGATAAAATTGGTCTGAAAATGGACGATTTTACTCGGGCAGTAGTACTCCCACAAGGGAAATTCGCTGAATTTCTGTCGCTTCGCGGTGTGGATCGCAGACAAATGCTGCAGCGGCTGTTCCATCTGGAACAGTACGGTGATCATTTGGCTATTAAGCTAAGCAGAAGAGTTAAGGAGAACGAGACTGCGCTACGTGCACTCGAAGCGGAGCAGCAGGGATTAGGCACTGCTGGAGAGCAGGATGTTGAGGCGGCAGCAGAACGGCTGCAAGAGGCTGTTCTGTATGCAGCAGAGTGCCGTCGTAGATTGGAAGTCGCAGTCAAAGTCTCCGAGAAATATGTAAAGATTCGCGAGCTGCAGGAGGAGCGTACACGTCGAGAACTGCAGCGGCAGGGACTGTTAGTACAGGAGGGGGACATTCTCCTGCTGGAGAAGAAGCTCGGCCAAGCTGACGAGGCCGAGAAGCTCCTTCCCGCTCTCAAGGCATGGAGAGAGGCGGAAGGAGCTTGGAAAAGCCGCCAGGCCCGTGCCGAGGCGCTGGAGGTGCAGTCCGCCGCCGCAGCCGAAGCAGCGGCGCGTACAGCCGAAGCCGAAGCAGCGGCGCTGGCCGCGCTTGCGGCAGAAGAGCCGGCCCTCCGCGAGGGGGCCGACAAGTTCCGGCGTGCGCTCGAGCTTACAGCCGAGCGCGACCTTCTGCGGCGCGAGCTGGCTTCGCTCGGTGAGCGCCGCGGGGGCGCCTCCCGCAGGCTGGAAGCCCTGCGGGAAGGGCAAGCCCGGGAGCGGGAGCTTTTGGCCAAGGGCCAAAAGCGGCAGCAGGAGCTGCAGGCGCAGCTGCAGCCGCTGGGCGTCCGCTCCCAGGACCGGCAGTCTCTGCAGGAAGCCATGCAGAGACTGCAAGGTCTGCGCTCTGCTGAATCCCAGTGGGATTCGGCAGAGCGTGAGCGCCGCGAGCGGGCGGCCACACTCGCGGCAGCGCAGCAGCAGCTCGCGGAAGCCGCGGCGCGGCGCTCGCAGCTGGAAGCCCTCCGCGTGGGAATGATCGCGGAGGCAGCGCTGCATATGGAGAAGCTGCAGGCAGCGGAGGAATCCTCCGGTGTTGTTGCTGGTAAGCTGGAGGATTACAATTGTGCGTTAGAAGCAGCACTCAAAAGCAGAGAGATACATCGGTTGTCGCTCACTTTGGCCTTGGATCTGGAAGAAGGGCAACCGTGCCCGGTCTGCGGCAATGGCCATCATCCGAATCCGGCTTCATCCCAGAATAACGGTGAGCTGGAGGTACAAGAAGCACAACTGGAAAATGCTCGGTTGTTATCCAAGCGGGTGCTGGAAGCTCAGCATGTTCTTCGGAGTATGCGGGAGCAAGATTATGCTTGGCTGGAGCAGATTTACGGAGACGGTGCATTAGGCTCATCTAGTGTTCCAGCAGCAGCTGGTACTGAGAATATGTACATGTCTGCTTCATTTATATCCAGTTACACTTCCCTGAACAAGGAGATTCCGGATCAGAGCACGCTTACTGAACTGCAGGCCTTTATCTCAGAGTTAAAAGAACACTCGGGAGAATTGCGCCTGGCGGCAGTGGAGTGGCAGCGTTCCATGAATGAAGCCCAGCAGAACTTTTTGAAAGAATCGTCCAGTACTGAAGCGGAGAACGGCTGGGGAGCCAGAATCGCAGCCAAGGCTGAGGAACTCGGAAGCCAGTTAAGTTCTTTACGGGAGAGCTGGAAACAGCAGTTTCCCTTGTTACTCCCTGAGGCTGTAGAGCCTAACTATCGTGAAATGCTGCAAAAGGACGAGCAAGCCGAAGAGATTCGCGGACGTTTGGAGATTAGCGTCAAGTTTCTAGAAGACAAAAACAAAACCCTCCAAACACTTAGTGAAGAAATTAATGGGTTGGACATCGAGCTTGCCCAATGGAATGCTCAACATGAAGGTAAGGAAGAACTGTTAAGGGAAAAGGAACAGCGCCTGCTGCAGTTTACCGGCGGGCAGGAGGCTAGTACTTTGCTAGCAGAATGTGAACGTCGCCTGCAACAGCTGATATCGGCTGTGGATGAGTCCAAGCAACAACAGCGAATAGCTGCGGAAAGAGCGCAGCGTGACAGTAAGGAAGCCGCTATTGCACGTCAGGCAGCGGATTCCGCCCAAGAGCATTTTGCAGCTTCATCCCTACATTGGGAGGAACGATTATTGGCCTCTCCGTTCACTTCAGCTAATGAGATTGAAGGTGCTTCGCTAACAGTAGAAGAGCGTCAATCCTCGGCCTTGCGAGTACGAACTCACCGAGATCAAGAGGCGGAAGTAAACCTGCAGCTGCGTCACATTGATGAGAAGCTGGGGGGAGCTAGCCTGAGTCAGGAGGATTGGCTTGAAAGTGAAGCCATTCTTGCCAAATGTAAAGAAGACGACGAAATGTCGCTTCAGAACCGGGCCCGTGGGGAAAGGGACTTGGAGGATATACGGCACAGACATATTCGGTGGAAGGCACTGGAGGAACAGCGGCAGGAGCATGGGCTCACACAGGACCGATTATCCAAGCTGCAATCTTGTCTTCGCGGAAATGCCTTTGTGGAATACATTGCGGAAGAGCAGCTAATGCAAGTATGTCAGTCTGCATCGCAGCGGTTGCGGTTCTTAAGCAAACAGCGTTATGCTCTTGAGGTAGACTCCGGCGGTGGATTTGTGATTCGTGATGATGGAAATGGTGGAGTCAGACGCCCAGTATCAACCCTGTCAGGTGGGGAGACCTTCTTGACATCCCTGTCCTTGGCACTAGCTCTATCCGCTCAAATTCAACTGCGCGGTCAATATCCGTTGCAATTCTTTTTCTTAGACGAAGGGTTTGGTACTTTGGACCCTGAACTTCTTGATACCGTAATTACTTCCCTGGAAAAACTTCATAATGATCAACTTTCTGTTGGCATTATCAGCCATGTCCCGGAGCTTCGGGCACGTTTGCCGCGTAAGCTAGTAATCCTTCCTGCAGAGCAGGGTGGTGGGGGTTCGCGTATTCTTTTGGAAAAAATGTAACCTAAGATTATTATTGTGACAACTATCACAGAGACAGCATCACCCCCCTGTTATAATACAGCTAAGCCGACAAACATTTTGAAACACCTCGGCGGACGTATGGATAGGAGAAGCTTTCCTTTTTATACGTGCGCCGCCGAATCAGCTTTATAGCTGTGAAGGGTGTTTCCTTTTTTTTTGTCTTTTTTTAGTTTTTAATCGCTTATTTAAACCTTTTTTTAGGTGAATTTCCATCGAATGGCCCTCAGATAGTGGATTTGGCTAAATGAGATGTAAAAGTGCACTTGAATTGCTCACTGCTGGTGGATTTGAGTTAAATGCTATACACCCGCGTGGTGTTGAGCCCCATTTTTATGGACTAAATAGTCAAGCGCTGATTTTGCGGTTGATTCTTTTTCATCTCCTGTATTATTAAATTTCTTTAATAATCCTCTGTTATAGATACAGTAAGATCTACATTTAACGTTTCCTGCTACCTGGTATTGATCTTCTGCTGTCAACAACCCTTTCGTAAAACACGGGTTCCGTGCTATGATGTACAAATAATTCTAGGTTATTAGTGCAAGTATCGTTGTAGTGAAGCCGTACAGTTGTTACACTCCACTAAATTTAGGAGGAAGCTGTTGAATGGAGACCGTATTTAGCAAAATCATTGAAGGGGTCATTCCCTGCAAAAAAGTTTTTGAAAATGATCGGATTCTAGCATTCTACGATATTGAACCTGCTGCACCTGTGCATGTGCTAATTATTCCGAAGAAGTATATTCCTTCAATGAATGAGGTTACTTCAGAGGACCTTCCGCTGATTGCCGAAATTCATAGTGTAGCACAGCAAATTGCAGTAGAACTTGGAGTTGCAGAATCGGGTTATCGCCTGATTAACAATTGCGGACCTGACAGCGGGCAAGCCGTTCATCATCTTCATTACCATTTGCTTGGCGGAGCTAAGCTGGGGGCATTAACCGGGAATTCCACGTCACACGCGTGATTTTACTAAGAGCCTTAATTAAGGCTTGAAAAAAAATTGTCGCAGTGGTTGACACGATATTTCGGTTTGACCTATAATGTAATTTGATGAACCGTGTTATGCTCTTGGACGGTCTGGTCGGAGGGAGGGGAAACTGGTGTCTGAAACGAAAGTTCGTAAAAACGAGACAATTGATGCTGCACTTCGTCGCTTTAAACGTTCCATCGCTAAAGATGGTGTCTTGGCTGAGGTGAAAAAACGCAAACATTATGAAAAGCCAAGCGTTAAGAAAAAGCTGAAGTCTGAGGCTGCTCGTAAGAGAAAGTTTTAGGAGGATTACCCACGCATGAATCTTAGCGAAAGATTGAACGAAGATATGAAGCAAGCGATGAGGGATAAGGACAAGTTCACTCTTTCCACTATCCGCATGATTCGTTCGACAATAAAGTATCTTGAAATAGATGTGAAGAGAACATTAGACGACAACGAAGTGCTTGATATCCTAAGTCGTGAAATCAAACAGCGCAAAGATGCCCTCCAAGAATTTGAAAAAGCGGGTCGCGATGAGCTTGCCGCGAGTACGAAGGCAGAGATCGAGATTATCCATAAGTATCTTCCCGAGCAGCTTACCGAAGAAGAAATTAAAGTCATTGTACAGCAGACCATCCAGGAAACCGGTGCTTCTTCGAAAAGTGAAATGGGCAAAGTTATGAGTGCGCTACTGCCTAAAGTTAAAGGCCGCGCCGATGGAAAGCTTGTGAACCAAGCGGTTCAACAATTTCTGCAATAATATAGCGCTAACACCCCTTGCAAAAGGGGTGTTTTTCTTTTTTTGGAACATATTAAGGGTATGCCCGTAGTAGGGATAATAGATAAAGCTTATGGAATAAATATGCGAAGGAGGGAAAAACTTGACCGTATTTAGGAAGATGAACCGAGTTACTGTAGCGACTTTGCTGATATTACTTCTTGTCCTTCCACTGGCATCAGGAATTAGCGCTGCAGGGAGTGTAGTATCTTCTAATGCTGACACCACTAAGCCAAAGAGTGGGCCTATATTTATTATACCGGTGGATCAGGAGATCGAAAGAGGACTTCAGCGTTTTTTGGAGCGGGGCTTCGAAGAGGCAGTGAATTATGGTGCTGTGCTAATTGTATTGGATATCGATACACCCGGGGGATTGGTTGGAACAGCTGAGGAAATTGGCAGTATGGTAAGGGAGAGCCCTATTCCAACAGTCGCCTTTATTAAAGGGGATGCGGCTTCCGCTGGCAGCTACATAGCTTTGAATGCAAATACAATAATAATGAAGCCAGGAAGTATGATTGGCTCTGCATCTTTGGTGGATATGAGTGGGAATGCCATTGATGATGCCAAACTGGTGTCGTTCTGGAAAGCAAAAATGGTAGGTGCTGCCGCACTAAACGGACGTGATCCAGAGATTGCTGCGGGCATGACTGACAGTAACATTGTGGTCAATAAACCGGAGTTGGGTGTTAATAAGGCTAAAGGCCAAATTATTGCACTTACAAGCGATCAAGCACTAAAGGCGGGTTACTCCGATCATATCGCAGACACACCGGAGGAAGCTATTTTATCGCTTGGGTATTCCACCGATGACATTTTTCGCGTCAAACATACAGGAGCTGAAAAAATGTCGCAATTCCTGACGAATCCGATTATTATGACGATTTTACTCTTCATCGGAATAGCGGGTGTTGTTATTGAACTGCTTGTACCGGGATTTGGTGCACCGGGAATCATAGGAATACTGGCGTTTGTACTCTATTTCTTCGGCAACTATGTTGCGGGATTTGCAGGAGCTGAGACTTGGCTGTTGTTTATCCTCGGACTCGTTATGCTGGTGGTCGAGCTGTTTGTACCTAGCTTCGGTATTTTGGGCATTATTGGCTCTGTAAGTCTTGTTGCCGGGGTTGTAAGGGCAGCTTACAGCTTCTCACATGCCTTATTCAGCCTTGGTATTGCTTTTACCGGTGCAACTGTCGTAATTATCATCGTAGCGGTTGTATTTAAGGATCGCGGGATTTGGAATCGATTCATACTGGCAGACAGTTTGACTAAGGAAAAGGGCTTTGTACCGGTACAAGAGAAGATTATGCTTATTGGAGTTAAGGGTACCAGCATCACACCACTTCGTCCGGCTGGTACTGCACTAGTAGCAGGCGAACGAATTGACGTGGTTACAGAGGGCGGATTTATTGATGCTAATCTCCCTATAGTTATAGTAAAAGTTGAGGGTTCACGGATTGTTGTGAAAGAATTCAGGGAATAAGGTAAACTAGTTATTGCGGTGGAAAATAACACCAAAACAAAAAAACGGAGGTTATTTTAAATTATGGAGGCATCTCTAATTACGGTTTTATTGATCGCGGTTGCCGTGATCATATTGTTAAGCGTATTCTTCAGTTTTTTCCCGGTCATGCTGTGGGTTTCTGCATGGGCGTCTGGTGTAAAGATCGGAATTATTACTTTGGTTGCCATGAGATTGCGCCGGGTTACACCAAGCCGGATTGTAAATCCGCTAATTAAGGCGACCAAAGCAGGATTAGGCATAAATATTAATGAGCTTGAAAGCCACTATCTGGCTGGTGGTAATGTAGACCGTGTTGTCAACGCACTTATTGCCGCGCAACGTGCTGATATACCTTTGGAGTTCACACGTGCAGCAGCCATTGACCTTGCCGGACGTGACGTACTATTAGCCGTTCAGATGAGTGTTAATCCACGCGTAATTGAGACACCAATCGTTGCTGCTGTGGCCAAAAACGGGATTGAGGTTAAAGTTAAAGCCCGGGTAACAGTTCGTGCTAACATTGATCGCTTAGTCGGCGGTGCAGGTGAAGAAACCATTATTGCTCGTGTTGGTGAAGGGATTGTAACAACTGTCGGTTCCAGTAACTCACATAAGGATGTACTGGAAAATCCGGACTCCATTTCACGTACGGTTCTCTCAAAAGGATTGGATTCAGGAACTGCATTTGAGATCCTGTCCATTGATATTGCTGATATTGATGTAGGCAAGAATATCGGGGCTTATCTCCAGACTGAGCAAGCTGAGGCAGATAAGCGTATTGCACAGGCAAAAGCTGAAGAACGCAGAGCTATGGCTGTGGCCCATGAGCAGGAAATGAAGGCGCGCGTAGTTGAGATGAGAGCGTTGGTGGTAGAAGCTGAATCGCAGGTTCCATTGGCATTGTCAGAAGCGCTGCGCGAAGGCAAAATGGGTGTTATGGATTATATGAACCTGAAAAACATTGAGGCTGACACTCAAATGCGGGGTTCACTAAGTAAATTGAATGATCAGGATAATCCAGGCGATTCAAAAAACAATAAATAAGGGGATGTGATATCCCGTGAGCTGGATATATATCATAGGTGTAATAATATTTGCCATTGTCTCCAATGTGAATAAGGCGCAAAAAGGCAACGGCAAACAGAAGAATGCACCGCGGGGAGCTATGCCTACCTTTGGCGGTGAGGGGAAAGATGTTTTCTCAAAGATGCGTGGCTATATGCAGCCCGAGGCACGGAAGCCAGAAGTACAAAAAAGTGGTTTCCCCGTTCCAGGCAAATCATATTCACAAACCGATGAGAGAACCTCCTCTGCGTATGAAACGGCCGATTATGATTCATCCCCTGCATTCTCGGAATCTCCGCTATCTCCTACCCCTGATTATGAGACCGGAGAAGGTTTATCCTTAGAGCGGCCTGGGGAGGAACGTTTAGAAACCCGTATGAAGGATATGGATCGAGATTTAGATCGCTTATACTCTGCGTTTAATAAGATAAGTACTGTGGATGACAATCATTTAAGCAGCAATTCCTCTGCGGGCAGATCAATGCAAACCAAGGGGAATTCGACAAATGTGAACTCCAAACAATTGCAAAATGGATTGATTTGGGCTGAAATACTGAGTTCTCCACGTTCGAAACGTCCATTTAACTCTCGTAGAGAAGGCTGATTTCGCCTGCCTGCAGCATTCAAAGCCCACGACCTGTGCTAAGGTTGTGGGTTTTTTTGCGTGATCAAGTATTTATGAGTTTACAGACCTCCACTACCTCTCATAAAAAGTAGTGCAGGTGCATAAGGTGTAGAGTAGAGGAAGGGGGAGCGTCTAAATATGACCCGGATCGGCCGGAGGCTGCGGGGATGGACAAACGGGGTGCTGGATCTGCCGCAGGATCTGCTGTACGACATGCCCCGGATCACCCTGATCGGCAACAAGGAGCTATATATTGAGAACCATCGCGGAGTGCTGCATTTCTCATCAGAACGGCTAGAGCTTGCTTTATCTAAGGGAACTATGGAGATCACAGGCAAAGGGCTCGAGATCAGAAGCATATTAGGCCAAGAGTTGGCTGTTGAAGGAATAATTGGAGAGATCAGATATAAGGAAAGTGGGGAGAGTTCATGAAGGAAGCACCTCTGTCATGGCTGCGGGGGGTCTTAACACTTCACGTGACTGGACCGCAGGTAGAGCTGTTCATTAACGCCCTTGCAGGTCTTGGCATAGTCATCTGGGATGTGAAGCCTACAAAAGGCGGCCTGAATCTGAAGCTGCAGCTGAAGGATTTCTATGCTCTCCGGCCGCTTTTGAAAAAGACAGGCTGCCGTATACATATAATTGGACGCCAAGGTTTACCGTTTATTACGGCTAGGCTTTTAAGGCGGAAGTTTTTTGCGGCAGGCCTATTACTATTTGGAATTGCGCTTTTTTTACTTTCATCCATGATATGGAGCGTAGATGTGGAAGGGAACGAACAGATTGCAACTGAGGATGTGCTCGATGCGGCCCGTCAAGAGGGGGTATTCCCCCTGCAGTGGATTTGGCGTATGGATGATCCGGACAAGCTCTCCCGAGACCTCACAGTACGCTTGCCGGGTATATCTTGGATTGGGATACAACGCACCGGTACGGCAATAAAGATACAGATTGTTGAGGCCGTTCAGCCTGAGAAGAAGCCATTATACAGCCCTAGACATTTGGTTAGCAGGACGGATGCAGTAGTTACTGAAATTTATGCTGAGCAGGGAAGGCCTGTTGTGGGGCGGAATACCAGAGTGAAAAAAGGGGACATCCTTATCTCCGGTGCTCTGGGTGACGAAGAGAATATTGAATACGTAGTTGCCAAAGGTGAGGTTAAGGGTCTAGTATGGCATGAATACAATATAAATGTTCCACTGAAAGCCAAGGTCAATGTCTACACGGGTCAACGAAAAGATCATACCTATTTGGTTCTGGGAAAATGGGCGATACAACTGTGGGGGTACGGAGAATCGCCTTTCAAAAAGTCGAGTACACTAACAGAAAAAGTGCCTTTATCCTGGCATACTATTGAGACGCCAATAGGTTGGATGACTGAGAAGGAATTGGAGCTTGAAGTCCAGACTGTTACATTGACTCCTCAAGAAGCGCGTAACCAAGGTTTAGAGATTGCAAGAAATGATATTTTAGCCCGTTACGGCAATGATAGCATCATCAAGAGTCAAAAAATTTTGCATGAGAAGACAGAGAATGGTAAAGTTTATATGAAAGTGCTTTTTGAAGTGGAAGAGAGAATTGCGGATGAACTTCCAATAGTATACAACCAAGGAGAATGAGGCTATTTGTCAGAACAGACTGCAAGCATACGGATATCATTGCAAAATGCGGGAGAAGCTCAAGCCCTATTTGGCCCGCAGGATGGATTTCTAAAAATAATCGAGTCTGAAATTCCCGCTATTATTGACTCCCGTGAAGCAGAATTGACAGTCCGGGGCTCTGAACGGGAAGTAGATATGCTAGAGCAGCTCTTTAATGTGTTGCTTACCCTGATCCGAAGTGGATATGTACTTAGTGAACGCGATATTAAATATGCTGTGGAGCTTGCGAAGGATTTTCGTGCGGATCAATTGCTTGATCTGTTCAAAGGTGAAATTACAACGACTTACCGCGGGAAACCCATCCGAGTCAAAACGATAGGTCAGAAGCATTACGTGACAACTATCAAGAAAAAGGATATTGTATTCGGAATTGGCCCCGCAGGAACAGGCAAGACGTATTTGGCAGTAGTGTTGGCAGTTGCGGCACTCAAAGAAGGTTCTGTTAAAAAAATTGTCCTGACTCGACCGGCAGTTGAGGCTGGAGAGAGCTTGGGGTTTCTTCCAGGCGATTTGCAGGAAAAGGTAGATCCATACCTTCGTCCGCTTTACGACGCGTTATTCGACGTAATGGGGCCCGATCAGGTTGCTAAAGCGCTTGAGCGTGGTTTGATCGAAATTGCACCGCTTGCTTATATGCGTGGACGTACGCTTGAAGATTCTTTTATTATTCTTGATGAAGCACAGAACACGACACCGGAGCAAATGAAAATGTTCCTGACACGACTCGGTTTCGGATCCAAAATGGTTATTACAGGCGATGTAACCCAGATTGACCTGCCTCGAGGCAAGAAATCCGGTTTGAATGAAGCCAAGGCAATTTTGTCAGGGATAGAAGAGCTCGGCTTTGTCTTCTTTGGGGAACAGGATGTAGTGCGGCATTCCCTAGTTCAAAAAATAATCGTTGCCTATGACCGCTCTGCCGAAAACCTCGACTAAAAAGGGGATTGTCTTCATGGCTTCTAAGCAACCATCTAAACTTAGTGGATTTGTATATAGCAACAACGGCTGGAAGTATAGCGCGGCTACGCGCTATACTCTCTTTGCGCTGCTCGGTATTTTGTTCTATATCAGCTTGAGCCCTGATCTTTTGCCCAAACGGTATGACATCAAAGAAAATACTTACAGCGCTAAGGAAGTTACAGCGCCAATGAGGCTTCCTGATAATAAGGCTACTCTGAAAGCGCAGGAGGAAGCTGCTGAACAAGTACAGCCGAAATACAAGATTATTCCAATCCGAAGTGAGAACCTAGTCACTTCACTTTTGGATCGTATCGATCGTCTAAATCAAGATGACTCCATATCCCAAAGCGATAAGACTGGAATCTACCGAGAGGAAATCCCACAGCGGGCCAGGGATTTTATATTGAATTTTGTATCGTCAAGTCGAGTTGGTAATGCCTATTCAGAGCATTTGCTGGATGAAATGCAGTCTAAAATCAAGGATCAAACCTATGTCATTCCGGAAGAGACCTTTATCAAAATACCGCGTCTCACCTCCCAGGATATTATTGAGATGAAGCCTGTTGCCCGGGAGATTGTGATCCGGCTGATGAATGACCAGATTTCAGATGCTCAGTCAGTTAGAGCCAAAGTAGCCGAGCTAGTGAGTGTCAGCTCCCTGACCCAACGAACTGCTCGTGAAGTGGTACAAGAGCTAACAAGGTTGGTTATCACCAGCAATAAATTTTATGACGAGGATGCTACTAAGGAAGCCGAGGTTCAAGCCCGCGAGAATACACCTCAAGTGTTTATTGAACAAGGTGAAGTTATGGTTAAAAAGGGCGAGCTTATTACACCGGAGCTGTACAAATTTTTGGATGAGAACAAATTGCTCCGCAATCAAGTCAATTATTGGCCTCAGCTGGGCTTGCTGCTTCTTGTGTCCATGCTCACTTTTGGATTGCTTACTTTTATAAGATACTCTGGAACATCGGGATTCAAGTACAATAACTCGCAGCTTCTAATGTTGGTTCTTGTCTTTGCAATTACTATAGTATCCATGCGAGTGGCAGCCTATTTGCAAACCGATGCCAGGCCTTATATAGGTTTTCTTGCGCCTGTAGCGATTGGGTCTATGCTGGTAGCTATGCTTTTGGATATAACACTGGCCTATTTCTGCTCGATACTCTTTGCTATTTTGGCGAGTATTATATTAAATGTTCAACAGAATACGATTTTCGACTTTACCTTCGGATTCTTTGTGCTGATTGTATCTTATGTGGCTATCTTCGCCACTCATCGCGCTGGACAAAGGTCTACTTTGCTGAAGGGCGGAATAATGGTATCACTCTTTGGTACGTTGACTGTCTTTATGCTATCTCTATTAAACGGCGGTGTTTGGAAAGAGATAGATACGCTCTATGCACTTGGTTTCTCCTTTGCAGGAGGTTTGATCACAGCGGTATTGGTGATTGGCATCATGCCATTCTTTGAGACCACTTTTGGCATACTTTCTGCTTTAAAGCTCGTTGAATTATCTAATCCAAATCATCCACTGCTGCGAAAACTGCTGACAGAGACACCCGGAACCTATCACCATAGTGTGATGGTTGGCAATTTGTCAGAAGCAGCCGCAGAGGCTATTGGGGCGGATGGACTTCTTTGCCGAGTAGGGTCGTATTATCACGACATTGGCAAAACCAAGCGTCCATTCTATTTCATTGAGAACCAGAATGCGATGGAGAATCCACATGACTCGATTGAACCTAAATTAAGCAAGTCCATCATTGTGGCTCATGCACGCGACGGTGTGGAAATGCTCAAAGAATACAAGCTGCCTAAGCCGATACGTGATATTGCTGAGCAGCATCATGGCACAACGTTTTTGCATTATTTTTATCATAAAGCGCTGCGTCTTGCAGACGATAAGGGCTGTGAACCTGATTTCACCGAGGATGACTTCCGTTACCCTGGCCCGAAGGCCCAATCGAAGGAATCGGCAGTTGTAGGAATCGCTGATAGCGTAGAGGCGGCTGTGCGTTCGTTGCGCAAACCAACCGTGAGTCAGATAGAAACCATGATAGAAAAAATTATAAAGAGCAGGCTTGATGATCATCAGTTCGATGAGTGCGATTTAACGATTAAAGAACTGGATACGATATCACGAACGCTTAAAGAAACCGTTATGGGCATTTTTCATTCAAGGATTGAATATCCCGAAGATGTGCGCAAACCGAAAAAAGAAGAAGGGACTGTTAATGAATGAGCCTTCAGATGATCTGGAACAATGAGCAAGAAGAACTGGAAATTAGTGAGTCGCTTATCGGGTTGCTTGAGACCATTTTACAAAAAGCGGCTGAACTTGAAGGTGTTGATGAGGGAGAGGTTGACCTAACCTTTGTAGATAATGAGCGAATTCATGAGTTGAACCGGGAGTTTCGCGGTATAGACCGTCCGACGGATGTGCTTTCTTTTGCCATGAACGATACGGTTGAAGACGAACTGGAAATCATTTATGAAGTGGAAGAAGGCGAAGAATCGGAGGAGATTCCGAATGCCCTTGGAGATATTATTATTTCAGTAACACGGGCACAAGAACAAGCGCTGGAGTACGGACATTCTTTGGAAAGAGAGCTTGGATTCTTGTTCGTACATGGATTTTTGCATTTGCTTGGTTACGATCATCAGGATGAAACCTCCGAGGCTGAGATGATGTCTAAGCAGGAGAATGTACTGAGCCAAGTTGGGCTGACACGCTAATGGCCAAGAAGACAGCAGCGGGCCATAAAAAATTCTGGCATTCATTTCGCTTTGCCGCGCAGGGTATTACTAGTGCATTCAGAAGCGAACTGAATATGAAGGTGCACAGCGGTCTGGCTGTTGTTGTTCTTGTTGCTGCTGCCTTGTTCAGGCTCCCTCCGGCCAGTTGGTTGCTGCTGCTGTTGGCAATAACACTCGTATTGAGTACTGAACTGCTTAATACGGCGATAGAAGCTGCTGTCGACCTCATCTCGCCAGATGTTCATCCACTGGCTAAGACAGCCAAAGATACCGCCGCTGGAGCTGTCCTGCTAACGGCGGTGTTTGCTGTTATTACGGGCATCTATGTTTTTTACCATCCCGTGATGGACTGGATTACAGAACTTATGTCATAATCAGTTTACTTGGTATAAGAATCTATATGGCCTAGCCAGTTCTGCTCTACTAATTTTTTAGGGGGACAACTATGAATACAGCCTTACTTCTTCAAGAAGCTATAAAAGCTCGCACAAATGCGTATATTCCTTATTCCCGCTTCGGAGTGGGTGCTGCTCTGCTTGATCTTGACGGGCATGTGCATCACGGTTGCAATGTAGAGAATGCTGCTTTTGGGCCTACCAATTGTGCGGAACGTACCGCTTTATTTCGTGCTGTTGCGGATGGTCACAAACCCGGATCCTTCAAAGCCATCGCAATTGTCGCCGATACGGATGAGCCTGTATCACCCTGCGGCGTATGTCGTCAAGTAATGATTGAGTTATGTCATCCCGACATGAAGGTTATTCTTGGAAACCTCAAGGGGGATATCAGAGAAACCACAGTCCGCGATCTTCTTCCCGGTGCTTTTGGTCCTGCCGATTTGGAACAAGGACAAGCCCCTGAGTTGTAATTGGTTTTGTCATTGTGACCTTTAAGTGAGCAATATAACTGCAATAAATGCAGTTAATTCGATATAATCAATGATTCAGGATTATTTTATTGTACAAAATACAATTAAAGCGATTGCACACGCAACACTTAGCTCCATATTTATTAGCGCCGCAGTTAAGCGTGTTCCCACAAGGGAACGTAAGCGCTCCAAGCACCATTTACACCCTTACAATGCTCCGTTCGTCGCAGGTACGCCCCTTTCCGGGTGTCCAGAGGGCCGGGGCCCTTGGGGTCCCCCTTGGCTAAGGGGGATTTAGGGGGATCGAAACGCCCTTAGGGCATAAAAGGTTTAAAGATTAAACAAGAGATTGAAAATTGGAAGGAAGATCATATGAAATTCAAATCAGGGTTTGTGGCTATTGTAGGCAGACCGAACGTAGGCAAATCGACATTAATGAACCAGGTTATCGGCCAGAAGATTGCGATCATGTCTGACAAACCGCAAACAACAAGAAATAAAATTCACGGAGTTTACACCAACAACCAATCTCAGATCGTATTCCTGGACACACCCGGGATTCATAAACGGCAGTCCAAGCTAGGCGATTACATGAATCAGACTGCACTAAGTACACTTGGTGAAGTAGAGGCTGTGTTGTTCCTTGTGGATGCTGCGGATGGAATGGGTGGCGGAGACCGGTATATTGCGGAACAACTAAATAATGTAAAAACACCGATCATCCTCGTCTTGAATAAAATTGACAAGCTGGAGCCAGAGGCTCTTTTGCCGCTGATGGCTGAATATCAAAAGCTGCATGATTTCGCTGAAATCATTCCAGTGTCGGCTAAATTTGGCAGCAACGTGAACACATTGCTTGAGCAACTGCAGAAATATTTACCGGAAGGACCGCAATATTATCCTGCGGATCAAATTACCGATCACCCGGAGCAATTCGTCTGTGCAGAGCTTATTCGTGAGAAAATTTTGCATTTAACCCGTGAAGAAGTTCCGCATTCTATAGCTGTTGCCATTGAGGATATGCGTGTTGAGCCTAATGGAATCGTGCATGTATCTGCGGTTATTTTTGTTGAACGTGATTCCCAAAAGGGGATTATTATTGGTAAACAGGGTGCGCTTCTTAAGGAAGTTGGCAGACGGGCTCGTACAGATATTGAGAACCTGCTGGGTTCCAAGATCTTTTTGGAATTATGGGTAAAAGTCAAAAAAGATTGGCGTAACCAGGATCGCGTACTGCGTGATTTGGGCTTCCACAAAGATCTTTAATCCTCTTGGGTAGATGCTGGCAGGAATTGCAAGGATAGAACCTGTACCATCGCACATCCTAATTTCGAAGAGACATCGTGTTTCCGAAGAAAGGATGAATACGAATGCGAGACTTTTCGTGGAAGTATTTTGCAATGACTGGAGATGTCGACGCATACCTGCTGTACAAGCAAGCGGGTGAACCGCCATTGAATGACGGGGAACTGCTGATGGGGGAAGAGAAGGCATATGATGAAGAAGCGCAGTAAGGACTGGTTGCTTGCCGAATGGTTGGGAGAAGAGGCATGCTACACAGGGTGGAAGGGATCGTCATCCGCAGCATGGATTACGGCGAAGGGAACGCAATCATTACGCTTTGCACCGAGAACGCCGGTAAGGTAGGTGTTCTAGTGCGGGGGGCGAAGAAGGCGAAAAGCCGATATGCTGCGCTCATTCAACCCTTTACCGTCGGGCAATTTGTTTTTTTTAGAAATAACGGCGGTTTAGGGACGCTCAATTCTGGTGAGATTACGGAATCTCACCATCCATTACGTGAGGACTTGGTGAAAGCTGCCTATTCTTCTTATGCATGTGAGCTGCTGGATCGTGTACTCCACGATGAGGAAACGGGCAGCTTCTGGTTTCGCCAGCTTGCTGCTTGCTTAAATGGATTGCAAGAAGGTAAAGAGCCCGGTGTTATTATAAATGTTTATGAGATGAAAATCTTACAGGCAGCAGGCTACGGCCCGCAGCTGGAGCAGTGTGTCATTTGCGGGCAGGAGAAGCCTGACGATCAACTATTGATCAGTCCCCGTCTCGGCGGGGCGCTCTGCCGCAGCTGTAAGCATAATGATCCGCCTGCCATGGAGATTTCCCCACGAGCGCTAAAACTGTTGAGACTGTTCGCTAAGCTTGATTTAACAAGACTTGGGAATGTGGATGTTAAAGTGGATACACGTGAGGAACTTAAAAAAGTGATGAGAGCGATTATGGATATGCAGCTGGGTCTGCGTCTTAAATCGCAAAATTTCTTGGATCAACTGGACAAGTATAACATTTGACGAATCGACAAAATTCCGTTACTATGGGTACAGTTTCTTTTTGTAAATAAATCAACCGCTGTTACTCCATCTTTGTGGAGAGGCGTGCATTGATCGGGAAAGTAGTGGACTTTAGTTCCAATTCAGCGAACCGGGGGCAGTGGAAGCCTGGTGGAATTACGTTCATGAACAGGGCACCCGGGAGTACGTATGCGGTATTGAAAAGTGGATTTCGTGATGAGTGTACCGGCAGAACTTAGGCTGGTTCCGTAGCGGAATCAAGTAGGGTGGAACCGCGGGAGAATGTTAGGCTCTCGTCCCTATGTCTGTATATCAGGCATGGGGGCGAGGCCTTTTTGTTTTGTGGCGGAGCCGTCGTGCAATAAAACTTGTGAAAAGCGAAGGAGCCGGTATTATGAATTTTCAGCAGATGATATTGACGCTGCAGCAGTTTTGGGCGGAACAGAACTGCATTATCGTCCAACCGTATGATACGGAAAAAGGGGCAGGCACGATGAACCCTATGACTTTTTTACGTTCACTTGGACCTGAGCCCTGGAAAGTTGCTTATGTCGAGCCTTCCCGCCGTCCTTCAGACGGTCGTTACGGTGAAAATCCTAACCGTTTATACCAGCATCATCAGTTTCAGGTCATTATCAAGCCTTCACCGGATAATATTCAAGAAATTTATCTGGACAGCTTAAAAGCACTTGGTGTTGATCCTTTGCTGCATGACATTCGTTTTGTGGAAGACAACTGGGAAAATCCATCCCTGGGCTGTGCTGGCCTTGGTTGGGAAGTATGGCTGGACGGTATGGAGATTACGCAGTTTACCTATTTCCAACAAGTCGGTGGTATTGAGGCTAATCCGGTTGCCGTAGAAATTACGTATGGTATGGAACGGTTGGCGTCTTATATTCAGGAAAAAGAAAATGTGTTCGATCTGGAGTGGGTAAACGGCATTACGTACGGCGACGTGTTCCATCAACCAGAATTCGAGCATTCTACCTATACATTTGAAGTTTCGGATGTCAAAATGCTGTTCACTTTGTTTAATACTTACGAAGAAGAAGCTCGCAGAGCCATGGAGAAGCATTTAGTATTCCCTGCTTATGATTATGTGCTTAAATGCTCACACACATTCAATCTGCTGGATGCCCGTGGAGCCATCAGTGTAACCGAACGCACCGGTTTTATTACAAGAGTACGTAATCTTGCTCGGACTGTTGCGGCGACCTATATGGAGGAACGCGAGAAGTTAGGCTTCCCGTTGTTGAAGAAAGAAGGTGCTGAACATGTCTAAAGACTTGCTGTTTGAAATCGGTCTGGAGGAAATTCCAGCTCGCTTTATCCGGGCGGCTATGGAGCAGCTTCAGGATAAAACATCGAAGTGGCTCGAAAACTCGCGGATTGCCCACAGTGGAGTTACAGCTTACGCGACACCTCGTCGTTTGGCTGTACTGGTCAAGGGGGTTGCTGAGAAGCAGGAAGACATCAGTGAAGAGGTTAAGGGCCCTGCACGTAAAATTGCACTGGATGCAGCAGGAGAATGGAGTAAGGCAGCACTTGGTTTTGCTCGCAGTCAAGGTGTAACTCCAGAGCAGTTTACGTTCAAGGAGCTTGCAGGCGTGGAGTACATCTATGCTACTAGAAATAGTGATGGTGTTGAAACGGCGTCTCTTCTTTCTGAGGGCCTTAACGGAATTGTAAGCTCCATGACTTTCCCGAAGAACATGCGTTGGGGAACTTATGATTTCAAATTTGTCCGTCCGATCCGCTGGATGGTAGCTCTCTTTGGCACAGAGGTAGTAGATCTGGAGATCACTGGGGTTACAGCCGGCAATATCAGCCGCGGTCACCGTTTCCTGGGAACAGAAGCTGTTATAGAACAGCCATCTGATTATGTTGAGAGTTTGCGTGCTCAGCATGTTCTCGTAGATGTGAAGGAGCGGGAGCAGCTTATATTGGATCAAATCAAGAAGTTGGCGGAAGAGAAAGACTGGACAATAGCCATCAAAGACGATTTGCTGGAAGAGGTATTGTTTCTTGTCGAAACGCCTACAGTTCTATTTGGAACCTTCGACCCTTCTTTCTTGAACATTCCACAGGATGTGCTAATTACTTCGATGCGTGAGCATCAGCGTTACTTCCCGGTATTGGATGCTGCAGGCAAGCTGCTGCCATTCTTCGTTACAGTCCGTAACGGTAATGCTGTATCTCTGGATGTTATCGCAAAAGGGAATGAGAAGGTTCTACGTGCCCGCCTGTCGGACGCCAAGTTTTTCTATCAAGAGGATCAAAAGCTCAAGATTGAAGACGCACTGGCTAAGCTGGAAAATATCGTGTACCACGAAGAAATGGGTAGTATCGGTGATAAAGTACGTCGGATTCGGCAAATTGCGGATGCTTTGGCTGTGAAGCTGGGTCTTGCAGCATCCACTGCAGCGGAGGTCAGCCGTACAGCTGATATTTGTAAATTCGATCTGGTTACCCAGATGGTTTATGAGTTCCCTGAGCTGCAAGGAACCATGGGTGAAGATTACGCCCGCAAAGCGGGAGAGTCTGTGACTGTAGCTAAAGCTATATTCGAGCACTACCAGCCACGGTATGCAGGAGAAGCGGTCCCTACTACAGAAGCTGGGTATGTTGTAAGTATCGCGGACAAAATCGACACCATTGTGGGCTGCTTCTCGATAGGCATTATTCCAACGGGATCTCAGGACCCTTACGCACTGCGCCGTCAAGCGGCTGGGATTGTACAAATCGTATTAGAGCATAAGCTGGCAATCAATCTTCAAGAAATATTTGAAACCGCTGTGCAAGTACATGAAAAATCGCGTATCATGAAACATTCTGGTACCGAACTGCGTATAAACCTGTACGAGTTCTTTGGACTTCGTGTAAAACGCTTATTATCCGACAATGTACGCTACGATGTTGTGGATGCAGTAATTGCTGCAGGATATGATGATGTTGTGGCTGTTGTAGCGAGAAGCGGTGCACTAAATGGAGCAGTACAAGCCCAGGAAGATTTCAAAATCACCGTTGACTCCTTTAACCGGGTTAGTAATTTAGCAGCTAAGGCTCAAGGAGGTACTGTAGATCCAGCACTGCTGACAGATCCCGCTGAGGTCAAACTTTTCGAGACTTGGCAATCTCTTCATACCCCTTATCATGAAGCATTAAGTACAAGAAATGCAGATGAGGCGCTTCGTCTACTGTCTGGATTAAAAGATTCGGTTACCGGATTCTTTGATGCGGTTATGGTTATGGCTGAGGATGAGAAGGTACGTACCAATCGTCTGGCCTTGCTGGCAGGTATTGATGCGGATACGAAGCTGTTTGCTGATTTCAGCAAGCTGGTGTGGTAAAAGAGTATTTGCAGGGATTTACAGAATTTTTTATGAAAAATGCGCTACTCATGGTATAGATTGATGGATTAGGGTATAAATATACGGAACGGTGCCAATGCGTCTCTTTGTCAACCGTTCCGTATTTTATGCTTTTCAAAGAAGGATTTCATACCCTCAGCGCGTATATATATTACACGGGAAATTGGTGATGCTCATGGAAGAGGCTCCGGGAAGAACCATAGTTGTAGATGGAGATGCTTGTCCGGTTAAAAAAGAGATCGCTGTCGCCGCCCGAATGTTCAATATTCCGGTACTAATGGTTTCTTCCTACAATCATGCGTTAAAAGCTGAGGAAGGTGTTACCGTAGTGCAGGTGGACAGCGGGGACCAAAGTGCTGATATTTATATTGCAAATCATATTTCGGCAGGAGATATTGTTCTGACACAGGATTATGGTTTGGCGGCTTTGGCCTTGGGTAAACGCTGCAGTGTACTTTCCTTTCGAGGACAAACGTATGAGGATGCTACAATGGATTTCATGCTGGAAGGCAGGCATGCCAAAGCTGTTGAGCGTAGGCGCGGCCACTATTCCAAAGGTCCCAAAGCGATAACTGAGCAGGAAAAAATCTTTTTTCAACATAAACTGACAAAACTTTTAACGGTTTTGCAGGAGAATGTTCAGCGATAGCGAATTATATTTATTTGTTAAGAGATGAAGGTGGTACAGGTGGCTAGCGGACACGGTAATATTCCGGAAGAGGTCATCGAAAGCGTACTGGCTCGGCATGATATTGCTGAAACTGTAGGCAGGGTTGTCCATTTAACCAAGCGGGGGAAATATTTATGGGGCCTCTGCCCGTTCCATTCGGAAAAAACCCCTTCCTTTACTGTTACTCCGGACCGGGGAGTGTTTCATTGTTTTAGCTGCGGTATGGGTGGTAATGCCATCAAATTTAGGATGGAAATCGAAGGACTCTCCTTCCCCGAAGCAGTCAAGATAATGGCCGAAGAAAGTGACATTCCGATCCCCGAAGGAAAAGGAGGCATGTTGTCTCCGCCCGACCCGGAACGTGACCGGTTGCTTCAAGCTTATGAATGGTCTGCAAAGTTCTATCATTATCTGCTGAAAAATACGGAACACGGCACAGCCGCAATGGAATATTTAAGATCCCGGAATTTCAGCGATAAAATGATTGACCAATTTCAGATCGGATACGCTCCAGACCGCTGGGATACATTGCTTCAGTTTTTAGAGAAAAGAAATTTTGATCTCGCTGAAATGGAGAAAGGCGGATTGTTATCTGCCAGAGGTGAGGGAAAAGGGCAAGGGTATATTGACCGATTCCGCGGCAGGGTCATTTTTCCGATCAGTAATCGTACTGGCAAGGTAATCGCTTTTGCCGGAAGGATTCTTGGAGAGGGCCAACCCAAATATTTAAATTCACCAGAGAGCAAACTATTTAACAAAAGCCGGATTTTGTATAACTTGCACCAGTCCAAAGCATCCATTCGCAAAACGCGGCAAATCGTACTATTTGAAGGATACGGGGATGTCATTTCGGCTTGGGATGCAGGTGTGCATAACGGTGTAGCAACAATGGGGACTTCGCTTACGGAGAACCATATGGCACTTATGAAGAGTATGGCTGATGAAATTGTACTGTCCTATGACGGTGATCGGGCGGGACAAGCTGCAGCAATGAAAGCTATTCCACTGCTTGAAGGAAATGGCTTGCGAGTCAAGATTGCTGTGCTGCCAAGCGGGATGGACCCAGACGATTTTGTATCCAGTTATGGGGGAGACAGATTCAGGGAACAGATTATAGAATCCGCAGTTTCCACCGTAAAATTTAAGCTTATATATCTGAAAAAAAACCATATACTCCTAGAGGAAGATGGCAAAATTGCTTATGCAAAAGAAGCGCTGGAGATTATTGCTTTACTGCATTCTTCCACAGAGAGAGAGGTTTATCTAAGGGAAATTGCCTCTGAGCTTGACTTGTCCTATGACAGTTTGAAGCAAGATTGCAACTTACTGAGAGCCTCAATGCAAAAAAACATGCCCGAAGGGGATAATAACGATAAAAGGTGGAATAATGGTAGGCATAAAAAAGGGCAAGTTCAGACTCCAACTTTACTACCCGCTTACCATGTCGCAGAGCGTCGTTTATTATCTTTTATGCTGCAAGACCCAGAGGCTGCCAACTATGTAGGCGAACGTCTAGGAGAAGATTTCAACATCGATGATCATGCGGCAATTGCTGCTTATCTATACGCCTTTTACGCGCAAGGCAAACCACCGGATATTAGCCGGTTTTTATCATCACTTCAAGATGACCGTTTGGAGAAAACTGCAACCTCAATATCTATGATGGACACACCGCCAGATTGGAATGTACAGGTTCTGGACGATTGTATTCGTGAAGTGCAGAGATATCCTCTGCAACGCAGAATGGAACTAAAGCGGGAAGAGATGATAGGAGCGGAGAAGAACGGAGACTTTTTGCGTGCGGCACAAATAGCAAGTGAGATTATAGCCCTAGAGAGACAATAAATGTGTGGCAGGATGTACCTAGGGAGGAGGGAGTCGAATTATGGCGAACGATCAGCATACTGAACTGGAAGCTGAATCTACATTGGACCAGGTCAAAGATCAACTTATTGAGCAAGGTAAGAAAAGATCATCATTGAATTACAAAGATATTATGGAGAAATTATCGCCGTTTGATCAAGACCCTGAGCAAATGGAGGAATTCTACGAACAGCTGAGTGACCTCGGAATTGAAGTTGTTAATGAGAACGATGAGGAAGTAACGACTCTCAGACCAAGCGAGGATAATGAGAACAACGAGAACGAAGAATTCAGCTTTGACGATGATTTGTCATTGCCTCCGGGGATCAAGATTAACGACCCCGTCCGTATGTATCTGAAGGAAATCGGTCGTGTACCCTTATTGTCGGCTGATGATGAAGTTGAGCTTGCAATGCGGATCAAGAATGGTGATGAGGAAGCCAAACGGCGTTTGGCTGAAGCGAACCTTCGTCTCGTAGTAAGTATTGCTAAGCGTTATGTAGGACGCGGCATGCTGTTCCTGGATCTTATTCAAGAAGGTAATATGGGTTTGATCAAGGCCGTGGAGAAATTTGACCACAACAAGGGCTTTAAATTCAGTACCTACGCAACTTGGTGGATTCGTCAAGCCATCACTCGTGCGATTGCGGATCAGGCACGTACTATTCGTATTCCAGTGCATATGGTGGAGACGATTAATAAACTGATTCGTGTATCCCGCCAGCTTCTGCAGGAGCTCGGACGTGAACCTTCACCGGAAGAAATTGCGGCTGAAATGGAATTAACGGTTGAGAAAGTCAGAGAAATTATGAAAATTGCTCAAGAGCCAGTATCATTGGAAACACCAATTGGCGAGGAAGATGATTCACATCTTGGCGATTTCATTGAGGATCAGGAAGCATTGGCTCCGGCGGATGCCGCTGCTTATGAATTGCTGAAGGAACAACTGGAGGACGTACTGGACACGCTCACTGAGCGGGAAGAGAATGTGCTTCGCCTGCGTTTCGGACTAGATGATGGAAGAACAAGAACACTCGAAGAAGTCGGCAAGGTATTTGGCGTGACACGGGAACGTATTCGTCAGATTGAAGCTAAAGCTTTGCGGAAGCTGCGCCATCCAAGCCGTAGTAAACGGCTTAAAGATTTCCTCGAATAGTTTTTATCAAATGGACCTTCTGCTGCACAGTGGCAGGAGGTTCTTTTAGTTTAAATTCTACATTGTCTACACTTAATGTGTAGTTGAAAAGAGGGATGAGCCGTTGAATTTGGACAAACGTGACATCATTTTAAGAGAAATTCAGTATTGGAGAAATAACAGGTTATTGCCTGAGCAGTATTGTGATTTCTTAACTAACCTATATGATGATAAAGCTACAGTTAAGGACAGTAATCCGATTTCACTACATAATCTTCAGCAGGGAAGCATTAAAATTTGGCTGTTTGGTTTTGGAATTATTTCCTTCATTTTCTTAATTAGTCTTTATTTTAGCGTTTTTCCATGGGGTTTGCAACTGGCTACAGCCTTGTCGGTGCTGCTCGTCTGTTATGGATACTCTGGGGTTTTGAAAGATCGACAAAGGGTAATGAGCCTTATGCTGGCCGGAATCGGCAGCTTCCTAACTCTTGGTTTCGGAATGTGGATGATTGCCCTTCATGATCTCAATCCGGAAGTGTGGAAGCCTATTCTGATTGGAATCTGTGGCCTATTATGGGTCATCCTTGGATTTGTACTTCGCATCGGTCTCCTGCAATACTGTGGCTATATTTTCTGGGCGCTGCTGTATGCTGGATTCTTTGGGGGGATTCGTCCAGAAGCGTCGGTGCTGGAGCTCGAACTGCTGTGGCTGCCGCTTTGTATACTGACGATATGGTTAAGTTGGCTTCTGCATCACCGGATCAAGGGTGTTTCAGGGGTTTATTTTGCAGTTGGCGCAACGATTTGGATCATGCCTGAGCTTGACGCTCTTTTGCTTAGACAAGGGTATCCGCAATGGCTTTCGTATATACTATTAATAAAAATTGCAGTTGGTTTAGCATTGCTATTCTTATTTCGAAAAAAATGGATTGCGTGGGTGGCTTCATGAACAATATTAAATTATCGAATAGACTCCAGCTTGTACTGGAAAAAATCCCGGCAGGAAGCAGATTTGCGGATATAGGCTCAGATCATGCTCTACTGCCAATAGCAGCTATCGAAAGTGGGAAAGCCGTATTTGCTGTTGCAGGCGAGGTGAACCCAGGGCCATTTGACGCGGCCTCTAAGGCCGTTGCCGCAGCGGGTTTAAGGAATGTGATATCCGTTAGACGCGGGGATGGTCTGGAAGTAATCGAGCCTGGTGAAGTGGATTGTATAACTATAGCCGGTATGGGTGGGTCTTTGATCGCTTCTATTTTGGAGCGCGGGCAAGTGTTGGGAAAACTTGAAGGTGTTTCTGTTTTAGCATTGCAGCCGAATGTCGGTGAGGATATTTTGCGGCGCTGGCTGGTGAAGAACGGTTGGGTACTTATTGCAGAAAATATTTTGGAGGAAGATGGCAAGATTTATGAAGTGTTCGCGGCTGTGCCCGAAGTTAAGGGGTCTGAGTGGTCAAACGAGTCTGTTTATCAGGATCTAATCCTTGATAATGGCAATATTAAATGCGGACATGAAATGCTTATTCAGATGGGCCCTTGGCTGCTGAGATCTCCTAATAGTGCATTCTTCAGTAAGTGGAGGGGTGAAATTTCCAAGCTGGAAAGTATTATTGCCTCTCTTTCCCGTTCTGAGTTGGATTCTGCCGAAGAAAAACGGATTGCCATACAATCCCGGATTCAGGAAATCACGGAGGTGCTTCAATGCTTGTCAAAGGACAAACCATAATTCAATATATGGAGCAGTTAGCTCCAAAGCATTTGGCTGAGGATTGGGATAAGGTTGGGCTACAGCTCGGGACTTTACAAAAGGAAATAACCAATGTGCTGGTCGCTCTTGATGTGAATGATGCAGTTGTAGAAGAGGCTATGTCGCTCGACTGTAATTTGATTATTGCTCATCATGCTATTATTTTTCGTCCGCTGGAGGGTATTCAAACAGATACACCTGCGGGCAAGCTTTATGAAAAATTAATTAAAAATGATATTGCCGTTTATATCAGCCATACGAACCTGGATATAACAGAGGGCGGTATGAACGATTGGATGGCCGAAGCGCTGGGAATAGAGAATGGAGCACCGATCAAGGATGCTCATACGGAGCAGCTTTCCAAGCTGGTTGTATTTGTGCCTAAGGATCATCATCAAAAGGTACTCGATGCTGTTCTGAATGCCGGCGCGGGCAAGATCGGGAATTACAGTCATTGCAGCTTCAATATTGAAGGCTACGGTACTTTTATCCCGCAAGAGGGTACACACCCTTATATCGGGGTGCAAGGGAAAATGGAGCGGGCTGACGAGATCCGTATTGAAACGATAGTTCCGTTGAGTATCCGGAATAAAGTTGTACAGGCCATGCTCAAAGCGCATCCGTATGAAGAGGTCGCCTATGATTTATACTCTATGGATCTCAAAGGCAGAAGTCTCGGTCTCGGCCGTGTAGGGAAATTGAAAGAACCAGTAACCCTCGGACAATTTGTGGACCGAGTGAAGATCGGATTGAGTGTAGATAAGGTACGTGTTGTGGGTGATTTGGATCGCCCTATTCGCAAAGCTGCTGTATTGGGTGGCTCAGGTGGGAAGTATTATAAAAACGCAATCTTCCGAGGTGCTGATGTCCTAGTCACCGGAGATATAGATTATCATACGGCCCAAGATGCTTTGCTAGCAGGGATTGCACTTATAGATCCGGGACATAATGCAGAGAAGATTATGAAGGAAAAGGTAACAGAATGGATAGCGGGTAAGCTGAGCGATAATAAATACGATACCTCCGTTCATGCTTCACAGGTAAACACAGAGATTTTCCAGTTCATGTAAAAAGATTGGTTTATAGATTTCCAGCCATTTACACTTGTTTCGGCAGTAAGATGTCTGTATAATATACAATGTTGATCGGAAAGTTTGACAGACAATCGCCGGTGACGTGAGAACGTCACGGGAGGAAAGTCCGGGCTCCAAAAGGCAGGGTGCTGGATAACATCCAGTCGGCGCGAGCCGAAGGATAGTGCCACAGAAATGGACCGCCGATGGCCTCTCTTTAGGGAGAGGCACAGGCAAGGATGGAACCGAGGTGTAAGAGACCCCGAGGAACGCTGGTGACTTCGTTCCTGGTAAACCCCATCTGGAGCAAGACCTAATGAGACGCCGCTGATCCTTAATCGGAAGAGGCAGCCTTCGCCTGAGGCGCGTCTAGGTTGGTCGCTGGAGCTGTGCAGTAATGTACGGCCTAGATAGATGATTGTCGCTTATGGTGGGAGGGTAGTTCCCGTATGAACCACGACGAGCACAGAACCCGGCTTACGACAAACTTTCCTAACTGCAACAACTAAATTAGAACAATACTAAGAGTGTCAAATGATGCTCTAAATAAAATATGGCCCGTATGACGGATACTTTGCAAAAAGTGTCTGTCATACGGGCCATTTCTATGTTTAAAGACAACATACTACTGATGAATTGTGGAGGCCGCCTTTAAGTTCTGCCACTCTTCTATAGCACTCTCCAGCCGTGTGATTGCCAGCGGAATCAATTCTGGCCGAGTGTGAGTGAAGTTAAGACGCATTGTATTCTTCTGTGGTTGAGAGGCATAGAATACTTCTCCAGGAACAAAAGCTACCCCCTTGGGAACAGCGATCTTCAGCAGATCGGTTGTATCAACGTTCTCGGCAAGTGTTAACCACAGAAACATTCCGCCCTTAGGTTCTTCAAAGAATGACCCCTGCCAACTCCGGGAAGTAATCTCCGATGATAACATGCTCATTCGAGAATGGTATTCCTTAGAAATTACAGAGATATGCTGCTCTAAGTCAAAGTTAAGGAGCAGCTTATCCAGTGCCCGCTGGTCAATAGTGCTGGAGTGCAGATCGGCAGCTTGCTTGGCTTTTGCCAGAGTCTTGATCAGTTGACTCTCACCGATAATCCAGCCGGTACGCAGAGCAGGAGCAACGATTTTTGAGAAAGTACCTGTATAGACTACACAATAGTCACCAGAATAGCTGCGGTCAATGGCTGCGAGCGTGGGAGGATTCGAGCTCTTATCGGATTCAAAAGAGATTTCTCCATACGGATTATCCTCAAGTATAAGTACTCCATATTGCCGGCAGAGTTCAACGGTCTTGATTCGCCGTTCTACGCTCCAGGTTGCTCCTGTAGGATTGCTAAAGGTGGGTACAACATACAACAGTTTAGGACGAGTTGTGCGCAGCTTATCTTCTAGATCATCGGGAAGAATCCCGTTTTCATCACTTTTGAGTGTTTGAATATCCGTTCGATAGGAGCCCAGCACCTGAAGGGCTGCAAGGTACGTAGGGGCTTCGACCAAAACGGTGTCACCCGGGTCAAGTACTATTTTACAAAGAAGGTCTATCGCCTGCTGGGAGCCTGTAGTTAGAACTATCTCCGAGGATGCGACTGGAATGCCCTGTAAAGAAAGTCTTCCAGCTATCTTGTCACGCAAGGGTGCAAAGCCTTCTGTTAAACCGTATTGAAGTACCGAGGGAGTGGAGGACAGCACTTGGGAGTAGGCTTCTTCAACTGCTTTTAGGGGAAAGTGATCCTCACTGGGAAGCCCGCCGGCTAGTGAAATCATATCTTTTTTACCTTGAGTAAGCTTCAAGATATCTCGTACCGCAGAAGAGCCTAAATGCTTAGCAGCAATTGAATAATTAATGTTCATAAAATTGCACTCCACCTTTCGAATTGATGGTATCATAGCGGCAGAGCAGTATAACAGTAAAGCGCCCAATATAACAGTTAGGGGTGAAGCCATGTATATCGAGTTGAATCGTAAAGGAAGCAAGGACCTCCCCACTCAGATTAGTGAAGCCATAGGATCTCGTATATCATCAGGGCTGCTGGAACGTGGGACGCGTTTACCTTCAGTGAGAGGGTTGGCGGTTTCATTGAAAGTCAGTCAAGTTACTATAAGCAAAGCCTACGCGGAGCTTGAAAGGCGAGGTCTAATTCATTGTGCTCATGGAAGAGGCTGTTTTGTATCGGATGCGGAACAGAAAAAAGGGCACGAGGAAGCTTATTGGCCTAAGCAGTATGATGATTATTTACCCAGGGCGCAGCTTTGGAGGAATTTTGATAATTCAGAGGTGAATTATCCCTTTCATCTCGCAGCTATTCATGCTGAAATGCTGCCCCTACAGCATATTGGAACTCAGATGGCCTCGTTAGTGTTGGAGCAGCCGGAACTAATGGCAACCTATGGGAACTTTCAAGGAGACCTGGAACTGCGGGAGGTGATGAAGGTTCATTTGCAGGAACGCGGAATTATGCTGCCGAGCTCTAATCTAATGATTACAAGTGGATCTCAGCAGGGGATAGATCTTGTAGCACGTACTTTCGTAGGGCCTGGTGATACTGTGTATATGGAGGCTCCCAGCTACACTGGAGCTATTGATGTCTTTGCCGGCCGCGGTGCTGAAATGATATTTGTACCTATGGACAGCGATGGGATGCGGATCGATATCTTAACCAAGCTGTGTGACCAACGCCCCCCAAAGCTGATCTATACTTGCCCTACCTTTCAGAATCCAAGCGGTGTCACGATGAGCATAGCAAGAAGACAACGGCTGCTGGATTTGGCTCGCAGTTACCGTTGTCTAATTGTGGAGGATGATCCGTTTAGTGATCTGTACTTCCGTTCGCCTGCCCCGCCCTCCATCAAATCGATGGATACAGAGGGCCATGTTGTTTATTTGAAGAGCTTCAGTAAAGTACTGGCTCCTGGCTGTAGAATTGCCTGTGTGGCTGCTGAAAGCAATATTTTATCCCGTTTGATCGCCGCCAAGTCTGCAAGTGATCTTGGTGGACCCCTGCTTACGCAACGTGCTGTGCTGCCCTTCATTGCTAAGAATTATTACGCTTATGCTGAGCAACTGCGTTTTAAATTACGAAACCGCATGGAGAAGGCAGCCAATCTGCTCAGGCAGTATGCACCGTCCGGAGTAAGCTGGGTTATTCCAGAGGGAGGGCTGAATCTCTGGGTGGAGCTGCCCCCGACTACTGATATTATGGCTCTGCACACTTTGGCCCATAAGATGAGCATTTCTTTTTTGCCAGGAGATGTCTGTTATTCTGGTGAGATCAAATCCAGGCATATCCGGCTATGTTACGCACAAATGGCGGAGGCGGATATGGAGCGTGGGTTGAAGTTATTTTTGAACCTGTTGTCCAACTTTATGAGCAAGATCAATTAGTTTCAGGATTGTTTTGAAACCGCAGCATTAGTTGATCCAACTGCTGTCGGACACGCTGCGACCATTGCTGCAAGGGCACGTCGTCCCCACTGGCTGCTTGAAGGGTTTTGAAGATATCCACTTGACCCCACCCGTAATATTTGTCCTGGCCGGGAGTTCCAAGGTCAATAGAATGGTCTGTCATCAGCTTCATAACTTCTGTATTTGACAAGTCTGGATTCAGAGAACGAACCAAGCCAGCAAGCGCAGCTACATGGGGACTTGCCATTGAAGTGCCGGATAATGCAGCGTACTGGCTGTCAGGGTACGTACTTGCAATACTCTCCCCGGGAGCAGTCACGTCAATATAATCGCCGTAGTTAGAGAAAGAAGCTTTTTCTGCTGAGGCATTGGTGGCAGCAACTGCTAATACTTCGGGATAAGCTGCTGGATACCCTGGACGCTCCGTGTTGTCATTTCCAGAGGCAGAGACGATTACGATATCCCTGTCGTATGCATATTTAATGGCATCATGCAGAAACTGGGAATCTGCATAATTGCCTAGACTAAGGTTGATAACTTTAGCACCATTATCAGCGGCCCAGATGATCCCTTCCGCTACAGAATATGTGGTGCCTGCACCGGAGCTATCGAGGGCTTTAACCGGAAGAATTTTGTTGTACCAGCTAATTCCTGCTACACCTTCTGAATTGTTTACTAAGGCACCGATAATGCCAGCGACATGAGTTCCATGGCCCACATCGTCATCTGGTGGAGAATCATTAGTTATTGCATTATAGCCAGGCAGCAGCTTCCCTTCCAAGTCGGGATGGTTAGCTTGTACTCCGGTATCTACCACTGCGATAATTACATCCTTACTCCCCTTAGATAATTTCCATCCCATCTCCGTTTCGATCGCTGGAAGATTCCACTGATAAGTGGAAAATAGCAGGTCATTGGGGGAGATATTCCCCTCGGTATTTTCGTTCACCACCTCATTGGTTAAATACATATAGTGGGGCTCTATATACAGTGGTTTATAGGTTCTAGAGAAATACGGTTTCAACTGAGTATAATTCATGTCCGAGGAGCGAAAAATGTAGGCATATCCTAGCTTACGCGGTGTTTTGCAATGAATGTCCTTGGATATAGCCTTTAACTCAGCATCCGTTGGATGGCCGTTAGGGAACCGGACTACAATCTCATTTTCATAATAATGGCTTGCATTTTCATTATCGTGGCCCGTTTTCACAGTCATATCACGTAATGTATCTGCATGAACCGATTCTACGTGATATTTACCTTCCTTTGGGTAAGGGATCAGCCTTAAGTTTTTTAATTGATGATCAGCCACACGCCCCAATATCTTTTGATTGATCAGCGCAATTAGCCCGGTTTGGCCTTCAGGATCACGTTGGCCTATGAAATAATACTTTTCTTGTCCGATAATAAAGGTAGGCGATTCATAAGATTGATGCCCTTTTACAGCAGATTTGGCACTCTTCAAATATTTATGAAGCTGTTTTTGTTCCTGCTCATTTCCTATAGGTATGGAGGATCTGAAGGTCTTAGTCTTGTTGGTGCGAAAATCGATCCACATCAGCATGGCGATATGCCCGTGCTCCTGCTGAAGCTTTTCAGCATACACTGAAATATCCTTTGTTGGTGATTCCTGAACCTTGGAGAGAAGGGCTCGTAAATGTCGGCTTACATCTGCACGGTTCAATCGATCTGTCGCGTCTACGTCCTGATTGAGCGCATTTTTTTTCATCGTTTTTTCTATACGGGGTTGAGGCTGTGATTCGGACTGGGAGGGAGCTTCTGCGACCTCATAAGATGTTGGACGCCAAGCAAAAATCAATATAGCAATGGTAAATGCCGCGGTAAGCAGGCTGGTAAGCATTATATTTTTCCGAGACATATTTTTCGCTCCTTCATGGCACTGAGTAACTGTAGGTTTAGAAGGAAACGCTAATTTTATGCATTGTAGAAAAGGATACCGCCGTCCACTTTTTTGTGATAATATCATTAAAAGATATATTTTTTGAGTCCTACATGTCAGACCATCCATAACACAAAAGCAAGGAACAATAAGGGGGAGCAACCGCCATGTCAGCAGCCAATGTGCAAAAATTGTGTGAAACGACGAGAGAAAAGCTGAAATATGCTATTGAGAAAATGGAATTATTCCTGAATCAAAACGCGTTACCGCAGTTCGGAACAGAGGATGAAGAAATGGTTCATTTCTACCAAGGATTTCTATCCGATCTTCGCCATCTGCTGGTTTTCTCCGAGATGTCTTACGAGAAGCTGGGAGTTGCTCTGCGCCGGGCCACATTCGATGAATCCTTTGCGCAAAAAGCGCTTTATAACGTATACCACTATGGCGTAAATAACTTCTTCTATCCGAAGAACGAGAGTTATTCCGAAGATGGACGTTATGCTTATACTGGACAAGATGCCATCCGTTTCCGCAAAAAACCTGATCGTCAGGCACGCGATATTATTATGGATATTACAAAAGTGTATGAGGAGCTTCGTGATGATCTCACTTATTATGAGAGTGATTATTTGACAGAGCGTCGTATGCAGAATCAAGTGTAAGCAACCACCAATTACAAAGAAATAACCAAAGGATTGGTTCCTTCGTTAACACGGAGGACCAGTCCTTTTTTGTTATTAAATTCATGTCATGAACTGGAATCTGGACATCGGATAAAGCAGAACTACGGCGGGTATAATGAACCCGAGGTGATATTATATGTCGAAAACTGCACAAACTCATGTAAACTGCAGTGTTAGCAATTGTGATTTTTGGGGTGCAAGTAACATTTGCAAAGCCGATGAAATCATCATCGAGATCGACAAGCATGTAGGAAGCCGCTACAACGAAGAATTTGCAGAAGAAATGACTCTTACCGACAAGCATCATGACACAGCAGTAAATTCCTCAGCTACCTGTTGTTTGACCTTTAAGCCGAAGTCTTAGGAGGCAGCCAATGGATACAGAGAATAAGAACGATTCAACTGGATCATCAGAGCCGAGGAAAATTATACTAAAGCCTCGGAGAATTGATTATCCGCGCAGAGACCGTGAGCGTATAGAAGAATACGCCGAAGAAATCAGTCCTATGTCAGTGCGAGTTCCCAATAGGTCAAGAGATGTTAGTGATCAAGCGAAGCCTATGGCAGGTGGGAAAACCATGGGTTATGTCGGACTAGCTTTTGGTATAGCTTCCCTGTTCATGTGGTCTGCAATTTTGGGTCCAGTTGCTGCAGTGATTGGATACTTTGCTTATGGACGTGGACAAAAAACAACCGGTGCATGGGCGATGGGTCTCGGGATAGTAGCTGCACTAAGTTATTTCGTAATGATTCCCTTCGCAAGATAGTTTCTAAACAGGCTTCAAGACCTAAAAATGAGGGTCTGAAGTCTGTTTTTTTGTCATATGTTGTAGTAATCACTTTAAATAAAATGTAATATAAAGACACATCTAAAAACTAATACAGGCTCGATAACATATAAATTACAATGGAAGAAGGAATTAGCCAGCATGGACATTAATACCGCTGTCGCTAGCGGCTTGGGTCAGTTAAAATGGACCAACCTTAGAGGGGTTACTGGAAAGAATAATGCTCCGCACAATACGGACGGTTCAGCTGTGAATAATTCACAGTTTGCTGCCATGCTTCAAGAGATGTCAGAGCCACCCGTTGAAGGTCAAAGCCCGAGTTCAGTGGGATTACCACCCGGGGTCTCTTATAGGGATGGTCTTTTATGGCAGGAACTACCTGCAAGGGGTGTGAACATTTCCGGGGAAATATCAGGAAGTGCTGAGATTGGGTCAGGCTCTACAGGAACTGATGAAACAAAGCCTACAGATTATGAAGACCTCATTCAGTCTGCGAGTACAAAGTACGGCATACCAGTGGACTTGATAAAAGCGGTTATTGATACGGAATCTTCCTTTAATCCTAATGTAGTATCCTCCGCAGGAGCCAAAGGATTAATGCAGTTAATGGATGGAACAGCCAGAGGGCTTGGAGTGTCTAATCCATTTGATCCTGCCCAGAGTATTGATGGCGGCGTCCGTTATTTATCTTATCAGCTGAAACGCTTTGACGGTCAAGAGAAGATGGCGCTGGCTGCATATAATGCTGGACCTAGCCGAGTAACCAAGCTTGGTGTCAGCAATGACGACGAATTGATGGCACAGCTTAGCAGGCTCCCTAAAGAGACGCAGTCCTATATCTCCAAAATTGAACGCGCTCGCGATAAATACGCGGTATAATAAAAAGGATCAAACGGGATAAATACTCTACAGCCTTATTTAATGGCTGCAGGGAAGCCTGTTTGGTCCTTTTTGAGGCATTAAGGGCATTAAGCTTATACAAAGGAGATATTCTAATTATGCTTTACTGGGATTATGCCGCTGCCGCACCGCCTTATGATGAGGTATTGCAGACGATGGAACAAATCATGAAGCTGCATTATGCCAACCCTTCCTCACTGCATCGTGCTGGAACAGAAGCTGGCAAATTAATAAGCCGAGCTCGAGAGGTATGTGCTACGGTTCTTTCCGTGCGCCCAGATGAGATTTTTTTTACCTCTGGAGCGACGGAAAGTAACAATTTAGCTATTAAAGGTGCTGCGCTGCAATATACTGGGCGGGGTCGCCATATCATAACTACGGAGATTGAACATCCTTCCGTGTATGAAAGCTGTCTGCAACTGCAAAAAATGGGCTGGGAAGTTACCTTTATTCCACCGGATCCTACAGGCGTTATTGATCCTGTACTTCTTGGTGAAGCTATCCGCAGAGATACAGTGTTGGTTAGTGTTATGCATGTTAATAACGAAATAGGTACAGTCCAGCCTATACAAGAAATTGGCCGGATCATTAAGCATAAGAATCATCGTACTCTATTTCATGTGGATGGAGTTCAGGGTTTTGGGACGATTGCTGGTTCTCCCCGGGAGTGGGGGGTTGATCTGTACAGTCTGTCACCTCATAAGATCCGGGGTCCCCGTGGAGTGGGCATACTATATGTCAGACAAGGAATAACGCTATTTCCTTTATTAACGGGAGGTGCTCATGAGGGCGGTGTCCGTGCAGGGACTGAAAACGTAGCAGCTATTGTAGCTTCGGCCAAAGCACTCCGTATGTGTAATGAACGAAGAGAAAAATTGGTTGACCGTATATTACCCTTAAGAGAAAGATTACTCCAATTTTTAAGAAGTGTTCCTGAATTAACGGTTAACAGCAGTGATATGGGAGCTCCTCATATTGTTCATTTCTCTTATCCAGGTATGAAGGGGGAGGTCATGGCTCGTAAGCTGGAGGAGCTTGGCATGATTGTATCAACCCGTTCTGCCTGCTCATCCAAACACTCAGAGCCAAGCCGAGTACTGTTAGCGATGGGTAAAAATACGGCAACAGCAGAAGGTGGAATACGGATCAGTCTCGGAGACTCCCATACCCTTGAGGACATTGAAGCATTGGAACAGGCTATATTAAAAGCGGTCAAAGATTTAAAGCCAGCTGAAGGAGGCATGAAGTAAAGATGAAATCCATAGAGTCCGCTGCTTATGCGGCATCAGGAAATAGTACGAATTATGCGGATTTGCTGCTTTTGCGTTTCGGGGAATTTATGCTGAAAGGTAAAAACCGCACTCGCTTTGAGAAAAGAGTACTGCGGCACGTAAAAGAAATGTTAATTCCGTATCCCAAGGTCCAATTAACTAAGGAATATGGGCGGATATACGTAGAATTGAACGGGGAACCTGCGAAGGAATTATTGGATGCCTTGAAAAATGTATTCGGGATAGCATCCATCAGCCCAGTTAAGGTAGCTAAGTCAGAGCTGGAGGATATCCTTGATGTCAGTGCTCGCTTCTTGGATGTTGCTGCTCCCGAACCCGGTACCACCTTCAAAGTCAATGCACGCCGGGTGTGGAAAGGCTTCCCTTATGGCTCTTTAGAAATGAATAAGCTCGTCTCGACTCCACTGCTGCAGGGATATCCGGGTCTTATCGTGGATGTTAACTCTCCGCAGATGGAGCTAAGGGTGGAGATTCGCGAAGCACATACGTATATATTCTGTGAAAATATTTCGGCCGTGGGCGGGTTTCCGCTCGGCACCAACGGTAAAGCGATGCTGCTGTTATCAGGAGGAATTGACAGTCCCGTAGCCGGTTGGTCCTCGATGCGCCGGGGCCTGGAAGTAGAATGTGTCCATTTCTATAGTTACCCGTATACAAGCGAACTTGCACGACAAAAGGTTATTGATCTGACTCGGATTCTGTCACGATATGCAGGTGTAATTAAGCTGCATTTGGTGCCTTTTACAGAAGTACAGACTGCTTTTACGGGGATCGGACAGGATAATCTCATCATAACGCTAATGCGACGGGCGATGCTTCGAATTGCAACGTCTTTGGCAGAGAGGGAAGGAGCTCTTGCGCTTATTACAGGGGACAGCCTTGGTCAAGTTGCCAGCCAAACCTTGCCAAGTATGAATGTCATTGGACGTGCAACAGAACTTCCGCTGCTGCGCCCATTAGTTATGATGGACAAAAGTGACATTGTTGAGTTGTCACAAAAAATCGGAACGTATGATTTATCTATACTGCCTTACGAGGATTGCTGTACCTTATTTGTGCCAAAGTCACCCTCAACAAATCCCAATCTGCGGATTATTGATAAAATTGAAGCGACACTTCCTAATTACTCATCGCTTTTATCTGCAGCTGTAGCTTTAACTGAAACCATTGAAATCACTCCACACGGCAATGAACAACTAGAATCGGAAGTGGGGACCGATGAGAGAATAAAGGAAGAATGGTTCTAACCTAAGTCGTACTATTGTTTTCAGTGTGTCGTTGTTCATGATGCCGTTTCCAGTGGCCAATAGCTATAATACCTGCGATTATGATTCCTATAAAAAGATAGCGTAAAAGTGTGTGTGTATGAAAAAAAGAATGAATACTCGGTTCTTCAACTATCATACTGGTGGCCGTATAGCCCAGCACAGCAGATCCAACATAGATAATCCATGGATATTTGTTAATCAGCTTGATGAATATCGTGCTGCCCCACACAACGATGGGAACACTGATCAGCAGCCCTAATATAACAAGGATTATGTTATGCTTGGCTGCTCCGGCAACAGCTATCACATTATCAAGACCCATAGCTGCATCAGCGATAATGATTGTTCGTACAGCCGACCAAAGGTTTCCTTCCGATCGGATATCATTACGACTGTTATCGTCCGTAAGCAGTTTATAGGCAATCACGATGAGCAACAATCCGCCTAGAAGCAGCAACCAAGGGATCTTAAGCAGCCATACGACAAGAATGGTTGCGACAATACGTAGAATAACCGCACCAGCTGTGCCAATAATAACTGCTTTTTTCTGCATATCCGCTTGCAGATTTCGTGCGGCAAGCCCTATGACAATGGCATTGTCACCGGCTAGAATCAAATCCAGGAAGACAATGTTCAGCAGTGATAATATAAACTCCCAAAGGGTTGTATTCAAATTTGTCACTCCTAAAATTTCAGGCATACTTTTTTATACGCTGGAACTTACGCCTTCATTCTTCCCTTTTCAAAAAAGTTGGACAGGAAGCATAGCGAGTCCCTTTTGGACATACATGTTAGTACATGTAGTTCGGGGAGGGTATGGATTATGGAATCGGTGTGGCTGCTTGCTGAAATATTGATGGTTAATCTTGTACTATCCGGCGATAACGCAATGGTTATCGCACTTGCTAGTAAAAACCTTCCGGAGAAGCATAGAAAAACGGCTGTTTGGTGGGGAGCGGCCGGGGCGGTTATCCTACGCTGTGTGCTAACTTTTGCAGCTGTATTGCTGCTGAAAATTCCTTATATCCAAGCAGGTGGCGGCTTGCTGTTGTTATGGATAGCCTTCAAGCTGCTGTTGGAGAATGAGGAAGACCTTCGTGTGGATGAGGGAGGAACCATTTGGAGGGCAATCCGAACCATACTTGTAGCTGATTTCATTATGAGCTTGGATAATGTCTTGGCGATTGCCGGCTTGGCCAAAGGGAATTTATCTCTAATTGTTATCGGGATTGCATTAAGTATTCCTATAGTTGTCTGGGGCAGCGGTCTTATTGTAAACTGGCTGCACCGTTTCCCGTTACTTGTATTTATGGGGGCTTATATCCTAGCCTTCACTTCAGGGGAAATGCTGCTTGAGGATGCAAAGTTGGGTGCAGCCCTATCGTTTTTATTACCCACGCTGCATTCCATCCTTCCAATTATACTTGGGGTAACCGTTGTTGTAGCAGGTGGCATTAAACAGCGCACAAGGCAGGCAAGATAAGACTTGAGAATTAATGAGATGGAGAGATGCTCCTTTGCGGGGTGTCTCTTTTTGTGTACAGGCAGCACTAGAGAATGATGGTGTTTTATTAGAAATTCGGATAAAATATAGAGAGAATCCTGTCGCATTAAAAGTTGAACCTTGAAGGGATGGGTGTGAGATGTCATCTAAAAATGATATAAAGGTCGGTTTGTTCATCGCCGCCGCTGGCATCGTAATTTTATTCGGAAAGCTGGGGGTTTTCGGTTTTTTGGGACGTAATTTTTGGCCTCTATTGCTGCTAGTTCCAGGCTTATTCCTGCATATGTTGTTCTTCAGCCGCCGTTCCTCTGCGGAAGTTCTCATACCTGCCGGAATTTTGACAGTATACGGCGTATTGTTCGGCATCTGCAATATTTGGGGATGGGGATTAATGAGAAATTTATGGCCTGTCCTGCTTCTAGGCTTTGCGGTGGGCTTGTATGAATATTCAATTCATTCCTCACAGCGTACTTCCGGACTCTCTGGTACTGCTGTGATTTTGGGGATACTTAGCTTTGTATTACTTTTTTTCAGTTTGCTTGGAACGGGTGCGTTATATGTATTAGGTGCCATTCTGATCGCTGCCGGGGTTTTGCTTATAACAGGGGTCGGCAAATCACGAGATCGAAAAAAGTGGAATAACGGCTGGTAAAAAATAAAATATGAAGATTTGAACGGTTTTTTTCAGAAAAAGACTTGCTTTTCATGGTGCTTTCACTATAATATTAATGATATGTTGAAGCGTCGGCTTTCCGCCCGGCGCTTCTTTTGTGAGACTGCCCAGACATGCTATAAATTTTAACATTTTTAATTTGATAAATGAGAGGATTTGGATACAAATCATGCATTCAAGAAAAGATATTCGCAACATTGCGATCATTGCCCACGTTGACCACGGCAAAACTACACTGGTGGATCAACTTCTGCAACAGTCGGGGATTTTCCAACAGCACGAAACTATGCAGGAACGCGCTATGGACTCCAACGATTTGGAGCGCGAGCGTGGTATTACCATCCTAGCTAAAAATACAGCCATTACCTATAAAGAGTTCTTGATCAACATTGTAGATACCCCAGGCCATGCTGACTTTGGTGGCGAAGTAGAACGTATTATGAAAATGGTTGACGGTGTACTATTGGTTGTTGACGCTTATGAAGGTTGCATGCCGCAAACGAAGTTCGTTCTGCGTAAAGCCCTTGAGCAACACCTGACACCTATCGTTGTCGTGAACAAGATTGACCGTCCGGCTGCCCGTCCGAAGGAAGTAATTGATGAAGTTCTAGATTTGTTCATCGAGCTCGAAGCTAGTGACGATCAGTTGGAATTCCCAGTTGTATATGCATCTGCAATTAATGGTACATCCAGTATGGATCATGAAAAGCAGGATGAGACTATGCTTGCGCTATATGAGACCATTATTGAGCACATCCCGGCTCCAACAGAGAAGATCGAAGAACCACTTCAGTTCCTCGTTACTTTGATGGATTACAATGAATATTTGGGTCGTATCGCTATTGGACGTGTTAACCGCGGTGTGATTAAGCAAGGTCAATCCGTAACGGTTATTATGCGTGACGGAAAGAGCAAAACCGCCCGTATTGAAAAACTGTTTGGTTTCCAAGGATTGAAGCGTGTGGAAACGGAAGAAGCAGGAGCAGGTGATATCGTTGCTATCGCAGGTATTAAAGATATCAACATTGGTGAGACCATTGCTGATCCACAGCATCCTGAAGCATTGCCAGTTCTGAAAATTGATGAGCCAACCATGCAAATGACGTTCCTTGTCAACAACAGTCCTTTCGCTGGTAAAGAAGGTAAATGGGTCACTTCGCGTAAATTGCGTGAGCGTCTTTTCAAAGAGCTTGAGACTGATGTCAGCTTACGTGTAGACGAAACTGACAGCCCGGATGCATTTATCGTATCTGGACGTGGTGAGCTTCACCTGGGTATTCTGATTGAGAATATGCGTCGTGAAGGTTATGAAATGCAAGTATCTAAGCCTGAAGTTATCGTTAAGGAAATCGACGGAGCCAGAATGGAGCCGCTTGAGCGTTTGATGATCGACGTTCCAGATGAAAGCATGGGCGCAGTTATGGAAAGCCTCGGAAGCCGCAAGGCTGAAATGGTTAACATGGTAAATACAGGTACGGGTCAAGTTCGTCTGGAATTCCTGATTCCAGCACGTGGTTTGATCGGTTACAATACACACTTCCTGACATTGACACGCGGTTACGGCGTTATGAACCATGCATTTGACAGTTATGCTCCATTGGTTAGCGGTCAAGTAGGCGGACGTCACCAAGGCGTTCTCGTATCCAGTGAGACAGGAACTACAACTCATTATGGAATGATGGGTGTTGAAGATCGCGGTATTCTCTTCCTGGAACCAGGAACAGATATCTACGAAGGTATGATCGTGGGTGAACATACCCGTGATAACGACATTATCGTTAATATTTGTAGAGAAAAGCAGCTTACTAACGTGCGTTCTGCTACGAAGGACGAGACTGTAAAAATGAAGACACCACGTATGTTCTCACTGGAACAAGCGTTGGAATATTTGAACGACGATGAGTATTGTGAAATCACACCTAAAACCGTTCGTTTGCGCAAAAAGATTTTGAACAAGAGCGAACGTGAGCGTGTAGAAAAACAACGCAAAACGGCGGCACAAGCCAACTCCTAATACAAGGTATAACTAAAATCAGCCGCCGGATCATTCCGGCGGCTGATTTTTTGATAACTATCAATAGCTTCTGAAGACGTTAATCTTAAGTCAATGAGGTGTAAACGGATTGTAGATGATATAATGTAATCATTATTATATACACAGAAGGAGTGACTGAGCTATGCAGGCCTGGTTTGCTGCGCATCCGATTATCGCTTATATCGTTATATTTGTATTACTTACTTATGTGTATAACCGTGTATTTCGAGTTAATCAAAAACTGCCTATTGGCAAAGAAATTGTGCTATATATTATGATGGCCGTAGGCTCTGGCATGCTTCTGATTTTCCAGCATGATAAATTGCCGATTATCCAGTGTCTATTAGTCGCAGTCGGTCTGATGATGCTTGTACGGGTTCGCTATTTCGTAGAAGACAGACAGAAGAGAAAAGCCGCCGCATTAGCTAAAAGACAGTAATACGCAGCTCTTACATTCCAAATGAAACGAAAAGGACTTATTCTATTATGAGTACACGCAATAGCAGTTTGCCACCAAGAAGATCGAATGTACAACAAAGTAAACAACAGCCTACTAAATCGATTCCTAAGAAGTCGAAGGGTAAGAAAAAGAGAGGCTTCTTTGCAAAATTGGGAAGAGCTGTCCTCTTTCTCTTTATAATTGCAGTGCTTGTAGTTGTCGGATACCTTACTTACTTATATTTGAAGCTGGATCAAGGTGTGCTGGATACGGGTGTGGACAAACCGGTGGCGCCGGAACAATCGGCCAAGGTCAAACCGCTTACGATGTTGCTCTTGGGTACGGATAATAGACCCAAGCATCCATCTTCCTTAACGGATGTTATTATGGTCGTATCGCTTAATCCGTTGACGCAATCCGCTACCATTGTCTCTCTTCCGCGTGATACTTATGTTGAGTTGGACGGATATAAGAAGGATAAGATCAATGCCTACTATTCACGCTTTAAGAAAAGGGAGAAAACCTCTGGTATATTGGCCGAGGATGAGATGAAGATGATGATGGGCAAATATCTGGACGTTAACGTGGACTATGTAACCATTTTAGATTTCCAAGCTTTCCGTGATGTGGTTGATGCGTTAAAAGGAGTTAACGTCAATATCAGCGATAATATGTGTTATACGGATAGCGTGGATGGAACGGATATCAATCTGAAAAAAGGTCCAGCTAAGCTGAATGGCGATAAAGCGCTGGATTATGTCCGCTACCGGAAATCCAACTGTGATCCCAAGACTAAGGGGTCGGATGATTTTGAACGCAACAAACGCCAGAGTGAAGTATTGCATTCTATGATCGACAGAATGAAATCACTTGGGGGTGTAACCAAAATTGGCGGCATATTCGATGCTTTGGATAACAACATGAAGACGGATATTGAACGGGACCAGCTCAAGAATATGATTTTAACTTATCGGGAGATCTCCAAAGATGATGTAGAGTTTAAACCCGTTACAGGAACATGGCGTAGTCCGTATGTATATATTAACGAAACAGAGCTGGATGCTGCTAAGGAAAGTCTGCAAGATCGGCTGGCTGAGACCTCCCCTGCTTCATCAGATAGTCCTTGATCTGTGAGGACATTTAAAATTGAATGCAAGTTTCAACCTATGTTATAATACAATTAATTATTGAATACATTCATTTCATGTCGCACAAGGGGGTCTGCTGCTATGTCTGAATCCGTTTCTTTGCTAAATGAATCGCTGCTGACAATGCTTCAATCGGAAACCTTTGTCCTTCTAAACACGGTTGATGCGGAAACTGGTGGACCAACGTCTACTGCGATCTCGTGGATTTATGCGGTTAGCCCTTCTGTTATCCGGCTTGCCGTTGATCATCGCTCAAGACTGGTTAATAATATGAAGGTCAATCCTCTCGTCACTGTTACAGTCTTTGGAGAAGGGACGGTACACGCCATTAATGGGCATGCTGCTGTAAGGCAGGATCCGCTTGTGGATGTACCTTTCAAAATGTGTTGTTTTGATGTTGAAATTTCAGCGGTGCGTAATGCACTTTTTTATGGAGCGCAGTTAGACTCTGCTCCCCGATATGCGAAAGTTTACGACCAGCGAGCGGCAGAGAAGCTGGACGGGCAAGTGTTTGCTGCCATGAAAAAAGCCTAGTGAGATTTCACTGGGCTTTTTTTGACCAAGTAGATTGATTTTTACTGTTGTTCTTTCGGTTTTGTATCCTCGGGAAGCTGGGGGATAATCCGGCCAATGATGTCAGCCATCTCTGTTGCAAAGCCCGATATAGGGTGCCCTTGGCTTACATGGCGGCTCATCTCAGCGAGTCTGTTCGATAGATCCATATCAGAGGTAACGAGTGCATTCATCCCGTCAGGGTCCTTGCGGAGCGCCTCAGCCACTGAGTATTTGATAGTTCCTACCCGGGAGCGGGGGAGATTGCCGTCGACATCAATCCCGACTATAGCGGTATTTCCCATCACGACACAGTGAGCTCCGTTAACTCCGGGTACTCTAATAGCAAGTCGTTCTAAATGATCTTTAAGAGCGACATCGTTATCATCATTCGCTTGATTAACATCATCATTGGAGAGCTGCCTTACACCGCTATCCCCGTCGTTGTTATTACCTTCGTTCATTGCAGATTGTTGATTCTGAGGAGAGGGTGATGTCTCTTTATTAACGATACCGCAGCTTGTTAGCAGCAGCAGTACCAGCAATAGACACATTGATTTTCTCATATGTGCGTACTCCTTTCTACCAAGATGTGAATTTATCTTTACCCATGGTGGAAAGAGTTATGTATGATCAATCAAACCAGGCGCTGTGGAGGGGATAACATGAAAAAGATCTTTGTACTAGACACCAACGTGCTTCTGCACGACCCCAATTCAATTTTTGCTTTCAAGGAGAATGAGGTGATTATTCCAGCGATAGTTCTGGAAGAAATCGACTCCAAGAAGCGCAATGCGGATGAAATTGGCCGCAACGCCCGAACTGTATCCCGTCTGCTGGATGGTTTGCGTGAATTGGGCCACCTGCATAGCGGGGTTGAGCTTGAACACGGAGGGAAGCTGAAGGTAGAACTAAACCATCGCAGCTTTTTGAAGGTTCAGGAAATGTTCGGTGAGGTGTCTAATGATAATCGGATCTTAGCTGTAGCCCTTAATTATTTGAACGAGGAGAAAGAGAAACCCGAACCGCGTCCTGTGGTACTAGTAAGTAAAGATGTGCTAGTCCGTATTAAGGCAGATGTACTTGGTATTACGCCAGAGGATTTTCTTTCGGACCGTACAGGCGATCTGAATGAGCTGTATGCAGGCTACCAGACACTTTTGGTTCACCCGTCATTAATTGATGAATACTACAGCAACCGTTCTTTATCCGTTAAACAGCTGGCATTGTCTTATTCTTTATATCCTCATGAATTTATCATTCTAAAGGACGAGATAGGCAGTACCAAATCAGCTCTGCTTAAAGTGAACGGTGACGCCACTCGTTTAGAGCCTTTGTTCCTTGGTAATGATGCTGTATGGGGAATTAGTGCCCGCAATGCTCAACAACGGATGGCACTGGAGCTGCTTCTTAATGATGATATTCCCTTAGTGACCATTACCGGTAAAGCTGGTACAGGGAAAACCCTTCTCGCGTTGGCTGCCGGGTTGTTCAAAGTAGAGGATGCGCATAAATACAAGAAATTGCTAATTGCTCGTCCTGTAGTGCCTATGGGTAAGGATATTGGTTATCTTCCGGGGGAAAAGGATGAAAAACTCCGTCCGTGGATGCAGCCTATCTATGATAATCTAGAATTTTTATTTGATACCAAAAAAGCGGGTGACATTGATAAAATATTAATGGGCCTAGGCAGTATACAAGTTGAGGCTCTCACGTATATCCGCGGACGTTCAATTCCGGCCCAGTTTATCATCATCGATGAGGCTCAAAATCTATCACGCCACGAGGTGAAAACCATCGTCTCTAGAGCTGGAGAGGGCAGTAAGGTCATTCTAATGGGTGATCCCGAGCAAATTGACCATCCTTACCTGGATGCAGCCAGCAATGGACTCAGTTATATTGTGGAGAAGTTCAAACAGCAAGGCATCAGTGGACATATTACACTGGAGAAAGGCGAGCGTTCCCACCTGGCTCAGTTAGCTGCCGACCTGCTATAAGACACCAATATCATCAAAAAACATAAGCAGCAAGTCTCCCGTTGATGGAGACTTGCTGCTTATGTTTTGAATGCAGCCTATATATTAGCAGAATAGCGTTTTCAATGGGTACAGACAAAAGGAGAAAAGGTTGGTAGAATAGGGAGAACATTAGAAGTGGAATCGGGAGGTAAAGGTGCTGAAACGTAAAAATTATTGGCTGTTATTTGCCATATTACTGCTCTCGCTGACTAGTCTCTCTCCCAGTCTGGAGCTGAATACAAATGAAGGGCCTCACCCTAGAAGTAAGCCTCAAGATCAGTCCATGCAACCTGCCACTGGGGAACTGGGTGACAAGGGTCTTTTACATATTACTGTATCCCTAAATGATGAAGAATTTCGGGAACTGAAGCTGATTAGTGGACGATATACCCTAACCAGCGGCGTGGGGGTAGACTTGAAGAATATTGCAAGTGAACAAGCAGAGCAGACGTTGCATAGGGATTTAACGATAGGCGACAGCCCGGACATTATTATGACCGAAGGCAGAAATATACTGGATTTAGCTACCCAAGGGTATTTACTTCCGGTTAATGTATATCAGAGCGCTCCAGGCAGTACACCTTTGACCGGCTTAATTCCTTTGTATCAATGGAATGGATATGACTGGGGAGTCCCGCTTGATATTGATCCTTATGTTCTGGTGTATTCCCCGCAAAGACTCGCAGAGCTTGGAATGGAAAAGCTGCCGAGGAGCTTGGAAGAATGGAACACTCTTTTGCAAACTGTCCGTAAAGATAAAGGGAAGTATTTATTGTCTATGGATACCCGTAATCCTTATGGATATTCTGCACTGCTGGAGAGCATGGGAAGCAATCTGCTTTCAGAAGATATGGCTCCAATAGAATGGACACAGAATGCCCGAAGCTATTTTTATTTGACCAGTCAATATAATATAGAGGTATGGGACATGCTTGAGGATGATACCATAACCATTGCTATCATGCCTTTATCAGAGTGGCAAATCCATGAGAAAGACAATTTGAGAGCCGAAGCTCCTCTGGTTAAAATCAATGAAAGGGGACTTGGCGCGCTTTCTAGCCGCTGTTTTGCACTTTCCGCACAATCCCTGCAACCCGAGGAAGCCGTCACATGGTTATCGTATATCACATCCAGAACCGCCCAGTTAGAATGGTTGGAGTCCACCGGGCGGCTGCCAGCTCTCGATGAGGTTTACAGAACAGGGTTTCGTGGTATGGGGGAATTGCCGTTTGAGACTGCCATTTTACTAAGTGAAGATACAACAACCCATAACCCTGAAAATGGGGGGAACTGGGGTAAGTCTACTGCTATAATAGCCTCATTTCTTACGAGCAAGATTGATGCGGCAGACTATAGAAAGGCGATCCCGGTGCCTGAATCCGAACCACAGGAACCTTAATCTTTGCACCATTAGGACGCCTAATTTAGAAAGTGATAGTGAGTGTGACATGTAGAACACCCTCCTTGCTGTCCACATCGGTGGCATGCAGGAATGAAATCACCTTTTCTGGATAAAATCCGAGGTCGAATTCCTCTTCTAAGGATTTTCGAGTAGTATCCGGAAGCTTTAGGCCATTGAAAACTATATCATCTACATGAAACATCAGGCCGCTTTCGGGTGCCTCTAGTATGGAATAATGCCCTTTTAAATCTAAGGATAAATTTCCGCTAATACCGCTAGCGGTCACGGAGTTTTCATCGAATTTAAATTCAAAATTCTCAAAGAGCTTATTTTGAGAGTGCAAGAATTCATTCAAGTCTTCTTCTTTAAGTTTCAGATGATAAGTCATCCCACTCCGCTCCAGGATTCCCTCACGGTTTTGGACGAACTCTGGCAGGCCGTTCATCGCTGCTGACAATGCTTTAAAATAAGTTTTTACTTCATGAAGACCGATATTTTCCCAATATTGTGTAAACTCCTCTAGCAGTGCACTCATTCTTGCAGGATCTGTACTCTCTCCTAACCCGCTTTCAATCTCCTTATTAAGAGCTGCTACCCTAATCTTCTGTGCCTCCAGGTTTGTTTTGAGCTCGGCCAATTCCCTAGAACTTCGTTCAGCGGATTGAATGGTTGCCTTCAAATCCTTGTATTGACCTTTATACTCTTCTAGTATCTCGTGGTCACGTCCGATCGTCAGCTCGTAATAATCAAATAAGAGAAATACTTTGCTTATACTTTTAGCAGAAAGAAAAGCGGTAAGAAGATCATCTCTATCCCCCATATAATAAGAACGAACGATAGCACCTGCTTCTTCCTGTTGGTCCGCAATCGCAGATTTTTTATCCGCGGCTTCCTGATTCAGTCGTATGACCTTTTTTTCAAGTGCAACCTGATCTTCATTAATTCGCATAATCTCCCGGTCGATTTCAGAAACGGACAACGTTTTTTGAAGCAGTTCACGGGTTTCTTCATTATCCGGCATATCCAGTGAGAGAGAAGGAATCGCGGATCCATTAGGCTCAGCTAGAATAATTGCGCCATTAAATAGCAGCATTAGGCAATATATTAGTACAAGTATGGCCGCAATCATGCGACTTTGAGAACAGCGGGAGAGCACCACACCACCACCTTGATAAGTTATAAGATTTCAGTAATGAAGATTAACTCGTATCTATTCATAATATGATCATGCCCGCTAAAATATCATAACCCCTTTTGAGCATTTGACCTACAATAAACTGCACAAAAAAACAGAAGCGTCCCTAAAGAGAAGGAAACGCCTCCGTTCCGTGAAAAAATTACGTTTATAGTGGAAGACCCATTTGGAAAATCGTCCAATAACTGAAGCCGGTGAAGGTTACGATCATGTATGCCCAAAATAAAAGGATGTAAATCCTCTCTGTAAACTTCATATACCCAAGAATTACGAAAAATGCAGTTTGTAAAAAGAATAGCAGAGCCATCTCAGTTAAATCTCCTGCAAATGCCATAAGGCCGATGGCAAGAGTGAAAAAGCCCAATACCCGAAACATGCGGTCCACTGGTGAGTCCCCCTTTCAGTTATGTATCAGACGAGAATTCCTTTATTTAATTATACCCTCTTCCTAAATGAGTGTAAACGAATTCAAATAAAAAAAGCATTAAATATCAGAATAAAGTGATAAATGCATTTGACAACCTCTGATTAAGTATATTTAGAGAAAAAAGAAGTTCCTGTGTATGATCAGTACATAAAATGGAAATACAATTTAGTATCAAATAGATTCTATGAACTCTATGAGAGGCATAGGTATGGAGTAAGCAGCTTTTATCCCTATTCACTACCCGGCAGAGCTGTCGGTTATGAAGATGGTTATTTTATGATGTTGTTAGGAGGTTAGGTTGGATGACAGCCGTTAGACAGGATGCTTGGAGTGTGGAAGACGATTTAATATTAGCGGAAGTAACCCTTCGTCACATTCGGGAAGGGAGTACGCAGCTTGCCGCTTTTGAAGAGGTGGGCGAGAAAATTGGTAGAACATCAGCAGCATGTGGATTTCGCTGGAACAGTTGCGTACGCAAAAGTTATGAGGATGCTATTGGAATCGCAAAAGGGCAACGCCAGAAACGAAGTTATTTGAAAAAACAACCAAGTATTAGAGGTGCTCAGGTTGCGGCTCTAATGATTGGGGAAATTGAAGAGGGATATGGGCGGAGTGAAGGGTTAAATGAGAATACGCTCTCTATTGATGCTGTTATTCGATTCCTCAGACAGTGGAAGGGAACGTTTCATGAAGCAGGTCGACAGCTTAAAATGCTGGAAAGAGATCTGAGAGACAAGGAAGATGAACTCGCGGATCTACGGTTGGAAAATGAGCGATTATCTAAGGAAATCAATCTTGCCCAAACGGATTATCGTGTAGTTAACGATGATTACAAAGCCTTAATACAAATTATGGATCGTGCACGAAGATTAGCGTTTTTGAATGAGGAAGAAGATGAAGCTAAGACACGCTTTAAAATGGATGCTAATGGAAATCTCGAACGTATCGATTGAATCGTTGTTTTAGTGTAAATCCCGCAGTAGCCTTGGGCTGCTTGCGGGATTTTTATTTTGCTATTGTTTTACGAGAAGGGATATACTGTAAGGAAATTGTAGGTAACGGCAGGTGTGATTACATGAGAATAGATTTGATTGGTGCGGGTTCACTAGGGTTGCTTTTAGGTGGGAAACTTGCATTGTCTGGGAATGAAATTAGGTTTTGGTGCAGAGGAAATGAACAAGCCCAGGCATTGAAAAGTACAGGCTTAACTGTCAGTTATGAGGATGAACGCGAGCCGGAATGGATGAATGGAGATCGATTGGAAGCGGCAGCAGCCATAGAATTTGCAGATGGATATCTACAGAAACCCTCTGACTGGATCATTCTTACTGTAAAACAACTAGTATTGCATACAGAATTAGTTGAGATTCTGAAACCGCTGCGTAATTCTAAATCCAACATCATTTGTTTCCAAAATGGAAGCGGTCATATGGAGATGTTGCAGGAGCTGCTGCCTATGGCCCAGTTATATGCCGCTGTAACGACGGAAGCTGCTAAAGTAGTCTCTTCCGTTGAAGTCATTCATGCGGGTACGGGGGAAACATGGATTGGACGATTGCAAAATCTCAAGAACAATAAATGTACAATAAACAATGATTCTGAGGTAATTAGTTTACTTGAACAGCTGAATATAGCAGGATTCTTAACACGTTTGTCGAATGAAGTGGAAACCAAGATTTACCGGAAACTCTTGATAAATGCTGTTATTAACCCGCTTACTGCTCTATGGCGTATTCCAAACGGCGAATTACTATCTTCACCCGCTCGTATTCAACTAATGCGAGAACTCTATGAGGAAGCAATTCTCGTGTATGAGGCTGTTGGAGTAAGCTATGATGTCAACGCCTGGGATACTATACTTCAGGTTTGCCAAGCAACCGCTGGGAATACTTCATCTATGCTTGCGGACGTTCTTGCAGGAAGAGCAACGGAAATCCGTTGGATAAATGGCCATATTATTGATATGGCAGACCGATCTGGGATAGCAGTTCCGGCTCATCGTTGGATTTGTAGGCTAGTGGAAGGTATGAACGTGGAGAAGGAGTGAAGATACTTGGAAATATTGAGCAATTCGGTTATAGCTTTGAGCATTATCCCAATTTTACCATTTTTTCTCATCTATTTTATTAGTATCGCTTTAAAAAAAGAAAAGAAGAAATCCATTTTAGTTGCTATGGACGTAACCACACTTTTCCTTCTTCTTTCAGTATCTGCATTATTTAATAATATCTTCCAATCTACATTCGGATTTTATTTAATCTTACTAATTGTGCTAATAGCAGCTGGATTAATCGGTGGAGCACAAAACCGTTTGAAGGGCCAAGTGGACGGGAAAAGATTGCTTAGAGCCGTATGGAGACTCAGTTTTTTGTTCATGAGCTTCGGATATTTGGTGTTCATGTTCGTCGGTCTAATCAAGTACATATCACAGGCTGTGTGATGTTTTCCATTGCTTCGGTGAAGCGTCAACGTCACAAAATTTTAAAGAATTAAAAAAATATCTTTTTCAGAAAACATTCCTCTAGATTTTTTTGACCACTGGTTGTATAATCAGAAACCATATACCACATTCTATTTAGGGGGAACTGCTAGATGAAGAAGAGTAAAAGTCTATTGCTCATTTTTGCACTAGTTCTAGTTATCGGTTCAGTGCTTGCTGGCTGCGGAAATAACACAAACAACGCAAACAATGGCAAAAATGCTAACGCTGGTAACACAGCTAACACTGGCAACACCGCTGGGGATGAAAAACTGGCAGCTGACCAAACGCTTAGACTCAATATGAGTGCTGACGTTCCAACGTTTGACCCAGGTCAAGCTCAAGACAGCCAGGCCCACGTTGCGTTGAAACTTATGTATGAAGGTTTGGTACGTGTAGACAAAGACGGTAAAGAAGCTCCTGGTGTAGCAGAGAAATGGGAAGTTTCTGCAGATGGTTTGGTATACACTTTCCACTTGCGTGACAGCCAATGGAGTAACGGCGATCCTGTAACAGCAAATGACTTTGTGTTCGCATGGAAAAGAGTTCTTGATCCTGCAACAGTTCCAGCGCCACCTTATGCACAACAACTTTACTACTTGAAAAATGCTGAGCAATTTAACAAAGGCGAAATTAAAGATTTCTCCGAAGTAGGCGTTAAAGCACAAGACGACCATACTTTGGTAGTTACACTTAAAAACCCTACAGCATATTTCTTGAACCTCATGGATTTTTACACTTTCTATCCAGTTCACAAATCAGTTGAAGGCAATGATAAATGGGCAACTGAAACAAAATCGATGATTACAAATGGTCCTTTTAATCTGACAAGCTGGATTACTGGACAATCTGTAGAATATACAAAGAATGATACGTATTGGGATAAGGACAATGTTAAGTTGACTAAGATTACCTCTACTATCGTTAATGAAGCATCAACAGAAGTACTTAGTTATAAGAATGGTGAAATTGATCGTGCCGGCGCACCAAACGGCGATATTCCACCAGACCAAGTTCCAGTTCTAAAAACAGAATTACCTGACGATTTCACGTTGAAACCAGTAGCAAGTATCTATTACTACGAGTTCAATACTTTAGCAGAACCGTTTGACAATGCTAACATCCGTAAAGCATTTGCAATGGCAATTAGCCGTCAAGATATCGTTGACAAGGTAACATTGGCTTCGCAAACTCCTGCTTTTGGTTACATTCCACCAGGCATTAAAGGTTCGACAGATGCAGGTGACTATCGTTCTGAATATAAAGATGATTATTTTACAGAAGACTATGCTGAAGCTAAGAAACTCTTGGAACTTGGCATGAAAGAAAAAGGCTACACTACATTACCACCAGTTACTTTGATCTACAACACAAGCGAAGGTCATAAGAAAATAGCTCTAGCTATTGCTGACATGTGGAAAAACAATCTTGGTGTTGAAGTGAAAACTGAGAACCAAGAGTGGGGAGTGTTCATTGAGAATCGCCAAAATGGTGACTACCAAGTAGCACGTGCTGGATGGAACCCAGATTATAACGATCCAATGACATTCATGGATATGTGGAAAAAAGGCAATGGTAACAATGATATTAAATTCGACAATCCGGAATATGACAAATTACTAGACGAAGCTTTTAGCGAAGTAGACAATGCTAAACGTATGGCTAACTTCCGTAAAGCTGAAGAAATTCTGATAAAAGATCAAATGGGCATCATGCCTATCTACTACTACACTAACGTTTCTCTTGTGAAGCCTTACCTTAAAGGTGTAAGCGTAGGATACGACGGTGCTGTAGACTATTCCAAAGTATATTTGTTGGAGCACTAAACTAAGATAAGATTGTATCATGATGTGCAACACACTTTAGGCACATATCATATAATCTAGGGATATATATGTGGTAAACCCATATATATCCCGTTTTTTTGTGCTTGAGTATTGCTGTTAAATATATCAATTGATGCAATTTATTTAGAATAGACAAAAGATTCGATTTCTCCTAGAATCGAATTATGTCGTTTTTTTATTTTATAAAGGAGGTGCTCAACTGGCGATGGTACGTTATATTTCCAATAAATTTTTCTACATGCTTGTATCACTTGTAATATTGATAACTGCGACTTTTTTCCTGATGAAGGCTATTCCTGGTGATCCATTTATGTCTGAGAAAAAAGTCCCGCCTGCAGTGCAGGCTCGACTGTATCAGCAATATGGTTTGGATCAGCCTGTTTGGAAGCAGTATCTGAAGTATATGGGGAACATTGCACAAGGTGATTTAGGGATTTCCATGAAGCAGTTGAATCAAGATGTAAGTGGATTGATTGCCAAAACCTTTTCTGCTTCCCTGAAACTCGGTAGTATCGCTATTGTAGTTTCTGTATTTATTGGTGTTCTGTTAGGAATGCTTGCTGCATTGTATCATAGAAGGCTGATAGACAATATAGCGATGGTGATAGCTGTCTTAGGGATTGCGGTCCCAAGCTTCTTGGTAGCAGCGCTGCTACAATACATTTTTGCATATAAGTTTCATATGTTTCGAGTCATGGGCTTTACGGGTCCGCTAGATTATGTCCTGCCGGTGGCAGCACTTAGCTTTAAGCCGATTGCGTTTATCGCCCGTCTGACAAGATCAAGCATGCTGGAAGTTCTACATGCGGATTATATCAAGACTGCAAAAGCAAAGGGTTTGAACTGGGCAACGATAATGTTCCGTCATGTTATTCGTAATGGTATTATGCCTGTCGTTACTTATGTTGGACCTATGACTGCTGATATCGTTACTGGCTCGGTTGTTATTGAGCAGATCTTTGGTATAGGTGGTATTGGTAAGCAATTCGTACAAGCTATCAGCGTACGTGATTATACACTAATTATGGGTATTACCATTTTTTATGGAGTTCTGCTAATGCTTGCGCGTTTTACGACAGACATTCTGTATGTGTTTATCGATCCGCGAATTAAGCTGAGCGGAAGAAAGGAGGGCTAAGTCTTGTCTGCAAATCAATCCATGTCTTCAAAAGCTGCACAACTTAAGCCGGAAGATTTCAAGAAAATTGGCACGGACAAAAAAGAAGCTGAAATTATCCAACGTGAGAGTTTGTCCGCTTGGCGTGACTCAATGTACCGTCTGCGCAAGAATAAAATGGCTATGACGGCTTTTACTGCAATGGTTTTTATTATCATTGCCGCTATTTTGGGTCCGAGTTTTTCCGAATTTAACTATTATTCAAATGATTTGTTGAACACGAATCAGCCCCCTTCTGCCGCCCATTGGTTCGGTACAGATGATCTTGGTCGCGATATGTGGGTACGTACTTGGATGGGTGCGAGAATCTCTCTGATTGTTGGTTTCGCGGCGGCATTAATTGACTTAATCATTGGTGTTACTTATGGCGGGGTTATGGGTTACTTCGGGGGTCGCGTAGATTCAGTCATGAATAAATTCTCAGAAATTTTGTACTCCATTCCTTATCTGCTAGTAACGATCTTGCTGCTTGTTGTATTAGAGCCAAGCATAGGTACCATCATACTAGCGTTAACTATCACTGGCTGGATTAATATGTCGTGGATTGTCCGCGGTGAGATTATGCAGCTTAAGAATCGTGAGTTTGTTTTGGCATCCCGTTCTATGGGTGCAGGCTCCGGTCGCCTTTTGTTCCGTCATTTGCTTCCAAATGCAATTGGACCGATTATAGTTACAATTACACTATCCGTTCCAAGTGCTATTTTTGCAGAGGCTTTTCTAAGCTTCTTGGGTCTGGGTGTACAAGCACCAGTAGCTTCATTGGGCTCCATGGTTAATGATGCCAGAACAGGATGGATGAACTATCCTTGGCGTATGATTTTCCCAGCGTTGGCAATCAGTGTTACTATGCTGGCCTTTAACATTTTTGGAGACGGTCTCCGGGATGCACTTGATCCTAAACTGAAATAACAGGAGGTGAGAATAATGGAACCGATTTTGCAAGTTAAAGATCTTCATGTATCTTTCAAAGTAAAAGGCGGAGAAGTTAAGGCCGTACGCGGTATGAACTTCGAAGTGAAAAAAGGTGAAACAGTTGCAATTGTAGGGGAGTCGGGTAGTGGTAAGAGTGTAACCGCCCAGACCATTATGCAGCTCATTCCCTCACCTCCGTCCAAGATTGACAAGGGTGAGATTATTTTTCAAGGTAAAGACCTGTTGAAGTTCACTTCCAAACAGATGGAAAGAATTCGTGGTAAAGATATTGGCATGATTTTTCAGGATCCGATGACTTCTCTGAACCCGACTATAAAAGTTGGCAAACAGATTACTGAAGTATTAATCAAACATCAGAAAATGTCAGCGGGCGAAGCCAAAAAGCAAGGGATTGAAATGCTTAAGCTTGTCGGTATCAAAAATGCTGATTCCCGCTTTAACCAATATCCACATGAATTTTCCGGAGGTATGCGCCAACGTGTAATGATCGCCATTGCCTTGGCTTGCCGTCCTGCCTTACTTATAGCTGATGAACCAACAACTGCGCTTGACGTAACTATTCAAGCACAGATTATGGATGTCATGAAAGACATTCAGGAACGTCTTGGAACTTCAATTATTCTAATTACCCATGATCTGGGTGTAGTAGCAGGCATTGCTGACCGTGTAGTAGTAATGTATGCAGGAGAAATTGTCGAATCCGGTACCAAAATGGAAATCTTTAAAAACCCACAGCATCCTTATACTAAGGGCTTACTGCGTTCCATGCCTCGTCTGGATCAAAGAAAGGACGAGCCGCTTATTCCGATTATCGGAACACCGCCGGACTTGATCAAGCCGCCGCTAGGCTGCCCGTTTGCTGCCCGTTGTGATGAGGCAATGAGTATTTGTGAGCGTATTGATCCGGATGCTACTCATTTTAGCGATACACACATGGCACGTTGTTGGGATCATCATCCTATGGCGAAGGAGGCCGGACACTCATGAGCAGCAATAATTTGATTGAAGTTAAAGGCCTTAGAAAATATTTCAACGTAGGAAACCACAAGGTGCTTCGCGCGGTTGATAACCTTAACTTCTCTATTCGTCCAGGCGAAACACTGGGTATGGTAGGGGAGTCTGGCTGTGGTAAGTCTACTGCTGGACGTACTATTCTACGTTTGTATGAACCTACTGCAGGTAGTGTTATATTTAACGGTACAGATATTAATAAGCTGTCTTCCGGCAAAATGAAAGCTATGAGACGTGATATGCAGATGATCTTCCAGGATCCTTATGCTTCACTGAATCCGCGCTTTACGGTATCCGATGTCATTGGAGAAGCGTTGGATATTCATAATCTTGCAGGCAGTCGCCAAGAACGTAAGAAACGAATTGAAGATTTGCTGGATATGGTAGGATTGAATCCTGACCACGCGACTCGTTATCCCCATGAGTTCTCCGGTGGACAGCGCCAGCGGATTGGTATTGCCCGTGCATTGGCGGTAAATCCTAAATTTATCGTATGTGATGAGCCTATTTCAGCACTTGACGTATCTATTCAAGCACAGGTTGTCAATTTGTTGAAAGAATTGCAAGGCAGATTGGGACTTACTTATCTGTTCATCGCCCATGATCTCTCCATGGTCAAGCACATCAGTGACCGTGTAGTCGTAATGTATTTGGGTCGTATGGTAGAAATCGCGGAAAGCGAAGAATTATACGCCAACCCGGTACATCCATATACTCAATCATTGCTGTCTGCCATTCCGATTCCTGACCCGGATATCGAAATGAACAAGAAACGTATCATCTTACATGATGAATTGGGTACTCCGATTTATCCGGCGAATGCCATAAGTAATGATAGTGATTTTGAATTGGTAGAAGTATCCAAAGGGCATTGGGTTACAAAACAATACGCCTAACTAAATTCTTCGAAAAAGTCAAATTGAATTCTTTAATTGGAAAATTCATAGGATGAGGATTATTTGGGAGCCGATTCAGGTGCTTAATAATCCTCTTTCTTGTTTTTTGAAGTCTATTTCTTTGACGTTACCTCCTACTTTGGATACAATCATTAAGGAGTTTAAGACTTCGGAATTACATATAGCAGGTATATTAGAAATGGAGGCAATGGCAATGAATGTTGTACCGGAACCACTCCCGGGTGGGCAGACACTTGCCCGTGACTATATACAATCTTATGAAACGGTAGATCATCTCTATGGTGGTGACTTCCGTAATATAGAGAGCAGACGTCATCGGATGGAATGGCTAGATCGTACTGAGAGCTCCCGTGCGGACCGTACAAAGGTTGCAGAGATTTTACATGCATACAATACTAAACATAATTCTCATGAAGCAGTCGCCGCCTCAATTGCACTGTTGGGACAACCGGGTACACTTGTCGTGACTGGAGGACAGCAAAGCGGTCTGTTCACAGGGCCTCTTCTTGTAATTTACAAAGCGATCACGACTATTGTAGCTGCTAAAGAAGCTGAGGCAGGTCTTGGCCGGCCGGTGGTCCCTATTTTTTGGATCGCAGGCGAAGATCATGACTGGGATGAAGTCGATCATACCTATGTACTTAGCCGTACGGCAGAAATCTCCAAAATAAGAATGGAGGATCCCAATGGTCCTCGTTCATCAGTTAGTGATATAGAGATAGACCCGGAAAATTGGTCGCAGGCTGTCGACAAATTGGATGCAATGCTCCAGGATAGCGAATTTAAGCCGCAGATTATGGAGTTTGTGCGGGATGCTTCAGCCAAGGCGGTAAGTATGACAGATGCTTTTGCTAATCTGATGGGCTCATTATTTGGTAAGTATGGTCTAATTCTGCTCGACTCCGCGGATGCAGGATTACGTAAACTGGAGCAGCCATTCTTCCGGTCACTGATTATGAATACTGACGATTTGGAACAAGCCTATCTGAATTCAGCGGAGGATATTACATCTAGTGGTTATCAACTGCAAGCTGAAGTAAGCAAAGGTGCGGCTAATTTGTTCTATATCCATGAGGGTGCACGGTTGCTGCTGCTTAAGCAAAATGGTGTATTTACCGATCGCAAAGGTACTGTATCTTTTTCACGGGATCAATTACTGGAGATTCTGGAGACTCATCCGGAGCGCTTTAGTAACAATGTACTTACTCGGCCACTTATGCAGGACTATATTCTGCCGGTGCTTACCACCGTACTGGGTCAAGGTGAAATGTCCTATTGGGCGATTACTAAACGAGCGTTTGAAACGATGGGTGGGTCTATGCCACTGTTGCTCCCGCGGATGTCTTTTACAATTGTTGAGGGTACATTGCATAAACACATGGATAAATATGGACTTTCTGTTGTCGATATCTTGGGTGGGGGCTTGCGTGATAAAAAGCAGCAATGGTTGACCGCGCAGGATGAACTGGAGCTTGATCGCCGTTTTGAAGAAACTAAGGATGCATTCATTGCATTGTATGAGCCTTTGATAGAGCAATTGGGAACTATTCAAGCTGGACTGCTGAAGCTGGGTAGCAGCAACAAAGATAAAATCTTGGATCAAATTACTTTTTTACAGGGTAAAACTCGGGATGCTATGGAAAAACAAAACGAAGCCGCACTTCGGCAATGGGAGAGAATTGAGTTGTCTCTTATGCCACTGGGCAAACTTCAAGAGAGAGTATACAATATCATGCATTATTTGAACCGTTATGGACTGGCTTGGTTAGAGGAACTGATGGCCCTGCC
>JAILZT010000027.1 GCA_023512345.1 Paenibacillus sp.
GTCTTCAAGAAGTCCATGATTTTGGATTTTACTCTCGCAAAATCCCACTCACTCGTTGTTCAGTTTTCAAAGATCAATGTCTCGTTTTAGCTCTTCACCGCGTCTCAGCGGCGACCTTTATAATATATCACAGTGTTTCTCGTTTTGGCAAGCTTTTTTTTCAAAAAAAGTTTTTTGAGTTTTTCTCGCCTGCAAACTCCTTGTTAACAAACCAAAAGGAGCGCGAGATATAATATATCATCTCCGCTCTCTTTTAGTCAACCTATTTTATTAATTAATTGCAGATCACTTCTGATCTTGCGAATATGCTTATCAATTAATGCTTGAATTGAGAGGAACGTCCACCCCAAGCATATCTGGATAGTTCTTTCTGTGGAGCGAATCGAGCATACATACGAAACACTGTCTTATACCTATTCGCAATGGCATGCCTGATATTTTGGTCCAAGCGTTGATCGCTTAAATCAAGCAGCATCTCATCAAGTTCTTTACGCAAAACATAGTCCAGCTCTTTACACTCTTTCTCATTAAATAACATCCCCAACATATGCTTGGCCTCCTTTGTGAATTTAAGCCGCATTGATTACTACTTACACTAGATTAACCGGAGTGTTGCAACTATAACCATAATTATAAGTTTTTTCCTTTGTAACTATTGGATCATGTTTTAACTCTTGGACGGGGTATGAAACATGACTTTACTGTTATGCTCACTTCACCCAAATTTTATGATAAAAGTGAGAATGTAATTGTACTTTCAATAATAGCGGCTATAAAAAGCAATATTACAATCCATATGGATGCCGTCAGCGTCTGGCGCATAAATACAGGCCACTCCGCTCCTCTTGTCGGTCTGAACATACGGGAGGCTACCTTGCCACCAAAGTGTAATCCGAACGCGCAGGCGATAATAATTGCCGGAATCTCAATGATTCCATGCGGTAATAATCCTTTGACGATTAAATTAAACATGTCTTCACCTTGAAGTGTTGAAATATGAACCAAGTAGCCGATCACAGCTCCATTTATTAAGAGAAATAGGGCCGGAATAATGCCTAACAACGAACCAAGGAATATCATCAACACACCTTTAATACTATTGTTCAAAAATATAAATATAAAAAAGCTTAGCATTGGGTTTGAGGATTCCCTCAGATTATTGCTAATTTCACTAAGCCCCTCTATCTGTTCCAGTAAAAGCTTTTCGAGACTGACCGTTCCGACCCAACCGGCAATCACACCCACCGTGAACAATATACAAGAAAGCAGCAATGCTGTGCGTATGGTTTTTAAGTCTTTTATAAAAGTGAAAAACGACATATATACCTCCTGAAATTGATATCTGTAATGTACTAAGTCATAACGGAGCAGTACGAGCATACATTTATAACAAACAAGCATATTGCATTGGAGAGGAGCGCTGTAAATTATGAATTCTTTTTATGTATTCAGTGGCAAAAAGATAAAACGGTTCATCTACCTTTTTGCCGCTGCTCTTCTTGCTGCCGGAGTTGTATATATCGAGAGGGGAAACATTACTGTTTTTTCTGAAGCCGCCCCCCCTGCCGCGATATACAGTGTGCCGACGGAGAAGAAGCTGATTGCGCTTACGTTCGATATTAGTTGGGGAGAAAAACGGCCTGAACCCATTCTCAAAGTTTTGGAAGATAAAAAAGTAGATAAAGCTACTTTCTTTCTGTCCTCCCCTTGGAGCAAGACTCATCCGGAAATTGTAACAAGTATTAAGGCCTCAGGATACGAAATTGGGAGTCATGGTCATAAGCATGTCAATTACAGTTCTCTTAGCAATGAAGAAATCCGCCAGCAGATTACAACAGCACATGGCATTCTAACCGATTTAACCGGCAAGGAACCGAACCTGATTCGGATGCCCAACGGTGATTTTGATAAAAGGGTGCTGCAAGTAGCCACTGATCTTGGTTATAAGGTCATTCAGTGGGACACCGATTCGCTGGACTGGAAGAACCCTGGTGTTCAGAACATCGTTAGCCGGGTTACCACAAAAGCACATCCGGGGGATATTGTCTTGCTTCATGCGAGCGATTCATGCAAACAAACTCATGAGGCTCTCCCACTTATCATTGATGAACTTAGAAAACAGGGCTATGAGTTTGTCACTGTGTCTGAACTATTAAGCCAAAGCAGCGCTGAAGGAAAAGAAGTTCGCGATTCCGCTTGGTTGAATGATCGTCTAGAGGATGCTGCCGGATTGTAGGTACTTTCTGCCTCAAACATTAGTGACGTGGAGATATGAGTTCTGAAATATCCGGTGTTGGGGTATCCAGCTTCGGATATTTTAGATTCAAGCCTTCTAAGGTTTTCACCACGATAGATAGCGCCAAATAGTTACGATACCATCTGTGATTTGCAGGAATCCAGTACCAAGGGGCCTTCGTTATGTTGCATTGGACAAATATATCCTCATAAGCTTTTTGATACTCGTTCCAGTATTGCCTTTCTTGAAGGTCACTAACATCAAACTTCCAGTGTTTTTTAGGATCATGAAGCCGCTCTTGAATTTTCTCAAGCTGCTTCTCTTTGGATATATGCAAAAAAAGTTTGATAATCGTGGTACCCTCGTCTGCCAGCATCTCTTCGAATTGACGAATTTGCTTGAAACGTCGTTTCACTTCCGCATCCTTGAGAGTACCATGTACACGAGGAACTAACACATCTTCATAATGAGAGCGATTAAAGGCGGAAATATAACCTTTGGGAGGTGTCTTCTGATGAACTCTCCATAGGAAATCGTGGGCAGCTTCTTCTAAAGAAGGTTTTTTAAAGCTTGTTACTATAAAACCCTGTGGGTTAATACCGGAAAATATATGCTTCACCGTACCATCTTTCCCACTCGAATCCATTCCTTGAAGAATGACTAATACGGAATGTTTCTTTTGAGCGAACAAAATATCTTGCAACTCCGCAAGCCGCTCCTTAAGCTGATCCATCTCAGCTTCGGCTTCCTCTTTTGATTTTAAAAGCCCCGTTTCATTCGGGTCCAACTTCTTTAGTATGATTTCATCTGTGTCTTTTATCATATAGCGCTTAATGTTCATATATTCCCCTCCTAATTGGAGTAATAAGGCTATTCTTAAAGATTAACCCCATTGGATAACTTTTAACCGCACAATGACCAAGGAACAAAAACCCCGTCTCCTAATTGGAGGAACGGGGTTCATTGCTGTATCTGCTTTCTCTAACAGAAGGCTTAAGAATACGATGAAGCATCAATATCTGGAATGCATTACATGCGATGAGTGGAACAACAATAAATACAGTCGCACTATCCACACCGATTCGCAGTACACCAATGACTTCAACGATGGATACTGCAGTCATGAAGAAAAACGTAGGAATCCACGCCGAAATGTTCGTGCTCCGAACTTTGATAAAAGAAACAATTACGGCTGACAGTAATATAGCAATTGCTAAGGCCAGATCGGAGATGACGTTTCTATCTCCACCCACAAAAGTACGCAAGAACATCAGCTCAAGAATAGACACAACGGCTAGTATCAGTTGTATGTACTGCCAGATTTTTTTCGGGAATACACCAATGCCCATATAATTCAAGATCAGATAAGCAAAAAAACCAAGCTGAGAATAAACGCTAACCAGCACTCCATAACCAAATAATATTAGCGGATAAATGAAAAAATCAGTCGTGCTTCTGAATTCGATGCGGCCATTGGCTACTTGCAATGCGAGACCGGCAATGACAGCTCCCCCAGCCCCGATCAGGAGCGTAGTCCAAAACAAATGAAACCATTTTCTTATACTCAGACAGCTCACCCCCTATGTGTGATTATTTTACCAAGGTTACCGCCAAAAAACCATTCAAGGATAACATAAATGTTTTTACAGGCGGCATACTACATTCAGGAATCCTAAAAAGGAGGTCAATGCCACAATGAAATGGGCAGGTTATTGTGCACGGGGATTGACGTTAGGTTTGGTCTTAGCCTTAACGGCCTGCGGCGGAGAGAGTAGTTCCTCTTCTTCGGGACAAACGAGTTATAAAGAAGCAAAGACGATGGTTATAGATATATTGAAGAGTGACGATGGCAAAAAAGCCTTACAGGAAGCATTATCATCCCCTACATCCGAAGCCACAGGAGGAAGTGGAGGAACCACTATCCTTAGTACAAAGATGCTGCCATTACAGACAACCGAAGAAATCCGTGTCGCAGTTAAGGATACAATAACGGCACCGGAATATAAAAAAGAATTCGAAAAAATTATGACCGATCCTAAATTTGCCGGTGATTTTGCCAAGGCAATAAATTCCCAAAGTAAGCAGCTGCATATGCAATTAATTAAAGATCCGTCTTATCAAAAATCAGTAACTGAAATCATGAAGTCCCCTGAAATGGCTAAAATGTTCCTTGATCTTACTAAAACCCCGGATTATCGCAAGCAAACCATGACTATTATGCAGGAAACCATGCAAAATCCTTTATTCCGTATGGAAGTTCTTGATTTGCTTAAAACTGTAGTACAAGAAGAGCTTCAGCCTAAGGTACAAAAAGATGCTAAAGGCGGTGGCGGTGAAGGTGGTGGCGAAGGCGGCGGTGGCGGAGAGTCTGGATCCTAACAAAAAAGAGGCCTTGTCCCTTAAACAGTGGACAGCCTCTTTTTTACAAATTAATTCATCAGATTACTTCTCTTCACATTTGGAAATCAACTTCGATGCTATATCAGCAAAAAGCTGCGCGGTTTGTGTTTCTGCTTTATAAACAGATGGTGAAAAGTCAGGTTCAGAAATATGGTTATCCGGTGCACCTAGTGGTATTTGGGCAAGCAGCTCTGTATGCAAGGTCTCAGCCAATCTTGCACCGCCCCCTCGACCAAACACGTAATCCTTCTGTCCACAGGAAGAGCATTCATAATAGGACATGTTCTCAATCACACCCATGATCTCATGATCTGTCTGAAGTGCCATAGAGCCCGCTCTGGCAGCCACAAAAGCCGCTGTAGCATGTGGAGTGGTAACTATGATCTCCTTGCTCTGAGGGAGCATTTGGTGTACATCTAAGGCTACATCACCAGTTCCAGGAGGCAGATCAAGCAACATATAATCCAACTCTCCCCAGCCTACGTCACTAAAGAACTGACGAAGCATTTTTCCAAGCATGGGACCCCGCCAAATTACCGGGCTGTTCTCACGAATGAAAAATCCCATCGACATCACTTTAACCCCGAATCGTTCAACTGGGATAATGGTACCCTCTTCCACAATCGGCCCTTCCTCCATCCCCATCATATCCGGTATGCTGAAGCCGTAGATGTCAGCATCAATCAAACCAACCTTCTTGCCCATTCTAGCCAGAGCTACCGCTAGATTCACTGTTACCGTTGATTTACCTACGCCACCTTTTCCGCTGGCGACCGCAATAAAATGAACCCCAGAGTTTTCATTGATAAGTTCATGACCTTCAAGACCTGCAGCATGTCCCTTTAACTTTCCATCACTGCCTTCCTCTGCTTCCTGTTCGCTATCCCCACGAATCTGGGACCGTTCAAAGTCTGTTGCATCTCTCAGCCGAATATGCACATTGCCGACTCCACCAGCCTCCAGAAGCTCTCTTACTCGCTGCTCCAGTTCCATACGGCTTTGTTCTTCAGTGCTTAAGCATATAACCGACAATGAAATGCGATCTTCCTTGATCATAATGTCACGGATTAACTGTAATTCAACCAGACTTTTTCCCGATTCCGTATCGGTAAGGGGCCGTAGCAGTTCCTGAATATTTTCTCTTGTCAGCATCAAAGCACCTCTGTTTCGTATTCGGATGAATAATCTAATTCACCAAATAGTTTTCGTCTATTATAGCATTACCCTTCCTGTGAATAGTAGTCACTTAGAGGGGGCCTCTGATTCGTAACGTAAAATACCTCTATATATACTCGTTGCCACCTTACGCTGGTATACATCATCCCCTAGCAATAATGACTCCTCAGGATGAGAAAGAAACCCAACCTCCACAAGAACAGAAGGCATTCGCAGTGCTTGCAGCAGATAAATGGTCTTCGCTGTTTTGGCTGTACGATTCGTATTCTCCAATGTGATTCTTAGTTCCTCTTGCAAAAGGTCAGCCAGCCGCTTGTTATCTGGATGATTCGGATAATAAAAAGTCTGGGCTCCACTCCAACGGTTAGATGGAATGCTATTCATATGAACAGATATCAGTAAATCCGCACCCTTACCCTCGATGTTTCTCACCCGTTGTTTAAGGTCCTCCGTTTTTCTTTTGCTATACCCTTTAGTATCATCCTGGGCCAAGTCATAATCGCCCTCACGTGTCATAAAGACTACTGCCCCGGCCTGTTGCAGATAGTCACGTAAATATAGGGATATTGCCAAGTTGATATCTTTCTCAATCAAGCCTTCTCGGCTGACTGCCCCTCCATCAGGACCTCCATGGCCAGCGTCAATGGCTATTACTTTACCGGAGAGCGGCAAACTCCAGTAATTCCATGTTTTTGCCGTAGGCATATCATAAGAGATAATTCCAATAAGAAGCACTAACATTGCCGCACCCAATAAAGTTTTCTTAATGCTGCTCCAAGATATCCAGACCGAGACTTTACTGTATTTACGTCCAGACATAACAAAGACCCCCTCGTCCCGATAGATTCTACTCATCTATATGGGACAAGAGGGTCAAATAGTACATGCATGATTAGATTATGATGTTACTTGCTGAGACATCCCTTCGATCAAGATCTGCGCAACCTCAGGCCGTGTAAATTCCGGAGGTGGACAAGTTCCATCACGAAGCAAAGCACGAACCTTGGTTCCAGATAAAGCCATGTGATGTTCTTTGGAGTGAGGGCAGGTTTTGTTAGAGGCCATACTCTCACATTTTTTGCAGAAGAAGCTGTGTTCGAAGAACAATGGAGTAATATCCAGTTCCTCTGCTGTAAAGTTAGCGAAGATCTCTTGTGCTTCATACGTTCCATAGTAATCCCCCACACCGGCGTGGTCACGACCTACAATGAAATGGGTACAACCGTAGTTTTTACGGACCATGGCATGGAAAATAGCTTCTCTAGGGCCAGCGTAACGCATAGCCGCCGGAAAAACACCAAGAAACGTACGATTCTCAGGGTAATAATTCTCAAGCAGGGCAAGATAGCTTTTCATCCGGACATTTGCAGGAACATCATCCGATTTGGTCTCGCCTACTAGAGGATTGAGGAATAGAGCATCTACAATCTCCATAGCACACTTCTGGATGTACTCATGAGCACGGTGAACAGGGTTACGCGTCTGAAAGCCAACAACCGTTCTCCAGCCCTTCTCCGCGAAGATATGACGTGTATCAGCAGGATCAAAATAAAACTCACCAAACTTCTCTGGCTGTGGACGGTTAAGAACGGTTATTGGACCTCCAACATACGTATTAGGCCGTTCGAGTAGCTTATTGACACCAGGGTGCTCAGGATCAGTGGTTTTAAAGACATTTTGCGCCTCGATGCTTTGATCCACCGTGTAGATGCTTTCCACGTTCAGCAATCCGTAAATAACTCCATCTTCCTCACCTACCAAAGATACTGTATCCCCAATAGACAGCCCAGATGCAATTTGATCAGTAACAGCTAAAGTAATCGGGATACTCCAAACCGTTCCATTTGCTAATCTCATGTTCTTGACCACTGAGTGATAGTCCTCTTCATTTAAGAAACCTGTAAGCGGAGAAAAAGCACCCACACCAATAAGATCCAAATCAGATAAAGTCCATGTGTTAATCGCAATAGATTTATGGTCGGCAGATTCCCGCAGAAGCTGCTCACGTTCTTCTCCTTGTACCACACGTTGTATAAGAGTTCCTCCATGAGGAAGTATTGATGTCATTTCTATTCTCTCCTTCTCTATATCGCGGCTAATCTGCCTTATTTGTGAAGTCCACACTCCGTCTTCTCTGATCCAGACCATCGTCCTGCACGTGGGTCTTCACCTGGCATAACTGCACGCGTGCACTGCTCACAGCCAATACTCGGAAAATTACGATCATGCAGCGGGTTATAAATCACATCATTCTCACGAATATATTCCCATACATCTTCAGTTGTCCAATGGGCAATAGGATTAAATTTAACTAAACCAAATTTATAATCGTACTCCACCTTTTTGGAATTAGCACGAGTAGGAGCTTGATCGCGGCGTATTCCGGTAATCCAAGCATCATATTGAGAAAGGATACGAGTCAAAGGCTCTACCTTACGAATAGCGCAGCATTGGTTCGGATCTACGTTCCATAGTGCCTCCCCATAAGCAAGCACCTGCTCTTCTGGGGTAATCTTTGGTGATACGCGCACGAACTCCAAACCATATTTCTCTGCCATCAGATCTCTGGTTTCGTAAGTTTCTTTAAAGTGAAAATCCGTGTCTAAATAAAAAACATCGGTAGACGGGCTTATTTTGTGGAGCATATCGACCAGTACCACATCTTCGGCGCCGAAGCTGCAGGCAAATGTTATATTAGGGAAAGTATCCACAGCCCAGCGAATGATCTCTTCCGGGGAGGCATTCTCCAGCTCTTCAGCCTTTACTTTGATTAAAGCCTCTTTCTCCAACAAATTCATTATTGTTCCTCCATCCATGATTGCATTTCTTTAATCCCAACTAATTTTATATGAATTAATTTCAGTATATAGTTTTCACAGGAGATGTCAATGGTATATGTACGCTTTAAGCTGTCATTTCTCGGCATAATTCCTCCGTTTATATATAAAAACAAAAGCCCCTGACCATAATGGCCAGAGGCTTGAATTCCTTGTAGTACAAGGGATATTAACGTTTCGAGAACTGAGGAGCACGACGTGCTGCTTTCAGACCGTATTTCTTACGTTCCTTCATACGTGGGTCACGAGTCAGGAATCCTGCTTTTTTAAGTGCTGGACGGAAGTCCGGATCAGCTTTTAGCAGTGCACGGGAAATGCCGTGACGGATTGCTCCGGCTTGGCCTGAAATTCCGCCGCCATGAGCGATAACAAGAACATCATAATTTCCTAGTGTTTCAGTCAGTGTCAAAGGTTGTTTGACGATCATCTTCAGTGTTTCCACACCGAAGTATTCGTCCATCTCACGTTTGTTAATGACAATGCGTCCTTCACCCGGTACGAGACGAACACGTGCTACCGAATGTTTACGACGACCTGTCCCATAGTATTGTACTTGTGCCATGAAACTGTCCTCCCTTATCTTATCCGCGAAGTTCGTAAACTTCTGGTTTTTGTGCTGCGTGTGGATGCTCAGCGCCTGCATAGACTTTCAATCTCAGCTTCATGTGGTCGCCTTGACGAGTCTTAGGAATCATACCGTGAACGGCGAATTCAATCATCCGCTCAGGTTTAGTTTTAATCAGATCTTCAGCAACAGTGACTTTCAAGCCACCTGGGTGCATGGAGTGACGGTAGTATTTCTTGTTTTGCATTTTCTTGCCTGTCAGGTGAATCTTCTCAGCGTTGATAACAATTACGAAATCTCCTGTATCAACATGTGGAGTGAATTGCGGTTTGTGTTTGCCACGGATCAAAGCAGCGGCTTCACTGGCCAAACGACCAAGAGTTTTGCCTTCGGCGTCGATGATGTGCCAATTGCGCGCAACTTCGTTCGGCTTCGCCATATAGGTGGTACGCATGAATGTTTCCTCCTTGTTCTCGTACGAAAATCAGCTATTTCGTATATCTTGTTTCTCATTGAATTACGATTATGTGAGTTAAGTAAAGCATTTGTTTGGTGTAATCTCGATCGGGGCTGTGGGATAGCCATCAAGAAAACACAACTTTTATATTACAGTATAAACATACCAAGTGCAAGCATATTTTCATATAATTCTGTGCTTTTTTAAAATAAAAAAACAAGAGTGACAAACTCACTTTTCAGTCTCACCATACTCGACATTCCAGAGTGCCAGACCTTTTGCAATAGCTGTCGGACCAGCTGCGGCCCGATCGCATGCTGCTAAAATATGAGCAACATCATCAGCCTGACATTTGCCTTCTCCAACGTTGATCAGAGTTCCCATAATTATGCGAACCATGTGTTGAAGAAACCCACTACCTGTAATATAAGTATGAATAACCCCTTGATCCGAGGATCCCGGTCGGCACATACTGCGGTCTACTTCCATATGAGCCTCAAAGATTGTTCTGACGTGCGAAGTCTTTGTGGACCTACGGGAAGCAAACGACGTAAAGTCATGTGTACCTATAACATGAGCCAATCCTTGCTCCATAGCTGGTATATTTAATGCTACTGGATGATGATACTGCCAGCGCCGCTGAAAAGGATCAGGGAACCGATTACCGTTAATCAGATAGCGGTAGGTCTTTCGCTTCGCTCCCCTGCGGGAGTGAAATGAAAGCGGAACCTCACAAGCTTCTGTAACCACGATATCTTGCGGCAGCCTGGTATTCAGCGCTAGACACCAACGTTCTATAGGTATACGTGATGAAGTCAAGAAATTAAACGGCTGTCCGTAAGCATGTACACCTGCGTCTGTCCGGCCTGAAGCTGTAATCTTAAGGCCTTCACCTGTCAGATGATGTATTGCCTTCTCCAACTGATCCTGAATCGTATTACCCTTAGGTTGAGTCTGAAAGCCATCATAATGGGTTCCGTCATAATTGACCTTCATGAATAGATTGCGCATAGCGTTCTCCTTCTCTTTTCAAAAAAAAGAAGCCCCGGCGGGAGCTCCTTCCATTGATCCAAGGTGATCTCCGCGTTTTACTGCACAACAGGCTAACGCCCAAGCAGTACAGTAATTCTGATCTTCCCCCACTCCATTCTCCTAAGAAAATGGATGTTAGGGGTACAATCGGAAATCATAACTTGTTACTACGCACGGTCTACTAGTTCAAGATAAACCATAGGCGCAGCGTCACCACGACGAGGTCCGAGTTTCAGGATACGAGTGTATCCACCTGGACGCTCTGTGTAGCGAGGAGCAATTTCAGCGAACAATTTTTGAATTGCATCTTGTTGACCGTCAACAGTTTCGCGACGAACAAATGCTGCAACTTGACGACGAGCATGAAGATCGCCCTTTTTCGCCTTAGTGATTAGTTTCTCAGCGATGGAACGTACTTCCTTCGCTTTGGCTTCCGTGGTCTGGATGCGCTCGTATAAGAACAGGTCCGTTACCAAGTCGCGAAATAACGCTTTACGCGCACTGGAATCACGGCCCAACTTTTGGTATGCCATGTTATTCCCTCCTTTACTCTAGCAATCTTGTGCTATTCTTCTGTCCGAAGTCCTAAACCGAGTTCCTCAAGCTTTTCTTGTACTTCTTCCAAAGATTTGCGGCCCAAGTTACGGACTTTCATCATATCTTCTTCAGTTTTAGTAGTCAGCTCTTGCACGGTATTAATACCAGCGCGTTTGAGGCAGTTATACGAACGAACAGAAAGATCAAGCTCTTCGATTGTCATCTCAAGCACTTTTTCTTTTTTGTCTTCTTCTTTTTCAACCATAATTTCGGCGTCTTTCGCTTCATCCGTAAGTCCTACGAATAATACGAGGTGCTCGTTCAAAATTTTGGCTCCGAGGCTTACAGCCTCTTCCGGTCTGATACTGCCATCTGTCCATACTTCCAACGTTAATTTGTCATAGTTAGTTACTTGACCAACACGAGTGTTGTCTATGCCATAGTTAACGCGTGAAATAGGAGTGTAGATAGAGTCAACTGGAATAACACCAATTGGCTGATCATCGCGTTTGTTACGATCCGCTTGGACGTAACCGCGACCACGGCCTGCAAAAATGCGCATGTGAAGTCTCGCGCCAGGTCCCAGCGTTGCAATGTGAAGATCCGGGTTCAGGATCTCGACGTCGCTGTCCGCACGGATATCACCTGCGGTAACGACGCCTTCCCCTTCAGCATCAATCTCAAACACTTTTTCTTCGTCTGAATGAATCTTCAAAGACAAAGCTTTCAGGTTCAAGATGATCTCTGTCACATCTTCCATTACGCCAGGAACGGTCGAGAACTCATGCAGAACGCCGTCAATTTGGACCGAAGTCACTGCGGCTCCTGGAAGGGAGGACAGCAGTATCCGGCGAAGCGAGTTCCCCAGAGTCGTGCCATATCCACGTTCCAACGGTTCAACTACGAATTTCCCATAGGTTCCTTCATCATTCGCTTCTACGGTCTCAATCTTCGGCTTTTCGATTTCTATCACGAGTGTACCCCTCCTTCAACGTCGCTCCTATATGAAACTGTCACCCCATCAGGTGGATCATGTAGTATGCCTAAACACCCATTATTAGCAGTTAGTGCCGGATTTATACCACACATCACATTGCTGACTTAACTATACGCGGCGACGCTTCGGTGGACGGCATCCATTGTGAGGAACCGGAGTAACGTCTTTGATAAGGTTAACTTCAAGGCCTGCGGCTTGAAGTGAACGGATGGCTGCTTCGCGGCCCGCGCCCGGTCCTTTAACCATAACTTCAACGGATTTCATGCCGTGTTCCATAGCTGCTTTAGCTGCCGATTCTGCTGCCATTTGCGCTGCAAATGGAGTGGATTTACGGGAACCCTTAAATCCTTGACCGCCGGAGCTAGCCCAGGAAATTGCATTTCCGTGAGGATCCGTGATGGTAACGATGGTGTTGTTGAACGTAGAACGAATATGTGCCACGCCAGATTCGATATTTTTACGGTCGCGACGTTTTGTACGTACGACTTTTTTCGGTTTAGCCATTGTCTCTTATCCCCCCCTATTATTTTTTCTTGTTAGCTACCGTGCGACGCGGGCCCTTACGGGTACGGGCATTCGTTTTGGTACGTTGACCGCGAACAGGCAATCCACGACGGTGACGAACACCGCGGTAACAGCCGATCTCGATAAGACGTTTAATATTCAAGGAAATTTCACGACGCAAGTCGCCTTCTACCTTGGCTGTTTTGTCGATCGTTTCACGCAGTTTGCTGACTTCATCTTCCGTCAAATCACGGACACGTGTATTAGCGCTAATGCCTGTTTCGTTAAGAATTTTCTGGGAAGTCGTTTTACCGATTCCGAAAATATAAGTCAAGGCGATCTCAACGCGTTTATCACGTGGTAAGTCCACTCCAGCTATACGAGCCATTTTACGCTACACCCCCTTCTTATCCTTGTTTTTGTTTGTGTTTCGGATTTTCGCAAATCACCATAACAGTCCCTTTGCGGCGGATTACTTTACATTTCTCGCAAATGGGCTTTACAGAAGGTCTTACCTTCATGTTAATTACCTCCTATAAGTTTTACGTAAGTAAAACTGGGTTCGAAAGCCTATGCTTAGTTTTGCGAAGCAAAACTCACATCGTGTTTCCATCTATTTACGGTAAGTTATACGTCCTTTTGACAAATCATAAGGCGATAACTGTACGACAACTTTGTCTCCAGTCAAAATACGGATAAAGTGCATCCGAAGTTTACCGGATACATGGGCAAGAATTTGGTGACCGTTTTCCAGTTCAACTTTAAAAGTTGCATTAGGCAACGGTTCAAGAACGGTTCCTTCTACCTCAATAACATCCTCTTTAGCCACAGTTAGTCTCCTTTCTCATTAGCGCTTTTATCGGTGGATTTCACAAATTTCATAACTGCAAATCGCAGCTTTCCATTTGTAACCCGACCGCTTTCTTTCAAACTATTTACAATCTCACTGCTGACGATAGGTAGTAGCTTCAGATGAAGTATACTCTTCTTCTTCGGCATATCAAACTTTCGTTTGTCCCCGTCCGCAATATACACAAACCTGCTGTCAATTACATTGATAACAACGGCGACCTCTCCAGCATCCTTGCCTTTAAGGATTTCCACCAATTGACCAACCTGCGGGCTGCTCTGAGCATTCAACTAAGATCACCTACGCATTCAGTTTCGTGAAAATTTCCATACCGTCCGGAGTAACCGCAACTGTATGCTCAAAGTGAGCGCACAGTGAGCCATCAACCGTAACGACTGTCCAGTTATCTTCCAGCGTTTTGACATAACGCTTACCTACGTTAACCATTGGTTCAATCGCGAGTACCATACCCGGTTTCAACCGTGGTCCGCGGTCCGATATGCCATAGTTCGGAATTTGCGGTTCTTCATGCAGTTCTGCCCCAATGCCATGACCGACATACTCGCGAACGACTGAGAAACCAGCCTCTTCGATGTACATTTGAATAGCATGGGAGATTGTAAATAAGCGCACATCCGGTTTTACTAACGCCAGTCCCGCGTATAGAGAGCCTTCCGTAACGTCCAGCAATTGCTGAGCCTGTTCCGAAATACTGCCTACTCCGTAGGTCCAAGCGGAATCACCGTGATAACCACGGTATTGCGCACCGATATCTAGCGAGATAATGTCGCCTTCGATCAATTTGCGTTTACCCGGAAATCCATGCACCAATTGTTCGTTGACTGAAGCGCAAATGCTGGCAGGAAAACCGTTATAGCCTTTGAAAGATGGCACTGCACCTTGACTGCGAATGTATTGATCGGCGATGTTGTCAAGCTCAGCAGTCGTAATTCCAGGTTCTATGGCCTGTGCAATAAGACGGTGACTCTCGGCAACAATACGACCAGCTTCCCTCATAAAGGCAAGTTCCTGTTCGGATTTACATATGATCATTACATTAACCCCGCAGTAAAGATACAATTTCAGAAGAAACGACATTAATTTCGTTTTCTCCGTTTACTTGACGCAAAAGACCTTTATTCTCATAAAATGCAAGCAGCGGCGCAGTCTTGTTGTCATACTCATCCAGGCGCTTACCTACACTTTGTTCATTATCGTCCGGACGCTGATACAATTCACCGCCGTCAATATCGCATATGCCATCTTGCTTCGGCGGATTAAAAATCAAATGGTAGGATGCCCCGCAAACACTGCAGATACGACGTCCAGTCAGACGTGCCATTAGCAGGCCTCGGTCCACATTCAAGTTGACAACATGCTCCAATGAAGTGTTCAAACGGGCTAATATTTCATTCAGCGCTTCCGCTTGCGAAAGAGTTCTTGGAAAGCCGTCCAATAAAAAACCTTTTTCGCAATCGGACTGCTGCAGCCGCTCTTCTACAATTCCAATGGTCACATCATCTGGTACAAGTAAGCCTTGATCTATGAAGGACTTAGCTTTCAAACCAACAGGAGTACCTTGCTTAATTGCAAGGCGAAATGCGTCTCCAGTTGAAATATGAGGTATACCAAATTCCTTCACGATCTCAGCTGCTTGTGTTCCCTTGCCTGCCCCAGGAGGGCCCATGAATAAAATGTTCACGATTTCTCTCTCCCCCCAAAAGTTCGCCACCAAGCAAGAAACAGCACAATAGGTGCCGGGAAGGTAGTGAATCCCCAAGCTTCGCCGGAACCTATCGCCTATTTATTAATGAAGCCTTTGTAATGGCGTTTAATCAATTGGCTCTCGATCTGCTTCATAGTATCTAATGCCACACCGATTACGATCAGCAGTGCAGTACCGCCGATTTGAACCTGTCTTGGCAAACCAGAGAAACTACCGAAGATTACAGGCATTACGGAGATAAGAGCCAAGAACAACGCACCAGACATCGTCAGGCGAGACATTACCTTGGTCAAATACTTCTCCGTTGCTTTACCAGGTCGAATACCAGGTATATATCCACCATTCTTCTTCATGTTTTCAGCCATCTGCTGTGGATTCATCTGAACAAACGTGTAAAAGAACGTAAATCCGATGATCATTACAACATACAGAAGCATACCGAGCGGTGCGTCCATTGCCATATACTTGGCAATCCACTTTGCCCAACCATGCGTAGACCAGAAACTGGAGAGAACAACTGGAAACTGAAGTAGTGATACTGCGAAGATAACTGGAATTACACCTGCAGCATTAATTTTCATCGGAATGTGGGTGTTTTGACCACCGTACATTTTGTTTCCGACTACTCGTTTAGCATATTGTACCGGTATCTTACGAATACCTTGCTGCACGAAGATAACTCCTGTAATAATCGCAACAATCACAATCAATACAATAACCACTTTAAGAATATTCAGGAACACCTGATCCGGCTGAATGAAGCTTGATTGTGCCGTACTCGTGATATAACCCGGTATGGCAGAGACGATTCCAGCAAAAATCAGGATTGATATCCCGTTTCCTATTCCCTTTTCTGTGATCTGTTCACCAAGCCACATTAGGAAAGAAGTACCTGCAGTTAATATAATAGCTATCAGCAGGTAATCCGCAAAGGTCGCATTCGGAATCATTTCAGTACCATAAATCCGGTTAAACCCGATTGATGTAGCAAAACCCTGGATAAGAGCCAATACTACTGTACCGTATCGGGTAATCTGCGCCAATTGTTTTTTTCCGTGTTCCCCTTGTTTTGCCCATTCAGCAAACTTAGGAACAACATCCATCGACAATAGTTGCACGATAATGGATGCTGTAATGTACGGGTAAATACTGATCGCAAATATCGAGAAGTTTTTGAGCGCGCCACCCGAGAAAGTGTTCAAAAGACCCATCAAAGCGTCTCCGCTCTGATTCGCTGTTTCCAGTACATCTTTGTTCACGCCTGGTACTGGTACAAACGAACCAATCCGATAGATGAACAGAATAAACAGGGTAAACAGGATCCTTTTGCGCAAATCTTCAACATGCCAGATATTCTTAAGCGTCTTGAACATTAGATCACCTCGGTTTTACCGCCGGCAGCCTCAATTTTCTCCACCGCAGATTGAGAGAACTTATTAGCTTGTACAGTCAATTTAACGGACAATTCGCCATTACCAAGAATCTTAATACCGCTCTTCGTATTCTTGACAACGCCTGTTTCAATCAGCAATGCTGGAGTAACTTCTGTTCCTTCTGCAAAGTTGTTGAGTTCTTCAAGGTTCACAATCGCATACTCTTTACGGGTAGGATTGACGAAACCACGTTTAGGCAGACGACGATAGAGTGGGTTTTGCCCCCCCTCGAAGCCTAGACGAACACCACCGCCGGAGCGGGAGTTTTGACCTTTATGACCGCGGCCGGACGTTTTACCGTTTCCGCTACTAGGACCGCGACCTACGCGATTGCGCTCTTTACGGGAACCCGGTGCCGGAGCAAGTTCATGTAACTTCATCGTTTGCACCTCCTTATGTCTGTTGATTTATACGAGGCATTTAGCCTTCGATTTCTGTAACTGAAAGTAAGTGACCCACTTTATTGATCATTCCGCGAATCGCGGGACTATCATTGTGAACCACGGACGAATTAAGTTTACGCAGACCGAGCGTCTTAACGGTTACACGTTGTGTTTCCGGACGTCCGATTACGCTGCGTACGAGGGTAATTTGCAATTTTGCCATTGACGTTCCCTCCTTAACCGCGTAATTCTTCGACAGATTTGCCGCGAAGTTTCGCGACCTCTTCAATGCGCTTCAAGCGGGAAAGTCCCTCCAAAGTTGCATTGACCATGTTCATGGAATTCGAAGAACCCAAAGATTTTGTCAAAATGTCGCCAACGCCCGCCAATTCCAATACTGCACGAACTGGACCACCAGCGATAACGCCGGTACCTTCTGATGCTGGTTTCAGCAACACGCGTCCTGCGCCGAAATGTCCAGTAACCAGATGAGGAATCGAAGTTCCTACGATTGGAATGTGGATCAGGTTTTTCTTAGCATCTTCAATGCCTTTACGGATGGCATCCGGTACTTCGCCAGCTTTGCCGATTCCAGCACCGACGTAGCCATTGCCATCGCCGACAACAACCAGTGCACTAAAGCTGAAACGGCGTCCGCCCTTTACAACTTTAGCAACGCGGTTAATGTGTACAACTCTTTCTGTCAGCTCTAAACTGTTCGGATCTACACGCAAGTCGTTAACCTCCTTTTAAGAATTATTCTAGAACTCAAGACCAGCCTCGCGAGCTGCATCAGCCAATGCTTGAATCCGTCCATGGTACAAGTATCCACCGCGGTCAAATACAACCACTGCATATCCTTTTTCTTTAGCACGTTCAGCGACCAATTGGCCAACTTTAGTTGCAGCTTCAACGCTGCCGCCATTGCCGATTGTAGCTTTCAGATCTTTATCAAGAGTTGATGCGGACACGATGGTTACACCTGTCACATCATCAATCAATTGAGCGTAGATGTGTTTCGAAGAACGGAACACATTCAAACGTGGACGCTCAGTAGTTCCCTGAATCTTCTTACGAACACGCAGGTGTCTTTTGAGGCGAGCCTTGTTTTTATCGTCTTTTGTAATCATGACTTTCCTTTCACTCCCTTCAGTTGCCGTAGGGCAGTTTCACTTTAAGATGCACGGGGTATTTCCCAATTAAGGTTTAGCTGCTTATTTCTTCTTACCAGCTTTACCTTCTTTGCGGATGATACGCTCGCCTTCATATTTGATACCTTTACCTTTATACGGCTCTGGTTCACGTACGGAACGAATTTTAGCAGCATAAGCGCCAACGCGTTCTTTGTCGATCCCTTTAACGATGATCTTCGTGTTCGCAGGAACTTCGAACTCGATTCCTGGTTCCGGTGAAATCTCAACCGGATGGGAGTAACCAACGTTCAGAACGATTTTATCTCCGGATTTGCTGGCACGATATCCGACCCCAACCATTTCCAAAGATTTCGAGAATCCTTCAGTCACACCACTCACCATGTTGTTGACAACGGAGCGGGTTGTGCCGTGAAGTGAACGATGCAATTTGTTATCCGACGGGCGAACAACTGTAATTTCGTTATTTTCAATCGTAATCTTCATGTCTTTATGAATCTCACGAGTCAAAGAGCCTTTAGGACCTTTTACTGTAATAACGGTGTTATCCAAAGTGATATCTACACCGCTAGGTACTGCGATTGGTTTGCGACCAATACGAGACATGTGTTGCACCTCCTTATCTTATGACGTTTATTACCAAATGTAGCAGACAACTTCTCCGCCGGATTTAGATTGACGAGCTTCTTTATCGGTCATAACTCCCTTAGATGTGGAGACAATCGCGATACCTAGACCGCCGAGTACACGAGGAACTTCATTGCTCTTCGTGTACACGCGAAGGCCTGGTTTACTAATTCTTTTCAAACCTGTAATTACACGCTCTTGGTTAGGGCCGTATTTCAAGAAGATACGGATAATCCCTTGTTTGCTATCTTCAACATATTCCGCATCACGAATGAAACCTTCACGCTTCAAGATATCAGCGATTTGTTTCTTCATTGCGGAAGCAGGCATTTCTACGGTTTCGTGACGCACTGTATTGGCGTTACGAATACGAGTAAGCATATCTGCAATAGGATCAGACATAGTCATGTGTGTAAACCTCCTTCCCGTTTATAAACTTCTTACCAACTTGCTTTTTTGACGCCAGGAATCTGGCCTTTATAAGCTAACTCACGGAAACAAATTCTGCAAATTTTGAACTTTTGCAGTACTGAATGTGGACGACCACAACGTTCGCAACGTGTATATGCACGTACTTTAAACTTAGGCGTACGTTGTTGTTTAACTTTCATCGAAGTTTTTGCCACTTTAGCCTGACACCTCCTAAACAGTTTCGGAAACCGAACTTATTTTGCGAAAGGCATTCCCAGCTGACCCAGCAGCTCACGGGATTCCTCATCCGTCTTTGCCGTCGTTACAATAACGATGTCCATACCGCGAACTTTATCAACCTTATCGTACTCGATTTCAGGGAAGATCAATTGTTCTTTCAAACCAAGTGTGTAGTTACCGCGACCGTCGAATGCTTTATTCGATACACCACGGAAGTCACGTACACGAGGAAGAGTTACATTGAACAATTTGTCCAGGAAGTAATACATACGCTCACCGCGAAGTGTTACTTTAACCCCGATTGGCATGTTTTCGCGCAATTTGAAACCGGCGATAGATTTCTTTGCTTTTGTGATTACTGGCTTTTGACCAGCGATCAGTTGCATATCATTAACTGCAGCATCAAGTACTTTCGAGTTTGATACAGCGTCACCCACACCCATGTTGATGACTACCTTCTCAATTTTCGGCACTTGCATTACAGTCGTATAGTTAAACTTCTGCATCAAAGCAGGTGTAATTTCATTCAAAAAACGTTCTTTCATTCTTGCTGCCATGAAGATTTACCTCCTTTCCTTAAGGCTATATTAGTCGATAATCTCTCCGGATCTCTTAGCAACCCGAACCTTTTTACCGTTGTCCAATACTTTGTAACCGATACGAGTTACTTTACCGCTCTTCGGATCAATGTGCATTACGTTGGACACATGGATTGAAGCTTCTTGCTCAATAATTCCACCCTGCGGGTTCAGCTGGTTCGGCTTTTGATGTTTCTTCATCATGTTTACACCTTCCACCAGAACACGGTTTTGACGAGGATAAGCAGCGATGACACGGCCTTTTTTGCCTTTGTCTTTCCCGCTAATCACAATCACCACATCATCTTTCTTCACATGAAGATTATTGTTATGGGATTCCAGAACTTTTTTCACTCTAGGCATTTATTACACCTCCTATAACTAGCCTTTACAAGCATATAGCGAATCGCATTAATAGCGAGTTCTTAGATAACTTCCGGTGCCAAGGAAACGATCTTCATGTAATCTTTATCGCGAAGTTCGCGAGCAACTGGTCCGAAGATACGTGTTCCACGTGGGCTTCTGTCGTCTTTTACAACAACAGCTGCATTTTCGTCGAATGCGATGTAAGATCCATCTTTACGGCGTACAGAACGCTTAGTACGAACAACAACCGCTCTAACAACATCACCTTTTTTGACAACGCCGCCTGGTGTTGCTTGTTTAACGGAACAAACGATCAAATCACCGATTGCTGCTGTACGGCGTCCAGTACCACCTAGTACGCGGATACACATCAGTTCCTTCGCACCAGAGTTGTCAGCCACATGCAAACGTGTAAATGGTTGAATCATTATAATTTCCTCCTTCCGGTAAAAGGGTACTAATCATCTTAAAGGATGATCGCTTTTTCAATCACTTCAACCAGTCTCCAGCGCTTGTCTTTAGACAATGGACGAGTTTCCATGACTTTAACGACATCACCAATTTTAGCCACATTCTCTTCATCATGTGCTTTGAATTTCTTCGTAGACTTGATGCGTTTGTGGTACAGGTTATGTTTTTTATAGGTTTCAACAGCAATTACAACGGTTTTATCCATTTTGTCGCTGACTACTTTACCAACGAGCACTTTACGTGCATTCCGTTCTTCGGTCATTGTTAGCCTCCTTCCTGAATACGGATAATTAAATCCGTCTCACTTAACTAATCCCAAGTACTCTTTGATGGATAACGGTTTTAGCACGAGCTATTTCCTTACGCACATCACGAATCCGAGTAGGGTTATCCAGTTGGCCTGTTGCCAATTGAAAACGGAGATTGAATAATTCTTCTTTGAAACCAGCGATCTTTTGTTCAATCTCTGCAGTGGTTAAGTTGCGAAGTTCATTAGCTTTCATTTGCTTCACCACCCAATTCTTCACGTTTCACAAACTTAGTTTTGATTGGCAGCTTGTGAGCGGCAAGACGCATCGCTTCGCGAGCGATCTCTTCCGACACGCCTCCGAGTTCGAACATAATCTTGCCCGGTTTAACTACGGCTACCCATTTCTCAACGTTACCTTTACCACTACCCATACGAACCTCGAGAGGCTTTTGAGTAATTGGCTTATCAGGGAAAATCTTGATCCATACTTGACCGCCACGTTTGATGTAACGAGTCATTGCAATACGGGCAGCTTCGATCTGACGGTTAGTGATCCAAGAAGGCTCTAAAGCTTGCAGGCCGAATTCGCCGAAGTTTAGTTCTGTACCGCCTTTTGCCATACCCTTCATGTGACCGCGTTGTTGCTTGCGGTGTTTAACGCGTTTTGGTACCAACATGATTAGTTGCCTCCTTCCTGAGCAGCGTGTTTCTTAGCTGGGGGAAGAACTTCTCCACGGTAGATCCATACCTTTACGCCGATAAGGCCGAAAGTTGTATGTGCTTCAGCCGTTCCGTAGTCGATATCGGCACGAAGCGTATGAAGTGGAACTGTTCCTTCGCTATAACCTTCTGAACGAGCAATCTCAGCGCCGCCAAGACGTCCGCCTACTTGAGTTTTAATTCCCTTTGCACCTGAACGCATAGTTCTTTGAATGGCTTGTTTCAACGCACGACGGAACGATACACGACGCTCCAATTGTTGTGCGATGCTTTCAGCAACAAGAATTGCATCAAGCTCAGGGTGTTTGATTTCATTGATATTGATGTGAACTTTCTTACCGCCTGCGATTGCTGTAACTGCGCTGCGAAGTACTTCTACTTCTGCTCCGCCTTTACCAATAACCATACCTGGTTTCGCAGTGTGAATTGTAACATTCACGCGGCTTGCCGCTCTTTCAATTTCAATGTGGGAAACAGCGGAATCCTTCAACTTACCTTTAAGGTATTCGCGGATTCTGACGTCTTCCATTAAAAGAGTACCGAAATCTTTGCCTGCATACCATTTAGATTCCCAATCGCGAATGATCCCGACTCGGAGTCCGACTGGATTTACCTTTTGACCCACGTGTTATCCCTCCTTATTTCTCAGATACCACTAATGTAATGTGGCTAGTACGTTTGTTAATCCGGCTTGCACGACCCATCGCGCGTGGACGGAAACGTTTCATTGTTGGACCTTGGTTAACGAAAACTTCGCTAACGAACAAGCTGTTCACGTCCAGAGAATAGTTATGCTCAGCATTCGCAATCGCCGAGTTAAGCAATTTCTCAACAACAGGCGAAGCGGATTTCGGAGTGTGGCGAAGAATTGCAATTGCTTCCCCCACTTGCTTTCCGCGAATCAAGTCAACAACCAATTTCGCTTTACGAGCGGAAATCCGCACCGATCTTGCATGTGCTTTTGCTTCCATATGTTTTCCCTCCTCTCAAACGAAGACCATTATTATCTTCTTGTTTTCTTATCGTCACCCGCGTGGCCTTTGTAAGTACGCGTTGGTGCAAATTCGCCCAACTTGTGACCCACCATATCTTCCGTAACGTATACAGGCACGTGTTTGCGGCCATCATATACACCAAACGTATGTCCGATAAACTGAGGGAAAATGGTTGAGCGGCGTGACCAGGTTTTAACTACAACCTTTTTCTCAGCCTCGTTAAGATCCTCAACTTTTTTCAACAGGTAGCCATCGATAAATGGTCCCTTTTTTAAACTGCGACCCATGTGTGTATCCTCCCTTCATCAACTGTTCAAGCCGCGAATCGACGCTTCGCGCTATTACAACTTGCTAGAAGCGTCTTATTTTGTGCGACGACGAACGATGTATTTATCAGAAGCTTTGTTTTTCTTACGAGTTTTGTAGCCAAGGGTTGGTTTACCCCAAGGAGACATTGGTGATTTACGACCGATTGGAGCGCGTCCTTCACCACCACCGTGTGGGTGATCGTTCGGGTTCATAACTACACCGCGCACTTGAGGACGATTGCCAAGCCAGCGATTACGTCCAGCTTTACCAATCTTGATCAATTCGTGGTCTTCGTTACCTACGGAACCGATTGTTGCACGACATACGCTCAAGATTCTACGAACCTCACCGGAAGTCAAACGAACGGAAACGTATTTTTCTTCTTTACCAAGCAATTGAGCTTCTGTACCGGCTGCACGAACTAGTTGTCCGCCTTTACCAGGTTTCAACTCAATGTTGTGGATAACTGTACCAACTGGAATGTTAGCCAGTGGAAGACTGTTACCAATTTTGATGTCGGACGCAGGACCTGACTCAATCTTATCCCCAACTTTAAGGCCTTTAGGAGCGATGATGTAACGTTTCTCTCCATCAGCATAGTGGATCAAAGCAATATTGGATGTGCGGTTCGGGTCATACTCGATCGTAGCAACGCTACCTGGTATGCCATCTTTAGTCCGCTTGAAATCGATAATACGGTATTTACGTTTGTGTCCGCCGCCGTGGTGACGAACCGTAATTTTACCTTGGTTGTTACGTCCCGCATGTTTGAAAAGCGGTGATAACAACGATTTCTCTGGCTGATTTGTGGTGATTTCTTCAAACGTAGACACGGACATGTTACGTCTGGCCGGAGATGTCGGTTTGTACTTTTTGATTGGCACTGTATTCCCTCCTTACTTCACAGAGTTTTATTCTACCGCTTCAAAGAATTCAAGCGGCTTACTGTCTGGGCTAAGTTTAACGATGGCTTTCTTCCACTCCGGAGTGTAACCGGAATATTTACCATAACGTTTCAATTTGCCAGGTACACGCATTGTGTTCACATTGGTAACTTTAACTTTAAAGATGGCCTCAACAGCTTTTTTGATTTCGGTCTTGTTAGCACGGATATCCACTTCAAAAGCGTATTTCATTTCGCTCATGTATTCGGATGTGCGTTCCGTAATCACCGGACGTTTGATAATATCACGAGGATCTTTCATTACGCGAACACCTCCTCTACCTTCAGAACTGCTTCCTTGGTGATGATCAGTTTGTCGTACGTCAGTACGTCAAGAACATTAATGCCGTCAGCCGCTACGAATTTCACTCCAGGGATGTTACGAGCGGATAATGCTACGTTATCATCATAACCAACAGCTACGATCAACGCTTTGCGATCCACTTTCAGGTTGTTCAAGATTGCCGCGAATTCTTTCGTCTTCGGAGCGTTCATTGTCAGGCTATCCAATACAATGATCTCATTAGCAATAACTTTTGAGGACAATGCGGATTTGATGGCCAAACGACGAACTTTCTTAGGCAATTTCCAGGAATAGCTACGTGGTGTTGGTCCGAAGACAACGCCGCCGCCTTTCCATTGTGGTGAACGAATGGAGCCTTGACGAGCACGACCTGTACCTTTTTGTTTCCAAGGCTTACGTCCGCCGCCACGTACTTCAGAACGTCCTTTTACTTTGTGTGTACCACGACGAAGGGAAGCTCTTTGCATAAGTGCAGCTTCGTGCAAAACATGCACATTCGGTTCAATACCGAATACTGTATCACTTAATTCAACTTCTCCTACTTCGTTACCACTAGTATTAAACACTGTTACTTTTGGCATTTCATGTTCCTCCTTTCTTTGACTATTTCTTAACGGTTTGTTTAACTTTCACGAAGCTGTTTTTAGGACCTGGGATAGCGCCTTTAACCAGCAATACATTACGTTCTACATCAACCTTGATGATTTCAAGCTTTTGAACCGTTACGGTGCTATGACCCATATGTCCTGGAAGGCGTTTGCCTTTAGGAACGCGGTTAGCTTGAATGGAACCCATGGAACCCGGTCTTCTGTGGTAACGCGATCCGTGTGCCATTGGTCCGCGGCTTTGTCCCCAACGTTTGATAACGCCTTGGAAACCTTTACCTTTAGATGTACCAGTTACGTCAACAAATTCGCCCTCAGTGAAGACATCAGCCTTCAGCACTTGTCCAACCTCGAATGACGCGAGGTCAATACCGCGAATTTCGCGAACGTAGCGCTTAGGTGTTGCATTTGCCTTTTTGGCGTGACCTTGTTCAGGCTTGTTAGAGCGACTTTCTTTTTTATCAGAAAAGCCCATTTGCACTGCTTCATATCCGTCGATATTCAGGTCTTTCTTTTGCAGAATGACACAAGGGCCAGCTTCGATAACAGAAACCGCGATTACGTTACCTTCTGGAGTAAAGACTTGAGTCATTCCGAGTTTTTTTCCTAAGATACCTTTCAATGTTGACACCTCTTTTCTTTTCCTAGTTCTTTAATAGAAGAATTACAATTTGATTTCGATATCTACACCGGACGGTAGATCCAAGCGCATCAAGGCATCCACAGTTTGTGGTGTTGGATTCACGATATCAATCAAACGTTTGTGAGTCCGTTGTTCAAACTGTTCACGGGAATCCTTGTACTTGTGTACCGCACGTAGAATAGTAATGATTTGTTTTTCAGTTGGCAGCGGGATCGGTCCAGATACACTAGCACCCGAACGTTTTGCTGTTTCAACGATCTTCTCTGCGGATTGATCAAGAATTCTGTGGTCGTATGCTTTCAAGCGAATACGAATTTTTTGCTTTGCCATTTTAGTCCCTCCTTCTATCGCCCAATTTATTATCGGACATACTCCGCGAAAATTTTCTAACATCGACCTCATGGCAAAGGGGCCGGGTGTGTCAGTAACCTCTCGCATCATCGCAACGTCTCAGAACAACATTTATTATTATATATAATATTAGGCACTATTGCAAGAGCAAATTAAAAGAACGCATGATTTTTTTCATACGTTCTTTTTCAGTACAAATATTGATTCACAGACTGTCAGTGGCAGTCTTAAAATACTCAGCAGATGCCGCGGTTTGAGCGGTTGTTGAACCTATTCCTTCTATAGTATGGATCAGAAGTTTGATCTCCTCTTCCACCGTGACGATCTCTTGCGTACTACTCTGCATAGAGTTCACAATATCCGAAAAGATACGGCTTGTTTCAATAGAATGAAGTTTCCCACTCTTAGTTAGCTCCTGCACGGTTCGAATCTCTTTTACAACTTGCTCAGACAGCTTTCCTGACTTATTCGTTAACTCACCTATTAGAACTACAGTACTTTTGGTTTCTTCCGCTAATCTACTAACCTCTTGAGCTACTATGCTAAAGCCTTTAACATGTTCTCCTGCCCTCGCAGCCTCTATAGTAGCATTGAGCGAAAGGATTTTGGTTTGATTTGCAATATCTTGTACTGCACTCACTATTTTTTGGATTTGCTTAGATGATTTACTTAGTTCTTCTACAGAAAGCTCCATCTCATTTGTACTCTCATAAATACGATTTATCTGCCCACTAAGATCACTGAGCTGCTCTCGTCCATCTATAGCCATCTCCTGTGACTCCAGAGCGGAAGCAGCTGTACGTTGGAATGATGTGTTCACTTCGTTGCTGCTAGCCACCAGCTGCTCAACAGAGGCATTAGTATCGATGCTAAGATCCACTAACTCTCCGCTGAACTCTGCGATTTTTTGTTTTAGTTCATTCTTTACGATTTTGTATTGTTCTTCCTTCTCTCGTATATTTTCTTTCTCGTAGGCTTCTAAAACAAGCTGTTGCTCCAGATTAAGTAGCTTAGTTACCGTTTGGACCCCTTTGACTCGATCTAAATCATTATTTATCTCCTTGTAGATAACTTGAATGAAAACATTTTGCAAATTTTGAAAAGCAGATAAGTACCATTTAGGTTCGAGCCCTACTTTTTTATGAATGTTTGCTATAATCAGACGCTTTGCTATATATTTCCCATCTACATTACCATCAAAAATTTCAATAATGTGATCTCTTAGCGTATTTTTCAGCCTATCTATACTACTGTGTTCAATGATGATCTGTTCTAGTTTTCCTACACCCAATACTGTGTTGTAAAACTGTTCAATGATATATTCTATGTTGCGCTCTACCGCAGGCTTCATGCCACGCAGCAGACTTAAGTCTTCCTCTGTAAGATCAATCATCTTCATTTGCTCATTGAGCTCTTCATGTCCCTCGAGAGAGTGGTAGGAAGTCGTAGCGGAATAGAGGCGAGAATTCGTATCTTTAATAAGAGCAGGGAGTGATTTCTCGTCATTTTTCTGTGGAACTAAAGAATGCATAAAACCAAATGGACATTTTCCCAACATTACCACTCTCTTTTCTTATGATGAATCACAATAATTCACAATGCACGATGTCTAAACTTGTCGGATTATGGCGAATATTGCTCTATTTAATATCATCGGCATCTTTAAATTCACTTATTATATGTATTCTACAATTTTAAATAAAATATATGATATTTATGCAAAATAAAAACCGCTCCTCTCTGTTAAATGAGAAGAAACGGTCTACTTATTCATGATTAATTCCAGCTAGAAGCTGCAAAGATTTAATCTCAAGGATGTGGATAACTCTTTTGTTAACCGATATAATCTTAAGTTCCTCAAATTGATTGAGTTTACGACTGAGCGTTTCGGCGGTTGTTCCAATCATTGCAGCAATCTCTTTTTTGGTAGCCGGAAAGTGCACATTACTGTTAAGACCTTTATCCTTTGAATAAAAATAGAGGAGTATCTTGGCCAATCGTTTATCAACCTCAAGCATATGCAGGGCAGCGGCCCAATCCTCAGCATGATGCAGCTGTTCGCTCATAGATAATAGAAAGTTATACGCGAGCGTTGTGTTTTTTTCTAACAAAGGGATAAAATCTTTACGGTGCAAAAGACATACTGTACTTGGTTCGATAACCTCTGCATTCACATAGTTATTTTTATTCTGGAGTAACGCAAACTGCCCAAAGTAATCGCCCGGGAACAGAAACCTCAATATATGCTCCTTCCCATCATTACTGCTTTGAGTAAGTTTTATCAGACCATCATTTAATACAAATAGTGAGTCCGACCTCTCTCCTTCTCTAAATACAAATTGACCTTTTATATACGGCATTGATTCTACCAGATTTTCAATTTGATATATCTCTATATCGGAAAGACCCTTAAATACAGGCACACGACGTACACAGGATCCGGAAGCACAACTTGAACAGTTCAACGCAGCATCCCCTTCTTTACTAGTACTGAAATAAACATATCAACGATTGCTCCCCATTCTTGTGATTACCCTCACAAACTAATTAATAATACTTGATCTATATCAAGGACTTATCCTCCCCTCTCTGTCACAATAACGGTATAGAAGAGATAGGAAGTGAGGGAGACTTAGATGCTGTCGTATTCTTTTGATGATATGAAAAAGATTAATAGAAATATTCTAGGCGATACTGTTCCGCTAGAGTTATTCCGTACCATAAGATTAATTGGTATGAGTCAGGGATTGCCATTGGGGGGTAAGGGAACCACTGTAACGATTGGGCGAAAGATTGGTGCTAGCTTACCTGTAGATTCTATAGCTGAATTATTGCAACTCTTCGAGACCTTGAAAATTGGTATTCCACGTATCGTTTACCAAGATGAGCGAAGAATAAATATAGCTGTAGAGGATTGCTTTTGCAAAGGTCTTCCCTCTTCAGAAGATGAGAGCCTGATTTGTGATCTGGAAGGCGCAATACTGGAAGGTGCCCTCTGCAAGATATTTAACAAAAAGGTTACTGTAAAAGAAATTAAGTGCAATGTAACCGGACATGAGCATTGTGAGTATGAAGTAAAGCTGTAGCCTTCAATATTAGGACAGGAGGAAAGTTATGTTAGACGTACAATATAAGGGTAACGTGGCCATCATAGACTTGAGAGAAAGTATCTCCCGTGGCGAACACCCCAAGCAGGAGCTAGTTCAATTCGTTAGCGATGCCACAAAGGGAACTGTTATCGAAGTCCATTTACCTCATCGAGCGGAACCCCTTGTTGCAGTTCTCGAATCACTTGGTATTTCATCAATAATTAATCAGCTTGAAGCAAATCATTTTCGTTTAATGTGTGTAAAGATGTAGTTATAAGTAACCCAAATTTGAGGAGGAATATTATTATGGAAAAGAAACAATTAAATGAGGCTGTGCAATATCTAGAGGAACGTTTCACTAAGAAAGTGTTATTTCAAAAAGGAGAAAGTGTCGTCTTCGTCCTGAACTTCATGCCTGGACAAACACTGCCTACACATAAGCACCCTGGAACTGATGTATATATCTTGGGTCTCGAAGGGAGTGGAACCATGACTGTTGATGGTGAGGATACACCCCTTGGACAAGGAGAGGTACTCCATATAGGTGGAGATGAAGCATTTGCCTACAAAAACAGCGGAGATACTCCAGCCAGCTTGCATGTGGTTCTATGTAAAGTTCCAAGCCCAATATACGCAGAAGAAATCTAGTCGATAATCTTTAAAACGTCTGAGCTGGTATGTTTCCAGTCTCAGGCGTTTTGCTATATATAGACAAAAAAAGAGGATCTTCGTGAGAAGACCCTCTTCCTTAAGTATCAGATCTACCCATAAAGGATAGACTGAAATTATTTTTGGATAGATGCTACAGAACCTGCTCCAACTGTACGTCCGCCTTCGCGAATGGAGAATTTAGTACCTTCTTCAATAGCGATTGGGGAGATCAAGGAAACAGTTACAGTGATGTTGTCACCAGGCATAACCATTTCAGTACCTTCTGGCAAGTTGATGATGCCAGTTACGTCAGTTGTACGGAAGTAGAACTGTGGACGGTAACCAGTAAAGAATGGTTTGTGACGTCCGCCTTCTTCTTTAGTCAAAACGTAGATTTGAGCAGTGAACTCAGTGTGTGGCTTAACGGAGTTCGGCTTAGCCAATACTTGACCACGCTCGATCATAGTACGGTCAACACCACGCAGCAATGCGCCGATGTTGTCGCCAGCTTGAGCGGAATCCAGCAATTTACGGAACATTTCTACGCCCGTAACTACGGATTTCTTAGTTTCTTCATGAATACCAACGATTTCGATTTCTTCTCCGACTTTTACTGTTCCGCGTTCTACGCGACCAGTTGCCACAGTACCGCGGCCAGTGATGGAGAATACATCCTCGACAGGCATCAAGAAAGGTTTGTCAGTTTGACGTTCTGGAAGCGGAATGTAAGTGTCAATCGTTTCAAACATTTCAACGATTTTCGCTGCATAGTCGCCTTCAGGGTTTTGAAGAGCTTCACGAGCAGATCCACGGATGATTGGAGTATCGTCACCTGGGAAATCATATTCGCTCAGCAAATCGCGTACTTCCATTTCAACCAATTCCAACAACTCTTCGTCCTCAACCATGTCGCATTTGTTCAAGAATACAACGATGTAAGGAACACCTACTTGGCGGGACAACAGGATGTGTTCGCGAGTTTGCGGCATAGGGCCGTCAGCTGCGGATACAACCAGGATCGCTCCGTCCATTTGCGCTGCGCCGGTGATCATGTTTTTAACATAGTCGGCGTGACCAGGGCAGTCTACGTGTGCGTAGTGACGGTTAGGAGTTTCATATTCAACGTGAGCTGTGGAGATAGTGATACCGCGCTCGCGCTCTTCAGGAGCTTTGTCGATTTGGTCGAATGCTACAGCAGCACCACCGTATTTTTTGGACAATACAGTTGTGATTGCAGCAGTCAGAGTCGTTTTACCATGGTCGACGTGACCAATAGTACCGATGTTAACGTGCGGTTTGTTACGTTCAAACTTTGCCTTTGCCATTTGAACAGTTCCTCCTTAATGTGGGGTTCCTTATATTGGAGCCGTCCGTCGTATGCTTAATCTAGGGTGACTGAGTGGTTATACCCGGACGGCAAATCAAAACAAATATTATTCTCCGCCTTTGTTCTTAGCAACGATCTCATCCGCAATGGATTTAGGAACTTCTTCATAGTGAGAAAGCTCCATTGAGAATACGCCGCGTCCTTGAGTACCGGAACGGAGTGTTGTGGAGTATCCGAACATTTCGGAAAGAGGCACCTTAGACCGGATAATTTGTGCACCACCACGGGAATCCATACCTTCGATTCTTCCGCGACGGGAGCTCAGCATACCCATTACATCGCCCATATATTCCTCAGGAACAGTTACTTCCACTTTCATGATTGGCTCAAGCAGGACAGGCTTACACTTGTCTTTAGCTGCTTTGAGTGCCATCGAGCCGGCAATTTTGAACGCCATTTCGTTGGAGTCAACATCATGATAAGAACCATCTACGACAGTGGCTTTAACATCAACAAGCGGGAAGCCTGCGATGACACCATTTTTCATAGCTTCTTCGATACCAGCTAGTGCAGGAGCGATGTACTCTCTAGGAACAGAACCACCGACAACTTTACTTTCGAATGTATTGCCTGTACCAGCCTCGAGTGGTTCAAACTCAACCCACACGTGACCATACTGACCGCGTCCACCAGATTGGCGAACGAATTTACCTTCGACGCGAGCTGGAGCCTTGAAAGTCTCACGGTATGCTACTTGTGGCTTACCAACGTTAGTCTCAACGTTGAACTCACGGCGCATACGATCGATGATGATTTCAAGGTGAAGTTCACCCATACCTGCCAGGATGGTTTGGCCAGTTTCTTCATCGGTATGTGCACGAAGAGTTGGATCCTCTTCAGTCAACTTACCTAGAGCAACGCCCAATTTATCTTGGTCAGCTTTGGTTTTTGGTTCAACAGCAATTTCGATAACCGGATCAGGGAAGTTCATAGACTCCAGAATAACTGGATGCTTCTCATCACATAGTGTATCACCAGTACTTGTATCTTTCAAACCTACAGCTGCTGCGATGTCACCAGAGTACACAATGGAAATCTCTTGGCGGCTGTTCGCATGCATTTGCAGGATACGTCCGATACGTTCCCGTTTGTTCTTAGTAGCATTCAATACGTAAGATCCGGATTCCAGGACACCTGAATATACACGGAAGAACGTAAGTTTGCCTACATAAGGGTCTGTCATGATTTTAAATGCCAAAGATGAGAACGGCTCTTCATCCGAAGAATGACGAATCGTTTCAGTTCCATCATCAAGATGACCAGTGATAGCTGGAACATCAATAGGAGCTGGCAAGTAATCGATAACAGCGTCCAGCATAAGCTGAACCCCTTTATTGCGGTAGGAGGATCCAACGATTACAGGGAAAATCTTAACATCAACTACGCCTTTGCGCAGAGCTGCTTTGATTTCCGCAACTGTAATTTCTTCACCTTCCAGATATTTCATCGTAAGATCTTCGTCAAGTTCTGCTACCTTCTCGATTAACTCGAGACGCAGTTCAGCAACTTGCTCTAGATACTCAGCTGGAATATCTGTCTCTTCAACATCGCGGCCCATATCATCTTTGAAGATATGTGCTCTTTGCTCAACCAAGTCGATGATTCCAATGAAATCATTTTCTGCACCGATTGGCAGTTGAATAGCTACAGCATTTGCTTGAAGACGGTCACGCATAGCTGCGACAACGTTAAGGAAGTCAGCACCAATGATATCCATCTTGTTAACGTATGCGATCCGAGGAACGCCGTAACGGTCAGCCTGTCTCCATACGGTTTCAGACTGAGGCTCAACGCCTTCTTTCGCACTGAATACGCCTACTGCTCCATCCAATACACGAAGGGAACGTTCAACTTCAACAGTGAAGTCAACGTGTCCCGGGGTATCAATGATATTGATGCGGTAGCCCTTCCAAGCAGCGGTAGTAGCAGCGGAAGTAATAGTAATTCCGCGCTCCTGTTCTTGTTCCATCCAGTCCATTGTAGCAGCACCCTCGTGAACTTCACCGATTTTGTGCGTACGGCCTGTGTAGAAAAGAATCCGCTCTGTGGTAGTTGTTTTACCAGCATCAATATGAGCCATGATCCCGATGTTACGTGTATTTTTTAAGGAGAACTCTCTTGCCATGAAATGGGTCTCCTTTCAAAATAGAAGTTATTTGAATGACTATAATTCTACCAACGGTAGTGAGCAAACGCTTTGTTCGCTTCAGCCATTTTGTGTGTATCTTCACGTTTCTTAACGGAAGCGCCTGTGTTGTTGGAAGCGTCGATGATCTCAGCCGCCAAACGCTCTTCCATAGTCTTCTCACCGCGGTTGCGTGAGTAGTTTACAAGCCAACGTAATCCCAAAGCAGTACGTCTTTCAGGTTTAACTTCAATCGGCACCTGGTAGTTAGCACCACCGACACGGCGAGCTTTTACTTCCAAAACCGGCATGATGTTCTTGATGGCAGCTTCGAAAACTTCCATCGGATCTTTACCTGTGCGTTCTTGAATTAACTTGAACGAATTGTACAGAATGCTTTGAGCGACACCTCTTTTACCACCCAGCATAATGCGGTTGATCAAACGAGTAACCAACTTGCTATTATACAACGGATCTGGCAATACGTCTCTCTTAGTAACTGGACCTTTGCGTGGCATGGATATCCCCCTTTCTTATATGTTTATTATTCATGATTGTTTGTCTTACTTCTTCACTTTAGGACGCTTCGCACCATACTTAGAGCGAGCTTGCATACGGTTAGCTACACCTGCTGTATCCAAAGCGCCACGAACGATATGATAACGAACCCCTGCAAGGTCCTTTACTTTACCTCCGCGAAGTAATACAACACTGTGCTCTTGTAGATTATGTCCGATACCCGGGATATAAGCTGTTACCTCGAGACGGTTCGTCAAACGAACACGGGCATACTTACGAAGTGCTGAGTTTGGTTTACGTGGAGTCATAGTACCTACACGAGTGCACACACCGCGTTTTTGCGGGGCGCTCAAATTAGTGCTCTCACGCTTAAGGGCGTTAAAACCTTTTTGAAGAGCAGGAGACTTTGATTTCTCGATTTTGGCTTGACGGCCTTTACGAACCAATTGATTAATAGTTGGCATGTTGTTGCCACCCCCTTCCTGAAATGATTATCTAGTTATAAACCTCATTGTTAAGTCCACAGACCCAGGTGGTTCATAAAAAGACAAATGAAAAGTCCTTGCAACCGAAGTATGTACCCCCGGTACAAAAACGTTTCTATAGCTATTGTTTTAAGACGGCTGCCATAGCAGCGCCCACTTCAATTCCGCAGGCTTTGCCTAAATTCAGCATCGTGTCCACATAAGTGACTTTGACGCCTTGTTTGCCACAAAGCATAACAATCTTGGAAGTAAGCCTTTGATCTCCGTCCTCTGCCACATAGACTTCTGCAGCTAGGCCCAGTTCTACCGCTTTAACGGTTTGCTTGGTCCCGATCTTGACTTGAGCATCCTGTAATCCTCTATCATCAGTCATTATTAATTCCTCCAATGAAAAAAGGATAACCTGGCTACTCACGCACCTTAAACATTTTAGCATCAACATTCGCTGATGTCAACAATTTAAGGATAACATTTATTATATTCACTACAGGCAGCCACACAATGCCCCATTAAAGGACATTGTGTGAATTGCACTGAGGTGGTTATTACATTATTCAGCCGGAACAGTCTCTAAAGACTCTTTCGTGCTTTCTGCATTTGCATTGCTTAGTTTTACATTACGGTAGCGATTCATACCTGTACCTGCAGGAATCAACTTACCGATGATAACATTTTCTTTCAATCCAAGCAACTTATCCACTTTTCCTTTGATTGCAGCATCTGTCAAGACACGAGTAGTCTCTTGGAAAGATGCAGCAGACAGGAAGGAATCCGTTTCAAGGGATGCTTTGGTAATACCAAGCAATACTGGTTTAGCTACTGCTGGTTCATTACCAGAAAGGATTGCTTCTTTGTTGGCAGCTTCATATTCATGAATATCTGCGAAAGCACCTGGCAGCAATGTGGTGTCACCCGCGTCGATAATGCGGATTTTACGCAACATTTGCTTGATCATAACTTCAATGTGCTTATCATTGATCTCAACGCCCTGGTTACGATATACACGCTGCACTTCTTGCAGAATGTAGTTCTGTACCCCGCGGATACCTTTGATACGCAGCATTTCCTTAGGATCGATAGAACCATCTGTCAGTTCATCACCAGCTTCAATTTCCTGCCCAACAGTAACGCGCAGGCGTGAGCCGTAAGTGATGGAGTAAGTCTTAGATTCCGCTTCACCTTGAACCTCGATTTCACGACGGTCCTTCGTTTCACGAATCTCCTTAATTACGCCATCCACTTCACTGATTGTTGCCTGACCTTTTGGATTCCGGGCTTCAAACAACTCTTGAATACGCGGCAAACCTTGGGTAATATCATCTCCGGCAACACCACCGGTATGGAACGTACGCATGGTAAGCTGGGTTCCTGGTTCACCGATAGATTGTGCTGCGATAATACCAACCGCTTCACCGATCTCTACGTGTTTGCCAGTTGCCAAGTTACGTCCGTAGCACTTTTTACATACGCCATGACGGGCACGACAGCTAAGTACTGAACGGATTTGCAATTTGGTTATTCCTGCATTGATAATTTCCTCCGATTTATCGGAGTCAATTAGATCATTGCGATGAACGATGATCTCACCGGTTTCTGGATGACGAATCGTTTCGAAGCAATAACGGCCTTCGATCCGGTCATACAGATCCTCGATAATCTCTTTACCATCTTGAATGCGGGCAACCATAAAGCCTTTGTCTGTTCCGCAATCTTCTTCGCGAACGATAACGTCCTGTGCTACGTCAACGAGACGACGTGTCAAGTAACCTGAGTCAGCGGTACGAAGTGCTGTATCGGCAAGACCTTTACGCGCTCCGTGGGTAGAGATAAAGTACTCCAAGACGGTAAGACCTTCACGGAAGTTCGCTTTAATTGGAAGCTCGAAAATCCGGCCCGAAGGTGTTGCCATCAGTCCACGCATACCACCCAGCTGAGTGATCTGCGATTTATTACCCCGTGCCTTGGAATCAACCATGAGCATGATGGAGTTGAAGCGGTCCATTGATTTCAAGAGTACAGTAGTCAAATCGTCCTTAGTCTTAGACCAAATTTCAATGACACGGTCATACCGTTCTTCATTGGTGATCAGACCACGGCGATATTGGTTAGCAACCACATCAACCTTGGCTTCGGACTCTTTCAAGATTTGTACTTTTTCCTCAGGTACGATAACGTCCGACACGGCAACCGTTACACCGGAACGTGTGGAGTACGTGAAACCAAGCTGTTTGATTTTATCCAAAATCACAGATGTTTTGGTCGTGTGATAGGTTTCGAAGCAGCGGGCAATGATCAGACCTAGATATTCCTTACCTACAGCGCTGGCTTCCGGAGCATCCATAATCAACTGACGGATATCCGCGCCTTTTTCATAGATAAAGTATTTCTCTGGTGTACCATGCAACAAGTTAGTTTTGGTAGCTTCATTGATGTACGGGAAGCTGCTCGGGTAGATCTCATTAAAGATAATCTTACCGACAGTTGTAATCATCAATGCGCTTTGCTGTTCTTCCGTAAAGCAGGTCTTACCCAATGCCTTAACAGGAATTGCTACACGAGCGTGAAGACCTGCAGTCCCCCGTTGGTAAGCTGAAACAGCTTCATTCACGGTACGCAGAATCATGCCTGTACCTTTTTCTTCCTTGTTGTCCATAGTCAGATAGAACGTACCAAGGACCATATCCTGGGAAGGCGTAACAACCGGCTTACCATCTTTAGGGTTCAAAATGTTACCGGATGCCAGCATCAAGATACGAGCTTCTGCTTGTGCTTCTGCGGACAAAGGAACGTGCACCGCCATTTGGTCACCGTCAAAGTCGGCATTGTAAGCCGTACATACGAGCGGGTGAAGACGAATAGCGTGACCTTCTACTAGAATCGGCTCAAATGCTTGAATACCGAGACGGTGAAGGGTTGGTGCGCGGTTAAGCAGTACTGGATGCTCTCTAATAACTTCTTCAAGTACATCCCATACTTCTGGACTTACACGCTCAACTTTACGTTTCGCGCTCTTTATGTTGTGGGCGAGCCCTTTATTAACCAATTCTTTCATGACAAACGGTTTGAACAATTCCAAAGCCATTTTCTTAGGTAGTCCGCACTGGTACATCTTCAGATACGGTCCAACTACGATAACAGAACGTCCGGAGTAATCCACCCGTTTACCGAGCAAGTTCTGACGGAAACGACCTTGTTTACCCTTCAGCATATGGCTGAGGGATTTCAAAGGACGGTTACCAGGTCCCGTTACCGGGCGGCCGCGACGACCGTTGTCGATCAACGCATCGACAGCTTCCTGAAGCATCCGTTTTTCATTTTGCACGATAATATCAGGAGCACCGAGGTCAAGCAGTCTTTTCAGACGGTTGTTCCGGTTAATTACACGGCGATACAAGTCATTTAAGTCAGACGTAGCAAAACGGCCTCCATCCAATTGAACCATTGGACGAAGCTCTGGAGGAATAACCGGAAGAACATCCATGATCATCCAATCAGGCTTGTTGCCGGAGTTGCGGAATGCTTCAATAACTTCAAGACGTTTGATCGCACGATTACGACGTTGGCCTTGAGCGGTACGCAGTTCTTCTTTGAGGAATTCCAACTCTTTATCGATATCGATATCCTGAAGGAGTTTTTTAACTGCTTCTGCTCCCATACCTGCTTGGAAGCCGTAGCCGTATTTCTCGCGGTAGCTGCGGTATTCTTTCTCGGACAACAGTTGTTTCTTCTCAAGTGGAGTTTCGCCTGGATCGGTTACAACATAAGAAGCGAAGTAAATGATCTCTTCCAGGGATCTTGGAGACATATCAAGTGCCAGACCCATACGGCTCGGAATACCTTTGAAGTACCAGATATGCGATACAGGAGCTGCCAGTTCAATATGACCCATACGCTCACGGCGTACTTTAGCGCGTGTTACTTCAACGCCACAACGATCACATACAACGCCCTTATAACGGACGCGTTTGTATTTACCGCAATGACATTCCCAGTCTTTTTGGGGTCCAAAGATGCGTTCGCAGAAAAGACCCTCTTTCTCCGGTTTCAACGTACGATAGTTAATGGTTTCCGGCTTTTTAACTTCTCCGCGGGACCAAGAACGAATTTTTTCCGGAGATGCAAGTCCGATTTTCATAAATTCAAAATTGTTAACGTCCAACAAGGAGCAACCCTCCTTAACCTAATCCTGATTTAGTACCGCTTAACCCCCTTAGGATCCGTAGATCAAAAGAGGGCGTGCGGTGCTTTTTAAATGCGATTTATATTCCGTGTATTATTCTGCTCCGACTTCTGCGCCTTCTAAATTGAGGCTCAGCTTGTCGCTTGACGTCTCGTCCTCATCGTCCAGTTCTTTCATCTCAATCTCCTGCTCGTCACCGCTGAGGATTTTGACATCCATACCCAGTGACTGCAGTTCCTTGATCAATACTTTGAACGATTCTGGTACACCCGGTTCTGGAACATTCTCACCCTTGACGATAGATTCGTATGTTTTCACACGACCGACCACATCATCAGACTTGACGGTAAGAATTTCTTGCAGAGTATATGCAGCACCGTAAGCTTCAAGTGCCCACACTTCCATTTCCCCGAAGCGCTGACCACCGAATTGTGCTTTACCACCAAGCGGCTGCTGCGTAACGAGAGAGTAAGGACCTGTTGAACGAGCATGAATTTTATCATCAACCATGTGCGCAAGTTTGATCATATGCATGACGCCAACGGTAACTTCACGTTCGAAACGTTCACCAGTACGCCCATCATACAATACAGTCTTACCATTACGCTGCATGCCAGCTTCTTCCATTGTATCAAACACGTCGTACTCACGAGCTCCGTCAAATACCGGTGTTGCTACATGAATACCAAGACGCAATGCTGCCATACCAATATGGACTTCCAGCACCTGACCGATGTTCATCCGTGAAGGAACGCCCAGTGGGTTGAGGACAACTTGTACTGGTGTGCCATCCGGCAAGAACGGCATGTCTTCTTCTGGAAGAATACGTGCAACGACACCTTTGTTACCGTGACGTCCTGCCATTTTGTCGCCTTCAGAAATCTTACGCTTCTGTGCGATATAGACACGAACCAATTGATTAACGCCTGGAGGCAGCTCATCACCGTTCTCGCGAGTAAATACCTTCACGTCAACAATGATACCATCACTACCATGAGGTACGCGCAGCGATGTATCGCGAACTTCACGCGCTTTCTCACCGAAGATTGCATGCAGCAAGCGCTCTTCAGCTGTAAGCTCCGTTACACCTTTCGGAGTAACCTTACCCACGAGAATATCGCCGGCACTAATCTCCGCACCGATACGAATGATACCGCGCTCATCTAGATTGCGCAGTGCTTCTTCGCCTACGTTTGGAATATCACGCGTTATTTCTTCAGGTCCCAGCTTAGTGTCACGAGCCTCTGATTCGTATTCCTCGATATGGATCGAAGTGTATACATCCTCTTTAACTAGTTTTTCACTCAGCAAGATCGCATCCTCGTAGTTGTAACCTTCCCAAGTCATGAACGCAACGACAACGTTACGACCAAGAGCTAACTCGCCCATTTCCGTGGAAGGACCATCTGCTAGGATGTCACCTTTTTTAACAATATCCCCTCTTTTTGCTAGAGGACGTTGATTAATACAGGTACCTTGGTTAGAACGCATAAATTTGTGTAATTTATACTTAACGATATCACCTTTGACTTCTTTACCTTCAACAGCCTCAACACGGCGCAACCAAATTTCATTAGCCGATGAGCGTTCGATAATACCGTCATACTTAGAAACAATACATACACCAGAGTCTTTAGCAGACTTATGCTCCATACCTGTGCCGACAAGCGGTGCTTTCGGAATAAGCAAAGGAACAGCCTGACGTTGCATATTAGATCCCATCAGTGCGCGGTTAGAGTCATCGTTCTCAAGGAACGGAATGAGCGCTGTCGCTACAGATACAACCTGTTTCGGAGAAACGTCCATGTAATCAACGCGATTACTTGGCATCGTTGTGATATTGTCAGAGTCTTTATTGTAACGAACGATAACCATGTCCTCTTTAAAGGAACCATTTTCCTCAATTTGAACATTTGCCTGAGCAATTACGTAGTTATCTTCTTCATCCGCAGTCAAGTAGTCGATTTGCTCGGTTACTCTTCCGGTCTTAGGATCTACCCAACGGTACGGCGCTTCAATAAAGCCATATTCGTTAATACGGGCAAAAGTAGACAAGGAGTTGATCAGACCGATATTCGGTCCCTCAGGCGTTTCGATTGGACACATACGGCCGTAGTGACTGTGATGGACGTCACGAACTTCAAAGCCTGCGCGTTCCCGAGTCAAACCACCGGGTCCGAGTGCTGACAGACGGCGTTTATGCGTCAATTCAGCAAGAGGATTCGTCTGATCCATGAACTGGGACAGCTGGGAACTACCGAAGAACTCTTTGATCGAAGCAATAACCGGGCGAATGTTGATCAGGGCCTGCGGTGTAATCGCATTAGCATCCTGAATAGACATTCTCTCACGCACTACGCGCTCCATACGGGACAAACCGATACGGAACTGGTTCTGCAAGAGTTCGCCTACGGAACGCAGACGACGGTTACCCAAGTGGTCAATATCGTCGGTATTACCTACGCCATGCAGCAAATTAATAAAGTAGCTGATTGAGGAGATAATATCAGCCTGGGTAATATGTTTGATTGATTTATTGATATTGCCGTTAGCAATCAGCTTAAGAACACGGCCTTCTTCGATTGGCGAATGAACGTCAATCGTTTGAAGTGAAATATCTTCGCCGTCAAGAACTCCGCTTACGCGATAGTTTTTGAAGCCAACTTGCTTCTCGAAATAAGGAAGCAGCTCATCAAGCAAACGACGGTCAACCATTTGTCCAGCTTCTGCAAGAATTTCTCCTGTAGAGTCATCAACCAAAGGTTGAGCCAGACGCTGATTGAACAGGCGGTTCTTGATGTGTAGCTTTTTGTTGATTTTATAACGGCCTACATTGGCCAGATCATAACGTTTTGGATCAAAGAAACGTGCCACTAGCAAGCTCTTAGCATTGTCTAGTGTCGGCGGCTCACCTGGACGCAAACGCTCATAGATTTCAATAAGCGCCTTCTCCGTGGAGTCGGTGTTATCCTTATCCAGCGTATTCCGAATATATTCATCATCACCAAGCAGTTCCAAAATCTCAGCATCACTGCCAAATCCAAGAGCACGAAGCAATACAGTAACCGGAATTTTACGAGTCCGGTCAATACGGACATACATGATATCCTTAGCGTCGGTTTCAAGCTCCAGCCAGGCTCCGCGATTTGGGATTACTGTAGCGGTATAGGTTTTTTTGCCGTTCTTATCCACTTTCGTGCTGAAGTAGACGCTTGGAGAGCGAACCAACTGGCTGACAATAACCCGTTCCGCACCATTGATAATAAAAGTGCCGGTCTCCGTCATCAGCGGGAAATCTCCCATGAACACTTCCTGCTCTTTGACCTCTCCGGTCTCCTTGTTGATGAGCCGCACTTTAACCCGTAGAGGCGCCGCATACGTTACGTCCCGCTCTTTCGCGTCGTCAACCGTATATTTCGGTTCACCCAGGCTGTAATCAATGAACTCTAGTACCAAATTCCCTGTGAAATCCTGGATTGGCGAGATGTCCTGAAACATTTCCCGCAATCCTTCCTCCAAAAACCAATCATAAGATTTTTGCTGGATCTCGATCAGGTTCGGGACCTCGAGTACCTCGTTAATTCTCGCATAGCTCCGCCGAGTGCGTCGACCATACTGAACAAGATGTCCTGCCAACTTTACTCACCCCTCATGTCTACTCACTTAAAAATTGATTGCGAACCCCTGTTTGGACCATTATAATGGAACCAAGGCAGAACGATTCATCCATAAATAAAGAAAAGCCCTTATCGAAATCTTCGAATAAAGAGCGCACTTATCCATGGTCAAAATACTCCATATCCAGTAGATTTGCCCAAAACGTACATATTATACGTCACCAAGCAACAGTTTATGCGCTGCGCCCTCCTATTGTCAGGACAAAATCACCTTAACAGCTAGTATTGACAACAAAATCCGCAAAAACTTGCCGTACGGCATGCGCTTACCGGGCGACAATATACTACTTGACATTTCAGAAAACTAAAGAAATGGAGCCTATCTTAATACTGACATTTTATAATAATAACACTATCAATAGTAGAAGTCAATAACCCATCCCTATTTATTTTTTTGCCCTCAGTATCCGATAACCTTTGTCTTTCCCCACTTCTTCAACACTTTCAAACAAACTCTCAAGCTTGGCCACTGCGGACGGAGACCCTTGTTTCTTCTGAATCACAATCCAGAGAGTTCCACCCTTATTAAGATGATCATAGCTTTGTTCGAATATCTGATGTACCACAGCTTTACCTGCTCGTATTGGAGGATTTGTTAGAATCACATCAAAGGTCTGCCCTCCCAATGCACCGAGCATGTCGCTTTCCATTATAGTAACATTCCGGATTCCGTTGCTTAGAGCATTCTCTCTAGCCAACTCCACTGCCCGACTATTGATATCAACCATCGTTACATGTCCCTTTGGAGTTAAATGAGCCGCTGTAATTCCAATAGGGCCGTATCCACAACCTACATCCAGCACTGCGGAACCATCAGGTATATCCATAGCTTCTATTAGAACACGACTGCCGTAGTCAATATCTCCTTTGGAGAAAACACCCGCGTCACTTGTAAAGCGTAGACTTTTCCCTCTAAGGACTGTATCGATAGTGCGTCTGTCATGGCGAGCTCCAGGTTGTTGTGTGTAATAATGATCCGACATGCCAAGCCTCCATTACTTTAGTTTATATTAAAAACAAACCCCTTGAACAAGTTCAAGGGGTTTGCCGTAAGAGAAGGAATTACTTCACTTCTACAGATGCGCCTGCTTCTTCTAATTTTGCTTTTGTAGCTTCTGCTTCTTCTTTGCTTACTTTTTCTTTGATTGCTTTAGGAGCGTTGTCAACTACGTCTTTAGCTTCTTTCAAACCAAGACCAGTGATTTCGCGAACGATTTTGATAACGTTGATTTTGGAAGCGCCAGCGCCTGTCAAAATTACGTCAAATTCGGATTGCTCTTCTTCAACTGCTGCTACTGCGCCGCCAGCTGCTACTGGAGCTGCTGCAGTTACGCCAAATTCTTCTTCGATTGCTTTTACCAGGTCGTTCAGTTCCAATACGCTCATGCCTTTAATTGCTTCCAAGATTGCTTCTTTACTCATGATTGAACCTCCATTTTTTATATTAAAATTTTTGTATTCGGTGTTGATTATACTGCGAAGATCAAAGGCTTACGCGCTTTGTTCTTCTTTCTCAGCCACTGCTTTAACCGCAAGCGCGAAGTTGCGCATTGGAGCTTGCAGAACGCTAAGCAACATGGAGAGCAAACCATCGCGGGATGGTAGTTCTGCCAATGCTTTAATTTGGTCCGCGTCGATAACTTTACCTTCTACAACTCCGCCTTTCAATTTCAAAGCGTCGTTCTTTTTGGCGAAATCATTCAAAATTTTAGCTGGAGCCACTACGTCAGTCGTACTGAACGCGATCGCAGTTGGTCCTGTCAAAATTTCGTCCAATTCAGTCAACTCAGCCGCAGCAGTTGCGCGACGAAGCAATGTGTTTTTCAGAACTTGGAATTCAACGCCAGCTTCCCGAAGTTGCTTACGCAGTTCAGTCACTTGAGCAACGTTCAATCCACGATAGTCAGCAACAACAGTAGTAATACTGTTTTGCAATTTAGCGGCAACAACGTTTACCGCGTCCTGTTTTGCTTGGATTACTTTTTCATTTGCCAATGTATACACCTCCTGAAAATTTATGTGACAGCTTCTTTTCCGAAGAACCTCAGCCGTTCCTACGCAGGCATTAGAAAAGCCTCCGCAGAATCACGAAGGCTTGATAAACGTTAGTTGCACGGGCGAACCCAGTAGCATCTTGTTTCTATCACAACACCTCGGTAGGAAATTAAGCCTTAGGGCACCTACTGTCTACGGTAAGCATATTCAAGTTAAAGAATGAGAACCATTAATCTTCACAACTGCTATAGATTATCAAAGATGACTCATAGAGTCAAGCATTAATTATCTGAAGTTAGCTGTGTTTACACGAGCGCTCGGTCCCATAGTCGAGGAAATCGAAATGCCTTTAAGGTATACACCTTTAGCAGCAGCCGGTTTCGCACGGTTAAGAGCGTCGATAAGGGATTTAAGGTTTTCGTTCAATTGATCAGCATTAAAAGACACTTTGCCGATTGGCGCGTGAATTTGACCTGCTTTGTCGAGACGGTATTCGATTTTACCGGCTTTGATTTCTTGCACAGCCTTGGTAACATCAAATGTAACTGTTCCGGCTTTAGGGTTAGGCATAAGACCTTTACCACCAAGCAAACGACCCAGTTTACCGACTTCACTCATCATATCAGGTGTAGCTACGCAGACGTCGAATTCAAACCAGCCTTGTTGGATTTTATTGATCATATCTTGATCGCCTACAAAATCCGCGCCAGCAGCTTCCGCTTCTTTCGCTTTTTCACCTTTTGCGAATACAAGCACGCGTTGAGTTTTACCTGTGCCGTGAGGCAAGACTACTACTCCGCGAACGGCTTGATCCTGTTTACGGGGATCTACTCCCAAACGAACTGCTGCTTCAACGGTTTCGTCGAATTTCGCAGTCGCTGCCTTTTTAACAAGCTCTACAGCTTCTGAAGGCTCGTAAGTTGCTTCACTGTTGATCAGCTTAGCAGCTTCTTGGTATTTCTTACCATGTTTAGCCATGAAAATGTTCCTCCTTTGTGGTGTTAGCGGAAATTCCTCCCACATATTAGGTCACGAATGACCGGTGCTCGAAGACGAATTAGTCTTCGATTGTGATTCCCATACTGCGAGCAGTACCTTCAATCATAAGCATTGCAGCTTCAACACTAGCAGCGTTCAAATCGGGCATTTTTTGCTCAGCGATTTCACGAACTGCAGCGCGGCCTAGCTTGCCTACTTTTTTCTTGTTTGGTTCGCCGGATCCTTTTTCTACTTTCGCAGCGATGCGAAGCAAAACAGCAGCCGGAGGAGTTTTGGTGATAAAGGTAAATGAACGGTCTTCAAATACTGAAATTTCAACCGGGATGATCAGGCCAGCCTGGTCAGCAGTACGAGCATTGAATTCCTTACAGAATGCCATGATGTTGACACCCGCTTGTCCTAACGCCGGACCTACTGGAGGCGCTGGATTCGCTTTCCCTGCAGGGATCTGCAGTTTCACCATTTTAATAACTTTTTTAGCCATGAGTGACACCTCCTTGCGTAAATAGTGGTCTTCGGTACGCTTGCGCGCCCTCCCACAAGAAACCCTTATGCGTAGTTATATCTTCTCCACTTGAGTGAAATCCAACTCTAGCGGGGTTTCCCGTCCAAACATGTTAACATGTACTTTGATCTTGCTCTTATCCACCAAAATTTCTTCCACGGAGCCCACAAAATTCGCAAAGGGACCAACCATAATGCGTACCGATTCCTTGATTTCGAAATCAATCACAGCTTTAGGCTCTACCATACCCATATGCTTCAGAATCTGTTCTACTTCTTCTGGAAGCAGAGCCGTAGGCTTCGAACCTGAGCCTGTCGAACCAACAAATCCAGTAACACCCGGCGTATTGCGGACAACATACCAGGAATCATCAGTTTGAACCATTTCCACCAAGACATAACCTGGGTAAACTTTCCGCATGACCGTTTTGGTCTTGCCATCTTTGCTTACCAGTTCTTCTTCCATAGGAACAAGAACACGGAATATCTTGTCTTCCATGCCCATAGACTCAACGCGTTTTTCTAAATTGGCTTTGACCTTGTTCTCATACCCAGAATAAGTATGAACGACATACCATCTTTTTTCCATATCAAGCCACCTGGGACCTCTCTAAATAATCGCTTCAATCACAGCGGAAATACCGATGTCCAGAACCCAGAAGTAAACAGCGACAACTACAATTGTTCCAAGAACGATCAATGTATAGTTTGTCAGTTCCTTACGGCTAGGCCAGCGAACTTTTTTGAGTTCACTCCAGCTCTCAGTGAAAAAGGAAAACATTGACTTGAAACTACGTTTCACGCCGACTACACCTCCAAAGACTATCTGGTTTCGCGATGAGGAGTTTGCGAGTTACAATACTTGCAAAATTTCTTCATCTCCATGCGGTCGGGGTGATTTCGCTTGTTTTTTGTTGTTGCATAATTTCTTTGTTTGCAACTTGTACAAGCCAAAGTGATAATTACCCGCATGATGTGCACCTCCCGAGACGTTCTTCTAACATGCAAATTAGAAGACGCAATATTGATCCCAATGAGATAGGGTGTTGACGCCCTATATTGGACGGCATCCTTATCTCGTTGAAATATCAAAAAGTTAAGAGCATAGCTCTATCTTTCTGATATCTTAAAAAAAGCCGCGAATTTGGGCCTACCTAAAACACTTTAGCATAATGTCAAGGTCTGTGTCAACGAAAGATTTGCCTTCTGCACGGGGTAATATCCGGCTAAGCAACCACATCTTATAATCTGTCATTGATTAGCCATTTCCTTTTTCAATCCGCTGTGATTCTTACATTATGATGCATTCCCGCTATGAATAAACATTGGGGCACTGATCACAAACTAAAAAAAGACTCGAAGCACGAGCCTTTCCCTGTCATTATATCATTAATTGTCACGCACTTCCAGATATCTTTCCAGTTTCCGCTTTACCCGTTGCAGTGCGTTGTCGATTGACTTCACATGCCTTTTCAAATCCTCAGCAATTTCCTGATAGGATCTTCCATCCAGGTATAGCATTAGAACTTTACGTTCTAGGTCACTGAGTATTTCAGCCATCTTATCTTCAATGCCCGTGAATTCTTCCTGATTAATTATCAGTTCTTCTGGATCCAATACCTGCGTACCGCAAATGACATCCATAAGTGTACGGTCGGAATCTTCATCATAGATGGGCTTGTCCAATGAAACGTATGAATTAAGAGGAATGTGCTTCTGGCGGGTAGCTGTCTTTATCGCAGTAATAATCTGCCGTGTAATACATAACTCAGCAAATGCCTTAAACGAAGATAGCTTATCCCCTTTAAAATCACGAATTGCCTTGTAAAGACCAATCATACCCTCTTGTACAATGTCTTCACGATCAGCGCCGATCAAAAAGTATGAACGGGCTTTGGCGCGGACGAAATTGCGGTATTTATTAATCAAGTACTCCAATGCGCCACTGTCGCCACCACGGAAAACCTCGACAATATCTTCATCGCTGATGCAATCATACTCGGATAGCATTAATTCCTTGAGGTCGACACTCACCAAGAATCCCCCCGGCTGCAACGCAAGACACATCGTTACTTCTCGAAATATACGAACAGTATATATTATGTTACCTTACAACGTCAACCAAAGTTTGCCCAAAAACAATCATCAATAGCATATTATGGCATTTGAAAGGCACTTATCTAGCATAATTACGACTTCCTGCGCCAGTCTTCAAGCTTATTGCGTACATCTGGCGGGAGTTTATCTTCTAAAGCATGTCTTGAGGCCCGGGGACCGGGCGAATCTATCACTTTTTTGACTTCACGTTGATTCTCTTCTATTTCCAGACGAAGTTCTCTAGCGGATAGCCGCAAGGCACCTTGGGCAAAAATAACATGCTGCTCCACCAAGTCACTCGTAGCGACATAAATCTGACGACGTCGGTGAGTAAGTTCCCCTACCAGCCGTTCGATACATTCATCGGCAGTTTCTTTTTCTTTGGTAAAGTAAACCTGAACCTTCCCCTGAACAAACGCCCTTCCGAGTCCCGGAACCCGATAAGCATCAAATACGGCAATAATGCGACGGCCCGAAAATGCTTGATAATCAGCCAGCATATCCAAAAGCCGATCACGAGCTTCTTTCATGCCCGAATGCGATAATTCCGCTAAATCTGGCCAGCCGCCAATCATGTTATAACCATCCACAAGAAGCACGTCCCGCCAGTCAACCATATTATCCCTGGCGCCGGCGGCGGACCACTTCATACATAATTACACCAGCAGCTACAGAGGCATTCAATGAATTTATTTTCCCGGCCATCGGCAATTTGAGCAGCAAGTCACATTTTTCACGAATCAGACGTCCCATGCCCTTATTCTCATTACCAATCACTACCGCAACTGGTCCCGTGAAAATATCAGATCCAAACAGATCTTGATCTGTATCCACATCTGTTCCAACAACCCAAATCCCCATTTCTTTGAGACGATCTATCGTCTGTCCAAGGTTAGTGACTCTAGCTACTGGAACATACTCTACTGCACCCGCTGATGTTTTTGATACCGTAGCAGTGATTTGAGCGGAGCGCCGTTTAGGGATAATAACACCATGGACACCAGTACAGTCAGCAGTACGTAAAATTGAACCCAAATTATGAGGATCTTCAATTTCATCTAGAAGTATAAGAAATGGCGCTTCACCTTTGGCTGCCGCTGCAGCTAGAATATCCTCAACTTCCGCATATGCATAAGGCGCTGCTTGGGCAACTACTCCTTGATGCTGAACATCCGGTGCAAGCTGATCAAGCTTTCGCTTGTCCACATGCTGAATCACAATCCCAGCCTTTCTTGCTTCAGCAATAATAGGTGCTGTTAAATGCTTTTGTGCCGTTTCGGCGATCCATATTTTATTGATTGTACGGCCTGCACGCATCGCTTCTAACACTGAATGCTTACCGGCCAACATTTCCTCTTCTGTCTTCAAATCTTCTTCCATGTTACATTCCTCCAGTTCAATATTTCGACGGTTTAATTCTTCCGACTCATCATAAATTCAATTCCACTATCCACTAGCTTCTGTATTCTTTCCTGCTGGCCTGTATAGTATAGATACCCGATCAAACATTCAAAAGCAGTTGCGTGGCGATATTCCACCACATCCGCATTTTTAGGTACGGTTCCCGATTTAGCATTACGCCCCTGACGTGCAATATCACGTTCTTCTTCGGTAAGCATTGGATCTAGGAAATGAAGAATCGCACATTGTGCTTTGGCGGATACAAATCCCGTAGCTGAGCGGTGCAAATGATTAGGACGAAGATTCGGAAGAGAAATTAGATACTGTCTAACAGCCACTTCGTAAATCGCATCTCCTATATAGGCAAGTACAACCGGCGAAATCAGCCTTACCGGCTTGGATGGTTCATAGGGGAACCATCCATTATTAGCGGGAGTTTGTGAATTCTCATCACTCATTTGCGCCGCCACCGCATTCCTTGTGCTGTATCCTCAAGCAGAATACCCATAGCATTAAGCTCATCCCGAATCTCATCGGAGCGGCTCCAGTTCTTATTCTGACGGGCCTCTATACGCTCAGTAATAAGCCGTTCTACCTCTTCCCCTGCTATATCCTCTGTAAGTTCAGGAATTAGTCGGAGTATGGCGTTCATTTCATCAAAAGTTTTAAGTAACGCTTCAAGATCAGCAGTTACGGCAACTTCACCCGCCAGCTGGACATTAGCCAAATTAACCCACTCAAATACTGCTGTAATAGCATCAGGTGTATTAAAGTCATCTTGCATCTTCTCATGGAATTGGTGCAGAATACCAGACAACCTATCTTTTATTTCACCGCTTACTTCTTCAGAGGCATTGCTATTTTGCTCAAGGCGATGTTTCACGTTAGCTACTGCCATAGAGATACGTTCAACACTTTTTTCGGCAGATAACATAGCTTCTTCAGAGAAATTCAGAGGGTTGCGGTAATGGGTAGATAGCATAAAGTAGCGGATGACTCCCGCCTTAAAACGCTGGCGAATGTCCTTAACCAGCCACCCATTACCGAGCGATTTCGACATTTTCTCGTCACCAATGTTGATGAAGCCATTATGCATCCAGTAGTTTGACATTGGCTTGTCAGTCAGCACTTCAGTCTGAGCACATTCGCACTCATGATGCGGAAATTGAAGATCCTGGCCACCACCATGAATATCTATTGTATCCCCAAGAAATTCCCGAACCATCGCAGAGCATTCAATATGCCAACCGGGGCGGCCTTCTCCCCACGGACTGTGCCAGGATACCTCTCCCGGCTTCGCCGCTTTCCACAACACAAAATCCTCTGGATTCTCTTTTCGTGAATCTACATCCACCCGAATCCCAAATTGCAGCTCTTTCAGGTTTTGCCGGGACAGCTTGCCATAGCTTTCGAAGGTGGAGGTCCGGAAGTACACATCTCCACCGTTCTCGTAAGCGTGTCCCTTCTGCTCAAGTTCTTTTATGAACTCAATAATTAAGTCCATGCTCTCCGTTACCCGGGGGTTCATTGTTGCTGGTTTTACTCCAAGCCCTTCAATGTCCTCCCGGTAGGCATCGATAAAAATTTCTGAGACTTTAGCAACAGTAGTGTTCATCTCTTCTGCTTTGCGAATCAGTTTATCATCCACATCTGTGAAGTTTGTAATATACCGCACTTCATTCCCTAGAAGCTCCATATAGTTACGCACTAAATCAAAGACAATAACGGGTCTAGCATTCCCGATATGCATATAGCCATAAACAGTCGGACCGCATACATACATTTTCACCTTGCCAGGCTCCAGAGGTATAAACGGCTCCTTGCTTCGAGACATTGTATTATAAATTTGTAAAGCCATCTGTTTCCAATCCTTTCTATACTAAATTTCATAATCTCCAATATATTGTTGGCTTTCTAACCGCCGTTGTTCCGTTTTTTGCTTATCTTCAGAGCCTAGTCGATCACGCAATTCTTCGATTTCTTTCTGCAAAAAACGTAGAGAGTCAACAAGTGGATCAGGCATCTTGGCATGATCCAGCCGATCAGACACCCGCTCACCATTGCGTTTTACTACACGCCCCGGGTTGCCAACTACTGTACTATTATTCGGTACCTCGCGCAAAACGACCGCATTGGATCCGATATTAGAATTGTCCCCAATACGGAAAGAGCCCAGCACTTTTGCACCAGAACCAATAACCACATTGTTTCCAACCGTTGGATGTCGCTTTCCCTTTTCTTTACCCGTTCCCCCAAGTGTAACACCCTGATAAATAATGACATCATCACCAATTTCACAGGTTTCCCCTATAACAACTCCCATGCCATGGTCAATGAATAGTCTGTTGCCTATAACAGCTCCAGGATGAATTTCGATCCCCGTCATGAACCTGCTTATTTGCGATACCATTCGCGCCAGCGTATACCATTTATGCTTAAAAAGAAAGTGGGCAACCCGGTGACTCCAAATAGAGTGCAGCCCGGCATAGGTAAACACAACTTCAAACCAGCTGCGAGCAGCCGGATCGTTGTCAAATATTGCCCGAATGTCAGACTTGATATTCTTAAACATCACGGTTCCCCTCTTCCTAACTTCCTCGCCTCCTGTTAACAGGTACACGAAGAAGGAAATCTTAAGCCCATCTGTCTTATAGCATGAATATGCAGCCGGCCCATATTTGTTGTCCTAAGGTGCATTTAATTCACCCTAAAATTTCAACAAAAAACGCCCCTGCAGCATAATGCTGCAGAGACGTGTGACCGCGGTTCCACTCTGCTTGGGCGAGTATTCGCGTTGCTGCTAATACTAGCAACAGGCCAATCCAACCCCACTTGGCGTCTTTAACGGCAACGTTCCCGGCACGATCTAACAGGCCTCTCTACCGAAGCTAGCTCAAACGTGCAGCTCACAGGCGCATGTTCCGCGGCGGACAAATGAATAACTTCCAGCCTGAAAGGAAGACCCCTTCGTGGTTATTCTCTCTGGCATCTGCCCTTGTACACGTACTTTTCCTGATCAAAGCTATTCTAATATTCTTCTATCTTAGCGAAAAGGTAAGGGACTGACAAGAGGCTACCCTACCTTTGATACCTTCTTAAGCGCCTTTGATCTGTGATTTCAAGCGCTCAATAACACGATTCCGTCCAAGAAGAGCAATGGTCACGTTAAGATCACGACCGTGAGTTTGACCTGTCAAAGCGACACGAATGGGCATAAACAGAGCTTTTCCCTTATGCCCAGTCTCTTTCTGAACTTCCTTAATCAGAACTGCCATATTAGCAGCAGTGAACTCTTGGCTTCCTTCAATTTTAGCAAGGAACGCGGTAAGCACTTCAGATACCTGACTTTCAGACAAAATCTGTGCCGCTTCCGAATCCATCTCCAAGTGGCTGCGGAAGAACATCTCCGATAACCCTACAATGTCGGAAGCAGAAGTCATTTGCTCTTGGTAAAGTGCAACAAGGCTCTCCGCCCATGTCTGCTCTTCCTCGTTCAGTACCGCCGGTAATCTCCCAGCCTTCTGTAAATGCGGTATCGATAGTGCCGCAATCCGCTCCAAATCAGCATTTTTAATATAGTGATTATTCAAATGAGCCAGCTTGTTTGTATCAAACACAGCAGGGCTCTTCGATAAACGGTCCGTATTAAAGATAGAGATAAGTTCGTCTTTGCTGAAAATCTCTTCTTCACCCTCAGGCGACCATCCCAAAAGAGAGATAAAATTGAACATTGCCTCAGGCAAATAGCCGAGTCCATCATATTGTTCAATAAATTGGATGACCGACTCATCACGCTTGCTCAGCTTCTTGTGGTTATCCCCGACAATCAGCGTCATATGGCCAAATAACGGTGCTTCCCAGCCCAGAGCCTCATAGATCATAAGCTGACGAGGTGTATTGGAAATATGGTCTTCTCCACGCAGAACATGGGAGATTTTCATAAGATGGTCGTCTACAGCAACCGCATAGTTATAGGTCGGAATCCCATCCTTCTTCACGATAACAAAATCGCCCATTTCTTTAGTTTGAAAAGAGATGGTTCCCTTAACGATATCGTCAAAAGTATAAGTGCGGTCTTCTGGTACTCTAAAGCGAATGCTTGCAATCCGGCCTTCGTTTTCGAACGCCTGACGCTGCTCCTCGGTCAAATCACGATGCTTACCGGAATAACGTGGTGTTTCTCCACGTGCAGTCTGTTCTTCCCGTTCTGCTTCCAGTTCTTCTTCCGTACAATAACAGCGATAAGCTAAACCACGATCAAGTAAATCCTGAGTATGCACACGGTATAAATCAAGCCGTTCGGTCTGACGATATGGACCGTATTCGCCACCAACATCAACACTCTCATCCCAGTTGATGCCCAGCCATCTCAAATACTTCAGCTGACTTTCTTCACCACCTGCAACATTACGCTTTACGTCAGTATCTTCAATCCGAATAATAAACTTGCCACCCTTATTCCGGGCAAATAGATAGTTAAATAGAGCCGTTCTGGCATTTCCGATATGTAAATGTCCCGTAGGGCTTGGTGCATACCGCACCCGGACTTCATCCGCCATTTCATTCCCTCCGCTTCATATGGTTAAGTATGACTTTCATTCATTTATAATCATTCGTCCATCTCACGATGATATCACATCTTGAAGCAGACAGACAATAGATTGGGCGGCAATCCCCTCGCCACGTCCCGTGAAGCCAAGCTGTTCCGTAGTAGTGGCTTTAACATTTACTTTGGAAGGGTCTGCTCCCAGAACCCGAGCAATAATCTCTGTCATTTCAGGAATATAAGGCGCCATCTTCGGTTTTTGGGCAATGATTGTTGAATCTATATTTCCCAACCGGTACCCTCTCTGAGTAGCCATTTCCCAGACTTGTTCCAGCAATTTAAGACTGTCCGCATCTTTGAACGCCTGATCCGTATCCGGAAAATGCCGGCCGATATCCCCAAGCCCAAGTGCGCCTAGAATAGCATCTGTCACTGCATGTAAAAGCACATCCGCATCAGAGTGGCCAAGCAATCCCTTCTCATAAGGAATTGTAACCCCTCCAATTATACATGGGCGTCCCTCTACAAGCTGGTGTACATCAAAACCTTGTCCTACAGCAATCATGATTGTCCCTCTCCCCTGGTTCTTCTAGTAAACTCTGCAAAATCCAAATCCTCTGGCGTAGTTATCTTAATGTTACTGTAGCTTCCCTCGACTACAGATACTGAAATCCCCGCTCGTTCTGCTAGGCTGGAATCGTCTGTTCCGACATAGCCTTCCCGTTCCGCCAATTCATAGGCAGCTTTTAGTTCAGAAAGACGAAAAGTCTGCGGGGTTTGAATCGCCCACAGACTTCGCCGGTCCGGCGTTGATATAACAATGCCCGCATCATCTACCTGCTTAATAGTATCTTTTACAGGTACAGCCAGCACGGATGCTCCCATCTTCTTAGCACGCTGGAAGCATGCTTCTAGTTGATTAGGTTGAACGAATGGGCGAACCCCATCATGAACCATTACCCACTGGGTTTTAAGTTTCTGCAGCCCTTTATATACGGAATGCTGACGCTCGCTGCCGCCCGATATAACAGCTGTTACTTTGCCCAGTTTATAATCAGTAATCCATTCCTTGCAGCGTTCTATATCTTCTTCACCCGTAACTAGCACAATCTCGGAGATAAGCTCATGATGCTGAAATACTTCTAGCGTATGAACGACAATCGGCTTGTCCTGCAGCAGCAAAAATTGTTTGCTTTCTGCTGTTCCCATACGCGTTCCTCTGCCTGCCGCCACAATGACGACGCCAACACTGTTTGACATGATCAAGGCTCCTGTCTTTCACATATAACCTTATCATAACGTGTTTAGCAGGCATTTCCAACCCTTTCAGCTAACGGTCCTACTGTGCTTTTTCCAATAACTTAGGCTTGGCAAAGATCATTCGGCCTGCAGAGGTCTGTAAAACACTTGTCACTAGTACCTCCATAGTGGTTCCAATGAACTCACGTCCGCCTTCCACTACAATCATAGTACCATCATCAAGATACGCAACACCTTGTCCATGTTCCTTCCCATCTTTTATAACCTGAACGATAATTTCCTCACCTGGCAGCACAACCGGCTTTACAGCATTAGCGAGGTCATTGATATTAAGAACAGACACACCTTGCAGTTCGCACACTTTGTTAAGGTTGAAATCATTGGTAACAACTTTACCACGAAGTACTTTGGCTAACTTCACCAGCTTGCTGTCTACCTCAGAAATTTCTTCGAAATCTCCTTCATAGATTAATACTTTTACATCCAACTCTTTCTGGATCTTATTAAGGATGTCGAGTCCACGCCGCCCACGGTTGCGCTTCAGTAAGTCAGATGAATCAGCGATATGCTGCAGTTCCTCCAATACGAACTCCGGAATGACAATCGTACCCTCAATGAATCCTGTTTTGCAGATGTCGGCAATCCGCCCGTCGATGATGACACTTGTGTCTAATATTTTGTGTTCTTCTAGGCCACGCCCTTCAGGTTCTGCAGGGGGACCCCATCGTCCAGTTGTCCATAATGAAGCTAATTCTTCTTTTTTAGCCAAACTCACACGCAGCCCCATGTAACCGAAGGATACGGTAAGAACCACCTGAATCAGCTGTCCCGCTTTACCCAACCAAGCCATACTAGGATAGAGCAGAAGCGATAACAGAAGTCCTCCCATAAGCCCAGTAGCTCCTGCGGCCAAATCATTCATGGGTATACGCGAGGTGTGTAATACTGCCTCTTGAAGTTTTGTACCTCCCCATTCCGCGCACAACGTTCCAGCAAACAAAAAGATAATGGCACCCAGCAGCGCGAACACGATGCTTCCTTCCACTGGCAGACCTGTTGATAATCGTTCCATACCTGCAGGAAATCCCTGTTCCACCATATGGTATAACGAATAACCGAACCATCCACCACACAATCCGGCAAAAGACAAAATCACTTTTTTCCACATGTTTATACGCACCTCCTTTATTCTCAAACCAAAACGGTCTATTCCTCACCAGTATGTTCCAATTTTCAGGACGGTAATCGTACAGCTCTCATTTTTTCTAACATAATTGTTATTCCTAGTGATAAAGTCTCACATATCTCTTATTCCCTGTTGAAAAGGGTAGGGAGAGTGGCATATAATGAACTCAATTATGAACCCAGGGGTGAATGTGTAATGAGCGCACCAAGTTTACAGGCCTTTCAGGATCAAGTTTCCGAACTGCTACTCCGTCACCGAAGTCTTCTGGATGTCCTGTCCAAGAATGGTCAAAGCAGTGCTTCTGTTAACCGTGCCGTCGTTAAGGCAGTCACCGAATGTGGTTGTATCGAGCTCCATGCCTCCAAGCAGGTCTTCGAGCCTGGTGATACTTTGGAACAGGCCAAGGAAACCGCAGGCACACATGTGGAAGGGCAACTTTGTGAAAACTGCCGTGAAGTAATCGGTTCAGAACTTGGTCGTGAACTATTTTACATGTCAGCTCTATGTAACTTACTAAATATCAATATGGACGAGATTGTGGTCAAGGAATCGCAAAAATGCGCCACGCTCGGACTATTTAATTTATCCTAAGAAGTTTCTCTTCTCTCCGCACGCAAAAAAGGCTTTGCCATCCTAATCAGATAGCAAAGCCTTTTTTTATAAATGAATCGTATTTTGCGGGTGCAATAGTATAGTACTGCTATCCGTTCTTAGAGTGATACACCTTTTCTTCGGAACGTCTTCTGCGGCGGTGACGGCGTCTAGCTGTCAATCTTTCCACATTTTGTTTTAGACCGTACAAGGCATACAAAGCCAGAAGAACAAAGATCAGCTTGGCGATTTGTTCAGGGAAAACAACAGCAACGGCTACAGCAACGATAATGACTAATGGTGCTCCTACAACCGCTTTTTTGGGTAAACCTATTTTCTTGAAATTTGGATATTTAACAGTGCTGACCATCAGATAAGATAAAAGCAATGTAGCAACAATCATAAATGGGGCAGATACATCGTTATGAAAAAGCGCCAGTGTGGCTAATACGCCACCAGCAGCCGGAATCGGCAAACCAATAAAATACCCAGGAATCCCTGGTCTAACATTAAAACGTGCCAGGCGAAGCGCTCCAAACACCGGAAAAATTGCAGTTACTGTCCAAGCTAAAGCTGGATTCAATTCATTTAGGCTTGTGACATACATTATAAAAGCGGGTGCTGCGCCAAAAGAAATAACATCGGACAGGGAATCTAACTCCTTACCAAATTCACTTTCCACTCCAAGTGCGCGGGCGACACGTCCATCCAAGCCGTCTAATAGCATTGCGATAATTATCATTATAGCGGCCATGCTCAGCTTGCCATCGAACGCCATCAAAATTGCAAACATTCCAAGCATCAGGTTACCTAAGGTAAACAGACTCGGAATTGACTTTGTTATCATTTCGTCACCTCTATACTTTCATTGAGCCTTAACGTCTAACATTACGTGATTGTATGATATTTACATTTGTCTGTCAATAAGAACTTGCTTCTGCAGCCGCTTAAGTCCGTCCTGAATGTTACGTGCCCGAACCTCTCCAATTCCATCCACTTCATCCAATTCAGCAATACTCGCCCGCATCAAATTCGGCAGCATTTCGAAACGCTCCACCAGATTATGAATGATGACATTTGGCAGCCGTGGTATTTTATTCAGAAGGCGATAACCACGTGGCGTTACTGCTTCCTCTGAGGTAACAGCCGTTAGAGAATAGCCTAAAAGACGGGAAATATGGTTGTCATCCATGAGTTCATCATCACTAGCTCTTTTGAGTCCAGCAATAATTTCTCGAATTCCCTCTTCTTCTTCTTCTCTTGCATAGTCTCTGTAAAGAAGCCATGCTTCTTCCTCTGTATTTCCAACCAGTTCTTCCATTTGCATGCTGATTAACCGGCCTTCATTTCCAAGTTCGTTGATATAGCGCTTAATTTCCATTTTAATCCGCAACACCATTTCCACACGCTGAATCACACCTACCACTTCCGGTACAGTCACAGCCCCCTCATATTCTGAAGCCGATAAATTGGTAAGTCCTTGAGTTAAAACGGCCTTGTACTTCTCAAGTGTCTGTATCGCCTGATTGGCTTTGGCTAAAATTGCACCAATTTCTTTCAGTGCGTAACGGATAGAACCCTGATACAGTGTGATTATATTCCGTCTTTGCGAAATGGATACCACCAATTTCCCCGTTTGCTTCGCCACACGCTCTGCTGTTCGGTGACGTATTCCCGTTTCGATCGAAGAAATGGAGGAATCCGGGATCAGCTGTGTATTGGCGTACAATATCCGCTTCAAGTCCTCACTAAGGATAATTGCTCCATCCATTTTGGCTAATTCATATAGATAGTTGGGTGAGAAGTCGCAGTTAATAGAAAATCCACCATCGACAACTTCCATCACCTCCGGACTATATCCGACAACAATCAGCGCCCCTGTCTTAGCCCGAAGCACGTTCTCCAACCCTTCACGAAAGGGTGTCCCAGGTGCTGCAAGTCTGAGCAAGTCATTCATATTATCTAATGGACTATATTCTTTCATTTCTTGTGCCCCCTAATCTAACGCGACCGATAGTGCATCTGCTACAGTACTGACACCAATAATCTGAATATCCTTCGGGTGCTTCCAGCCTTTCAAGCTTTTCTCTGGCATGATCACCCGCCGGAAACCAAGCTTAGCAGCCTCTTTTACACGCATTTCTGCGCGTGAGACCCCTCGAACCTCACCGGTTAACCCGACTTCACCAAAAAAAACATCGAATGGCTTTGTCGGAATATCTCGAAAGCTAGAAGCGATACTAATGGCAACAGCCAAGTCTATGGCAGGCTCATCCAGCTTCACACCACCGGCTACATTGACATAAGCATCCTGATTCTGCAGGAACATTCCCATCCGTTTCTCCAACACCGCAATAATAAGTGCCATGCGCTGATGATCCATGCCCGTACACATTCGCCTCGGTGAAGGAAAATGTGTAGCAGCCACAAGAGCCTGCAGTTCTACGAGTATCGGCCTTGTTCCTTCCATACTGGCAACAACCGTCGAACCCGCTACTCCCAAAGGGCGTTCCGATAAAAATAGCTCTGAGGGATTATCAACCTCCGTTAGACCGATCTCATTCATTTCAAAAATGCCAATCTCATTGGTGGAACCAAAACGGTTCTTAACCGCACGAAGTAATCGGTACGTATGATGACGTTCTCCCTCAAAATAAAGCACGCAGTCAACCATATGCTCAAGTAACCTCGGTCCAGCTATTGCACCTTCTTTAGTAACATGGCCTACAAGCACCGTAGCAATACCGCGAATTTTGGCAATACGCATAAATCTTGTCGTACATTCCCTTACTTGGGTCACACTCCCTGGAGCACTTGTTACTTCCGGCATATAGACCGTTTGTATGGAATCGATAACCAGAAATTGCGGCTGAATCTGCTCAATCGCTTCTTCGATACTTTCCATATTGGTTTCACACAGTACGTATAGTTCAGCTGAAAGCGCACCCAACCGATCCGCTCGAAGCTTCGTCTGACGTACTGATTCTTCTCCGGAAATATACAATACACGCAGGCCTTGTACTGTGAGGGCATGCGAGGTTTGCAGCAGAAGAGTTGATTTTCCGATGCCGGGGTCGCCTCCCACCAGCACTAGTGAGCCTGGAACGATTCCTCCGCCAAGCACACGGTTAAGTTCTCCGATGCCCGTCAGAATGCGAGGCTCCTTATCGCTTTCTATATTTATGATGGATTGTGCCTTTTCTTTACTATGAAATATAGGTGCATTCATGCCTTGGGTTTTGACGACACTGCTTTCTACTTCCTCCACCATGGAATTCCATGCCTGGCATCCCGGGCACTTGCCGAGCCATTTCGCAGACTCATAACCACATTCGGTGCATTGAAATTTAGTTTTTACTTTTGCCATGTGCACTCCTTCGATTGAAAGCAGAAAGGTATTCTACCTCCAGCTTACTACATTATTTCACAAAATTCGCTGCTCTATGTTGTTCAAACTTTAAATTGTGGATATTTTTATCTTCCTTCAAAGTTTACCATTTCTGTCCCTTCAACGGAAGGATATTTAAGAAGCAAGAAGAAATTGTGAAACCTATAAATTCTTATATTTCAAAAAAAAGCCCTCGAACCAATTAAGGCTCGAGGGCTTTTAAACACTAATGCAAATTATTATTCCTTTTCCGATTGCACTTCAGCTTCTTGCGTTACTGGCTCAACCTTGGTTACCACTAACTCACCGTTTAATTCATCAATGTTGAGGGAATCACCTTTTTGGATGTTACCCTTCAGCAGCTCTTCAGAAAGTCTATCCTCGATATGCTTCTGAATGGCCCGGCGTAGAGGTCTAGCACCAAAGGCTGGATCATAACCTTCCTTGGCTAAGAAGGCCTTCGCTTGATCTGTAAGATAGAAGTCAACATCATACTCTTTCAGACGTTTGCGAAGCTCTTCAGACATTAGCGTAACGATTTCGGCAATATGCTTCTCATCCAAGGAGTGGAAGACAATAATCTCATCGATACGGTTAAGAAATTCGGGACGGAAGCTCTTCTTCAGTTCTTCCATTACTTTACCCTTCATGTTCCCGTAATCGGCGCCAGCATCTTGTACTGCCGTAAAGCCCAATGTCGAGTTTTTGCGAATAGCTTGTGCTCCAACGTTAGAAGTTAGGATTATGAGTGTATTCCGGAAATCAACAACCCGACCTTTGGAATCTGTTAGACGACCATCTTCGAGCACTTGCAGCAGAATGTTAAATACTTCTGGATGGGCCTTCTCAATTTCATCGAGCAGAACGACTGAGTAAGGTTTACGACGAACTTTTTCGGTCAACTGTCCGCCTTCTTCATATCCTACATACCCTGGAGGCGCTCCGACCAAGCGTGAAGTGGAGTGTTTCTCCATGTATTCCGACATATCGATCCGGATAACGGCATTCTCATCACCGAACATGGCCTCAGCGAGTGCGCGAGCCAATTCCGTTTTACCTACGCCTGTAGGTCCAAGGAAAATAAAGGAGCCCATTGGACGCTTTGGATCTTTCAATCCTGCACGTGCCCGGCGAAGTGCCCGGCTGACGGCTTTGACCGCTTCATCTTGACCAATTACACGTTGATGCAGCAAAGACTCCATATTAAGCAGGCGGTCCGTCTCTTCTTCCTTCAACTGACTAACGGGAATGCCCGTCCAACTGGCCACGACCTGTGCGATATCTTCTGGAGTAACTTCAGAATCTGTACGGCCTTGTTTTTCTTTCCATTGGTTTTTGGTTGTATCCAGCTCTTCACGGATTTTTTGTTCCGTATCACGCAGAGCGGCTGCTTTCTCGAACTCTTGGCTTTGTACAGCAGAGTCCTTCTCCTTGCGGATATCATCCAAACGCATTTCCAATTCCTTCAGATTCGGCGGAATTGTGTAAGAGTTAAGCCTTACCTTCGAACCCGCTTCATCAATCAGATCAATCGCTTTATCAGGCAGGAAACGATCTGGGATATAACGGTCAGACAGCTTCACAGCTTGTTCAATAGCTTCATCCGTAATTTTTACACGGTGATGCGCTTCGTAACGGTCGCGCAATCCGTAGAGAATTTGTACAGCTTCCTCAGGTGAAGGTTGATCTACACGAATCGGTTGGAAACGACGTTCCAATGCGGCATCTTTTTCAATATATTTACGATATTCATCTAATGTTGTCGCACCAATGCACTGCAATTCTCCACGGGCCAAAGCCGGTTTAAGAATATTGGATGCGTCAATGGCACCTTCAGCGCCGCCTGCCCCGATTAAGGTATGCAATTCGTCGATAAAGAGTACAATGTTGCCTGCTTGGCGGATTTCATCCATGATTTTTTTAAGACGATCTTCAAACTCACCACGGTATTTCGTTCCTGCCACTACAGAACCCATATCCAGTGTCATGACACGTTTATCACGCAGCGTTTCCGGAATTTCATTATTGATGATCTTTTGTGCCAAGCCTTCAGCGATAGCTGTTTTACCGACCCCTGGTTCACCAATCAATACCGGGTTATTCTTCGTACGACGGCTAAGGACTTGGATAACACGCTCAATTTCCTTACTGCGGCCGATAACAGGGTCCAGATGACCCTCTTTGGCATACGCCGTTAGATCTCTTGCCAGGCCATCCAGTGTTGGTGTGCTAACGTTGACAGGTGCTCCACTGTGGCTGGAAACCGAATCATTGCTGCCCAGAAGCTGCAGGACCTGTTGACGAGCTTTATTTAAGCTGATTCCCAAATTATTAAGTACGCGGGCAGCTACGCCTTCGCCTTCACGGATAAGTCCGAGTAAAATATGCTCAGTACCGACGTAAGTATGTCCCAGCTTGCGGGCTTCGTCCATCGACAACTCAATGACTTTTTTGGCACGTGGAGTATAAGCAATGTTCGTTGGCTGTTCCTGACCTCTGCCAATCAATTGTTCGACTTCATCTTGAATTTTCTCAAGACCCAGACCCAGACCAATTAATGCCTTAGCAGCAATGCCGTCTCCTTCACGAATCAAACCGAGCAAAATATGTTCTGTGCCGATATTGTTATGTCCTAAACGTACGGCTTCTTCCTGCGCCAGCGCCAGCACCTTTTGTGCCCGTTCCGTAAATCTTCCAAACATCATATCTCCTGCACCTCCATGAATAATAAATATCTATAATTAATATTTGGTTCCCAAAGTTTCCCTGAGCAGCTTCGCTCGGTACATATCTCTTTCGGTAGTGCTCATTTCATCGCCAAACATCTTTTCCAGGAAACCTGGCTGCGTCTTAACGTTCAACTCATTCATGATTGAAACTGAGGGGCCTTGAAGTATGCCTAGGTCCACTCCCAAACGTATATCAGACAATCGCTGTGCCGATTCCTTGAGCTCAAGTACAGCTGCATACGATAAAATACCGTAGGAGCGCATTACTCGATCGGTGATCCGCAGCGCAGAATCGGCAAGCAAACGTTCACGCGCATTTCGTTCATGTTCAATAATCTGCATAACCACACTTTGAAGATTGTCGATAATTTCGGTTTCGGACTGGCCGAGTGTAATCTGGTTCGAAATTTGAAAAATATTTCCGACCGCCTCGCTGCCCTCCCCGTATATCCCTCTTACCGTTAAGCCCACTTGATTAACTGCAGAAAGAATGCGATTAATCTGGTGGCTCATCACCAAGGCGGGTAAATGCATCATAACCGAAGCCCTAAGCCCTGTACCTACATTTGTGGGACAACTGGTTAGGTAACCTCTTTTATCATCAAAGGCATAATTTACAGATTCTTCAAAAATATCATCAATAGCTGTTGCACGTTCCCACGCCTCCTGAACCTGAAAGCCCGGAAACAAACATTGTATGCGAAGATGATCTTCTTCGTTAATCATAATACTGACAGACTCATCATCATTCAGCAGGACTGCTCCACCTTTTGAATCACTAACCAGACTAGGGCTGATGAGATGTTTCTCCACCAAAACCTTTTTATCCAGCGCTTCTAATTCATCCAGTCTCAACATCTGAAAAGAACCGTATTCCGTCGCCTCTTCCCCGCTAAATACGGGAGTAAGCTGCTCCAGTACCTCTTCTGATTGCTTCAATGAAGCCAGCAGTGGAAAAGGAATGTGCTGCAAATTGCGGGCGATCCGAACACGGCTGCTGATGACAATCTCTGAATGGCTTCCGCCGCCACTGCGCATAAAGTCGCTGAGTGCTTGTTCGGTGAACCGAAGATTTGGCATGTCGTGTCCTCCCTATATATCAAAGACTTTACTCTTGTGCAATTTCTTTTTCAAGTCGCCGAATGTGATCCCGAAGCTCTGCGGCCTTTTCGAACTCTTCCTGCAAAATACTGATTCCGAGTTCCTGCTTCATTTCTTCAATCTGCCGTCTTACTACAATTTGTGCACCGGCGCGTTTAGGAATTTTCCCGACGTGTAAAGTGCTGCCGTGTACCCGCTTGAAAAGAGGATCCAACCCGCTGTTAAAATATTTATAACAGGAGCTGCAGCCGAATCGCCCAAGTTTGCTGAATTGCGAGTAGGTCATACCACATTCCTCGCAGGCTTGTGTCTGTGCGATCTTAGATGCTGCGGACTTTTCTTTGCCCGGTCCTTCTAGATCGAGCAAGCCTGACAGCAAACTGTGAATGGAGAAGCCTCCTGATGTTCCAGGAATTAACTCTCCCTTATCACGAGCACAGCTTTCACAAATATGAAATTCCGTCTTTTCTCCATTTACAATCTTTGTGAAATGGAGTGTTGCCTGTTTGACACCGCATTCCTGACAGAGCATAACGGCGGAGTCCCTCCCTTAGATTGACAATTATTTACCTAATAAAGAAATGATCATCGCCTTCATAAGTTTGGCACGAACCTCATCCCGATAGGGAAGCTTGATTGTCAGACAATCCCGGGAAACGGCGGCGCGTATGAGACACGCTTCTCGCTCGCTAAGAAAACAGGCTTCCTCTAACTGATAAATCAGTCCTTCAGCAGCGCTCTGGTCAATTTCACTGCCGATCGTGTGGTTAAGATGCGCATACAACGCTACGTTCTGAGGCAGCTCAAAGCGTTGAATACGGATATAACCACCCCCGCCGCGTTTACTTTGCACCAGGTAGCCTTTTTCCAAAGTGAAGCGCGTACTAATAACATAATTTATCTGTGACGGTACGCAGGAGAACTGGTCCGCCAGATCATTACGCTGGATTTCCACCGTACCTTCAGGACTTTCATGCAAAATATTCTTCAGATATTGTTCGATAATATCGGAGATATTACGCATCACTCATCCTCCAGTGTTTATAAGCTTAGAGTCCAACCGACCATTCGCCCTAAGGCGACAACCTATAAGGAAGCTTAACCAAAGAGCAAAATTCCGAATCCCAGGTACTGCTTAACCCATGATCTGAAATTCATTCCTTAATATTTGTGCTTTAGACCTTCTTAGTGTGACCACATCCCTGTACTTCACATACTCAGTGGTTATTAATAAGGCTTACTGCAAATCCATTATAGTCCAGTTGTACACTCCGTTGACTTTGACTTTCTTTGACTTATTTCATATTATAGCATATTCTTTGGGAATTCCAAGAGGATGCTTAAAAGAAATCAAAAAGGGCCGTTGGTGAACACGGTACAGCTTTTTCAAGCCAGGACACTGCAGCGGGGTTCCCTGACAGGCCGCCATACCGATACATTTCCTCCGGACGCTTATAACCGAGCAAAAGAACAGTTAATGCACCGATATCACAGGACAAATCAGCATCCTTACTATCGCCCTCAACCTTTATTAAAGACGACTGGCCTTCCTCAGACAAACTCCACTCCCACAATCCAGCATTCCACGGTGCATAATCATCCTTAATATGAAGAGTTACTTTCCCTTGAGCCCCTGCAGCAAAAGAAAATCCTTCGATGAATGCTTTAGCATTTACGATTCGTCCCATAAAATAAGGGAAGTTCTCTTGAGGAATTCGCGGATCAGGCAATAAAAAGGGGAGAATATCATCTGCCGGAACCATCTTCAATGAAACTTGATTAACCATGGAGTCATGATTGCTAATAAAAGTCCACAAGCCTCTACGCGCTTGCTCATTTAAATAAACAAACTCATCAATGATCAGCTCTTTTTTCTCTATTTTATACAGCACATAACCTTCCGGCTTCCCGAGCGCTGAATAAAAGACCACATCATGCCCATCCTCATCCACAACAGATTGTTCCCACCACTCCTGGCTGCGGTTTAGAACTCCATTATATTTCGAAGCAAACTCTGTATATAAAAGAGACATGAGCCCAATATCATTCGCATCGCGTTTTACCTTGCCTTCAATCACAGTCTTCACCGGTAAATTCGCTACAGGAATCGTGTATTTTTTATATTCACAGTAAATCTCCCAACCAAACTTACGATAAAAGGGGATATTAAAGGGATGTAAAAAAGATAACAGTTGTCCCAATTCGTTCATTCGTTCAAGAGCATGAGTGAGCAGCTTAGCCACAAGACCTTGTCTCCGGTTTTCCGGCCAAGTGGCGACACCCGCAATACCCCCCATTGGAACTGTCTTTCCTTGTATGTAAACTTCTAGGGGAAGCAATGTCAATTTAGCACCGAGCACTCCTTCATCAAAAATGCCCCAAACTCGTTCCGGTTTGAATCTTTTTTGTGCCCTTTCTCTAGCCTTATCCGAAAGAGTGTATTGAAAAGCATACTCTGACAGATTAATACTAGCTTCGAACTCATTATGTAGTAGTTGTCTGATTTCCATTAACGTCACCTCATCCATATCTATTTATTCTTATTGTATGGATGCTGATTCCGATGTGCAAGTTGCTGGATATGTTAATAATCGACCCCAGTATTCATTTTTCAAAATAAGTTATCCACAGGCTTGAATTCTACTATGTATTCAGGTCAATAAATGACCCCAGTCAGGCGAAATATTAACAGCTTTAGAGAAGGTATCCACACCCTCAAGAATCTATGCACATAGATCGGTGGATTACTATTGTTTTTCATAAAAAAGTTCTGTGTAACCCTTGATATACCCACAGTTATGGCGTTTTAGATAGCGTAAGTAATGTATCCACATGTGTGTAAGTTTTTAGTGTTTTTCTGTAATTATCCACAATCTTTCCACAGGTAAAAAGGAAACACAAAGACCACTGTCAAATGAATCAACAGTGGTCTCATATGCTTGGCGGCGTCCTACTCTCCCAGGACCCTTCGGTCCAAGTACCATCGGCGCTGGAGGTCTTAACGGTCGTGTTC
>JAILZT010000028.1 GCA_023512345.1 Paenibacillus sp.
TTTCGAGCTCGGCATCAACATTTCTTGGCCGGAATAAGAATATATCATGTATAGAGATTCATTGCAAGCTTTTTTTGTAAATATCTTATCTTTAGGAAACTAAGCTACCTCCTACAACGCATAAGATCAATATATATGGTTTGTGGAGGTAGCTTCTATATCTTATTGTTACGAAGTAATCTCTTGAATGTGCAAATCTCGTTCTATTGCTAGATTAACAATCTTACCCTCAACCTGAACCATTGGGCGTGTGGGGTTACTACGGTCTGTGAATATAATCTCCCCGTTGCGTCCATCGCTTAGTCGGATTTGAGTTCCGTTGTATAACTCAGTAGTTTTTTGGATAAAGGTTTGAACAATGACAGGATCCAACTTACCGAAGCTTTCCTTAAGGATCTGTTCCAAAACCAAATAAGGAGATTCTGCTTTTCGATAGGCTCTCTCCCGTGTCATAGCATGATAAATATCTGCTACTGCCACTATTTTAGCGTAGAAGTGAATCTGGGTGCCTTCCAGTCGGAGTGGATATCCCGAACCGTCTATTTTCTCATGATGCTGTAATGCAGCCAATCTGACACCTTCATTAATCGCCGTTACATTTCGCAGAAATTGATATCCGTAAGTTGTATGCCTGCGTACCTCTTCTTTTTCTTCACTGCTTAACATCTCAGCTTTATGGAGCAGGGCTGGATCCACTTTGGCATTCCCAATATCATGAAGCAAGCCCGCAAAAGCTGCCTGCATCCAATCCTTCTGAGGATAATTACACCACTGGGCAATCTTATATGACGTCAAGGCAGACAATACCGCATTATGATAGTTATAGTCCTGCTCATTTAACATCCGTGGAACAAACTTCAATACGTGATAATCCTTCATATGTAAAATCATTGACTCCAACTGACTGCGCAGCTCAAAAATAGGGAGCGTTACTGCGGTAACAGAACGATAACTATTTTTAACAAGAGCCAACATCTTGTCATACTCATCGTGAAGGGGGCTACTACTTTTTTCTTTAACTACTGCTCCAACTTTTGTTGCAGTATTTTTGGCAGGGGTCTTAACTACTTCTACTGCTTTGTTATCCTCTACACTACCTTCAATCTCAACCTGTTGAATCAGGAAAGCCTGGAGTATTTCCATATCACGCGGCAACAATACTTTTCCCTTGGCGAACAGAATTCCACCCAAAGGTGTAATCACATCTTTAATAATCTTTGAACCTGGTTTCACATCCGCAACGGATAAATTCGGCATATACTCAGCCCCTTTATTTCTTTAACACCATAAGTTCAGGGACGCTCTTCTTCTATAAGAACGTTACTAGTGCTAGTTAATCTATTTCTCTAATTATAGTATGGATAAATACAAGCGACTAGTGTGGTACAAAAAAAAGAGCATGGGTTTCTCAAATAAGAAACCATGCTCTTCTTAGCTAACTATTCTAGTGTATCTTCTTCATCTTCTACTTCGAGTTCAGGTTCACTTGATTCAAACTCTTCAGCAGGAGTATCAACGCCTTCTTCTACTGCCAAATCTCCGCCCTCTTCGATATCGGAAACTTCCTCTTCTTCTTCATTCTTGTCAGCTCGGCAAAGAGTGGCCACTGCATCATCCTCACGGATATTAATGAGCTTAACACCCTGAGCATAACGTCCCATAGTTGAAATTCCATCCATGCTGGTACGAATCAAGGTTCCGCTTGTCGTAATGATCATAAGGTCTTCGTCATTCTTAACGACTTTCAAGCCCACTACAGGACCATTCTTTTCGGTAAGGTTGATGGTCTTGATTCCCTTACCACCACGAGTTTGGGAACGGTAATCACCTGCTGGTGTCCGTTTACCATAACCCTTGGAAGTAACGATTAGAACTTCAAGTTCTTCATCAACACAATCCATTCCGATGACTTGGTCATTTCCGGTAAGAGTTATACCTTTGACACCCGTAGCGCTGCGACCCATAGATCTAACGTCGTTCTCCGAGAAGGTGATTGACATACCGCGTGCGGTACCAATAATCAGATTCTGTTGTCCGTCCGTAAGTTTAACCTCGATCAGAGAGTCATCTTCTCGAAGATTAATAGCTATCAGTCCGCCTTTGCGGATGTTGTTATAGTCTTCAAGTGGTGTCTTCTTCACAATACCCTGACGAGTAGAGAAGAACAAATATTTATCAATGTCGCTATCCTCGACCTGGATTACAGCACTAATCTTCTCACCTTGTTCAATCTGAAGCAGATTGATAATCGGTGTTCCACGTGCCGTCCGTCCAAGCTCCGGAATCTCATAAGCTTTAATCCGGTAGACCTTACCTTTATCGGTAAAGAACATCAAATAATTATGGGAGTTACTTACGAATAGATGCTCCACAAAGTCTGTGTCCTTCGTATCCATACCCATAACGCCGCGTCCGCCCCGCTTCTGGCTGCGGTAAGTGCTTACTGGCAGGCGTTTGATATATCCGGTATGAGTAATGGTTACTATAACCTCTTCACGTGGAATAAGGTCCTCGTCCAATATACTCTCTTCACCTACAGTTATCTCTGTACGGCGATTATCAGCAAATTTATCGCGGATCTCTTGCAATTCATTACTGATAATTTCGAGCACAAGCGATTCATTAGCCAAAATTGCCCGATACTCAGCGATTTTAGCCAACAGCTCATTATACTCATTTTCGATCTTTTCACGTTCCAGACCTGTCAGGCGCTGCATCCGCATGTCGAGAATCGCTTGGGACTGCTCAATACTGAGACTGAAAGTACTCATCAAGCCTTCACGGGCGATATCCGTTGTGCGGGAAGCACGGATCAAGGCAATAACTTCATCAAGGTTATCCAAAGCAATACGAAGGCCTTCCAAAATGTGAGCGCGGGCCTCAGCCTTTTTCAGATCAAATTCAGTACGTCGGCGAATAACTACCATTTGGTGCTGTAAATAATGATACAGAACGTCACGGAGATTAAGCACCTTTGGCTCATTGTTCACGATAGCAAGCATATTGATACCGAAAGTCGACTGCATAGAAGTATGCTTGTAAAGATTATTAAGCACAACGCTTGGGTTGACATCACGTCTCATCTCAACCACAACACGCATACCATTACGGTCAGATTCATCACGAAGATCCGTGATCCCCTCAATCCGCTTCTCCCGAACCAATTCGGCAATTTTTTCAACCAGACGAGCCTTGTTCACCTGATATGGAAGCTCATGAACGATAATACGAGCTTTCCCGTTAATCTCCTCGATGGTAGCCTTGGCTCGCATAGTAACAGAACCGCGGCCTGTACGGTAAGCCTGACGAATACCTTCCCGGCCAAGGATAAATCCAGACGTAGGGAAGTCAGGGCCTTGAATAAATTCCATCAATTCCATTGGAGTTATATCAGGGTTGCGAATCATCGCTTGTACACCATCAATAACTTCACCCAAATTGTGTGGTGGAATATTAGTCGCCATACCGACAGCAATACCGGAGACACCGTTTACGAGCAGGTTTGGATAACGTGCAGGTAATACAACCGGCTCATTCTCTTCACCATCATAGTTGGGTGCAAAGTCTACTGTCTCTTTGTTCAGATCCCGGAGCATTTCCATTGCGATCTTCGAAAGACGCGCTTCCGTATAACGCATTGCTGCTGCCATATCACCATCCACAGAACCGAAGTTACCGTGGCCATCTACAAGCATGTAGCGCATAGAAAAATCCTGAGCCATACGTACCATCGTCTCATAAACAGCAGAGTCCCCGTGGGGATGATACTTACCAATAACTTCACCGACGATTCTCGCCGATTTTTTGTGAGGCTTATCCGGAGACATTCCAAGTTCAGACATCGCAAACAAAATGCGTCGGTGAACCGGTTTTAGTCCGTCCCGCACATCCGGTAAAGCTCGGCTAACAATAATGCTCATCGCGTAATCCATAAAGGAGTCACGCATTTCTACACCAATGTCCCGATCTTTAATTTGCGGGTTATTTTGTTCAGCCATGAGTTGCTGGACCTCCTTCATATAAGAAGAAACGACTTCACCGACCCTAATAGGACGGCTTCCGCTTCTTGTAAAAAATATAAGGAAAAAGTGTAGACTGAATCTCTATACTTTCTTATATTTTGAAAAAATCGCTACCCTTTATTATATTACTTTCTCAAAAGCAGCACAATTAAACGTAATAGCCTTATATCGTCTAAATTTGATTTCTTTTTGCCCGAATAAGGGTATTTGCCCTTTCCGCACATGCCTCCAGTACATAGACTGTATAGACAAGAACAAATGACTATGTCGTCCTTTATTTCGAATGGAATCGTCCTTAATCAACTAAAAAGGGCTTAATCCCATATCTTCTTATTATACCATTGTTTAGATTGCTTGTCCTGAAATTTCAGCAGCAAGAAAGGGAGGAAAAGTGATGAAGATTCAACGGGTCTCCAGTAAGTGGGCTAAAACGAAGGCTATTCTACAAAATCGCTCTCTCTCCGTCTACATCCCCGATACCCGTAAATATGATTTGAATACTCTTCAGGAAATGCTTATGTTGTACGACATGGTTTACATCAAACCAGACAGAGGTACCTATGGCAGCGGAGTTATGCGGGTAGAACAGCGAACCGTCACATTACACCCAACTGAGCACCAGGATCATCTGGAGGAGCAAGAACCGAAGGCCAATGAAACGAAGATTATGTATATTTTGCGGTATAAAAAATCGGCTCTGGCATTCTCTTCCCCCGAGGAACTTGATAAGGCTCTAATCAAAGTCATCCAAAACCGACCCTATTTAATCCAAAAAGGGATTGATCTATTAAAGCACAAAGAGCGCCCTTTTGATCTGCGAGTCCTAGTTCAGAAAAATTTAGAAGGTTCATGGGAAACTACCGGCATGTTAAGCAGGGTGGCTGCCCCCCATAAGATTATCACTAATTATCATAGCGGAGGCAGTATCTTAGCAGTAAGAGCTGTGCTTGAAGGACATATGAACGCTTATGAGGCAGCTTCCACCATGTATGAGCTAAAGACACTCGGAATAGTTATGGCCAGACAACTAGAGAGAGTGTATCCACGAATTAAAGAAATTGGGCTAGATGTCGCCATTGATTCTGAGCATGACTTATGGGTGCTTGAGATTAACACACTTCCCTCTATTGTTGTCTTTAAATTATTTCCTGATAAATCTATTTATCGAAAAATCCATCGTTATGCAGCTTCTTACGGCCGTGTAAAAAGAACCCCTCCCACAGTCTCTTCCAGACGTAAACGATTCTCAAGTTCAGGCTAGGTTCAATTTACTTTCTCATATTTTCAAAAAAACCTCCGGCATTATTTTCCCAAAGGGAAGTGAACGCCGGAGGTTTGTATATATTATTAGCTTTTACACATCAAGATTCTTAACCATTTTTGCATGCTCTTGAATAAATTCGCGTCGTGGTTCGACGTTATCGCCCATTAACGTATCGAAAATACTATCGGCCAGCATAGCATCCTCAATCGTTACCTGCAGCATCATGCGACTCTCAGGATCCATGGTTGTATCCCACAGCTGCGTCGCGTTCATTTCACCAAGTCCTTTGTAACGCTGAACGTTGACTTTAACATTCTCGCCGAACCCAGCAATAATCTCATCGCGTTCCTTCTCGGAATTCGCATAACGAATGACTTTATTGCGTTCCACCTTGAATAGTGGCGGCTGAGCGATGTATATATACCCGGCATCAACCAGTTTTCTCATGTAGCGGTAGAAGAACGTCAGCAAAAGAGTTCTGATATGAGCTCCATCGACGTCGGCATCCGTCATGATAACTACTTTGTGATAACGAGCTTTAGACAGATCAAAATCATCACTAATGCTGGTACCTAAAGCTGTAATGATCGCCCGAATCTCGGCATTTGACAAAATACGATCCAAACGTGCTTTTTCAACATTCAGGATCTTGCCGCGCAGCGGAAGAATGGCTTGGAAATGACGATCACGACCCTGTTTGGCCGAACCACCGGCAGAGTCCCCTTCGACGATGAACAACTCGCTGATGGAAGCATCCTTAGAGGAGCAGTCGGCAAGCTTACCAGGCAGAGCACTCACTTCAAGAGCACTCTTACGGCGAGTCAGTTCCCGTGCTTTACGAGCAGCCTCACGTGCCCGCGAAGCTTGCAAAGACTTCTCAAGAACACGACGGGATACAGCTGGATTCTCCTCTAGGAACTCTTGAAGTTTCTCTCCGAAGAGTGATTCCACGATCCCGCGTACTTCGCTGTTACCAAGCTTAGTCTTCGTTTGACCTTCGAACTGCGGCTCTGGAATTTTAACGGAAATAATCGCCGTCAAACCTTCACGTACGTCATCCCCCGTCAAATTAGAACTGCTGTCTTTGATAACTCCCGTTTTACGGGCATAATCATTGATGATACGGGTCAATGCACTCTTGAAGCCGGATTCATGGGTTCCGCCTTCATGTGTATTAATATTATTAGCAAAAGAATATATATTCTCTGTATATGAATCATTGTATTGGAGAGCTACTTCCACGTGGATCATATCTCGTGAGCCTTCAACGTAAATAGGATCTTCATGTAAGGCTTCTCTTTTTTCGTTCAAATATTTCACATACTCAACAATACCGCCCTCATATTTGAACGAGTTGGATACACCTGTACGCTCATCATGAAGCGAAAGTGCAATTCCTTTATTCAAAAAAGCTAACTCACGGATACGGGTAAGCAGTGTTGAATATTCAAAAGTTGTGGTTTCAGTAAATATTTCAGTATCTGGAAGAAAGGTTGTAGTCGTTCCAGTCTCATCCGTATTTCCGATAACTTTGATGTCATACTGCGGTGCTCCACGTTTATATTCCTGTTGGTATACATGACCATCACGTTTAACTGTAACAACAACCTTTTCGGACAAGGCGTTAACTACAGATATACCTACCCCGTGCAGACCACCCGATACTTTATATCCACCGCCACCGAACTTACCGCCTGCATGCAGGACAGTCATAACTACTTCGAGAGTCGATTTTTTTAACTTTGCATTCTCCCCTACAGGGATACCGCGTCCGTTATCAATAACGGTAACACTATTATTCTCGTGAATAATCACTTGAATATGGTCGCAATGACCCGCGAGTGCTTCATCGATACTGTTATCTACTACTTCCCACACCAGATGGTGCAGACCCTTAGCGCTAGTGGAACCAATATACATGCCGGGACGCTTTCGGACCGCTTCGAGCCCTTCCAGCACCTGAATCTGGCTCTCATCATATGTCGGTTGATTCATTGACATGCCTTCACCTACTTCTTTCTGATTATCTCTTTAGTACTAGTGTGCCTTTAAATCTCTAACAAAATTTTGGCTCTTTTTTTGAGAGTGGAGGAGGAAATAGGGGAGTAGTACACGATATTTTTCGTAACAACAATTGATTTCGCTTCCTCTTCGCCAATTCGTTCCAGTTGTTTGCTCGCTTGAGCCTGAATGACGAATTGCTTGGACACCTTGGAGGATTTCTCAATCGAAATATCAAATATGGCAATTAATTCCGAAGAACGAATAATCTTCTCCCCGCCCAAATGAATATACATGCACTTCCTCCGCTCTCTTAAAGATCCACTCTTCCATCGTGGACATGATATAGGTTTGCACCTTTTAATTTATCAGCTTTCAGAGTCTCAATCCCTGTAGCTGTTATGAAAGTTTGTACTTTGCTTTGAAAGGTTTCTATGAGCTGGGTTTGACGATATGGATCGAGCTCGGACAAAACATCATCCAGAAGTAAAACGGGATATTCTCCTATTTCCTCATGGATAAGCTCAATTTCTGCCAGCTTCAGGGATAGGGCTGTCGTGCGCTGCTGACCTTGGGATCCATAGACCTGGGCCTCTCTTCCGTTGATAAAAAAGGACAGGTCATCCCGATGGGGGCCCGTCAGCGTCATGCCGCGTCGTATTTCCTGATCTCTGGTTTGTGATAACTTTAACATAAAATTGTTCAATAAGACAGCTTCATCTTCCTCATCCCTCTCTCCAAAAGAGGGGACATAAAGTAATTTGAGCTCTTCACCGCCATTAGTAATCCCTCGGTGGATCGTTTCAGCCCATACTTGCAGCTTCTTTATGAATTGTTTCCTTTTTTTGACGATTTTAACACCATGCTCTATAAGTTGGGCATCCCAGACTTCCAGCAGATCTTTTGCCGAAGAATCTTTCCCCCATAATTGTTTTAGTAGGTTGCCTCTTTGAAGCAATATCTTTTGGTATTGCTGTAGATGGAATAAGTAACTAGGTTGTACCTGACCTATCTCCATATCAAGGAACCTCCGTCTTATCCCGGGGGTTCCTTTGACAATCTCTAAATCCTCTGGTGCAAACATGACAACATTCAGTGAGCCAACAAATTCACTAAGCCGACGCTGTTCCAGACCGTTAATTTTCGCCTTTTTACCTTGGTTTGATAACGTTAGTTCCAGCTTCAAATCACCGTACTTACGTTTCACCTCAGCATAAATATGAGCACTCCCCTGTGGGGCGTCGAAGGAAATCAGTTCCCGATCTTTGGAAGTACGGTGGCTTTTGGTCATAGCCAGAACGAATAACGCCTCCATGAGGTTAGTTTTGCCCTGTGCATTCTTACCCAAAATTAGATTCACGTCGCCGAGGCTTTCCAGACGCAGCTGCCCATAATTTCGATAATGCTGCAGACCGATATTTTTAACAAACACGTAATGGTTCCTCCTGACGCTATTTAAAGCCCAAACCTATTCTTTAACTCCACCGCCGACAACTTCAAAAGACCCGGCATCCTGCACTTCAATCTTATCCCCAGGGTATAACTTTCTTCCCCGGCGTTCTTCTACTTCTCCGTTAACTCGAACATTTCCTTCTTGCAGCAAAGCCTTGGCCATTCCGCCTGTGGATACACATTCAGAAAGCTTCAGAAACTGATCGAGTTTGATATATCCACTGTGGATAACAATTTGATTCATGTTTTTTTGTCCCTTCACCCACTTATCCACAGTCACGTGAATGGTGGAATTAATTTGTTGTTCGATAAGGCAAAATCACGTACATGCTTTGGCTTTCATCGAGTGGCTTAAGAATAATAGGGCTCATCATTCCGGTAAATGCGATTACAAGCTGCTCGCTTTCGACAACTTTAAGCACATCCAGCATATATTTGGAGTTGAAAGATATTTTTAACGGTTCTCCTTTGAAATCAATAACTTCGAGTTCTTCCCGGACTTTACCCAGCTCAGAGGAACTGGAAGAAATCTCAATGCCACCATTATCGAGCGTTTGGAGACGAACAATATTCGTTTTTTCCTCCCGGGACAGCAAATAAGCCCGATCTATAGATTCACTAAGTTTTTTTGTGTCTAAAGTTAGTTCTGTTTTGTAGGCTGTTGGAATAATCCTAGAAGTATCCGGATAAATTCCGTCCAATATACGCGAATAAAATAAGACTTTGTCGATTTTGAAAAGTACTTGGTTATCGGCAACCACTATATCTACGAGCATATTTTGATCCGGAATAATCTTACTTAGCTCATTGAGCGTTTTTCCGGCAATAACAACATTTCCAAAACGAACATTTTCAGTTCCATCCAAACGAGCAGCTCTTGTAGCCAGGCGGTGGCGGTCTGTAGCCGTAAATTTAAATTCTCCATCGGCTAAATTCCACAGAATGCCTGTCAAAATCGGTGTCGTTTCTTGAGTTGAAATGGAAAATGCGGTTTGTTTAATCATATTTTTGAGCAGATCTCCAGGCAGAGAAATGGTCTCGTTTTCTTCAATGTTTGGTAATACCGGGAATTCTTCAGGATCAAGGCCCACAATCTGAATTTCAGTAGCTCCAGAAGAAATATAGGTTTGAAAGCCTTCTTTGACTTCCATGTGAATTTCTTTGGAGGGCAGCTTCTTGATGATTTCAACGAAAAATTTAGCCGGCAGGACAACACTTCCCGGCTGCTCCACCTTCACAATAGTATGGCTATCACTTTCTGCAGGAATAAACGATTGGATGGAAATATCAGTATCACTGGCTGTTAGTGTAACGCCTTGATGACTAACCTCTAGTTTAATACCGGTAAGAATAGGGATCGTTGTTCTGCTGGATATAGCCTTGGATACGTGTTGTATGGATTCGTTAAGTTCATTTTTAAGAATGCTGATTTTCATAACTTCACTCCTAGCTGAAAAATTGGGGGAACCTGTGACTTGTTTGAGTTGCTTTCGGACGTGCTTATAGATGATGAATTATTATAGTTATTTAATAGTATTAGTAGTAGGGGCCCTGAATATGTGGATAACCCGCTGAACCCGCATAAAATTAAGCCTATTCACATGTGTATAGATTGTGCATAGGCTCTTTACATCCTTAGGAAGGATTTTTAATTTTTTCAGCAAGGTTATGGACCACTTTATACAGCTCCTGATCGACCTTTAAAGATTGTGTGATTTTGTCATGGGCATGAATAACGGTTGTATGGTCACGTCCCCCAAAGGCCTCTCCTATTTTTGGTAAGGAGTAGTCTGTTAACTCCCTGGAAAGGTACATGGCGATCTGACGTGGAAAAGCAACGGCTTTCGTACGTTTTCTAGCTTTGAAATCTTCCATGCGCAGGTTGTAATACTCGCCGACTTTCGCTTGAATATCCCCGATTGTAATCATTTTTGGACGACTGGAAGGAATAATATCCTTCAAAGCTTCTGAAGCCAAATGAGTGGTGACATCCTGATTTGTAAGGGATGAATAGGCTACAACCCGTATCAGTGCACCTTCCAGCTCCCGAATGTTCGAGTCAATTTGACTGGCAATATACATCATCGCCTCATTGGGTATATCCAAGTTCTCCGCTTTGGCTTTCTTACGCAAAATTGCAATCCGCGTCTCCAGATCTGGCGGCTGAATGTCCGTTATAAGACCCCATTCAAACCGGGAACGCAGCCGTTCTTCCAGGGTTGGTATTTCCTTAGGTGGACGGTCACTGGAGATAATAATTTGCTTGCGCTCTTCGTGCAGTGCATTGAACGTATGAAAAAACTCTTCCTGTGTCGACTCTTTGCCGGCCAGAAATTGAATATCATCAATAAGCAAAATATCAACATTGCGATATTTGTTACGAAAGCTTTCACCGCGATTGTCACGGATAGAGTTAATAAATTCATTAGTGAATTTCTCAGATGAGATATAAATCACCTTATTACTAGGGTTATGCTCCAAAACGTAATGGCCGATAGCATGCATTAAATGGGTCTTGCCAAGACCAACACCCCCATACAAAAACAGAGGATTATATGCTTTGGCTGGCGCTTCCGCTACGGCTAGGGATGCCGCATGCGCAAAACGGTTGCCGGAACCAATAACGAACGTATCGAACGTATATTTTGGATTGAGCAAATGTGTTTGTGCTTCTTCACGCGATACAGCGGGCTGAGGGGCGGTTAGTTGCACTATAGGCTCGGAGGGCTTGCTCTCTTCAATAACAAATTTGACGTCAACCTGTTTCCCGGTGACTTCGTAAACCGTAGCGCCTACCAATTTGGTGTAACGGCTCTCAAGCCATTCCACAGCAAACGTTGTAGGGGCCGAAATTATGAGAACCTGTGAGCCGAAAGTCATAGCTTTCGTAGCTTTAAACCAGGTATCAAAGCTCGGTTTGCTTAATTTGGTTTGAATAATTGATAAAATTTGCTGCCATAATTCGGAAGTATGGCTGTCCACAGACTGTCACTCCTTTAAATCTTCCAAATGTGGCAGAAGCCATGAAGTGGAAATGTCGAAGAAAATAAATTGATGGTGAACTTTATCCCCAGTACGCAATAAGTGGAGACAAAAAAATATGGATAAATTTGAATTGTTCACAACGTTATCCACAGCTTGTTGATAAAATAGCGAACAAACAAATCTATTCACATTCAAAAGTAATACCATCATAGCAAAACAACCCCTGTTTTTCAATGACTGCGGACATTTTATCCACAAATTCAATCACTTGTGTATAAATATTAAGAACACCACTACATATTGTTGATAATATGTTCATGGTTCGACAGCATACGTCAACTTCTCAATTTTTTTATACACAGGTTGTGCTCATCTGCGGATACTCGACTTTATTTTTTAGTAACAGGTGGATAACTAATAAGTCCTGTGGATTAGTTTTTATTATTAAAAAGCTGTGGATAATTACTTATCTTATATAGAAGAGGTGAGTGAGGGGACATGGTTGACTTTTATTGATAAAATATGTTTTAATATATAAAGGTGTTTTCTGTGGTGATTTGTCTCCAAATGAAATGATGATACTGTAGATACTGTCCCTACTAAAGGACGGCTCAGCCCGTTTTTGCTTATAAGACAGTAAAGTAATTTAGTTCCTGTAAGGGAGGTGCAATACATGAGACCGACGTTCAGACCGAATGTTAGCAAACGCAAAAAGGTGCATGGTTTTCGCAAAAGAATGAGCACGAAAAACGGCCGTAAAGTGCTGGCAGCTCGCCGCTTGAAAGGCAGAAAATCTTTGAGTGCGTAAGTTAGGCCACTAAGGGACCACTACGGTGGTCTTTTTTAAAATATAAGAATCTATATGTTCTACAATATAAATGATCCTTATATTTCTCCGAGAAACGGATGCCGTCCTTTTGAGGACTGCGTAGCCGTTTCTTCTTGCTGTATAGGATTCAGAATCCCCGCAGAGTTTGGTTTACGCTTCCAGCGTTTGCGCCACTTTGTGGGGATATTTCATTTTTGAAAAGGAATTCTAAAAGTTCATTAAAAAAGAGGTAGGATAATGATCCGATGGATATCGCCGTTTATACCTAACCTTGAATGACTATACTATTAGAAGGAAAAATTCCGGAGAGCTGTAATTCGGCTTTTAAATAAGGAGATTCTCGTGCGCAAAAGTTTACGATTACGAAACCGTTCCGACTTCAGCCGCGTATACCGCCATGGGAAGTCATTTGCGAATCATCAATTTGTAGTTTATTGGTTCAGCAAAAAAGAGGTGGATCGCTTCCGGTTGGGCGTGTCGGTCAGTAAGAAGGTCGGAAATGCAGTTGTCCGGAACCGAATGAGAAGATTGGTGAAGGAAATTGTCCGCCATCATGAAACTGAGATCGCCGATGGACTAGACATGGTATTTATCGTTAGAAAAGGGGCTCTGTCAATGGAATACGCAGAACTCGAAAAAAGTGCGCTGCATGTACTGCGTAAAGCCAAGCTGTTAAAGGCTTCCCGCAAATAACTTAGGGCTAAGAGGCTTGTTTATTTGTAGTGATTATTATGGTATGATTTACGGTGCAAAGGAATGTTTATGAGAGGGGTTTTGAAGTGTCTGTAATGAAGACTAGACGGGGAAAATGGATCCTTGTCATTGCTGTGTTGATGTTGTCGTTACTTGTATTGTCGGGATGCTCGTCATCAACCACAGTAACGCACACTACGGAGGATTTGAAGAATGGGGGCTTTTGGCAGAGTAATGTAGTTTACTATTTTGCGATAGCGCTTGATACGTTTGCCAAGTGGTTTAATGGACAATATGGTTTAGCCGTACTAGTGATGGTTATTATTGTCCGCACGCTGATTCTGCCGCTTACTATGAAGCAGGTGAAGAGCTCGCGTGCGATGCAAGCCATCCAGCCGGAACTCCAGAAGATCCAGAAAAAATATAAAGACACACCTGAAAAGGTGCAGCAAGAAACCATGAGATTGTTCCAGGAGAACAAAGTTAATCCTATGGCCGGCTGTCTTCCTTTAATTGTTCAAATGCCGATTTTTATCGCTCTCTACAATTCTATTTATTACAACCCAAGCTTGCGGGAGCATGACTTCCTTTGGCTGCAACTCGGTGAACCGGATAAGTTATTTATACTGCCGGTACTTGCTGCTCTGACAACATTTATCCAAACTAAAATGATGACCAAAATGAACCCGATGCAACAACAGGGTCCGATGCAATTCATGATGATGATATATCCAGTTCTGATTTTCGTTATGTCTTACAATTTCCCAGCAGCGTTACCTTTGTACTGGGTATACAGTAATATTTACACCATTGTTCAGAACTATTTCTTATACCGCAATAACGACAAGATTCAATTGGCTGTTGCAGGAGTTGGAACCGTCCAAGACGGTCCAAATCTAGTGAAGAGCAAGAATAATTCCAACAAAGGTACTGCAGGCGCTGCTAAGAATAGCAGCGGCAAAGGACCCAAGGAGGGCAAAAAGTCAAAATGAGCAAAGCCGTCGCGACAGGGAAAACCATTGAAGAAGCTGTAGAACGTGGACTTACTGAACTTAAAGTGAACAGGGACCGGGTAACGGTCAACGTACTAGAGCAACCGTCAAGAGGATTCCTGGGATTGATCGGTGTAAAAGCAGCTAAGGTGGAACTTACCTTACTGCCTGAAAATACACCGTTCTCAGCGGCGAGTTCTCCGTCACTGCCTCAGCAGTCAACCAGAGAGAGCAAACAAGAGGTCGTCGGCGGTGTGCCGCGGCAAGATTCCGGACATCCGGCAGAAGAAGCTTATCAAGAAGCAATCAACTTCATTGTTGATGTTGCGAAGAGCATGGGACTTACCGTAGAAGTAGAAATCGTCCATACTAAGGAATCAACTACCCTGCAAATATCAGGCCCCGATTTGGGATTGCTGATTGGCAGAAGAGGACAAACTCTGGATGCTTTGCAATACTTGGCTAATATCGTAGCGAATAGATATTCGGATAGCTTCATCCGGCTCGTGCTGGATGCAGAAAACTTCCGGGAACGGCGTAAGAAAACGTTGGAAGAACTGGCCGACCGTTTGGCTGGCCGCGTGGTTCGTACACGTAAAGAGGTTGTACTTGAACCTATGTCACCTCAGGAGCGTAAGATCATTCATTCCAGATTGCAGGATCACCGGCAAGTGAATACCCTCAGTAAGGGTGAAGATCCGAACCGCCGCGTCGTTATAACTTTGAAGTAAGACTATATGGCTGCAATGACTCCTTGACCACTATAAGGGGTCATTGTTTTTTTAGAATAGGCGTATGATTTAATAGACAGAGATAGGGGTGAAAGGCATCATGCTTAGTGACACTATTGCTGCTGTATCCACAGCGTTAGGCGAGGGAGGGATAGCCATCATCCGAGTGAGCGGTCCCGAGGCTATATCTCAAGTAGCGCCTTTATTCCGCAGCCGGATATCCTTAAATGAGGTAGAATCACACACGGTTCATTATGGACATATCGTAAGCCCAAGTGACGGAGATAATATTGAAGAAGTACTGGTAACTGTAATGAAAGCTCCCCGGTCCTTTACTACTGAGGATGTTGTGGAGATTAGTGCACATGGTGGAGTGATATCGGTAAGACGAGTTATGGATCTGTTACTGCAGCAGGATATTCGCCTCGCGGAACCCGGTGAATTCACAAAGCGGGCTTTTTTAAATGGACGTATCGATTTATCACAGGCAGAGGCTGTTATTGACCTTATTCGCTCCAAGTCTGATCGAGCTTTTTCTATGGCACTTAAGCAAGTAAGCGGATCTTTATCTCAACGTATCCATGATTTAAGACAGAGTCTCATTGAGACATTGGCCCATATTGAAGTGAATATTGATTACCCAGAGCATGATGTAGAATCCCTTACTTCTGAGTTTATTAAAACCAAGAGCCGTGAAGGAATGGATGGCATTAATAAGCTTTTAAAAACTGCAAATGAAGGTAAAATTCTTCGCGAGGGGATCACGACGGCTATCATTGGAAGGCCTAATGTTGGAAAATCCTCATTGCTGAATGCTCTTGCTCGTGATAATAAAGCGATTGTGACAGATATCCCAGGAACGACAAGAGATGTTATTGAAGAGTATGTTACCATTAATAATATACCGCTTAAGCTGCTGGACACCGCCGGGATACGGGAAACGATGGATGTGGTTGAAAAAATAGGTGTCGAACGTTCAAGAGCTGCTTTTAATGAAGCGGACCTTATTTTGCTGGTGCTGAACGCTAATGAACCCCTGCATGAGGATGAATTGGCTTTAATGGAACAAATCAGCGGTAGACAAGTCTTAGTCATCATGAATAAAATGGACTTACCGTCCAAACTAGATCAGGATGTATTGCATCGATATTTTGAACCGACGAATATTGTGCCTATGTCTGTTATTGAAGAGGAAGGTCTCGACAAACTGGAAGATGCTATTTCGACACTCTTTTTCGGCGGCAAGCTGGAATCTGGTGACTTGACATATGTCAGCAACGTAAGACACATTGCTTTGCTTAAGAAGGCGTATCAATCTCTACAAGATGCTTATGATGCGGCAGAAATGCTTGTCCCTATTGATATGATTCAAATAGATGTAAGACTTGCCTGGGAGCAATTAGGTGAGATTGTGGGCGATACGGCTGCAGATTCCCTGCTTGATCAAATATTCTCGCAATTTTGTTTAGGAAAATAATCAAATCAAATTAGAAGCTTTAGCTTCATAGAACATTTAGGAGGAGACAGGACATGAGTTATAACGGAGGCAACTATGATGTAATCGTCATTGGCGCCGGTCATGCCGGCTGCGAAGCCGCATTGGCAGCAGCTCGAATGGGCTGCAGTACGCTGATGATTACAATTAACCTGGATATGGTTGCATTTATGCCCTGCAATCCATCCATAGGCGGACCGGCTAAAGGACATGTAGTGCGCGAAATTGATGCACTTGGCGGTGAAATGGGCCGTAATATTGATAAGACTTTTATTCAACTGCGTATGTTGAATACAGGGAAGGGTCCGGCAGTTCACGCTCTGCGAGCACAAGCGGATAAGTACCTTTATCAGCACGCGATGAAAGAAACTATGGAAAAAACACCAAATCTGACTTTACGTCAAGGAATGGTTGAAACGCTGATTGTTGAAGACGGACGTTGTGCCGGTGTGATCACCAAAACAGGAACATCATATCACAGTAAAACGGTTATACTAACCACTGGAACTTATCTGCGTGGTAAGGTAATTATGGGAGAATTGACTTATGAGAGTGGACCTAATAATCAACAGCCGTCTGTTAGATTAGCAGAAAACTTGCGTGAATTAGGTTTTGATCTGGTGCGCTTCAAGACCGGAACACCACCGCGGGTTCACAAGGATACCATTGATTTCACTAAAACTGAAATTCAACCGGGAGACGACAAACCTAAATTTTTCTCCTTTGAGACGAAGTCTTCCCAAAATGAACAGCTTCCATGCTGGTTAACTTATACCTCTGATGTAACACACCAGATCATTAATGATAACCTGCACCGAGCTCCAATGTTTACAGGTATTATTGAAGGAACAGGTCCGCGTTACTGCCCTTCTATAGAAGATAAAATAGTGCGTTTTAGCGATAAATCTAAGCATCAAATTTTCTTGGAACCTGAAGGTAAAAACACATCGGAATACTATGTACAAGGGTTGTCTACCAGCCTTCCTGAAGATGTGCAGCTAGCAGTTCTTCGTTCCATTCCCGGAATGGAGAAGGTAGAAATGATGCGTAACGGTTATGCGATAGAATATGACGCAATGGTTCCTACCCAGTTGTGGCCATCACTGGAAACCAAACGTCTTCCAGGCTTGTTCACCGCCGGACAGATTAATGGCACCTCAGGTTATGAAGAGGCAGCAGGTCAAGGTGTTATGGCTGGGATCAATGCAGCCCGTAAAGTACAAGATAAAGAACCTGTAGTTCTTGATCGTTCACAAGGATATATCGGTGTACTAATTGATGACCTAGTTACTAAAGGCACGAATGAACCTTATCGTTTGCTGACTTCCCGTGCGGAATACCGTTTATTGTTACGTCATGACAATGCTGATTTGCGTCTAACACCTATTGGTTACGATATTGGCCTAATCCCTCAACAACGTTTCGATACTTTCACAGAAAAGAAGAATCGAGTAGATCAAGAGGTTAAACGTCTGCAAGAAACTAAAGTGAAGCCTGTAGAGGTTAACTCCATCCTTGAGGGAATGCAATCTGCACCTATAGTAGATGGAAGCAATCTGCTCACATTAATGCGCCGTCCGGAGCTTGATTATACTTTGGTTGATATCGTGTCCCCATCACCGGTAGAACTAGATGAAGATATGAAAGAGCAGGTTGGTATTCAAATTAAGTATGCTGGATATATTGAAAAGCAACTGCAACATGTTGAGCGTTTACAAAAGATGGAGAAGAAAAAAATACCGGATGATATTGATTATTCCGATATTCACGGGCTAGCTATTGAAGCACGTCAAAAGCTGACTAAAATCCGTCCGATATCTATTGGTCAAGCATCGCGTATCTCTGGAGTAACACCCGCAGACGTTTCAATACTTCTTGTTTATTTGGAACACTATAACCGAGTAACAGCGGCGAAAGGATAAATAATGGATGCTACTGTAGCGCAATTCACACAGCTTTTGCAGAATGAGGGGATAACCCTTCAGCCATCTCAATTGGAGCAGTTCGAGATCTATTTCAAGGAATTAGTATCCTGGAATGAAAAGATGAATCTTACAGGCATTACTGAACGGGATCAAGTCTATACGAAGCATTTCTATGATTCTATTTCTTTAGCCTTTCACTTGAACATCAACGATATTCAGAGCCTGGCGGACATAGGTTCAGGGGCTGGATTTCCTGGGATACCTCTTAAAATATGTTTCCCACATCTTAAGTTGACGATAGTTGATTCTCTCAGCAAAAGAATTTCTTTTCTGCAGCATGTATCTAACGAACTTAAGCTGACAGGAGTGGAGTTAATCCACGGTCGTGCAGAGGATGTGGCACGCCAATCCGCTCATCGAGATGCCTATGATTTGGTTACGGCACGTGCTGTAGCCAGACTCTCACTGCTGAATGAGTTTTGTCTCCCATTTGCTCGCAAGGATGGGTTGTTTGCAGCCATGAAAGGCAGTGACCCATCAGAGGAGTTGGCGGAAGCAAAATTCAGCCTAAAAGAACTAAGAGGACGATTAGAAAAAGTGGAGTCCTTTAGTCTACCCATTGAGGAGTCAGCACGGCATATTATTTTAATCAAAAAAACGGGAGTTACACCTGCCAAGTATCCACGAAAAGCAGGTATTTCTGCCAAGTCCCCTTTGATCTAAATGTTTCACGTGAAACAATATTTGTATATATTAAATACTAAGAGCACGTCTGCCATGAAGTCCGTGGATAGACTGTGCTCTTTTTATTGAATAAATGTCAGAGTGTACAAGCAGGAAAAAATGGTCCTGATGGAGAATAGGATTATGAGTAGAAAAGTGATAGAATGATAGAGTAGGCCAAAAAATGCAAATTCGCTGCTCTATAGAGATTTACATAGGAGTAGCAGACTGTTCTGAAGCCGTACGATATGCTTTTCCAGGTATGAAGGTCAAGAAGATCGTACTATAACGAAATTAGGTGGTTATGAACGGAATGAAAGATCAATTCACCAAACTTTTTGGATTCACTGAGCGGAGCAGCGGAGAAGAAATCAAACAGATCCCAGTTCATGAAGTTATCAGCAGTCCTTATCAGCCTCGCACCATTTTTGATGATGACAAGATAGATGAGCTTTGCCAGACCATTAAAACTCATGGTGTAATTCAGCCTATAGTTGTGCGTATGCGTGACTCGCAATATGAACTTATCGCGGGAGAACGGCGCTGGCGAGCGGTTAAAAAACTTGGGTTGGAGACAATTCCAGCTATTGTTCGTGAATTCAATAATTCACAGGCTGCATCTATTGCACTTATTGAGAACTTGCAACGGGAGGGTTTGACCTCAATTGAGGAAGCCTTCGCTTATCAAAAGCTGATAGATCTTCACAGCCTAACTCAGGAAAGCTTAGCCCAGAGACTTGGAAAGAGCCAGTCCACTATTGCCAATAAAATTCGCCTGCTTCAGTTGCCTGAACAAGTTAAAACAGCACTGATGGAACGTAAAGTTACAGAAAGACATGCTCGATCTCTTCTTGCTTTAGACAGTGAAGAAATGCAGTTGAAGGTGCTGGCAGAGATTATTACTAAGGAATTAAATGTTAAGCAAACCGAAGCCCGAATTGCCTTTTACAAAGAAGTTACCAAAAACAAAAAATCGAAACGAATCTCCTATACAAAGGATGTTCGTCTAGCACTGAATACAATTCGTCAATCCATTGATATGGTTACAGGATCAGGCTTGGAAATTAAAACGTCTGAGAATGACCGTGGTGACCACTACGAAATACTTATTCAAATCCCAAAAAGATAAAATGTTTTAAAAGCTGAAGGCGGCCCTGAGGTGATTGGCCGCTTTTTTCATGGCTATTCTCCTGTTATACTAGTAGTTCATAAATTATGAAAAAGATTAGCAGATATTCAGTCCAACATAAGTTTGTTCCTAACTATTCGAGGTGAATTTAGTGTCCAAGATTATAGCCATAGCAAATCAAAAGGGTGGTGTCGGTAAAACAACGACCTCTGTGAATCTAGGTGCCGGTATGGCTACCTTAGGGAAAAGAGTGCTTCTTGTCGATATCGATCCACAAGGCAATACTACCAGTGGGGTTGGTGTCAATAAAGCAGATGTAGCCAACTGCATTTATGACATCCTTATTAATGAAGTTGATCCAGCTGATACGATATTAGAAACGATGATTGATGGATTGCATATTATACCAGCTACAATACAACTAGCCGGTGCGGAGATAGAATTAGTATCAACCATTTCCAGAGAATTGCGCCTTAAAAAAGCCTTGAATGCGGTTAAAAGTAATTATGATTATATTATCATTGACTGCCCGCCATCCTTAGGAATTTTAACCATAAACTCACTCACCGCAGCTGATTCTGTAATTATTCCGATTCAATGTGAGTATTATGCGTTAGAGGGACTAAGTCAGCTTTTAAATACCGTTCGATTAGTTCAGAAGAATCTTAACCCGCATCTTATGATTGAAGGGGTATTGTTAACGATGCTTGATGCCCGTACTAATCTAGGGATTCAAGTTATAGAAGAAGTTAAGAAATATTTCCAGGAAAAAGTGTATAAAACTATCATTCCTAGGAATGTTCGACTTAGTGAGGCTCCATCACATGGACAATCCATTATTACCTATGATACCCGTTCTAAAGGAGCGGAAGTATACTTAGAGTTGGCAAAGGAAGTGATATCTTATGAGTAAACGTTTGGGAAAAGGACTAGATGCACTGATTCCATCCTTGTCCATTAACGAAGATGATAAGGTAGTGGAAATTCCATTAGGTCAACTTCGTGCCAATCCTTACCAGCCCCGCAAGGATTTTAATGAAGAGGCAATTCAAGAACTGGCTGAGTCTATCCGTCAACACGGCGTGATACAACCAATTATTGTAAGAAGCGTTTTAAAGGGATACGAAATCATTGCTGGTGAACGGAGATTTCGTGCATCGCAATATTGTGGTAAAGCGACAATCCCAGCAGTAGTACGTAGCCTAAGTGATCAGCAAGTAATGGAAATTGCATTAATTGAGAATTTACAGCGTGAGAACTTAAATGCGATGGAAATTGCGGTAGCCTATCAGGGGTTGATGGAGCAGTTCGCACTAACTCAGGAAGAGCTATCACTTAAGGTGGGTAAATCCAGACCACATATCGCCAATTTCTTACGACTACTTACTTTACCCGAGGAAGTTAAGGAATATGTTTCACGTGGAACAATTTCAATGGGGCACGCTCGTGCTATTGTAGCGTTGAAAGATGTGGAGTTAGTGAAGCAACTTGCAGACCAATGTGTTGAACAGCAATGGAGTGTTCGAGAACTTGAGGAAACAGTAAAAAATCTCGATCGCAAACCAGCTGCTAATGGAATCAAAGCTAAAATTTTAAAGCGAGATCCGTACATTGATAATGTGGAAGAAACCTTGCGTGAAAGATTTAAAACTACGGTTAAAATTAAGCAGGGTAAAGAGAAGGGTAAAATAGAACTTAATTATTACAGTGCCCAAGACTTGGAAAGATTATTGGAGTTGCTGGGAAACTAATAAATGGATGAACTTAGAACATATCCTGAGATATCCGCAACCGGATAAAGAAGGGTGTGTTTTTTAAATGAAAAAAGTGGGGAATCATAAAATGTGGGGGAATATAAAGGGGGTAAGAAATGAAGGAGATCTTATACTTGGATCATGCAGCAACATCTTGGCCTAAACCTCCAGAGGTAGCGGACGCTATGATGAATGCCTTGAATATGTCAGGTGCGAACGCAGGGAGAGGAAACCATGCAATGTCTATGGGTGCTGGGAGGCTTCTGGTAAGAGCGCGGAGTGCGTTAGCTGAACTCTTTGTAATTTCAAATGCCCAGGATATTGCCTTTACACATAATACGACTGTAGCACTTAACATGGCTATTAAAGGGTCCTTAAATAAAGGGGATCATGTTATTTCTACAATGACAGAGCACAACTCTGTTCGTAGACCCTTAGAATATTTACGTAGAACATTAGGGATAAGTGTTGATTATCTGCAGGTGGATGATGAAGGGCAACTTGATTTACTGGAGTTGGAACGAGCATTCAAGCCGAACACGAAAATGGTTATCTGTAGTCACAGTTCTAATTTGCTTGGCAGTATTCTTCCTATTGGAGATGTAGGTGAGATAGCAAAGTCTCATGGAGCCCTTTTTTTGGTGGACGCAGCTCAAAGTGCAGGGTCTTTAGAAATTAATGTTGGGACGATGAACATCGATCTGCTTGCTTTTCCAGGACATAAAGGGCTTCTGGGGCCTCAAGGAACAGGGGGACTCTATATATCCCCGCAGATAGACCTAGAACCTTTGATACATGGGGGTACAGGGAGTCAGTCTGAGACTAGTGAACAACCATCTGTGAGACCGGATAGATATGAAGCTGGCACTCAAAATGCGGTAGGGATTGCTGGACTATTAGCAGGCGTACAAAAGGTGAAAAGTATAGGGTTAGATCAAATCCATGCTAAAGAGTGGGCATTGACGCAATTGTTGATGGAGGGACTAACGAGTATTCCTAATATTCGGTTATTAGGCCCATCGATTGGAACTCCGAGAACGGGTATTGTCTCATTTGTAATCGCAGGACAGGAATCTGCACGAATTGCTCACCGATTGGATAGGGAATACCAAATTGCTGTTCGAGCAGGACTTCATTGCACTCCTTTGGCGCATAAGGTAGTGAATACGCTGGAAAGTGGTGCAGTAAGAGCGAGTGTAGGTGTGAATTCAACCCAAGATGATGTTAATAGAATGCTGGCCGCTATGGAAGAGTTATATGGTAATGGCAGTAACAGATAATATAGAAGGATGGTCAACCGATGTCTGAAATGAATCAATTTGTAAATGAACAATTGTCGTGGTTTATAATAGCCTTTTCCGTCTTCATTGTTTTACTGCTAATCATCGTAATGAGGCAAGGATCCAAAATCCGTACGATGAAACGCAGATATGAGGCCATGATGACTGGAAGTGGAGTAGAGGATCTAGAAGGCTTGCTTGTTCAACTGAGAAATCAAGGTGATATGCTGGAGGAAGAACAAGCTCGACATAAAGATATGATTATCGCTGCTCAAAACAAAATCCGTGGAATGAAATCAAATGTTGCCTTGAAACGTTACAACGCATTTGGAGAACGTGGGAATGATCTCAGTTTCTCAATGGCCATCATCGATGATAACCGTAATGGGGTAGTGCTCACCAGTTTGCATAATCGTGACAATTCATATATTTATTCCAAACCTCTACTGGCAGGTGAATCGCAATATTCTCTTTCCCCTGAAGAAAAAGAGGTTATTGCTCTCGCGCTGCAGCAGGCTTAGAGGAATGGAAATGCCATTGTTTCAACGCTGAATAAAGGCTGGAAGCAATAATATCTGATAGACGCATAACCAAACTTAATCTGGTATTTTGAAGGACAAAATACTCCATAAAGCCGCCGACATTGACGATTCCCGTTAAGTGGATATTGCCAACCGGCGGCAATTGTTTGTTTACACCTGCACCGGGTTTTAGGGGGCCATCCACGACCTGAATGCAACCAACGCTTGTAGAGTGACCAAGGCAAGCATCAATGCCTATAATAAAAGGGTTAGTGTATTTTTGATTAATCAGTGCTAAGGTTTCTTCTAGATTAACGGCGTGAACGGGTTCCTCCAGGGTTCCATACAAATGAAATAACGGGCTGTGAAATCGAGACAATGCTGTGCCAACCAAAGGGCCGAGGGAGTCACCCGTTGAACGATCGGTACCAATGCAAACAATGACAATTTGAGTTCCTGGACGTGTTTGTGAAAAGTGAAAAAGTAATCGGTGTATGATCGCAGAATAGATTTCAGGATCAGCATGTGATATTTTTAAACCAGTAGATTCTTGCAAGGGTGAGGTGTTAGGAGAATAAGTCATATCATCTTCCTTTCCAGGCTAATTCTATTTCATTGATATAAGTTTCCTTCTCGTATCTAGTATATGGATGAAAGAGCCATTTTATACTTGGGTGACTAGAGATAGGACAAGAAACCTAGTGGGGGCGCTCAGATTGGAAAATGAGATGTTAATTGCTTTTGACTCTACCCAACAGGCGCTTCGCGCCGAAATGCTGCTTGAATATGCAGATATTGAAATTGATATTTTTCCAACACCTAAAGAGATTACAGCAGGATGTGCAATGTCCATTCAATTTTTTCAGTCCGGACTTGAAGAAGTGAAAAAGATAGTTGTCGAGCAGGAAATTGAAATCCGTGGGATTTTCAGTAGAGATGCAAATGAGGGTTATACTTTGATTTGGGAATAAGGAGTAGAGGAGGAGAGACACCTATGAATATGTTGCCGCTTGATAATGCCCAAGTGCAGCAAGCTCTCCAGTTCAAAGATAAGTTTTGGAACTGGGTAACGGATGCAGATATGTGGATGAATGTACTCTTTTCAGGTATTCGTATCATTATCATAATCATTCTATCCAGAATAATTATTAAAGTAGTAAATAATATGATTGACCGTTCTCTACAGCGTAAGACCAGTACGAGGTTGTTATCTAATAGTCGACGGTTTACAACTGTTGGAGAGTTGCTGAAGAATGTAGTGTCTATTATTTGTAATTTTGCCGTAGTTGTTCTCATTCTATCGGAGTTTAACTTTAAACTTGGACCCATAGTGGCTGGAGCTAGCATTCTTGGTCTAGCCGTAGGTTTCGGAGCGCAAAGTCTCGTTAAGGATGTTATTACCGGATTCTTTATTATATTAGAGGATCAATTTGCAGTGGGTGATGTCATTCAGACCGGTACGTTCAAAGGAACTGTAGAGATGATTGGACTGCGGACAACTCGGCTTCTCAGCAATACGGGTGAAGTACATATCATTCCAAATGGTACAATTATCAACGTTACTAACTATTCATTAGCCAATGCTTTGGCCGTGGTGGATGTCCCCGTTAAGATCGAGCGAGGGCTGGAAGCAACCTTAGGATTAATAGGTGAGGCACTAAGAGGAATTGAAGAGCGCAATGATAGTGTATTAGCTTACCCTAGTGTGCTGGGTATACAGTCCATGAGTACTTCAGAGTATGTGATACGTGTGGCGGTGAGCTGCAAGCCAAATGCTCGGGATGCAGCCGAACGGCAAATTCAGAGTGATATTAAGCAAGCTCTAGAGCAGTATGGCGGCTTAGAAGCGGGACAAGGGTAGATAATCAGGCTGAGTATACGAAAGGGTTCATATAGAGCTCCTAGAAGCTGGTGGAGACTGTTGAAATAGGTGTTGGGTGAGCCGGATATGAGTAAGGAACAGAAAGGGGGAGGGTGAAGTGGTGGAGCGTAAAATTTTTCAGCTTGGTGATATCGTACAGATGAAAAAGCAACATCCTTGCGGAACCAATGAGATGGAGATTATTCGAATGGGAATGGATATCCGTATAAAATGTACGGGTTGCCAGCATAGCGTCTTAATTCCCCGGGCAAAGTTTGAGAAGAACATGAAGAAGGTTCTTCGTTCGGTAGAGGGGTCGTCAGGGCAATAATTAGCTTGCAAATGAGTATGCTCCATGATACAATAATTCTTGCTGCGGAGAGGTACCCAAGAGGCCCAAGGGGGCTGACTCGAAATCAGTTAGGCGTGTCACAGCGTGCGTGGGTTCGAATCCCACCCTCTCCGCCATCTTTAAACTTTAGATTACATAATCAATCCTTCGCCTAATAGGCGGAGGATTTTTTGGTTGTTATAAGATTGATTTTTCTACATGAACATCAAAAAGGAGGGTCCCTTGCGGGTCCCTCCTCAGAGGCAGTACATTAATGATGTTGGAATTTCTCTGTATAAGCCGCTAAAGCTACATGGATTGCTAAGGGCATTGCTTTTTTAAGACAATACCCTGTCTACACTTCCTTGCTGACAATAGGTGCCAAATCAGAATTCCTGTGTTCGTGTTCGACTAAAACGTCCAACGGAACCACACCTCTCTTTTGTACTGCCTGAGAATAGTATGGGTTCTAAAGTTCTGGTTTATACATGAACCTGAAAATTAGTGCACTCGAGCTTTCTCCGCCTTTTTCCACTTACGATTCTTATTCGTTGTATGGGGAAAGGTGTCACCCTTTTCCATTTCAATACGGTTTGGATGAGTAATTTGGGTATGGAAGCTTCGCGCTTCGCCCACTTCCGTATAAATCCCCGGATTTGGTGCCTTATCGCCTGGTTCAAATTCTGTTTGTTCGCCCATGGTTATCCCTCCTCTCGGCAGAAGATAATATCCCCTATATTGTGTGTACCCAGAGTGATCTTCATGTACAAAAAGAAGTGGATATTACCGACTGTAGAATAGTGCTTGCATTGGCTTGTACATTTTGGTATATTAATATGGTGCGAGTTTGTGTTTGTGCTCGTTCCTTGCTCCTAACATGTTTTAGGGGCCTCAGACCATAAGGAGGTGAAAATTATGCGCAAATATGAAGTGATGTACATTATTCGTCCTGACATTGAACAAGAAGCCGTTCAAGCAGCAGTCGATAAATTCCAAGGCATCATCTCCAATGGCGGGGAAATTACAAAGCACGATGTGCAAGGTAAACGCCGTCTTGCGTATGAGATCAAGAAATTCCGTGACGGATTCTACATTTTGGTTAACTTTACTGCAGAACCTGCAGTTGTTACTGAATTAGAGCGTATCATGAAGATTTCTGACGAAGTAATTCGTTATCTCATTACGAACGATGTAGCTTAAGATCTTGTAACGCTTTGTAACCATAACGCTCAAAAGGAGGAGAACCTATTGTTGAACCGTATCATTCTGATTGGTCGGTTGACCCGTGACCCGGAACTTCGTTATACACCCCAAGGTGTAGCTGTAACGCAGTTTACGCTTGCCGTAGACCGTCAGTTTACAACCCAAGGCGGCGAACGCGAGGCGGACTTCATCCCGGTAGTTACCTGGAGACAGCTGGCAGAAACCTGTGCCAATTATTTGCGCAAAGGTCGTCTTACAGCCGTAGAAGGACGTATCCAAGTTCGGAATTACGAGAATAACGAAGGCAAACGTGTATACGTTACTGAAGTTATTGCTGATAATGTCCGCTTCCTGGAATCTACGCAGACCCGTGAAGGTGGAAATGCTACAAGTGGTGGAAGTGTACCTGAAGAACCATCCTTTGGTGGCGGCGGCAACAGTGGACGTGGAAATAACAATAATTTCTCACGTAACACCAACAATAATCAAGATCCTTTTTCGGGCGATGGAAAACCGATCGATATATCGGACGATGATTTGCCATTTTAATAAGGAAGGACTGAACAGAACATGGCTTTTAAACCAAGAGAAGGCGCTGACAACGACAAAAGACCGGCACGTCGTGGTGGACGCAACAAGCGTAAAAAAGTTTGCTTTTTCACTGTGAACAAAATTACTCACATTGATTATAAAGATACTGAGCTTCTTAAGAAGTTCATCAGCGAACGCGGAAAGATTTTGCCGCGTCGTGTAACAGGAACTAGTGCAAAATATCAACGTGCTCTTACAATCGCTGTTAAGCGCTCGCGTCAAATCGCGTTGCTCCCTTACACAACGGAATAGGATGCTCGTCAAGACAGTCGGGAAACCGGCTGTCTTTTTATTTGGTAATCCCTAACTGATAAAAGGCTTAGCGCTATAAAATACATCAACCTTGGGAGGCAAGACCATGATAAGTGTAAGTCCCTATATTGTAGTAGACCAAGTACAGGAATCGGTTGAATATTACCAAAGTATTTTTGGTGGAGAAATTAAGGTTTTGAATGAGCATAACGGTAAATTACTGCATGCTGAGTTACATATTGGACAGACCTTGATTCATTTTGCAGATCCGTTCGGCAGAACACCTAAAGGTGAGAATGTAAGGCTTATTATGCAATTAGATAATGAGGATGAAACACGAAATATCTATGACCGATTGATTGCAGATGGCGGAGAAGTAGTCGTAGAGCTGCAGAATACCTTCTTTGGGGCTCTGCATGGACAAGTTGCAGACAAGATGAATGGTATTATTTGGGTAATGAATTGCTTCATTTCTGTTTGACGTTAGCAGAAGAATGTAGTAAATTACAGGTATCCTATTAACTAAAGGGGAAATCTTGATGTTGGTGACCGTTCTTAACTAGCAATTTCATATCACCTTAAAGTAATTGTAGAGGACTCATTTTTTTGGGCGACAAAATATGCCTTGTTTGAGTCTGCTTCACTACGATGTCTAATTACTTGAAGGGTGGATGATTAGTTAAGAACACGCGAAGCGTCAAATGGCCTCTTTACGGCTATTGTTCTCTTTGTGATAAACCGTGCTCTTGCAGCACGGTTTTTCTGTTTTTAAGTACCTGAAGCCGACGGCAATGGTACTTGATAACGACAAAGGGCAATACCGAACAAAAGAGGGCGAAGACTGCCGTAGTGGCATTCTTTGCCCTCTTTTTGTTTTTGTATGGATAGGTTTGCCGTAGTACGGGAAGAAATCAAAAGGAGGTAATAACAAATGAATTCACAAAGTTTACGTACACTTGAATACGATCAAATTAAAGAGGAATTGAGACGATATGCCGTTTCTTATGCTGGGAAAGAGCATGTAAACAATCTATTGCCCATGAAGTACCTGACATCTATTCACAGGGCTATTGAAGAGACAGCAGAAGCCAAGGAACTGCTTGAACGAGGATCAAGTGTCCCTCTACCTTCATTAGACGGCATTGAGTGGATCATGTCTCTACTGGGTACAGGATACCTGTATAATGAGCAGGATTTCATGGCTGTTGGAACGTTTCTCAATAGCTGTTCTCAGCTTCGCAAGTATATGGCCTCCAAGGAACACAGCGCGCCGCGAATCGGTGCGTATGCCTCCTCACTGATGGAATTAGCTCATGTTAAAGATGAGATTAACCGGTGTATCCGCTTCGGAACTATAGATGACGGAGCCAGCAAGGGACTGGAGAAGGTCCGCAAGAGGTTGGGAGTAGCCAAAGAGCGTCTTCATAAAAAGATTGAGGGGGTGATGTCTCGCCATCAGTCTATACTCCAGGAGAATATCTACAGCATGCGAAATGGGCGCTATGTAATTCCCGTTAAACGGGAATATCACAAGCAGGTAAAGGGTACTGTGCTTGATCAATCTACAAGTGGGCAAACGGTATTCATCGAACCTAACGAGATTGCTGCATTGCAGGGGGAAATGGATTTACTGCTAGCTGATGAGGCCCGAGAGGAGGCTGTTGTGTTAAGCCATTTAACTGATCTGGTGGAACAAGAGGGGTCAGCGCTGAAGCTTAACATCGAAGTAACGGGAACGTATGACTTTATTTTTGCAAAAGCGAAATATGCTCGTTCAATCGGTGCGAATGTAGTGGCATTTAATGAACGTGGATTCGTTAAGATGGTTGGAGGTCGCCACCCTATGTTGCAGGGGATGGTCCCCATTAGTCTGGAATTTGGAAAAGGGTATAAATCTCTTATTGTGACTGGGCCTAACACAGGTGGAAAGACTGTCGTTCTCAAAACACTAGGTCTCTTAACCCTAATGGCGCAGTCCGGAATGTTAATCCCCGTAGAGGAGGGAAGTGAGTTTACTGTTTTCTCTAATGTAATGAGTGTAATAGGCGATGGTCAGAGTATGGCGCAATCTCTAAGTACCTTCTCTGCACAAATGAAAAGTATGGAGGAAATGCTGCGTGGTGCCGGTAAAGGGGTATTGCTGCTTATTGACGAATTGGCTGCCGGGACGGACCCAGGGGAAGGTATAGCCCTTTCTACTGCTCTTCTAGAGGAACTCAGCCGCCGAGGTGCCAACATAATCGTCACTACACACTTTAATGAGTTAAAAACCTTCGCTGCCGCCACCCCAGGATTTCAAAATGCCAGAATGGAGTTTGATAAGGATACACTCCAGCCGCTCTACCGGCTGACAATTGGAGAAGCGGGTGAGAGTTACGCACTGCAAATTGCCGAAAAGCTGGGAATAGATTCTATAGTCATTGAGCGCTCGCGCCAAATTGTGAAGGAACAACGTATGGAGCAGGGGCATCGGGATGCTGAGCTGCAGCGGCGGAGTTTCAATGATCGTAAGTTAAAAGAGAAAGAGATGCTTTTCAATTCATCTAATGCAGAGAATGAAGCTAATGACGGTGGTGAGTTGGACAAAGAAGCGCAAGAGAAGGGACAGCTTAGTTCTTTTGAGATTGGGGATGCTGTGTATGTCAGTTCATTGGGGAGAACAGGGATTGTTTTTGAGAAAAGAAACGGGCTGGGCATGGTGGGTGTAATGATTCAAAAGCAAAAAATGTTCATCAATCACAAACGTCTTAAACCGTACATTTCCAAAGAGGAGCTCTACCCTGACGATTATGACTTTGATATTATATTTGAGAGCAAAGAGAACCGTAAGAAAAAGAAGCTGATGCGGCGTAAATATGTTGAAGGGTTAAGTATTGTATACGATGGTGATGACAGCTAAACACCCTTTTGACGCTAAAAGAGTCTGCCCAAAGGGCAGGCTTTTTTGAAAATATCAGAAAGTATAAGTTTTCAGTATCTTGAATAATTCAATAATTTTCAAATTGTAAGATGTCCAAATGTTTGATAAGGTTATAATTTATTCTAATTGTCAGGATAAAAATGTATTCAATTAACCTATCGTTTATTATAGTAATCTATAGCGGGAGTTCTAATTGTAGGTGGAGCAGGTAATAGAAGGGAAGGAATATATGAACAATAAGATAAGAAATGGAGCCATGCTATGGCTGCTCTGTGTGCTCGTTCTGTCTGCATGCGGCAGTGGGGCGCTGGGGAATTCGGCAGGTGGTGATGGGGCTCCCCGAATAAAAGATTCTGAGGGAAATACTCAACCTAAGGCTGGCGGCATTATTACTTATGGTTACTCTTCCCCATTTCAGGGATTGTTTGAGCCCGCATTTTACGAAGGGGATGACGATCTCTATGCACTGGAATTTACTACGGAGTCTATGTTATCGGTGAAGGATGATTTAACCACGGTACCCAATATTGCCACTTGGCAAGAATCAGAGGATCACCGAACATTCACCTTCAAAATCAGACCGGGTGTTCGCTGGCATAATGGCGATGAACTAACTGTAGAGGATTGGAAATTTGCGCTTGAGGTTATAGCAGACCCTGATTATACGGGGCCGCGTTATTATAGTGTGGAAATGATTGAGGGTGCCGACGCCTATCATACAGGAAAAGCTAAAACAATCACCGGTATTACCGTAATTGATCCCTATACCTTAAGAATAATTGTAACGGCCTCACGGGTGAATACCATTGATAATTTATGGTCCTATCCTATGAATAAAAAATACTATACTGGAGTTCCCGTTAAAGATATGGCTGAGAGCCGTCAGATGAGGGTCAAGCCTATAGGGATCGGTCCATTTCAGATGACAAACATCAAGCCCGGAGAGTATGTTGAAATGAAACGTTTTGACGATTACTACAAGGGTAAGCCTTTGCTGGATGGAGTTTTGTACAAGGTGTTTGATGATAAGAAAATCGTCAGCCTTTTCGAGCAAGGTGTTATTGATATGGAGGATGCGCCGCGTGATGCTTATGAGGGGCTGAAGAAGTTAGACAATGTGAATCTTTTGCAGACACCTGAGCTTTCGTATGAATATATAGGTTTCAAATTCGGCTCTTGGGATAGTAAAGAGGAAATGATTAAGATGGACAACCCCAAATTTGCTGATAAAAGATTACGTCAGGCAATGTATTATGCGCTCGATCGGGAAGGTCTTATTAGGGATTATTCCTATGGATTAGGCGAGCTTATAGAGACGCCGATTCCGGGTACGAGCTGGGCAAAAATTCCGGATAACCAAATCAATCAATATCTATATAATCCAGATAAAGCTATGGAGCTTCTCAATCAAGCCGGGTATCTAGATATAAACAATGACGGGTTCCGTGAAGACCCCAAAGGCATGCCTTTCGTAATTCATTATGACGGGATGACCGGCAGTACTATGGCAGAATTGCGGGCAAAGGCTATTTTACAAAGCTGGCGTGATGTTGGGTTGGACGTAAGGTTAAATGGAGGCAGCCTAAAGGAAATGAATTCTTTCTACGATGCAGTAGAGAACGATGATCCTTCTATTGAATTGTTTAATGGAGTATGGGGACTGGCAAGCGATCCCGATCCATCTGGAATTTGGAGAGAAGACGATTTATGGAATTATCCGCGTTGGTCCTCTGAGAGGAATGAAGAGCTGATTAGTGCCGGTGTAAATATGAAATCATATGATAGAGAGTATCGGAAGCAAGTCTATTATGATTGGCAAAAATATATTAATGAGGAAGTTCCAATGATTTTTGTAGCTGAACGGGAGTCAATCATCCCAGTCAACAAACGTCTGCAAGGGGTTCGAGTCAATTCAATGAGCAGTATTATTGAACCTGAAAAGTGGTGGATTAAGGACTTAACTGAATAGCGGTTTCTTACCTTCCTAATTGTGGTGATAGGGTTATATAAAAAAATTTCAAAAAGAGAAATCAAAACGCTGTTTCATTCGTCATATATATATGGAGGATGCTAACTGATGAAGAGACGGAGTGTAATTTGGGTTGTAGCAGCGCTATTAATCGTAACCTTGTTTGTAGTCTACAAGCCAGGCGTATTTGATTTCGAACCGAATATTAAGTCGAGTGCTGCTGTTCTGATGGATATGGACAGCGGGAGGATTTGGATGGATGTGAATGGAGATGTTTCCATGCCTCCGGCCAGCATCTCTAAACTGATGACGGAATTCATAGTACTGGACCATATTTCTGAAGGCAGAATCCGCTGGGAAGAAAGAGTACCGATTAGTGCCTATGCAAGCAGTGTAGGCGGAGCAACGTTGTCTCTTAAATGGGGCGAGTCGTACACGGTGCGGGAGCTGTTTCAAGGGATAGCTGTATATTCAGCTAATGATGCTGCTATAGCTTTGGCGGAACATATGGCTGGCTCGGAGAATTCATTTGTAGTAATGATGAATAGTAAGGCCCGTAACTTAGAGTTGTCACCAGGGACTGTTTTCGCGAATGCTTCCGGGCTCTCTGGTAAAGATCTAGGCCCGAATCGCCCCTCCGGATATGGAAGTGCTGAGACGATGATGACGGCTAAGGACACAGCCAAGCTCGCAGTAGCTCTAATCCATACGCATCCTGAAGTACTTAATACCTCCAGCCTGACCCAAATGAAGTTATCCGGCAAAGGTCTGTATGTTAGCAATTTGAATTCTATGCTCCCTGCAATGGGCGGAGCCTATGCTTATGAAGGTAATGATGGCTTAAAAACAGGCTATGACATCCGTACCGGTTATTGTTTTGCAGGAACAGCCCACCGAAATGGTCAGCGATTAATAGCCGTAGTTATGGGTGCAGAGACCAGCCAGAAGCGTTTTGAAGAAACCGCCAAATTGTTCGATTATGGATTTAACCGGGGAATGTCTTGGGAATCAAAAGTCAAACAAATTCTGCATAGATAGGACTTGCACTGTCGATTTTTGTTGTTTCTTTTTATTAAAGTGATTACAATAGAAATATTGTTTATAGAAAATGTTGGTCTTATCCATTAATTTTAGTTAAAGAAGGAATTCAACTAATGAAAAAAGTGAAAAAAAGATACATTGCTCTTCTTGTTGTCCTGATTATTGCTGCCGGAGGTTTTCTCTTTCGCAAGCCGCTAACCGTTTTGGCTTTTGATCTGTTCTTGTCAGATCAGGTCAAGCAAACGCTGGAGCAGGAGTCTTACGTCCCGTTGGTTAACGAGAATAGCTCGGTGAAGCCGGAGCCTATTGCATACAAAAACGAGCCGTTTTCTGTGATGCTGTTAGGTACAGACCAAAGAGAGAATGAAACAGCACGCTCAGATACCATGATTTATGCCGTTGTTCGTCCAGAGGATTCAAAGATGCTGCTGATCTCTATCCCTAGAGATACGTACACCGAGATTATCGGACATGATGACAACGAGAAGGATAAAATAACACACGCCTTTGCTTTCGGCGGCCAACAAATGGCTAAAGATACACTGGAAGCTTTGATGGGACATGATATTGAGTACTATGCCTCCATTAATTTTCAAGGGTTAAAGGATGTAGTAGATGCGCTCGGCGGTCTGCCGCTGCCCATTAAGAAGGATATTGTTAATAAAGGTAAAGATCATGAAAAGTTCACTATTGTTGGCGGGCAGTCCAGCTACAATGGTGTGGATGCTCTGAATTATGTACGTTATCGTGAGGACAGCGATTTCAACCGTACGAAGCGTCAACAGGTCTTTCTTGATGTAGTTGCGAATAAGATGTTATCGTTCAACCAAATTGGGAATATATCTACACTGCTTAGTATCATGGGTGAAAACTTCAAGACAGACATGCAGCCCTCTATGATTATTAGCTTGGCCAAAAAACTCATGAGCGGTAAAGAAATGGATATTTCCAGCTTTACGGTAATGGGAGAAGGCACTCGTATTGGCGGGGTATTCTATGACATCGTTAATGAAGAGGATTTGAGCAAGGCGAAGCTGATGATTGATAATTGGATGAATGCCGGAACACCTATTGATCAGTTAATTGAACCTGGAAAAGCAGGGGACGCGCTGGAGCCCGCAGCTACGGCGGGAGCACAATAATTCAATTCCAGATTATAATATAGTAAGCCAATTGCAGCAGCATGGGGAATGTTACCGGCTGCTGCTTGTTGTCTGTATGCTATAATATTCTGGAACGTTTTTTCAATCTCTACGTATAACAACAATGGCTCTTATGGTTAGGGTAAGGCAAGGAACTATAATTCCTTCGTAACTCTTTGGGGAGGATCAAGACATGAATATTGCATTTTTTCTACTTCCTAAACAGGAAGTGACCTGTGTTACACTAGATTCAACGCTGCGGCAGACCCTCGAGCGGATGGAGTATCATCGTTACACTGCTGTGCCGATTTTAAATCGGAATGGGGAGTATGCGGGTACAGTAACGGAGGGAGATTTACTTTGGTACATGAAAGACTCTGGCGGAAAGGTTACCTTTGAAAGTGCTTCAAAGTTCCTGCTAAAGGATGTTCCACTTCGAATGAATAATAAGCCGGTATCGATTGATGCAGATATGGAAGATCTGATTAATTTGGCTAAGGTCCAGAATTTTGTCCCTGTCGTTGATGATATGAACCGGTTCATAGGTATTGTGCGCCGTAGCCAAATCATTGAATATTGTGAAAAGTTTGTTTCACGTCAATCCATGGAATCATTATAAATGATCTCGGTGATGGAAGCGTAAAGCAAAGAAATCTCAGGCCTGTATTTCCGGCAATAACGGAATGCGGGTCTTTTTTGAAAATGTGGGGTGCATATTGCCGGTGAGTGCTTGCGACTATGCAAATTTTTTATGCTATAATTGAGAATAAAGCTTTTTGCCGGAGGTAGAGAACCGTGTCCAATGCGCCGAAGGAACTAGATGTAGCCAAGCGAGCCAAGGTTATTGAGTGGCTAAAAACGGAAGTGATTGATCAAGTATCCCGTTTATTTAAAGCTTTATGGGAGGGCAGCACGGTTCGAGTGGGTGACAGCTTGGCCAGTCTGATGATGAGCTCTTATATTCTGGGGAGAAGACTGGGAATCCCTTATCGAGAGCTGGATGATTTACTACTAGAAAAGCTCAGGAAACACAAGCAGGAAGGCCATCAACTGGAAGAGTCATACAAAGATATATCTGCGTTAGAAGAACATATGCGTAAGAGGTGAATACTGTTGAAATTTCGCTGGACATCAGTGGCTTGGAGCGTTGCATATCTGCTACTGCTTCTTTCCTTGTCAACCCCATTGCTTATCATCACAACTCTGTTCCTGATCATTCCACCGGTAGTGCTGTACACATCTTTGAATACACGGCAATTCATTCTGCACATTCTGCCGGTGTGGCTCATAGTTGGTCTTATTTCGCCTGTCTACGTACTACTGGCCGCCTATTTAGTGGCTCCGGCGCTTGTAATGGGCCGATGGTACAAAAAACGTGCATCTGCAAAGTCTACCGTAATCGCGGGTATGATCACGATCCTGTCGGAATTTCTGTTGTTACTGTTCATCGGAAAGACAGTATTTAATTTCGATTTGTACAATTACGTGAATGAAGTGTTGAAAGTGACCCCATTGATTGGTATGGGTGACTTAGGCTGGACCTCTGAGGAGATTCAGAAGCTAAGTGTCATGACCATCCAGATGATTCCAATGACGCTGATTATAAGTTCAGCTATGATTGCTGTTATAACTCACTCTATTGTTCGTCCGATTCTGAACAGTATGAACTATGCAGTGCCGAAGATGAGGCCTTTGCGGGATTGGAAACTTCCAAGATCATTTATTTGGTACTATTTGATTGGTTTTATTGTTCTAATGTTGTTCTCCGATTCTGATAACAGCTACATGTTGATGATTTCTGCGAATCTTCTGCCGTTATTACAGCTCGGATTTAAGATTCAGGCGATTGGTTTCTTCTTCTTTGTTGCGCATGAACGGAAATGGAATAAGGTATTTCCAATATTGCTGGCGATACCAGTGGTTTTACTGCCATCGCTATGGATTATTGGGATTATTGATCTGGTATTTCCGCTGCGCGAGCGCGTCACGAAATCGAAACGATAGGGTGAGAGTTCATGCCTAAATTTCTACAAAGACGCTGGCACGGCTATCACACCGTATGGGCGTTCATGTTGTTGCTTGTGCTTATCATAGTTATAAGCATTTATAACTGGGTTCTTGGTGTTACCAGCCTGTTTCTAGCCGGGACCTTTTGCTTCACCATGTTAAAAACGGAAATTTCCTTCCGGCGCAGTCTTGTCGAATATATAAATGGCCTTTCTTTTCGGATCAAAAGGATAGAGGGCGAAGCGGTTAGCATGCTGCCGCTTGGTATTATTCTTTATAGTGAGGATCGAACGGTCGAGTGGAATAATCGCAATGCAGGTGATATTTTTTCCCGAAAGACATTGGTAGGAGAATCACTCCAGGAGTTGATTCCAGAAGTAGCTGCTTCTTTTCAAGTGGCTGCACCAACCAAAAGGGAGTTAAGCAAGGACATCATCAAGGACACTTCTCTTAAGGACCAGAGGGTTGAAATTACAGTAGATGAATGCCATTATCAAGCCGTGGTCATTCCAAGTGAACGTCTTCTATATTTGTATGATATTACGGAGCTGGTAGTGCTTCGTGAACGTTATGAAGAAGAGAAGCTGGCTCTTGGCATTCTGCTTATGGATAATCTGGATGAATCAGCCCAGGGGATGGATGATCAGCAGCGTACTTCGTTAATTGCCAAAGTAACCAGTGAGATTACGGAGTGGGCCAAGCAATTCGATGTTTATTTGCGCCGCTTGTCCTCAGAGCGTTACCTAATGATGCTGAATCATCGCAGTCTTCAAGCCCTTGAAGAAAGCCGGTTTGTGATTCTTGATGAAGTACGAGAGATGACAGCCGACCTCAAGGTGCCAATGACGTTGAGTATTGGACTAGCGTTTGGTGCCGAGTCTGCCAGTGAGCTGGGTGCGTTGGCACAATCCAGTTTGGATATGGCACTTGGCCGTGGCGGCGATCAGGCAGCAGTTAAAGCTGGTCAGAGGTTGTCCTTTTACGGGGGCAAGAGCAATGCTGCTGAGAAACGGACGCGGGTTAGGGCTCGTGTCATTGCCCATGCGCTCCGCGATTTGATGCAGGAGAGTGACCGGGTGCTGATTATGGGACATCGGACTCCCGATATCGACTCTGTAGGTGCTGCAATTGGATTGTTAAAAGCAGCACAAATGTACAATGTGGAAGCCAACATCGTTATGGAAGGCCCGAATCCTTCGATTACCCGGATGATGGACGAGATTCGCAAAGATGAGGAGTTACACAAGTCCTTTATAACTACAGAACAATCTCTTCAGATCATGACGGAGCATACGCTTCTAATTGTAGTGGATACCCATAAATCTTCTATGACTATGGAACCTCGCCTTGTTCAATATGCTAGTCGGATTGTAGTCGTCGATCATCACCGCAGGGGTGAGGAGTTCATTAATGACGCCGTATTAGTCTATCTTGAGCCGTATGCATCGTCTACCTGTGAGCTTGTTACGGAGCTGCTGCAGTATATTCATGAGAAGGTTAAGCTTAGCCCGCTGGAAGCGACGATGCTGCTTGCCGGCATTACGGTGGATACGAAGCAGTTCGCTCTGCATACCGGATCGAGGACGTTCGAAGCAGCCGGTTTTCTACGCAGGATTGGTGCGGACACTATTTTAATTCAGCGTATGCTGAAGGAGGATTTGCAGGAATATCTCTCCAAGGCTGAAATCATCAAACATGCCCGTATGGTATATGAACATATAGCCCTGTGTGTTACGGCTCCAGGAATGAAGATTCCGCAGCTTCTAATCGCACAGACGGCGGATACTCTGCTGGGAATGACGAACGTTTATGCCTCGTTTGTAATTAGCGAGCGGCCGGATGGCTTGATAGGCATTAGTGCCCGGTCACTTGGACGAATGAATGTTCAGGTAGTTATGGAGAAACTCGGCGGTGGAGGGCATTTATCCAATGCTGCAGTACAGTTAGAAGGAACAGGTAAGGAAGCAGAGGCCAGACTGCTGAATGTGCTGGCAGAAATTGAAGCGAAAGAGGGGCTATTCGAATGAAGGTCATTTTTTTGAAGGATGTTAAAGGGCAAGGTAAGAAAGGTCAGGTTAAAGAGGTATCTGAAGGCTATGCAGCTAATTTCTTGCTGCCGCGAGGTTTGGTGCGTCCAGCCACTGACGGTAATGTAAAGACGCTGGAGAATCAGGCTGCAGCTGAACAACGTAAAAAAGATAATGAGAAAGAAGAAGCTCAGAAACTTGCTAACAAGCTGAACGAGCTAACCCTCAATATGAAGGCAAAAGCCGGTGAGGGTGGTCGTTTATTCGGAGCTATTACTAGTAAACAAATTGCTGAAACCTTGGCTTCAGGACAAGGGATTGTTATTGATAAAAGAAAAATTGAACTGAGTGAGCCGATTCGTCATCTGGGTGTAATTCAAGTAATTGTGAAATTGCATACCGAAGTAAAGGCTACGCTTAAGGTTCAGGTAACGGAGGAGTAATATGGGTGGGGATCTCTTTTTCGATCGGGTTCCACCGCAAAATCTGGAGGCAGAGCAGGCGGTAATAGGTGCGGTTCTTTTGCAGGACGAAGCGTTAATCACCGCCATGGAGCGTGTGAATACCGAAGACTTCTACGATAAACCGCATCAAATGATTTTTGAGGCGATGGTACAACTCGGAGAAGAGAGCCAGCCGATAGATCTAGTTACGCTGACGTCCAGACTGCAGGATAAAGGTCAGTTGGAAGATATCGGTGGAGTAAGCTACTTAGCCAAGCTGGCACATGCAGTGCCCACAGCAGCGAATGTAGAATATTACGCGCAGATTATCGAGGAAAAAGCTATGCTGCGGAGGCTGATCCGCACAGCAACACAGATTGTTAGCGAAGGGTACACAGGCGGCGAAGACGTCGGGAATATGTTAAGTGATGCCGAACGCCGGATTTTGGAAATATCAAACCGGAGAAGCGGTAGTGGCTTTATCAACATCCGTGATGTATTGATGCAGGTATTTGACCGTGTGGAGCTGCTTCATCAGAACAAAGGGGGAACCTCTGGTATCCCTACAGGCTTTGCAGATTTAGATAAGATGACTAATGGGTTTCAACGCAATGATCTTATAATTGTAGCAGCACGTCCATCGGTTGGTAAAACGGCCTTTGCGCTCAATATTGCCCAGAATGTAGGGGTAAGAGCCAAGGAAACCGTAGCTATATTCAGTCTGGAAATGTCCGCTCCTCAGCTAGTACAGCGGATGATTTGTGCAGAAGCTAATCTGGACGCTAACATTATGCGTACAGGTGACTTCAAGAGTGATGATGACTGGTCCAAGCTGACCATGGGCATTCAATCCTTATCAGAATCAGAGATATATATCGATGATACACCTGGTATCACGGTTACAGATATTCGTGCGAAATGCCGCCGCCTTAAGAAAGAGAAGGGACTAGGCATGATCGTCATAGACTATTTGCAGCTCATTCAGGGCCGCGGCAAAGCCGGAGAGAACCGTCAGCAGGAAGTATCTGAAATCTCTCGTACGCTTAAGCAGATTGCCCGTGAGCTTGATGTACCAGTTATTGCCTTGTCACAGCTTAGCCGTGGAGTGGAGCAGCGTCAGGACAAACGTCCGATGATGAGTGACTTGCGTGAATCGGGTTCGATTGAGCAAGATGCCGATATCGTAGCCTTCCTATACCGGGATGATTATTACGATAAGGAATCTGAAAAGAAAAATATTATTGAAATTATCCTTGCTAAACAGCGTAACGGTCCCGTGGGGACAGTCGAGTTGGTGTTTTTGAAAAATTTCAACAAGTTCGTTAACTACGAGCGGGCACATGCTGAACCATTTGCTGGCTAAGCTAATTATTGACGATTTCCGAACGATTGCACATTTCACTGTGTAATCGTTCGTTTTTATTTGACTTTGAAAATAACGACTGTTACACTGGTAATTGTGCTTTAGTGGGGTAAAACCTACTTAGCGTCCGGTGGGCTGCGTACATAAGTGTGACGTAAAGAGCCCATATTATGAAAAATAATGGTGCTTTAGTTAGCACCTACGGAGGAATGAATAATATGTCAACGGTTGTCGTGGTGGGAACACAATGGGGAGACGAAGGCAAAGGTAAAATCACAGACTTTCTAGCAGAGAGCGCAGATGTGGTCGCCCGTTATCAAGGGGGGAACAATGCCGGTCACACGATTCTGATTGACGGTAAGAAGTATAAGCTCAGCCTGATTCCGTCAGGTGTGTTTTATAAAGAAAAGACCTGTGTAATCGGGAATGGTATGGTAATTAATCCAGCTGCCCTTATAGAAGAAATTAATTATATCCATGAGAATGGATTCGATACGAAGAACCTGGTGATCAGTGACCGTGCTCATGTCATTATGCCATATCATATGTTACTTGATGCGCTGGAAGAGGACCGTAAGGGCCCGAACAAGATTGGTACAACTCGTAAAGGTATCGGCCCTTGTTATATGGATAAAGCGGCTCGTAATGGTATCCGTATTTCAGACCTGATGGATGCAGAAGAGTTCGAAATGAGACTTCGCCATCTGATGGAAGAGAAGAATCAGGTGATTACTCAGGTGTATGGTGCGGAAGCGCTGGATGTTGAGGAAATTCTTACACAGTATCTGGAGTATGCAGAAGTATTGCGTGATTATGTGACGGATACATCGGTTGTATTGAATGACGCAATTGATGCAGATGCAAGAGTACTGTTTGAAGGTGCGCAAGGGGTTATGCTGGATATCGACCAAGGAACTTACCCGTTCGTAACTTCATCCAACCCTTCAGCTGGCGGTGTATGTATCGGCTCTGGCGTTGGCCCTTCCAAGATCAAGCAGGTTATTGGAGTAGCTAAAGCCTACACTACCCGTGTTGGTGACGGTCCTTTCCCTACAGAATTGAATGATGAGATTGGCGATTACATCCGTGAGACAGGTCATGAGTATGGTACTGTAACAGGCCGTGCCCGCCGTGTAGGCTGGTTCGACAGTGTTGTTGTGCGCCATGCCCGCCGTGTCAGCGGTATCACTGGTTTATCCCTAAACTCTCTGGATGTACTGAGTGGGTTGGAAACCGTGAAAATCTGCACAGGCTATAAATTCCGCGGAGATATCATCACTACTTACCCGGCAAGCCTTAAAAAGCTGGCTGAATGTGAAGCGGTATATGAGGAGCTGCCAGGCTGGAGTGAGGATATCACCTCCGCAAAAACACTAGCAGATCTTCCTGAAAATACTCGCAGATATGTTGAACGTGTATCGGAATTGACAGGTATTCCAATTGCTATATTCTCAGTAGGCCGTAATCGTGAACAAACAAACCAAGTTATGGAAATGTACGTATAATAACATTTTTATCAATAGAGGCCCTTCGGGGCCTCTTTTTTTTATAAATATAAACGAAGTGAAAGACTTACTATATTCAGAGGTTTCCCGAGCTCGGTAACGGTCAATACTAAGAGAATGGTTAGCATCAGAACCGACGCAAGGGAGAGATAAGATATGAAGTTCTTAAAACGTGCTCTTGGAGTGCTCCTAATTACAGTATTGGCGAGCAGTCTTTCTGTATTGACGACAGGCTTAGTAGTGAATGCATATATTCAGTCGGTACTGTCGAGCTTTGATATTAAGCTGGACAGCCCGGCATCAGGGATTAGCGGAATGGTGAAGAGCCTCACAGGAAACAAAAGTGCAAAAGTGGATAAAACAGACAGCAATCAGGGGGAAAGTGATCCGGCCTCATCTGATTCTAAGGAAGGAAACACAACGGAGTCTGCGGACAATGTACCTGAGGATGCATTACCGGTCATGGGGCAGGCTCAGCAGGAATCACAATCTTTAGAGAACCAAGGTGAAGAGGCATTTGATCAACAGCTGGTTATGACACCTGAAGCTATGAGTGACTTAAAGAATAATCTCCCCTCTGGAGAAAAGATGAATATTTTTAATATTCTGATGACCAAAGTGCCACAGGATGAAATGCAGAAAATCTCTACGGCAATGGAGGACGGACTGACAGAGAATGAAGTGAAAGAGATTCAGGAGGTTATCTCCAATTATGTGGATGAAGAAGAATATGAGGACCTAATGAAAATGCTTACACCAACGTCGACTACCAGCCCATAAACACCGAAAGTGTCATACTTTTGACACCTAGAGTGTGGCAAATAGATACAAACTGGAGGAAAACCCGCATATTTAGCGGGTTTTTTTCCAGTAACAAAGTTGAATTTTTTCGCTCAAATATGTTAAAGTAAACAAGGATCACAATGGGTTAAATTTTTGTAACCTTTTGAGCGTCCTTAACAGCATGGATTGTATACTAGTTGACACAGACTTATCTGCACCAGACTATAGATACGAATTTTACGGGGTTGTAATACAAGCTTGTTCGCTGCATTGGTGAATAAGCAAGCTGAAAGGGAGAGTTTCATGAAGGGATTTAAGTTTACGCGCGGGATGGGGAAACTGCGGAACAGCCAAACGGCGGCAGAATCCAGCGTGGAAAGCCAGCATGACCGTATGTCTTCTAATGTTGAGAGGAAGACCGGCGCTATTGGATTGCGGCGGAATTGGCTTTTGGCATCAGCAGGTATTGTACTCCTCACAACCTTTTTGGTAGGAGCAGGCAAACAGTATGTAGGGGCAAACACTGAACCTTATTATCGCGTATGGGTCCAAGGCCAAGAGATTGGGACATTGAGCGACAAGGCTGTACTAAATCAGCTATTTGCTAAGAAACAGCAGGAGTACCAGGTGAAATATCCTGATGCTGTGATGGTTCTCCAGACAGAAGGCATTACAACGAAGATGGAAGAAGCCTACAAACCTGAAATTAACGAAGAAGTCACACTGGATAAGCTGGATGGCATGCTTAAGGCTTATGCTGTAGGTGTGCAACTCATGGTAGATGGCAAAGCAGTTGGAGTAGTTAAGGATCAGGAGACGGCAAGTGCAGTATTAAATAAGGTTAAGCAGCATTACATACCTGGACAGACCACAGCGGTTGCCGGGGCTCAACTAATGAAGACTGCAGCAAGCTCTAAAAGTGTGACCACTTCACCAACATCCAAATTGGTTGAGGGGGCAAAAATACGTGAAGATGTGGCGATATTGCCCATAAAAGCGGACCCTAACAAAATATTGGACTTGAATGAAGCGGTAAAAGTGCTGACTGAAGGCGTAGAAGCTCCTTTGCTCTACACTGTACAGGAAGGTGATACGATATCCGGTATTGCCAAGCGTTTTGAGACCACACAGAAGGAAATATTCCGTAACAATTCCGGAGTGAAAGAACTGACTCTGCAAATAGGGGATGAACTTCAGTTAACCGTACCGCAGCCTGCAATTACTGTAGTTACGGTAGAGCAGGTTACAGAGAAAGTTGTTACTGAACCGGAAGTAATTATACGTAAAAGCGATCAGTTGGCAGCCGGGAAAAGCAAGGTGGTCCGTCCGGGCCAAACCGGTGTAAAAGAAATGCAATACCGCATTACGAAAGAAAATGGCTTGGTCATTCAGGAAGAATGGCTAGGGCAGACGGTTATAAAGTCTTCGCTTCCAGAGGTTGTATATCGCGGTACGAAGGTTGTTGGTGAAGGTACGGGGATGTTCTCATGGCCTGTCTCCGGGGCTGCGATTTCAAGCAGTTTTGGTGAACGCTGGGGCCGCGCACATAAAGGTATTGATTTAGTATCAGGCAACCGTACCATTATGGCTGCGGATGCAGGTACAGTATCCTTTGCAGGTGTTCAGAGTGGTTATGGCAATGTAGTTATCATAGATCATCGGAACGGTTACGAAACGTACTACGGCCATTTGAGTTCAATCTCAGTGAGTGTAGGCCAGAGACTCGACCAAGGTGCTAAAGTTGGTGTTATGGGTAACACCGGAAGATCTACTGGAACCCACCTTCATTTTGAGATCCGTAAGAATGGCTCGGCATCCAATCCTTTGAAGTATTTGAACTAATTTATTTATAAAATCAAACTGCCGTCCAGATTATTCATCTGGGCGGTTTCTTTTTTGGAAATACTAGAGAAACGATCTGCAAAAAGAACGGTAAAAGACTTTCTCTTTCTTCCTAAGTAGGGTGTGACGCCCTGATAGGTATGGTAAAATAAAAGGATACAATGCTAGTTAAGATAGAAAGGTGAAGCAAAGACATGCAGATGGGGACGATTTTGGTAGTGGACGATGAACAACCTATTGCCGATATATTAAAATTTAATTTGGAAAAAGAAGGCTACGAGGTTATTTGTGCATTTGACGGTAACAGCGCGGTTGAGCTTGCTCTGTCCAAACGGCCCGACCTAATGCTGCTTGATCTTATGCTGCCGGGTAAGGACGGAATGGATGTATGCCGTGAAGTACGGGCAGCTCATCTGGATATTCCTATTATTATGCTTACTGCTAAAGATGGAGAAATTGATAAAGTGCTGGGCCTGGAGCTGGGTGCTGACGACTACGTAACGAAGCCGTTCAGTACGCGGGAGCTGCTTGCCCGGGTAAAAGCCCAAATGCGGCGGCAGCATAAGCCGTCTCCAGCGGAGACTCTCACTGAACCTGCTGACAGCAAACAGGGAACGCATCATTTCGACTTATTCATAGATACGGATATGTACATGGTTTATAAGGACGGAGAGCCGCTTGATTTAACACATCGGGAGTATGAGCTGCTCTATTATATGATTCGGCATGCCGGCAAAGTGATGACACGTGAACATTTGCTGCAAGCCGTATGGGGATTTGAATATTTCGGTGATGTGCGGACTGTAGATGTAACCATTCGTCGGTTGCGGGAGAAAATCGAGGAGAATCCGAGCAAGCCAGAATACATTTTTACGCGGCGTGGACTTGGCTATTTGATGCATAGTCCCAAAAACGGAGGGCTGTGATGAAACGGTTGTCCTTCTTTCGGACGATTCAGGCCAAGCTTATTATTATATATGTGCTGCTGATTCTGATTGCCATGCAGTTGATCGGTGTTTATTTTGTCAGCTCCATGAAGAACTCATTAACAGAAAACTTCACTAAGGATTTGAAGGCTCGGGCCGAAATGCTCTCTATTCTGACTGCGGACAAGTTTAGTAGTGAGACGGTTACGTCTGATGATGAGAGTTCAGTAGACAGCCTGCGCGGGATGGTCAACAATTTGTATATTAACGGAGCGGAGATTCAAGTACTGGATGCCAGCGGCAAAATTATTACGACATCCGTTCCCTCACAGAATGACTATGTAGGGCAACGCAATACGCAAACCGTGGTTAGCCGTGCCCTCCAGGGTATCAGTGATAACGAGGAATATATTATTGGCGATGATAATGTACGGAAAAAGGTTGTAGCTAAGCCTGTCGTTTCCGGCGGCAAAATTGTAGGTGCTATTTATATTGCAGCTGATATGAAGGATTTATATGCTACGATGAGCCGTATTAATAGTGTGTTTCTGTCCGGTCTTCTGCTCGCACTAGCACTTACTGCCGTACTAGGCGTTATTCTAGCTCATACCATCACACAGCCTATTAAAGAAATGACGCGCCATGCTACAGCTGTTGCTGAAGGTCGGTTCAATCGGAAAATGCCCGTATTCGGCAATGATGAAATCGGACAGCTGAGCCAGGCGTTTAATTATATGACCGGAAGATTACGGGAGGCACTCTCGCAAAATGAAGAAGAGAAGGAGAAATTAGCTTCTATTCTGACGAATATGAGCGACGGTGTGGTAGCCACAGATGAAAGAGGAATTGTTATTCTAATGAACCGCCGGGCTGCACTTATGTTAGGCGAAGAGGGACCTTTACCAGAAGGGGCATCTCTTGAGGTATTGCTAGGATTAGATCGCGAACAGGCTGTTGCGCTCTCCGGAGGTAACGCTCAATCCTCGCTGCTGCATCTATCTCATCACGATCAAGAGGATCCCAAAATTGTGCGGGTAACTTTCACTCCGATTCACCGGCGCGAAGGTGGCATAGCAGGAACCATTGCCGTGCTCCAGGACGTAACCGATCAAGAGAATTTGGAGGAATCCCGTCGTGAGTTTGTAGCCAACGTTTCACATGAACTGCGTACACCGCTCACGACTATTAAGAGCTATGCAGAAGCGTTGGACGATGGAGCATTGGATGATCCGCAGCTGGCTTCACGATTTGTAGGGGTTATTCGCAATGAAACCGAGCGGATGATTCGTCTGGTCACTGATCTTTTGCATCTGTCGCGGCTGGATTCCAAAGAAGCAAGACTGCGGATGCAAAATACCGATATTTCCGAGATGCTGGAGGATGTGGCAGATCGCTTTTCCTTTCAGATTCGGCAGAAGCGTATCGATATTAGTACAAGAGTACGCAGAGGGATATCGAATGCCTGGCTTGATCGGGACCAAATCGATCAGGTGCTTGGTAATCTCGTCTCTAATGCGCTGAAGTATACGCCGGAAGGCGGCACGATTGAGCTTGAAGCCAGCCGCAATGAGGAAGGGATGCTGGCAATCTCGGTTCGGGACTCTGGAATAGGTATCCCGAAGAAAGATATCGAACGAATATTTGAACGCTTTTACCGTGTAGATAAGGCACGGTCACGGAATATGGGTGGCACCGGTCTTGGACTGTCCATTGCCCGGGAAATTGTGAAGGCACATGGGGGCTCTATTTCTCTGCAATCTGAACTGGACCAAGGCTCTAAGGTAACCTTTACGCTGCCTCTGGACGAGCAAAGGAGGGGGCAAGCGTGAAGGAAAGAATAAAGTCATGGATACTTGCCTTGCTTGTGTTAAGCAGTCTTGTTGAGAGCTATTATTTGATTTATCGCCTGCCAGGCAGTGATACGGCAGTTCTTTCAAAGAACCTCTACGTGAAAACAGATAATATGGGACCGGAAGAAAAGGTTGAGAATTTGCTGTACCCTGACAAAATGATTATTCATTTGGGAGAAAACAAACACACCTTATTTTATCCGAGCTCAACTTTCTATAATTTGATTCTGAACCGGCTGGAGGGGCGTGGGTTTGAAAGCTTTCAGCGGCGCTCCGTGCAAGACTTTGATTGGGTCAAGCTTCGCAGTGAGAACCCCGGCATTGAGCTGAGCTACGGAGCTGGCATTCCGGTCTCTCTGTTACAAAGGGTAATGCAGTTGTCACCCGATTCCCTGTTTGCTGGGGAAAGTATAGACCGCATTTGGATCTACAACCTCAAGAATGACTCTAAGGCACATGCCATTTTTTTCAGTACAAGAGGGGACATCGTGTATGAAGCAGCAAAAGCTGATCTTACCATTCAGGATGTACAGCAACATGTGGACTTCGGAAAGAGTTGGACTCCCTATACTACGGTTAACGGAGATTATTATGTACCAGAAAGTAATGTATCCATAGTCGAGGCAGAGATCCCGTCGGATATGTATACGATCGAGCAAATGCAGAGAAGCCTTTTCTTTGATGCAGGCAGCACCAGATATATTCGTGAAAAGGATGGCTCGGAAATCTATACGGACAGCAAGAGAAGCCTTCAAGTGGACCAAGGACAAAATTGGATGAGTTACAGCGATCCCACAGCTCTGCCTGTTGGTGAGAGTACACCGGCCAAAGACGTGCTTGAAGCCGTAGATTTTGTGAATCAGCATGGCGGTTGGAACGGTAGTTATAGACTTGCGGCAGCGGAAGAAGCATCCAAGGAACAATTGGGTTCAGCGGAAGAGGGAATGCAGGAAAGGCTCGTTTCCTTTCAGCAATATTATGGTTCATACCCTTACGGCTCCTTTCCAATCATGGACAAGCCGCAGCTTCAATATGGTGTTATAACTTTAGATCTACAACAGGGTACAGTTTCATCCTTTGAACGTTCTCTGATGTATGTGGATGAATCCAAGGCCGTAAAAAAAGTCGTTGAGCTGTCGGGCGGAGTTCTGCTGAAGAACCAGCTGGCCCAAATCGGCAAGGCTTCCTCCGTGAAGGATTTGACGCCTGCTTATGTTCCAGTAATTAAGGGGGACATGCTGCAGCTGCATCCGGTATGGAAGGTAACGCTTAATGACGGAACTACGCTTACGCTGAATTAGAATAATCCGGATGAGGGGGATGGGTATATGGATTGGGGAAGAGCTAAAAATGTACTGATCTATGCGTTTTTGCTGCTGAATCTACTGCTGTGTTATCAGCTTTGGGTTGACCTGCGAGATAAGGTTAGCGCCAATCTTGACTTCACTTCCCTCTCTGAGGAAACCCAGCAAATTATGGAGCAAAAGGGAATTCGCATATTAAGTCCCATCCCGGCAGCCACCCCGCAGCTTCCTAATATTACTTATCGTTATTCCGGAGAGGAGCAGGAACAGACTCCTGTGGAACTAGAGCAGCCGATAGACAGCAAACTGATCTATTCCTCCTTCTCTGAGTTAAGTAACTTGCTGGAAAGCCAGATTCCCGATATCGCGAACTATGAGCTTGATTCACAAGAAAACGAGGTAGGGAAATTTGTTCTTCATCCGCTGGTCCAAAAGGAGTGGCCGCTGTTCAGGGTGAGACTGGAGCTGATGTACAGCAATCAGAAGATCGTTGCTTACCGGCGGCCGGAAATTGAGATTGGGTCCAGCAGCAGCCAAGAGATTCAAAAGGTGCTTCCCGCCTCTCAGGCGCTTAGCAGTCTGATAGAGAAGTATTTTGCTCCGGACACGGTAGTAACGGATATTCAGCTTGGCTATTATGGTGAATTGTTCAACTCCGAGAGCCAAGTGGCAGCCCCTATGTGGCGCTTCGTGCTGGAGAATGGGAAATCATATTATGTGCATGGCATCAGTGCGGACATCATCAGTCCGAAGACAACAGAGTAAAAAGGAGCAGGGGATTATGGGGATTTCATTTACAGTGCTGTCCAGCGGATCTACGGGTAATGTTACTGTAGTACGCAATGGTGAGACGACACTTATGATAGATGCAGGGCTTAGCGCGAAAAGAATAGACGAGCTGCTGGGTATGCGTGAGGTGTCGGGCGAGGAAATCGACGGCATTTTGGTAACACATGAGCATTCCGATCATATTAAAGGGCTGGGTGCTATGGCACGCAAATACAGCCTTCCGATCTACGCCAACACCAATACCTGGAAGGCTATTGAAAAAGGGGTCGGAAAAATAGAAGAGCACAACAAAATTATTATGGAAACGGGTCAGCATAGAGACTTTGGCAGTCTGCGTGTAGAATCGTTTGCGATTTCTCATGATGCTGCAGAGCCCGTGGGATATAACTTTTATGATGGCAAGGAGAAGCTGTGCGTGGCTACGGACCTGGGTTATGTCAGCGAGAAGGTGAAGGTTGCAATATCGGATGCGGATGTATTGGTATTGGAAGCTAACCATGACATAGAACTGTTGCGGATGGGGCGTTATCCGTGGAATACCAAGCGGCGTATTCTTGGAGATATGGGCCATCTATCTAATGATGCGGCCGGAGCAGCGCTTAGTGAGATTCTCACTGGACGAACCAAACGGACCTACTTAGCTCATTTAAGCCGAGATCATAATATGATGGATTTAGCTAAAATATCGGTGCGTGGTGCCATGGAGGATTTGGGCTGCTTTTTCAAAGACAGCGAGTTCAAATTATGTGAAACCTACTATGATCGTCCTACGCCATGGGATAAGGTGAGCCAGTCATAAGGCTGTCTAGCTGACTAGTTTTGCTCTCCAGCTCTTGGCGGGAGATTAGTTGTTTCTCGATCAGCAGTTCAATTAATGCACTCATCGATAGCATCATGTGGTAGTGCTCGTCTTTTAAATCACCCAGCTTGCCAATAAATTGGACTAGATCCATGCTTGTTGAAAAAGAATCCATAGGGCATCCTCCTTTGAATTATATTACTCGTAAAAGTTACCACAATTATGCAGAAATTTTACAATGTAAAATCGACGTCCCGGCTGCGGCCTGTGATACAATCATATAGAGCATTGATATTTACCTATCTACTATTGTAGTCTTATCAGCCATTAAATATTCCATATATTATAAGAATATGAGAGTTCAAGACCTAAATTAACAGATTTTAAAAATGATGAAATAAAGAGAAACCTTTTAGTGCTCATTGGAGTCTAAAAGAGTGATAGAGGGGAGAGGATTTACGATGGGACTGTTCGATGATGATTTCTATTCAACTAAGGTATCACGGCGCAGAGAGCTTAAGTCATTGAAACCATCTTCAACCCGAAGCTGGCCGGTGAGGAAACCGCGCATCAGCCTGTCTACTCTACAAATTTCGGCCATTAGCTCTCTGATCAGCGCAGTAGTTGCAGTGCTTCTTTTCAGTTTAGTTTCAGGGCAGTTAGGACATAAGTCTGCAGCAATGCCTACAATGATACAGAATGTAACCCCGAGCAGCGGCGATCCGTATGACCGCATAATTCAGGCAGCTGCAATGGTCCGCCCAGCAGTAGTCAGCATTATTAATCATAAAGAGGATAATGAGGAGCTTAATATTCTCAATGAGTCAGCACTCGGGTCGGGTGTTATATATAAGAAAACAGATACAAAAGCATTCATTATTACGAATAATCATGTTATTGATGGAGCAGACAAGCTCGAAGTGGTCACGGTTGACGGCGAGACTCGTCCAGCCACTCTTGTCGGAGCAGATCTTGTAAGTGATATTGCGGTGCTGTCCATTGATGCCAAAGGAATAAACACCGTTGCACAACTAGGTGACTCTTCCAAGTTGCGTCTCGGTGAGACGGTCATAGCGATTGGTAATCCACTAGGTCTTGGAGATACCCTGACTTCTGGTATTGTCAGCTATACGGAACGGAAGGTTCCAGTATCACTGAATCAAGATGGTGTGTATGACTGGGAGCAGGAAGTCATTCAGACAGATGCTGCGATCAATGAAGGAAACAGCGGCGGCGCACTGGTTGATTTGAACGGTCGGGTTATTGGTATCAATACAATGAAAATTTCGGATACGGGTGTGGAAGGGCTTGGATTTGCAATTCCAGCCAATCATGTGCTAAAAACAGCTAATGAACTTGCAGAGAAAGGCCATATTGCACGTTCTTACCTGGGTGTCTATTCCGTTGACTTGAATAATCCTTATGTACCGCTTGCTGAGGATCAATTGAAGAAATTGAACCTCCCAGGAAATGTTAAGGATGGTGCAGTTGTTCTGGATGCAGTGGGACCGGCTAAAGACGCGGGACTGAAATTCAACGATGTGATCACAAAGTTCAATAGTGAACCGATAACTTCAACGCTATCCTTGCGTAAGTATTTGTATGATCATACGGAGATTGGCGGTCAGCTAAAGATCACCTTTTATCGTGACGGAGTGCTGAAAGAGGTCTCTGTAACCCTGCAAGAAAAACCGCAGGAATAAAAATAATTAGAGCAGCATATACTGTTATAGCCGACATGATTAACTGGGCTGATAACCCTTACATTGGGAAGTCAGCCTTATATGGGGAAAAACGGAGAAATTCGGATACAGCGTCTTGCCTTTGGTTCTTAGGTGTGGTAATATGAAAATACTCATACAGCTGATGAATAATTTTCTTATTGAAAAGGGCTGTTATTTCAAATAAAACCCTTTTCAATGTGTTAATTTTTTCTTTGTTTGAAGATAAAAAGAACATATTAATTTAAATTTGTGGAGGTAACACACATGCAAACAGGTACAGTTAAATGGTTCAACGCAGAAAAAGGATTCGGATTCATCGAAGTTGAAGGCGGAAGCGACGTATTCGTTCACTTCAGCGCAATTACTGGCGACGGCTTCAAAACTTTGGACGAAGGCCAACGCGTTGAATTCAACGTTGTTCAAGGCAACCGTGGACCACAAGCCGAAAACGTTGTAAAACTGTAATATAGAAGGCACCGTCCCCGCTTGTGAAAGTTGGGACGGTCTTTTTTTATTTTAATCAACCGTGTAACATAAAGGAAGGGAGGAACGGCAATGAACTACCGGAAGAAACCTTTGGAGGAAATACCGGAAGAAAATACCGCAATATGGGCTTGTACCAGTGAGGGCTGTAACGGATGGATGAGAGATAATTTCGCATTTGAGCATGCGCCTTCTTGCCGTCTCTGTGACTCCCCAATGGAACGCAGCATGAAGATGCTTCCAATATTGCTTAATTCGAATGGCGATCTGAAATCGCTCAAGAAGGGTATTTCCATTACCTAACCAACGCCTTTATGGGTCAGATTTTCATAGATTGTTGTAACACTCCGAGACGGTAAAACCGTCTTATTTTTTTTGCTTTTTACTGATAATTTGTGATATTTGTCACAAAATTATTATTTTTCACCCCTAAACAGGGTGTATAATGTGATTAATATCACACTTTAGTCGTTACATTTTTGACAAAATATAATTAATGAATTGGGGAAAAGGAAGGGGAGAAATATGGATATAGTAGCACTGTCTCGTTTACAATTTGCATCGACGACGATTTTTCATTATTTCTTTGTACCGGTGTCGATCGGGTTAGCACTTTTGATTGCAATTATGGAGACTATGTATGTAAGAAAAGGCGATGAAGAGTACAAAAGAATGGCTCAGTTCTGGGGTAAGCTATTCCTCATTAACTTTGCTGTAGGTGTAGTTACAGGGATATTGCAAGAATTCCAGTTCGGCATGAACTGGTCTGATTATTCACGCTTCGTCGGAGATGTATTTGGAGCTCCGCTTGCCATTGAAGCACTATTGGCCTTCTTCTTAGAGTCTACTTTTATCGGTCTGTGGATCTTTGGTTGGGATAAGGTATCCAAAAGAGTTCATCTCTTGTCAATTTGGATGGTGGCGCTCGGAACAATGCTATCCGCATTCTGGATTTTGGCGGCTAACTCATTCATGCAGCATCCTGTGGGCTTCGCGATTAATAATGGCCGGGCAGAAATGAATGATTTCTTCGCGCTTATTACCAACGGACAATTGATCGTAGAATTTCCGCATACTGTACTGGCTGCCTATGCAACAGGAGCCTTCCTTATAACGGGTATCAGTGCATACAAACTGTTGAAGAAACAGGATGTATCCTTTTTCAAAAAATCGTTCGAGATTGCTGCGATTGTAGGTATTATTTCTTCTATTGGTGTAGCTGTAGCAGGACATGCTCAGGCTCAATACTTGGTTGAAACCCAACCTATGAAAATGGCAGCCTCAGAAGGCTTGTGGGGTAAAAGTGGCGATCCAGCACCTTGGACCGTATGGGCGAATATCGATCCCGAGAATAAAGTGAGCAGTGGCGAATTTAAAATTCCGTATTTACTCAGCTTTCTCTCTTACAGTAAGTTTTCCGGTGAAGTTAAAGGGATGAACGAGCTGCAAGCGGAGTATGAGCAAAAGTATGGTCCTGGGAATTACATTCCTCCTGTTCGTACAACGTTCTGGAGCTTCCGCATCATGGTTGCGGCAGGTACAGCTATGATTTTTCTAGGCATGTATGCAATTTATCTAATGTGGCGTAAAAAAATGGACCGTCCGAACACTTGGTTTATGCGGTTCATGTTCTGGGGCTTGCTGCTTCCTCCAATCGCCAACACTGCAGGCTGGGTAATGACAGAGTTCGGACGTCAGCCATGGACCGTATTTGGTCTTATGCAGACTAAAGATAGCGTATCACCTAATATTACGAGTGGACAGGTGCTGTTCTCGGTAATTTCCTTTACAGTGATTTATGCAATACTTGGAGCAGTTCTGGTGGGTCTGTTCATTAAGGTGATCAAAAAAGGCCCTTATCACATGGACAATGATCATGATCACGGCGCATCACATGACCCATATAACAAGGAGGGATCCCATGCTTTCTCTTAATGAACTGTGGTTTGTGCTGATTGCGGTACTTTTTGTAGGGTTTTTCTTTCTAGAGGGTTTTGACTTTGGGGTAGGGATGCAAACGCAGTTGTTAGCCAAGAATGATACGGAGCGTCGGGTTCTGATTAACTCCATTGGACCTTTCTGGGATGCAAACGAAGTGTGGCTGATAACCGGTGCCGGTGCGATGTTTGCTGCTTTTCCAGATTGGTATGCTACATTGTTCAGTGGATTCTATATCCCATTTGTTTTTGCTCTACTGGCATTGATTGCCCGCGGTGTGGCCTTCGAATTCAGAGGCAAACGGGATTCGCTGGCTTGGAAAAGAACTTGGGATGCCTGCATCTTCTTCGGCAGCATTCTCCCGCCGTTCCTGCTAGCTGTAGTGTTCGCAAGCTTCATTAAAGGCCTGCCCATTGATGCAGACATGCAGATGTACGCAGGATTTACGGATATAGTTAATGTATATACAGTAGTTGCTGGAATTACAGTAGTTATGTTGTGCTTGGTACATGGACTGATGTTCACAACCCTGCGCACAGTCGGCGACCTGCAGATCCGTGCACGTAAGCTGGCGCAGAAATTGCTGCTTCCGCTGGGCGCGCTGCTGCTCACTTTTGTAATCATGACCTATTTCATGACTGATATATTTGAAGTTCGGGGAACGGTGCTTCTAATTGTAGTAATATTGGGTATTATTGCTTATGTACTCGGTGGATATTTCATGACGAACAAAAAAGATGCTTGGGCGTTTGGGATGACGGGGGCTGTTATGGCCTTATCGGTAGCTTCGATCTTTATCGGACTCTTCCCAAGGGTTATGATCAGCTCCATCGATCAAGCCTTTAATCTGACAATCACCAACGCTGCCTCTGGACATTATTCTCTGAAGGTAATGACGATTGTTGCGCTTACCATGCTTCCGTTCGTTCTGGGATATCAGATTTGGAGCTACTTTATCTTTCACAAACGGATTAATGAGAAGGAGCATCTTGAATACTAATGGATAAAAATTTGCTTGGGTACAAAGGAGTTAAGCCGGTTTTTCTAATCGTGGGCTTCCTTACCCTGGTGCAAAGCTTATCTATTCTCTTGCTGGCCAAGTGGCTGGCAGAGGTCATCTCTGCGCTGTTTGCGGGAGAACCGCTGAAGGAACAATGGGGCATTGCGCTATTGTTCCTTCTTGCGTTTCTTGTACGCCATGCATGTGCCATGCTGATGAGCCATGTCTCATACCGCTTTGCGGAAGCAACCGGCAGCAGCATGCGCAAGGAAATGATGGATAAGCTGTTCCAGTTGGGGCCCCGCATGGTAGGCGACCGTGGAACCGGGAATCTGGTTACGCTTGTATTGGAGGGAGTTACAAAGTTCCGTACCTATCTGGAGCTTATTATCCCACGAATGGTAGGAATGTCGGTAACCCCAATCCTGCTGCTTCTGTATATCTTTACTCAGGATACAACAAGCGGTATTATCCTTGCGGTTACGATGCCTATTATTATTGTTTTTATGATATTGATCGGGATGACGGCGCGTAAGCAGATGGACCGCCAGCTGAAATCTTATCGGACATTATCTAATCACTTTGTGGATTCGCTGCGTGGATTGGAGACTCTGAAATTTCTGGGACGAAGCCGCAGTCATAGTGAGAGCATTGCAACGGTAAGCGACCGTTATCGGTCGGCTACTATGCGTACACTGCGTGTTGCCTTTTTGTCGTCGTTTGCACTCGACTTCTTCACGATGCTGTCTGTTGCATCGGTCGCTGTAAGCTTAGGGCTGAGACTGGTTAATGAACAGATGACACTGGTTACAGGTCTAACGATCCTAATTCTGGCACCGGAATATTTCCTGCCTGTTCGGCTGGTAGGTGCAGATTTCCATGCCACATTGGATGGGAAGGAAGCAGGGGAAGCCATGAAGAGCATCATTGACCGAGACACAGTGAAGGCTGTAGTGCTGGAGCATGGGAGTGACAAACATGTATTTGCTTGGCATAAAGACACTGAATTAGCGCTGAATGATATTGGTGTGGATTATGGAGAGGGTGGAGTTTCTTCGCTCTCAGGAGTTAGTCTGAAGTTTGCAGGTGCTAGTAAAGTGGGAATCATCGGAGAGAGCGGTGCGGGTAAGTCTACGCTAGTAGATATATTGGGTGGTTTCCTTCATCCTACATCCGGTGCTATTTCTATCAATGGAACACTTGTCAGCGGATTGACGGATGAGGACTGGCGGAAACAGACCTCATATATTCCACAAAGGCCGTATATCTTCAGCGGGACGCTGGCGGATAATGTGCGCTTTTATTATCCAGAAGCATCCATGCAGGATGTAAGCAGAGTGGTAGAGGCAGCCGGATTAACGAAGCTGGTGTCCTCACTGCCTAATGGACTGGATGAAATGATCGGTGGAGGTGGACGCTCACTCAGTGGAGGGCAGGAGCAGCGTGTTGCTTTGGCGCGTGCCTTGCTTAGCAGCCGTCCGATTATGCTGCTGGACGAACCAACCGCCCATCTCGACATCGAGACAGAATATGAGTTGAAAGAAACGATGCTGCCGCTTTTTGCAGGGAAGCTTGTGTTTCTGGCTACGCATCGGTTGCACTGGATGATCGATATGGACGTTATTGTGGTGATGCACCAGGGGCAAGTGGCTGAGATCGGTACACACCGGGAGCTGGTCGCCCGTAAGGGTGCCTATTATGAGCTAATTCAATCGCAATTGGAGGGAATCCATTGAAACGTGAAGTATGGTTTGCCCCATATATATCGCCGTACTTTTGGCGGTTTCTACTCATAATTGTGCTGGGTGCGCTGACGGTCTTCTCCGCATCGTCTCTGATGTATACATCAGGATTTCTAATCTCGAAGGCGTCCATTCCCCCCGAAAATATTCTAATGATCTATGTGCCGATAGTGGGTGTACGTACCTTTGGGACGAGCCGCGCTGTAATCCACTATGTGGAACGTCTGGTGGGGCATGATACGATTTTGCGGATTCTTTCTAAAATGCGTGTACGCCTATACAATATCCTGGAGCCGCAGGCACTGTTCTTGTCCTCGCGTTTCCGTACGGGTGATATTCTTGGCATGCTTGCAGATGATATTGAATATTTGCAAAATGTATATCTGCGTACGGTATTTCCAAGTGTAATCGCCTTGTTATTGTATGCTGCAGCGGTTATTTCGCTGGGAACGTTCGATATTGCTTTTGCGCTGTTGATGGCATTGTATATTCTGGTATTGGTAGTTGTCCTGCCGTTAATTTCACTGCTGTTCACACAAAAGCGTCAGCGCGAAGTGAAGCAAGAGCGCAATCGACTTTATCAGAAGCTAACGGATGCTGTTCTGGGTATGGGTGATTGGGTGATCAGTGGACGACAAGGACAGTTCGTGGAAACCTACGAAGCGGATGAAAAAATGGTAGCCCGTACCGATGCTGCTCTTCGTAACTGGGCTCGTGTACGTATGTTCATTGGGCAGGCGATCGTTGGGGTTGGAGTTCTTTCCCTGCTGTATTGGGCGGCGGGACAGTATGCTGACGGTGCTATAGCAGGTACGCTTATTGCTGCATTTGTATTAGTAGTGTTCCCAGTGGCAGATGCTTTTCTGCCCGTATCTGAAGCCGTGGAGAAAATCCCGCAGTACCGCAACTCCCTAGAGCGACTGTCTAGGGTGGAAGTAGAAGAGGAAAGTGAACTGGTAACTAAGCTGCAGCCTGAAGAAACAGAGACTCACAGTAAGATAGAGGGTGCTGCTACAGCAACACTAAATGCAGGTATTGCACACATTCAGCTGAAAAATGTTGGATACCGCTATGGAGCGAGTGAAAGTGATGAATGGTCCATTCGTGATTTGAACCTCGACATTCCACAGGGTAAAAAAATCGCCATCATTGGTCGAAGTGGTGCTGGGAAATCGACACTGCTAAAAGTCATTCAAGGCGTGATTAAGCCTTCTATCGGGTCGGCTGTTATTAACGGTATTGACGCAGCAGCTTATGGGGAAAAGATCCCTTCCATTATCTCTGTGTTGAACCAAAGCCCACATCTCTTCGATACTACGGTAGCTAATAATATTCGATTGGGAGACCCTGATGCTTCCGATGAAGCGATTAAGGAAGCGGGACTGATGGCAAAGCTGGATACGCTGATCTCGTCACTGCCGGAGGGATATAATACGCCTGTCCGTGAAGCGGGACAACGTTTCTCTGGTGGAGAACGGCAGCGAATAGCGTTGGCCAGAATACTGCTGCAAAATACGCCAGTCGTTGTGCTGGATGAACCCACCGTTGGACTGGATCCGCGGACTGAGCGTGAGCTGCTGGCTACCATTTTTGCGGCGATGGCTGGAAAAACGCTGGTCTGGGTAACGCATCACCTGGTGGGTGCAGAGCAGATGGACGAAGTCATTTTCATGGAAAATGGAGCTGTTGAAATGCGCGGTACGCATGCTGAGTTGATGGAACGTGAGCCGCGGTATCGCCGACTATATGAGTTGGATCGGCCAGTGGAGTTTCTGGGATGAAGTAAATAAAAAGGAAGGCTTCTTTTACCTGTAGTGTGGGTGAAGGAGCCTTTTTATGTGGGCATTTGAATAGCAATCGGTTCCATCGGATAAACTTGAAGAACGAACAGTCGGAAACCGCAGGATTGTAGTTCCCTTTTCCATAGAATTATGGTAGAACAATAGTAGTAGTATTACACCGCAGCGGCACAGAAAGGGATGCTTGGTTGATGTATGTAGTGTGTAAGGAACATGTAGAGTTAGCTATTGATATGTTTGTGGACGAATATGAAGATGCACCAGACGTTGTAGATTTGAAGGAGACGGAATTCTCAGACTGGGACCCGCCGGCAAAGTGCACAGAATGTGATAAGAATGCGGAGTATTTGGTGGTCTAAGCGTTGAATTAGGACAGATGAACACGAACTGACAAATAGAATATGAATATTTCTACGAGAAACGGATACCATCCCATTGAGGACGGCAAAGCCGTTTCTTTTTGCGTTACAAATAAGTATATATATTTAATACCTTTAAATCCATAAAATGTAATGCTATGCTTTTTAAAAAAGCGAAAGTGAGTGGTGATTACTATTGGCTGCAACTGAGATCCGGAATTATCAAGCGGCGGATTTGCCGTTACTAGGGGAGCTTTACAACGCAGTAAATACTAGAGAGAATGTTACCTTTTGGTGGGTAGGAGAAGAGTCGAATTGGGAGAATGTCTACTGTGCATTTGAAGGGGAGAAAATGATAGCAAAGGGACAGGTAGAGGTTTTTAATATAGTTCCTCCCGGCCGTTCATCTGACAACAAACATAATGTATTTATTAATCTTAGGACGATCCCGGAGAGGGAAGAGGATTATGAATTAATGGACAGCCTGTATGGATATCTGCTCTCACGTGCCCAACAGCTTAAAGAATCTTTTCCCGGACCATACTCTACTCTCTTGTGTGTAGGGAACGATTCCTCGGACCGCGTGAATAACCAGTATTTCGCGCAGCATAAAGGGTTCAGCCATTTTAAAAGCTTGTATTCTATGGAGCGTGATCTTACCGAATCTATCCAACCACTTGAACTCGAGGAAGGGTATGACTTTACCTATTGGTTGATGGAGACAGAGCGTATGGAGCAAGACTATTTGGAATTAGAAGCTGAGGTGTGGCCGGATAGTGCACTTGGAAACAGCAGACTGGCTCAGTACAAGCAAAACCCCCTATGGACTGCAATGGTTATCCGTCAGGGAGAACATATTGTCGGTAGCACCATGGCCTGGAAAAGCGAAGATATAGAAGAGACGAGAGAAGTTGAGGGAGCCGAAGGCCTTGCAGGAGTCGGGGTTGTGGAGGATGTATTTGTTAGAGAGCCGTGGAGAAAACGCGGACTAGCCAAGTATTTGCTTGTTCAAGCCTTATCTTATTTGAAAGAGCAAAACCTCGCCCGTGCAGAGTTAGTGGTACTCTCAACGAATGATTCGGCATTATCCTTGTATACTTCCGTTGGATTCCGTGTATCTTCTGAGGAAATTAGGTATTGTATTGAGATTTAATTCATCCTGTAGAATGTGAAAAGCGTTGCCCGATCAGAACTCGGAGCAGCGCTTTTTTTCGTTGGCCTATCGTATGTTAAACTAAAGGAACTCTTGGAATGGGTAATAACTATCATGAACGAATTCAATGGAACCTTTGATAAACATCACCGGGAGGTATTGATATGACACAAACCATGGATACATCCACACCCTTAGAGACACCGGACGAACTGCGAGCAGCACTAGCAGAAGTTGCAAGGTGGGAGAAGTCGCAAAACCAGTTGATGATCTGGGATCGCGTGATGCGCCTCCCGTTCAAGCTGCTGGATAAGATTACACCCAAGATTATTAGCGATAAAATAGGTCTGGTATTGGACGAGCTGGGCAGCTATATCCAAAACGGAGGCAATTACCTAGTCGCTGGCCGTAAGGTAGGCACACTTATGTCTGCCCAAAGTGTAGCTGCTGGAGGTCAGGAGACGGGACCGTATCCTTTATCTGTCATGAACGCTACCGCTCTGCAGCTATCCCATAGCCGCCGTAATTTTGCAACTGCGCAAGGAGCAACTACCGGATTTGGAGGTCTGTTCACGCTTGCTGCTGATATTCCAGCCACACTTGGCTTGTCTCTGAAGGTTATTCAGGAGATTGGCCTATGTTATGGTTATGACCCTACAGATAAGACAGAAAGAATATTTACAGTGAAGGTTATGCAGTTCGCCATGTCTGACATCGTTGGCAAAAGGACGATCCTTGAAGAATTAAATTTGCAGACAGGTGGAGATGGTGATATCACGGCTGGAACAAATGCTGCTATCTCCAAAATACAAGGCTGGAGAGAAGTTATCACCGTCTATCGCGACAACTGGGGCTTGAAAAAGATGCTGCAGGCTATTCCGGTGGCGGGCATGTTTTTTGGCGCATATACCAATCGCAAAACGCTGGAGGAAGTAGCGGAAGCCGCTCGTATGCTGTATCGTAAAAGAAGGATTCTGGATCGGTTGGGGAAGAGCGAGAGAGTATGAGGGAAGAATGAAGAATGAAGAATGAAGTGAAGAGTGAAGAGTGAAGAATGAGAAATGTAGGAGTAATAATATAGGTAATAGGTGGGGGAATTTTAATTTATGCTTATTCAAATTATCGGCGTAGGCAAATTGAAGGAAAAGTATTTGATGGACGGCATCGCGGAGTATGCCAAACGGCTTACGCCATACCTCAAGTTCCAAGTGATTGAGGTGGCGGATGAAAAAGCACCCGACTCTCTGAGCGAAGCTGAGGTCGGGATGGTTAAGGCGCGCGAGGGCGAACGTATCCTCGCGCAGATAAAGAGCGAGGCGCATGTCATTGCGCTCGCGATCGACGGCAAGCTCTGGAGCTCGGAAGAGCTTGCCGGAGAGATCGACAGGCTCGGCACCTATGGGACGAGCCATGTCGTCTTCGTCATCGGAGGGAGCCACGGGCTCTCCGATGACGTGATGCGCCGCGCGCAGCAGCGCATGAGCTTCGGGCGCATGACGCTGCCCCACCAGCTCATGCGCCTGGTTTTGGTGGAGCAGATTTATCGCGCGGTGAAGATAAATCGGGGGGAACCGTATCATAAATAACGGCTAAATTTTTTGTTGAAAATATAAATAAGCATTCAATTAGAAGATAGATTTTGGTGGAGAAAATATTTAATCAGTAGAATTTGCAATAAATTAAGTCAAGATATCTTCCGACGCATATATAAATAGATATTTCTGGGTTTAATGGCATATGGTATCATGTACTTAAATGGAAGGTGATTATATGACTTTTTCTGCAATTAAAGATGCAATGAGGTCATTGAGGCAACTATATATTGACTCTAAAGAGGTAGAAGTACTTTTTTTGGATGAGCTTACTGAGACAATCGAAGTTAGGTATATCAAAACTGGTACAGTCACTTTCGTGACAAAATCATCTTTAAGTGAATATGGAATGAAAGCTAAGACTATTGTGTTAGAAGATTTATTAATTCTTCGATATAGAGAGGTTACAGATGTATAAAATTGATATAGGTGAGTTTGATGGTAACTCTTGGGAAGAAATAATACAGCGTTGCTTAAAAGATAAATATGAAAATGACCTATATCAAAGAATGCCAGCCAATGTAAGTGGAGATAGCGGTATTGAAGGTTTAACGATCAACTCAGGAAAAGTATTTCAGTGTTACTGTCCCGAGAGTCAGTACGAGACAAAAGAACTGACAACAAAGCAAACAAGTAAAATTACGACTGATCTAAAGAAGTTAGTTACTTATGAGAAGCAATTAAAGAAGGTACTGGGAGCTCAAAAGATTATGGAATGGCACCTAATCACACCAGAATTTAAGGATAGGAGGTTAGCTGTATGAGTTTTAAAGCTAAAGTTGATGAATTGCGTAATCAGGCGCAAACAACACAAGCTGCAAACAAAATTATTGATCAGCTCAAAAAGTTAGAAAATAGTAATAATGAAGATACTTCTTATCGTTGGATTTGGGAGCTTATTCAGAATGCAAAAGATGTAGTTAACTCCACTGGAAAAGTTGATATTCTTGTTAATTTTGATGAATACAAAAAAAATATTGAGTTTAAGCATAATGGAAAGCTATTCTTGACAAAGAATATTGTTTTTCTTATCGAACAAGTTTCTACAAAAGAGCGAAATGAAATTGATAGGAAAGAAAAGAAAATAACGGGAAAGTTTGGAACAGGGTTTCTAACAACTCATTTACTTTCAAAAAAAGTAAATGTAACTGGGTATTTGTGCGATGAAGATGAGCCTGTATACCAATTCAGTATTGATATTGACCGTTCAAGCGATGATCAGACAAAAATTATCAAGTCAATTGAAGATAGCTGCGAGCAACTTAACGAAAATGCAGTAAAAGTTGCAAAAGAAATAAATGAAAGTGATTTTAATACTTGTTTTACATATGAATTAGACGTTCTTGGAATTAAGACAGCAAAGGCAGGTTTAAATAATTTTGTTGCGTCAATTGCATATGTTTTTGCTTTTGTCTCAGAGATAGAATCAATTACTATTCAAGCTAATACTGTGAAAGGCAATTATGAGCAGGTGCTTTCTCGTGGTAATGATATTGATATTAATTTGAGTAATGCACAGGTTATTACTGTGTGTGATACTAGAAGCAAGAATCCAAGGTATATTTTTTCTTTAAAAGACGAAGTATTAACAAATTTATCAATCGCAGTTGAATTAGTAAGTATTGGTGAAAATTCAAAAATTAAATATATGAATGAAAATTTACCTAAACTATTTTGCGATTTTCCATTGCTCGGCACAAATGAATTTGCTTTTCCAGTAGTTATAAATAACCCATATTTTGAACCCACCGAGCCTCGTGATGGAATAGAATTAGAG
>JAILZT010000029.1 GCA_023512345.1 Paenibacillus sp.
GATTTTGGATTTTACTCTCGTAAAATCCCACTCACTCGTTGTTCAGTTTTCAAAGATCAAGTTCTCGTTGTCGGCGATAATGTCTCACCAGCAACTTTTATAATATACCATGTCATTCGACTAAATGCAACACTTTTTTCAAATTCATTTTTATTAATCAATAGTTAAATCTCTTCACAACACACAGATTAATATGTCGTCCGTGGCTGGATTTATAATATATCATAACCTGCGTTCTAATAACAACGATCTAATTTTACCATTTTTGATAAAGCATGTGGCTTTCGACCTAAAAAGTACAAGTAAATTGACTAAACACATTAAAAAGCGTGCAAGAACGTATCTATTGATACATCCTTGCACGCTGAAGCTAGAGGTACATATTCGTATTTTTAGTTAGAAATCCATGGATTTCTACGCTTTTTAGGAGTGGATCCTCCTTTATTCTTGCTTGAACGCTGGGCTTTTGTTGTATCACTTTTAACGGATTTAGCTGCTCTACTTGAAGTCTTAACTTGTGGTGTAGATTTTGCTTTCACTGCCTCACTACGTTCGATAGTTTCTTCAATACCAGTAACTATTGTACTATCAGCAATGGACTGAAGGTTTTCTTGAATACTATCCACTTGCTGAAACTCAGGAATGCGATTATGGTAGCCGTAATTTTCATTACCCAAACCCGGATATTCAGGAATAGGCGGGATATTCGCTGCCATCGGATACCCATACATGTTTTGTGGTGAAACATTCATACCGTATTGAGGGGATATCTGTGGCATCGGCATTTCATAGGGAGCATATGCTGGCGGGTTGGAGTACATGGGAAAAGAATTATTCATTGGCATTTCATATGGAGAAATATGAGTAGGCTGCATATGCCCTCCCATTTCACATCCACAAGAGGTTGGCCAAGGCATGTTAAGAGATTGAACCCCGTATGGCGGCATTGCATTCAAAGGATGGTTCTCATGAATACCCTGAGTTAAAGGATCGACGTAATTAGGCATAACATTAGGGCAACACGGATCCGAGAAGTCAACCGGCGAATACATATTATTCGGATAAAATGATGGATGTACACATTCCGGCTCATACGAGACCGGCTGGATTTGGCCCAAAGGAGCATTCATTGACATGTCAGCCATCGGTTCATACAGCGGGTAAGCAGGCGGACAATCATAAAAGTTAGGGTTTTCTGTTAGTCCTGGATAACCCGCCGATTTATCACAATAGCAAGGCATAGATTGAGCTATAGGCGCTGTTTGGTATATTGGAGCTGGTTGGTTTACTGGAGCTGGTTGATATATTGGAGCTAGGTTAATGGGTGCAGGCTGATTTACTTGAGCAGGTTGGACCATGTGCATAGGTTGGTTTTCTGGAACAGGTGGCATTTCATAATATGAAACCACCTCCTGTGTAGGTACTGATATTTGGACATACAAACTTTGGGTCTCGGAGTGCATCATCTTTTCCTGAACTGGAGCTACTTCAACTGGCACTACAGGAGCTGGAACTACAGGAGTTGGGGCTTCAGGAAGATGGACTACCATCGGAGGCTGCTCTATGGGTCCTGTGTAAGTTTTACTTCCGGGTTGGAGTTTTTCATTCATATGATTCGGCATATGCATAGGTTGTGCTGACTGCATCATCATCCCTGGTGCAATGTCTTTCTTAGGGATACTAACCACTTCCCCTACAAGTAGTGCATTAGGATTCTTTAGTTGAGGGTTGGCCGCAATCATTTCCTGCAAAGAAATTCCCCATGCTTTGGATAATTTCCAGAGTGTATCTCCTTGTTTCACAGTGTGCTTATAGTAAACATCACTGTTCTCTGGAATAGGTAATGGAGATGCAGGTATTTTCACTTTTCCGCCGACCACCAGCACTTCGGGATTGCTGATTTGGGTGTTTGCCTCAATTATTTTTTGCAGCGGGACTCCGTACTTTTGCGATAATGCATACAGCGTATCGCCTTGTTTGACAATGTGTATTTTCACTCAGCATTAACCTCCTAAAAGTTTTGTGGAGTATTCACGCGACGTAACGGATTCTGAAAGCATCTATCCATAGGATGTACGGTGCTTTCTTGCATAGTTATATGCGATACAGCCGCCTCCTTCGTTACTACATCTTATGCAGCCCATGGGCGATTGACATCCTCGAAATAAAAAAAATCCTTTCATGAGTTCATGAAAGGATCTCTGGTTATGTTCAGATATCCTTTCATGAGTGCATGAAAGGATTTTTAGTGTATTTAAAATGTCTTATTCCCAGACCTTGTAGCCATCTTTATCTACAACGTTGCGGAACTCTTCGAGCAGCTTGAGGGTAATCGGTCCAGCATGACCTTCGCCAATAATCCGGCCGTCAATTTCACGTGCTGCAATAACTTCTGCTGCCGTACCGGTAAAGAACACTTCATCTGCGATATACACATCGTGCATCGTAAATGGTTCTTCTTTGAGCTTGTACCCCAGCTTCTCACACAACTCAATTATAGCCAACCGTGTAATACCCTCCAACGCACCTAAGTAACAGGGTGGAGTATAGACAACCCCTCTTTTGATAATGAAAATATTATCGCCAGATCCCTCAGTAACGTATCCCTGAGCGTTCATCATGATTGCTTCGTCCGCTTCAGCAAGGTTGGATTGGATTTTAACGAGAATATTGTTCAGGTAGTTAAGGGATTTGATCTTCGGATTAAGTGCATCCGGGAGATTGCGGCGCTGTGATACAGATACGGCACGAAGTCCGTTAATATAAGCATTCTCTGGATAAATAGCTAATTGCTCTACAATGATGATCACACTAGCTTTTGGGCAACGACGCGGATCAAGTCCTAAATTTCCGGGACCACGGGAGACAATAAGACGAATATATCCATTACGCATATCATTACGGCGTATCGTTTCTGCCATAGCTTCCAGCATTTCATCATAGGCTAATGGAATTTCTAATTGAATAGATTTAGCTGAATCATACAGCCTGTCCAAATGCTCCTGGCATTTAAAGATGTTCCCATTGTAAATACGAATGCCTTCAAAGATTCCATCACCATACAAAAAACCGTGATCAAAAACAGATACCTTTGCGTTGTCCTTTGTTACATATTGTCCATCCAAATAGATAATTTGTTCAGCCATGATCTTACTGCACCTCCGCTTTCTCTTCCTCATAGGTGTATGTGGGATACGAGCCTAGAATCCGTACCTGACAGCCAAGTGCCTTAATTTCCTCAATCGCAGCTGGCAGTAGGATAGATTCTATCGGTTCGAGCACATCAATATAAAAATAATAGGTACCCAGTTTCTTTTTCGTAGGACGGGATTCAATGCGCGACAGATTTAACCGACGCCAGGCAAAGGCAGATAGCACCTGATGAAGTGCACCCGGAAAGTCTTCCGGCAAAGTTACAAGTACACTTGTTTTATTACCTGAACTTTTGCGGGGGAGCTCAATCTTATCGTGCCCGACCAGTACAAACCTTGTGTAGTTATTATCGTGGTCGGTAATTTGCTTCTCCACAATTTCCAGACCATGGGTAGCTGCCCCAAGAGCAGTACCTATTGCAGCCCAGCCTTTTCCTGGATTGTTCTTAACAATCTCTACAGCTTCAGAGGTACTTCCCACCGATTCCAGCTCTGCCCACGGTGCGTGCTCACGGATATACTGCCCACATTGTGCAGTCGCCACCGGGTGAGACAGAATCTTTACAATCCTCGAATACTCTCTCTTACCGTTGGTATCCACGAATTCACCAGGAGTACCGATCAAGTTCTGAATAGAGGGATATATCCACTCCGCCTGCATCGGCAGGTCCACTTCATTAACAAGCCAATCGATATGCAGGCTAACCGAACCCTCAATGGTGTTCTCAATAGGAATAACACTGTATTCTGTCTTCTCCCCAACTGTTGACAAGAACACATCAGAGATAAGCTTATGGTGAACTATGTTTATCTGTTCACCACCAAATAGATGCAGCAGTGCTTCGTGAGATACGGAGCCCTGCGGCAGTACCGCTATGGATTTCATGACCGTATTTCTCCTTTTATCATATCTAAAAACGAATCACTTTGCATCTCGTTTCTCTCAAGCAGTTCCGTTTGTACCCCAGTGATACAAGGTGACAGCCAGCATGTCTGTGCTGTGATGCCTTGTTCCTGCATCGTTTCCAGCAGAAAGGCTTCAAGTTGATTCTTACGGGTCTCATGTCGGTCAACCAAGGCAAGCAAAGTTGGACCCGCACCACTAAGGGCAATCCCTAAGGCTCCCCGATCAGGAGCTTCCGCTAGCAGCCTTTCCATACCCGGTACTAACGGCGCCCGATAAGGCTGATGCAAACGATCCTGCATCGCTGTCCGGATTAGATCCAGCCTTCCGGAGGCTAGAGCGGCCGTTAGCAGGGAGGTACGACTTATGTTATATACTGCATCTGTCACAGTTACTTCAGAGGGAAGCACCCCTCTAGCTTTGGAGGTTGCAAGCTCAAATTCCGGGATAATGACAAGTACCTCAAGCTCTGCAGGTGGCTCAATCCGTATATAGTCTGCACGGACACCATCCCACACAGCGGTAATAATTCCACCAAATAATGAGGCACCTACATTATCCGGGTGTTTCTCCAAAGCAGTTGCCATACTGAATAGTTTGGCGTTGTCCAAAGGATAACCTATCATCGCATTAGCCGCAGCCATGCCGCCAATTATAGCGGACGCACTGCTGCCAAGTCCTCGTGTCAAAGGAATCTCCGAATACATGGATATTTCCAATTCAGGGATAGAGACACCCGCTTCCGCAAATACCATTTGCGCAACCTGATAGATTAAATTACTCTTGTCCTGAGCTAAGCCCTTCATCTCATCACCATGCAGGTGAAAGGTTGTAACAGATGCTTCTTGCATTTCTATCCAAGCATATAAGGATAAGGCCATCCCAAGTGTATCAAAACCTGGACCCAGGTTAGCTGTACTGGCGGGAACCTTTACCCTTGCTCTTTTATATTTGTGCGACGGTATGGAGTTTCTCACTGTTGCGTTCTCCTTAGGGGATTTTTTATAAAAGCCAGGTTGGGTTAACCCTCTACACGGTAGTGGCTCTTCACACGGCGGATTACATTTAAATCCTCGAAATGACGCAGCACCTTATTCATACTAGCTTTGCTGGCATTATGTGTAACAATAATAATCTCGGCATCAGGATTGTTAGGATTAGCCTGTTGAACCACTGAGTCCAGACTGACATCATATTCCGCGAATACTTGAGTGATTTTTGCGAGTACACCTGCTTTATCATCGACATGCAACAATAAGAAGTTTTTATAAAAAATATCCTCATCACTTTTAATTTTCAACGTCTTATTAGGAACAATCTGCTTCAACCCGTTAACACCCAGCTTCAGGTTTTTGATCACAGCTACAAGATCCGCTACGATGGAGGTTGCTGTTGGCATCGCACCTGCACCCGCTCCGTAGAACATCGTCTCCCCCACTGCTTCACCGTAGACATATACAGCATTGAAAACGCCATTTACTGAGGCAATCGGATGTCCCGCACGGATCATAGTCGGCTGAACACTAATGTTGAACTCCTCATTTTGACATTCAGCTATTCCAAGCAGCTTCATTTCATATCCAAGACGCTTGGCAAATGCGATATCTTCTTTACTTACTCCAGATATCCCTTTTACAGTAACATCTTGTAATTCTACATTTGTCCGGAATCCTAGTGTACCGAGTATGGTCATTTTACGAGCAGCATCCAGTCCCTCCACATCGGAGGTAGGATCGGATTCCGCATAACCCAAATCCTGAGCTTCCTTAAGGACATCGTTGTATGATGCTCCTTCTTGGCTCATTTTTGTAAGTATGTAATTGGTTGTACCATTCACAATACCCATAATTTTAGTGATTCGGTCAGAAGAAAAACCTTCGATTAAAGTTCGGATGATTGGGATCCCGCCGGCAACGCTAGCTTCATAAAACACATCACATTGCTTCTCTTGAGCTTTTGCCAATATTTCCGAGCCATGCAATGCCATTAAGTCCTTGTTGGCGGTTACGATATGCTTGCCGCGATCCAAAGCTTCTAGTATATATTCCTTCGTTCCATCAATTCCGCCCATGACTTCTACGATGACGTCAATTTCCGGGTCGCGAATTACTTCCCACGGATCTGTGGTGATTTTGGATGGATCAATATCGATATCGCGGGCTTTCTCGGAATTTTTCACGGATATACGTTCAATAATAATAGGGGAACCTACCTGACTGCTCAGATGTTCCTGATTCCCTTCTACAATACGAACTACTCCCGTACCCACAGTACCCAGTCCCAGCAATCCTATTTTCACTGGCTTCATCTGTATCTAAATCCCCCTTAAAGTTTCACGAAGCAACGCTGCTTCAAAAAATATACTCTAACCCTGCCCAACGATCAGGGCACGTTTCACTCCGGAAATCCCCTTTAGGCTGTCCATCATATCGCCCAGTTCTTCGTTAAGATGCGAAATTTCTACTGAAATTACTACGTTTGCTCTTCCTTGCAGCGGAATACTTTGATGAATGGTCAGCACATTTGCCCCATGGCTTGCAACAGAGCTCAATACCTTGGACAACATCCCCGATTCATGCTCCAAATCTAGAGAAACAGTGACAATACGCTCACGCTCCAGCTGATGAATCAGATGAATACCATCCTTATATTTATAAAAAGCACTTCGGCTAAGTCCTACCTGTTCTACACCTTCATTAACAGTCTTCGCATCCCCGGCTTCAAGCAGCTGTTTAACCTGCATGGTCTTGAGCACCGCATCGGGCAATATATCTTCCCGGACTAAATAATAGCGTTCTTTCACGAACGTCCTCTCCTCAAAGACTTATGTATTTACCTAGTGGACATTATATCGGATTTTACCCTCGAAAAGCAATACTTTTTAACTTGAACGCCTAAATATGCATTATGGAAAAGCCCCCGGTGTTCACCGAGGGTAGAAAAAAAGATCTATTTAATCTTAACTATAGGCAATCGCAGTTCCACAATAGTCGCAAGATTTGGACTGACCAGGACTCACCGTATTCTGTGCCCCGCAACCGGAGCAGTGGATGGACTTTGGTAGCTGCTGGGGGGTGGAAGGGGACTGCGAAGGTGTGTGACCGAACCCAGAACTAGTATGTACCGGTTCCATCTGTGCGCCCTCGCTAAAGATCAAATACGGATCCAAAATCCCTCTGTCCTTCAGATAGAGAATATCCCTGCGCACATCCCCTTCACTCTGGCCTGTGCGTTCGGACAATGTGCCAATAAAGCTGATCCCAAGGCTGTCAATAAGCTCTAAATATAGGTTAGTAAGTTGCGTAAATCTATATCTCCCTTTAGCTGCCAAATTTCCGAAAAGGTAGGCCGGCAACAGAAACATCAGACCAAACATAACAAGGATAATTATAGTTATGCCGAGGGAATTCTTCCCGTTTATCCAGTCGGCTGCAAATAGGACCCCAATTTCAATAAAACCACCTATAAACACATGAAATAACAAGTTATAGTTAGAAGCTTTACGGTAGTTTTTATAATGGCTGCCCAATAAACGCAGTAATGCCAGAACTAATCCTACAGGCATGAAGAGGTAGCCTAAGGCAATGATGATATAATCGAACCCTGTGCGGTCAAACTTTGGCAAACCAGATACTGGCTGACCGCCTCTTTGCTCCGTGAACTGACCTTGAAAACCCGTTCTAATCATGGTGCTTAATTCCCCCTATTTGAGTGCCGATAACTCCCGGTTACGCCGTTGAAGTGTATTAGTAATACTCTCTATTAATTCATTGGTCTCAGCTTCCCAGCCCACCTGCGGCTCTGCAACATGTATCAACAGTTCCAGATGATCACGAAGCAGCGAAATCTGCTGAGTAAGGATGTCTTCGGTAGCATATAAAGACGGGCTCGATACTGGGTCGCTATATGTAAACCTATCCTCAAGTGTTTGTATCCATTTCACTAACTGCCCTCGTTCTGAATGCTTCCATGTAAGCGCCAACTGCCTAATCTCTGCAACTTCCTTCTTGTGCCGGCGAAGGCTTCGCGAAGACTCCTCCGCCCGCTTTTCTTGTGTAACTGCGTTTTTACCATACCATCCAACACCTAAAAGACAGGCGGAACCTATTCCCAAAATCAATAGTTGCCCCGCCGAATACCAGAAGGGAGGAAGCTCCAACAGCAGATCAAAGATAAGTGCAAATACAAACACGGCAAGCGCATATAAAATCGTAATGAAAGCTCCGCTGATGATAACCGGAGATGATTTGCTGACTCTCTGCCCGTTCCGCAGCCAAAAGATACTGTATCCGTACATCATACTTTCTGCAATCACAACTGCCGTTAGCGAAAACATGAATCGAAATAACGACTCAGAATTCCAAAGAAAGAAAAAGGAGACTACAGTAAGTACTAGAACTGCAGCATAGATAAAGGTTGTTACGCCAATGTGTGATTTTCGCTGAATGACACTCCCCTCCTTCAACTCGCTCTCTGGCCGCATTCTGCACAGAACTTTTGTCCGGGCTTTAATTCATGTCCGCAGCCGCCGCATTTGATAATCAAGCTTGCTCCGCAGTGAGGGCAGAACTTCAACCCTGGGGCAACCGTTTCACTGCATTGACCGCAAGCCTTAGGCATTTCATTACCGCAAGAGAGGCATACAGCAGCATCGGCTGGATTATCTGCCTTACAGGTAGGACAGCCATGGTAGGAATTACCGCAGCCGGGACAAAATTTCGCTCCTGGTGTAATCTCATGTTTACATTCGCGGCATAAGATTACTTGCGGGAGAAGGGTCTCAGCCTGTAAGCTTTGGCCACAGCCACTGCAGAATCTGGCTTCACTCAGGTTCATCACTCCGCACTTACCGCAAGGCTTAGCAGGGTTTCCTACAGGTGAAACCCCTGTGTCAAAGGACATCCCTCTAGTCATCTGATTGACCATATTCACTGCAGGTCCGGCAAATCCTAATCCCATCCCAAGCCCCATGCCGGCATTCATCATACCTGCTCCAATATTGCCTGGATTGCCAGCCGCTTCCTCGATCGTATTAAAGCTGCGTTCCTGCTGATAGGTGAAGCCTATGATGTCCATCTCTGCTTTTTTGGCAAGAGCTTCCTTCAGCCGTAGGGTTGCCGGATCATTATCTGGAATGTTAATGGAATCTATATAGAAATTATTAAGCTCAATACCGCTCTCCAAGAAAGTCGGAGCTAGCCGCCCCTGGATATGCTTCGAAATTTCTGCAACGTATGCATTAATCTCCAGAATGCTAATTTTTTTATGAACAAGGTAGGATGATATCAGCTCATTAATGTTCGACATTAACACCCCGCGGAAATAATTGACCATTGTATCCTGATCAAAGCGCGGCAGTGTTCCCACCAGCTGCAAAAGAAATTTACGAGGATCTATGATCCTTACTCCGAACTGTCCAAAGGAGCGAACAGAAATAATAATCTTATATTTAGGATCCTGCAGTTGGAGTGGTGCGCTCGTCCCCCATTTGACGTTCATGGAATTGAGTTTATTCACGTACCAGATTTCTGCGGTAAATGGAGATTTCCCTCCAAACGGGAGATTAACGATATTAGATAAGAGAGGTATGTTAGCTGTGCTTAGCGTGTGACGTCCTGCAGTAAAAGAGTCAAGCGCTTGTCCGCCCTTGAAGAGAATCGCCTCTTGGGATTCATTAACGATTAACTGGGTCCAAGTCCCGAGCTCCTGATTCGGATATTTCCAAGCGAACACACCTGGAGGACCATCATATTTCACCACTTCAATAATTGCCATCGGCTGTTCCTTCTTTCATGATCATAGGTATGTAGAATATATCGGCTGATTCAAGGAAATATGTGCTATTCCGTTATTTATTGTATACCATTTAAATCCCATTTTGGGTTCTCTTTAAGAAAAAAAACGCCGACTATGATTCCCCTCTTCAAGGTAATCATAGTCGGCGTTTCGTATTTCGGCATATTTTTAGTAGTAGCTGCTGTTCTCAACGAACTCGAACTCAAAATCAGCTATACGTACAATTGTTCCTTCTACAGCACCGCGTTTACGAAGCTCTGCATCCACACCCATATGACGGAGTGTACGTGCCAGCTTCAAAATCGCATCATGCGTACTTAGCTGCATACGTTTAAGCATCCGTTCGATACGTGGACTGCTGACAATAAACGTATCGTTCTCGCGAGTAATGGTGAAGGAGTCGTCTTCCTGAGCTTCCAGCTTGTACACTTTGCGCTCAGTGGTTTCTGCTACTTCTTCTACGATCGGAGCAACAGGAATGCTGTCCAAAATATCTGTTGTACGGTACAAGAGATCTTGAACACCTTGTTTGGTTAGTGAAGAGATAGGCATAATCTGCATATCTGGACGAACTTCAGCTGCAAGCTCACGGAAAGTAGCTAAATTCTCTTCTGATTCAGGCATATCCATCTTGTTAGCCGCCACAATTTGCGGGCGTTCTGCAAGAGCAGCGTTATACTGCTTCAGCTCATCATTAATCTTTAGCCAATCGTCAAAAGGATCGCGACCTTCAGAGCCTGACATGTCAACGACGTGGATAATAATCCGTGTACGCTCTACGTGACGAAGAAATTCATGACCGAGGCCAATCCCTTCATGCGCGCCTTCGATAAGTCCTGGCAGGTCAGCCATTACAAAGCTTCGACCATCACCGACGTCTACCACACCCAAATTAGGCGTAATCGTTGTAAAGTGATACGCTCCGATCTTTGGTTTTGCAGCGGATACAACGGATAATAAGGTTGATTTACCCACACTCGGGAAACCTACAAGACCCACATCAGCCATAACCTTGAGTTCCATGCGGATATAACGTTCTTGTCCTTCTTCACCGTTCTCAGCCAGTTCCGGTGCAGTATTAGCGGCAGTTGCAAAACGGGTATTCCCACGACCCCCACGGCCGCCACGTGCTACTACTACATATTGTCCGTGACGTGTCATATCGGCAATTACTTCACCGCTATCATCATCGATCAGCACTGTACCTGGAGGGATACGAACGATCATATGATCTGCATTGGCTCCATGCTGACTTTTGTTACGACCTTTTATCCCTTTGTCTGCTTTGAAGTGACGCTGATAACGAAAGTCCATCAGTGTACGCAAACCTTCATCAACCTTGAAAATAACGTCACCGCCACGACCTCCATCGCCGCCGGCAGGTCCACCTTCAGGAACATATTTCTCACGACGGAACGCGACAAGTCCATCGCCGCCGTCGCCACCTTTTACATAAATCTTAGCTGTATCTATAAACATAACCGTTCACCATCCTCAGTCACATTTCAAGCGGTAGACGCAATTGGACAGTAGCCTGATTATGCCCCCCCAATGCCTCCGCTCTCATGATTTTTCCTTGTACTATATTATAAATTTGCCCTTGAAGCAGTTCGGGATTGCCATTCATGCCCTCACCCTCGAAAGAGATAAGAATGTCTCCACCATCCTGTGTAAAGCCAATCATAAGCTTTCTCGCTTCACCCTGTGGAGCAAGTCCACTGTATTGATAAGCTCTTACACTCTGCATGATGACTGTTGTCAGCTCATCCTGCGCTTCGTGTGTAAGCTTGTCCTCTAGATTCAATCCTTCTTCAACCGCTACTACCAGCTCTAGGTTACTGCTGTAAGTTCGGAAGGATTGGATATAGAACACAAGTGAAGGAACACCAAGCTTGGCAATACGGCTGTCAAGCGCTATGCGTTCCTTTATTCTTTCCACAGTTTGCACCGTTTTATCAGGCTTGCCGAGCTGGATATATCCGTAAAGAACCTGCAAATCGTTCATCCAGTCATGACGGTGGTGATTGAGTGTTCGAATAGCTGCCTGTTGCAGACTTCGTTCCTGACTCTGGAGCTCCCCTTCATACTGCCGCCTATTCCAAATATGATTGAAAACAAGCACCACCGCTACCCAAATCACAAGCAGCAAGCATGTTAAAAGAGAGGTCTTCCAAAATACAAGCCCTAAAGGAAGCATTACGGATAATAAGACTGCCCAGATTGCACTTTTCCAGGATTCCATTCTTTCTCCCCGTCCTCAGTTCGCAAAATCATGACCAATTTTAGTAAATCTCACCGTACTTAGTATTCACCATTTCCCAGTATAACACAGGCATTCCCTGCAATTCACCAAGATACCCATGAAATTCTTCTTGTGATCTTAAAAAAAAGCCTCCGGCACTCATGCCGGAGGCTTCTTTCAATTATGGTTCCGTTTCTTACGCTTCCAATGTAGCTGCTACCGGAGCAACATCAACTGGGTAGACGCTCACTTTCTTGCGATCGCGGCCCCAACGTTCGAACTTCACTACGCCTTCAACTTTAGCAAACAAAGTATCATCTTTACCGATGCCTACGTTTGTGCCTGGGTGAATTTTTGTTCCGCGTTGACGAACCAAGATGCTGCCGCCGGTTACTGTTTGACCGTCAGCACGTTTTACACCAAGACGTTTCGATTGGCTATCACGACCGTTTCTTGTGGAACCTACACCTTTTTTCGATGCGAACAATTGAAGATTCAATTTTAACATGTTGTCTACCTCCTTCTTCAAATGATGACTTCCTGTATTTGAACATATTTCCTATAAGAGATAGCGATACCTTCGAGCATTACGACCATAGATTCCAGCAGCAATTGAATTTTAGCAGAAGTCTCAGGATCATTCACAGGAACGAGCGTCCCGCTAAGGAACCCGTCCTTCATAGAAGTATCCAAGGCAACTCCAGTTAACTTTTCAATCGAATTAACGGTACCGACCGTAACAGTCGAAACACCGGCGCATACTATATCTTTGCCATTTCTCGCGTAGTCCGCATGACCTTTCACAGAAAACCCGACAATTGTGCCTTTAGCAGAAGCTCGTGTAATACGCACGTTAATCATTAACGCACCTTCTTACGCTTGAATCTTCTCAATAGTTACTTTTGTGTACGGTTGACGATGACCTTGCTTCTTGTGGTAATTCTTCTTAGGTTTGTATTTGTAAACTACAACCTTGTGGCCTTTACCATGTTTCTCAACTTTAGCTGTTACAGTTGCGCCGCTCAAAAGCGGAGTTCCTGCAGTCAAACCGCCTTCGTTAGAAACAGCCAATACACGGTTAAACGTTACGCTTTCGCCGTCTACAGCATCTAGCTTCTCAATAAATAATACGTCGCCCTCTTGGACTTTGTATTGTTTGCCGCCAGTTTCGATAATTGCATACATTGTACTTGCACCTCCTCATGTCTCAGACTCGCCTAGTCTAGGTGGCATATCCCCAGGGAATAGCGCTTATGTACCCGATTGGAGCGGTTACAGCATGTGCAGGGATAAGTTATCTCGAACACACACTTGAAGATTCTATCATACTAATTAACGATAGTCAACTAGTTTCATTTACTCCTCCAGCCATGATCCAACCTTCCCCGTTCCTCCGCAGCAATGGCAAGTAACGGGTGCAAAGCCAGCTGAATCGTGACGGGCTTTTTTACGAGTCATCTCCAGCAATCCAAGCCTTGTCCAACCCAAAATGTGAGTTTTGGTCCGGTCTCGATTAATAATACTCTCCAAGCGGTCAGTCACCATTTTACGATGCTCATCCAATTCCATGTCGATAAAATCAACGATGATAATCCCACCTGTATCCCTTAACCGAATCAACCGGCCAATTTGTTCCGCTGCCAGTAAATTCGTACTTGTCACGGTCTCCTCCAGGGAGCCTACCCCGATATATTGTGCCGTGTTAACATCAATAACCGTAAGCGCTTCGGCTTCGTCCCAGATCAGTGTGGCCCCGCCCTCTAAGATGATCTTACGTCCGAAGCTTCTGTACAACTGTTCCTGTACTCCGTATGTCACAAAAATAGACTCCTGTCGGTTGTATAGCCTCACTGGCTTATAACCATCAGGTGCCATTTCATCCAAAAAAACCTCAGCTTCTCTTACCGCGTTAAAAGAATCGATCATCAATTCATCACGCATCGGATTAAAAGCATCACGTATAAAGCGCTGGACAATGCTCAGATCACTGTGCAGCAAAGCGGGTGCTGGCACCTCACCAGCACGTTTGATAATGTTCTCCCACTGCGTACGCAAAAAGACCAGATCACCTTCCACTGCTTCAGGAGGCTCGTCCTCGGACACGGTACGCATGATAAGGCCTTCATCATTCCTGCGCAGCCGCTCCCCAATTGCTTTTAACCGATTACGCTCCGATTCACGTCCGATTTTTTTGGACACACCTACATATTCTGCAAAAGGCATGTATACCATCCACCGTCCGGGCAGCGTGTAATGTGTGGTAACTCTCGCCCCCTTGCCCCCGCTGGGTTCCTTTCGTACCTGAACAATAATGTCCTGGCCCGGTTCCAGCAGTTCTTCTATAGAGGGTTTTACCTTTGGCTGTTTTTCTAAATGGGGATGCAGTACATCATCGATATATAAAAAGGCATTCTTCTTTTGTCCAATATCTACAAAAGCAGCCTGCATACCTGGTAAAACATTTATTACACGACCTTTATAATAACTGCCGACCAGTCCTTGCTGCTGGTCTCGTTCCGCGGCGTATTCCACTAGCTTTCCATCTTCCAGAAGAGCCATCCGGGTCATATGCTGCGTGCAGTGAACGATCATTTGTTTCATGGCTTCACCTCTGGTTATTATGCTAAATTCCAAAGTAAGAAGATACGAGCCGCTGTTCAGGTACAACAGCCACTACATTCCCCTCATTATTCATAACATATATAAAATGATATTGGTTACGTTTAAATAGACGCAATATATCATCCAAAGGTTTCGCAGCCAAAGCAACAATTGGACGTGCAAAAGCTCCCGTTCGAACATAACGATCATAAACAGCCCCCCTGTTCATGAGGAAAGCGACAAAGCGATAAGGCAGGTTGCGGTGATCTGTAATGTTCGAATAGATCAAAAATGCTCCTATCATAAGCACGTTCAGCCTTATACCGCCAGTTGTACCCAAAGGCAGCAGTGCGTAAACAATAACCCCTGCACTAGCAGCAATGCTTACTCTTCCACACCACAATAACGCTGAATAATAAGGGACAAGCAGACTAATGCAGGCTTGAAGTATTTTACCACCATCTAACGGCAGTATCGGCAACAGATTAAATAGGGCAATGATCATATTAGCACTGATAAAGTAGGATAAAAATGCGTTATTCTCATAACCTGCACTTTGAAGAATATACGCACATAAGATCATCAATCCATTTTGAAGAGGTCCAGCTAAAGCAATACCGATTTCACGGGAGGCGGTCAACTTGCCATGATCCTCCATAACAGCTACTCCGCCGAACGGGAGAAGTTGTACACTTTTCACAGTAACCCCGGTGACTAAGGCTGCACACACATGCCCTAATTCATGAATGAGGACAATGGTGAATAAGGTAAGCAGCTCCAAAAATTGTCCAGTTAGAACAGAAAGCAGCATCACGATAACGAACAAAGGATGCAAAGAGAATTGAATACCAGCGATCCTAATCAAATGAAATCACTTCTGTCGGATCCATATAGGACGTATCTTTCATGACTGCGAAAAACAGGGTAGGTAAGGAGGAAGATTCCTGCTGTAACAGCCAGCCCACCGTATCACCACTTTGCACCCAATCATCAATTTTCAGCTTTGTACCGTTTAAGTGGCCATATTCCGCCGTAATATTACCGGTATGCCGGATCTTAATCCGTATGCCTCCTTCCAGTTCACTGGATACGGACAGCACACGCCCCATGTCTACACTCTTCACCATCACACTACCGCTTGAATCTTGGGCTGGCATGATTTCCACGCCTTTAAAGGTAGAGGCAAAGGATTGAATAATTCTGCCAGCTACAGGAGCACTTAATTCATGAAGAGCAGTTACTTTCTGCGCCGGTTCCTCATCTCCTCCGAAGATCGGTATAAAGGCGGGCGCGCCATTAAAATTCTGCTCATACCATACTCTAGCCGCTTCAAAGTTCATCTCTGAATTTAGTGCGTCCGTTATGAAATTTTGAGCTTTGAACGTCCATGGCGTCTGAACCGTGAAGATCCCCCATACGAACCCAAATACAAGAACACTGACAATGAAGCGTCGAATAAACCCGCTAATCAGACGAGGGCCTTTCCTAATATCTTGCTCCCACAGCTTGCGGTTTTCCTTCCACATTACTTCAGGATCAAGCTCTTTATTCTCATTGTTCATGTCCGATATTCCGAATATCGTGGATACTGTCTTCTGGCCTGCTGTCTCATCTATTAAATTGCGTATGCGTTTCTTACGGCGATCTTTGTTGGTTGTTTTCTCATCCATATTAATCCCTCCGAGGGCTTGTTTTACTTCATTTTATGAAGCAGTGAACTCTCTTTAGAACAAGCCCTCCGAACTACAGTTGCGGTTACAGAGTGAATACAACAAAAAGAGGCATGTTCCAGTAGTAAAACCTACTGGGAACATGCCCTCTGTACAAATGAGTCTATGATTGCTAGATTAGCCGATACCGAAAAATTTCTTGAATTTCGTAAGGGCACCTGGCTTGCGGTTAAGCTGCATCAGCGGAACGGAATCGCCGAGAATCCGTCTTGCAATATTTCGATAAGCAATCGCGGCTTGAGAGTCAGGGTTCATTACGGTTGGCTCTCCGTTATTCGCGGCTCTGATTACCATTTCATCATCAGGAACGATCCCGATAAGATCAATATTCAACACCTGTAATATATCCTCAATATCAAGCATATCCCCTGATTTGATGAGGTTTTGGCGGATACGATTCACAATCAGCTTTGGAGATTCTACATGTGATTGTTCCAGCAAGCCGATAATACGGTCAGCATCGCGGACAGCGGCATTTTCTGGAGTGGTCACGACGATAGCTTTATCAGCACCTGCAATCGCATTACGAAAGCCATGCTCAATTCCCGCCGGACAATCAATCAGAATATACTCATACTCCTTCTTCAGCTCGAGAATAATATCCCTCACTTGCTCAGGAGTGACGGCCGTCTTGTCCTTTGTCTGCGCTGCGGGCAGCATGTAGAGTTCATCAAAGCGTTTATCCTTAACCAGCGCCTGATTCAAGCGGCATCTGCCTTCCGCTACATCTACAAGATCATAAATAATTCGATTCTCAAGCCCCATAACAACATCCAAATTACGCAATCCGATATCTGTATCGACGAGACATACTTTTTTGCCCTGCAACGCAAGTGCGGTCCCAATATTGGCTGTTGTGGTCGTTTTGCCAACTCCGCCTTTGCCCGAGGTCACGACAATCGCTTCTCCCATGGAGGCTACACCCCTTTGAACACATTTAAATCCTGGCGAAACTTAACTATATTATGAATTTTGTCGATCTGCATAGCCCCGTTCAAAAGATAAGCAAATTCCATATTGCTCTCACGGGTTCCCCACTCATCCGGAGGACGGCTTATAATTTCGGCTATGCGCAGTTGAGTTGGCGACATAAGAGAGGCTGCAATAATAGAACCCTCATTACCATCCACTCCTGCATGTGCCATGCCTCTGAGCGCTCCTAGAATATAAATATCACCTGTGCAGGTTATGGCCCCTCCTGGATTCACATCACCCAGATACAACAAGTCCCCCTGATGATGCAGCACTTGACCGGAACGAACAATTCCACTGATCAGAAATAAGGAACTTCCCACCTCACTCTTCGGAGCTTCTAGTGTGTCAACTGAACGAATCAGTAGATTACCTTGGGCCTTTAAAAGGCTTAGAACGGCTTCTTTATCCTCATCTGTCACCAAACGGCTACCCATTTTGACATCTACATGAACAACAGGTCCAGTCAAAATATTTTGATGGCTATGTTCCAGCTTGAATCGAAGCTCACTGAGAAGATCTTCAAAGGGACATTTATCGTCTAGCAGGAATACAAGGCCGTCTTTTACGCCCTTAATTCTTACATGTTTGGATTTCACTGTCATCTGCGTGTCCCCCTATCCTCATTCATTCGTGCCGAGGACCTCAAGTTCCTGCTTTCCTGCGGAAGAAAATAGGTCTAATCATGTTGTTTCTTCCTTGCGCATCTCATTTTTCAGTAGTACAAGCTGCTGTCGCACCGGAATATAGAGGAGTAGGGCGATTGCAAAATGAAAGAGCATCGTGGGCAGCATGTAATGCAGCAGGGCCCAATTATACGGCTGTTGATTCAAATTAAACACACTATAAATCCCAAACAGCATACTATTATCCAAAAGACTGCCTAGCAGAATTACCGTCATCATAAGAGGTAAAGGTGCTCGCGGAGTTTGAAAAATAAGCCCAATTAAATAAGCAGACAACCCCATAGTAAACGAGTGAGCACCTAGAATCCGCCCATAAAAGACAATATCATGGAGCATTCCAAAAGATAAACCCAGTACGAGAGCCGTATGTCTATGATGATATATAGTTACAAAAAGCACGATTACTAGAACGAGATCAGGAATAATCCGGGTCTGCCAAGCATCCGGTATAATCCAGGGCAGAAGGGTTCCCTCCAGAACAAACAGCAGAAATAATATAAGGATAAGTACAGGTCTTCGCATACTCACTACTCGGTCGCCTCCGATGTGAACACGACAATTAGTTCCTTCCAGTCCTGAAATTCAGCTGCAGGCTTAATAATCGCTGTACGGGTTAAGCCAAATTGTCCTACACTTACACTTTCAACTGTACCGATCATCAAAGCACGAGGATATAACCCCCCGATACCGGAGGATACAATAATATCTTTTTCCTTGATAGGATCATTTGGAGCAATCTTGTTCATACTCAACATCTTTGTCTTTGGATCATAGCTCTCAATCATGCCAAAGGTTTCGTTTTCTTTGGTACGGGCCGTTGCGGCAATCGCTGGCTGGGAGTTGGGATCGTTAATATCCATCATCGTCATCAGCTTAACCGTTGATGTGAAATTACTCACTTCACTAATTACTCCAACCAAGCCTTCAACGGAGATAACAGACATATTAGGTTTCACACCGTTTTTGGATCCAAGATTAATCACGAGTGTGCTGTTATTAGGCTCCGTATTCAAGCTGATAACCTGAGCAACATGATATTCGTATTTATACATCTCTTTTTGAGCCTTTGTAAAATTGAGCACCTTCATTAGGTCCTCGTTCCGAGACTGGATGAAATTATACTGAGCCTGTTCACGTGTAAACTGGGCTACTGTAATTTTGAGACGTTCATTCTCCTCGGCAAGATCATGCAAATTTCCGATATCTTCAAACAAGCCCGCTATATATCCAGCGGGCTTGTAGATTAAATTTTGCACGAAACCTGTTGTGTCCCGGAGAAAGTTCTCAGGCCCGGACAACGTCTTTCTTGTGGCCAAGCTAAAGCCCATCACTACAATAAAAAGCACCAGTGTAATCAATAAGATGAACAGTCGCTTATTGTTAAATAACTTAAACAATTTCAACACCCTCTAACAAACATATTTCTCCCACATCAGGGGTTGACGTTCACAAGCAGGACAGGTTAAGTCTTAACGTTTGGAACGAAAGGTAGAGTTACTGCGGCTTTTGAACAAATGAATATTCTCAAGCGCCTTGCCAGTACCGATGGCTACACAATCCAATGGGTTCTCAGCAACAATTACCGGCATTCCGGTCTCACGCGCTAGAAGCTTATCCAAATTACGAAGCAATGCACCTCCGCCTGTTAGAACAATGCCGCGGTCCATAATATCTGCCGCCAGCTCAGGCGGGCATTTCTCCAAGGTTACTTTTACAGCTTCAATAATAGCATTAACTGTGTCCGACAACGCTTCACAGACTTCATCGGAAGTAATGGTAAGTGTCTTAGGAAGACCTGTTACAAGGTCACGACCACGGATTTCCATGGTTTCAGCCTTTTCAAGTGAAAGTGCAGACCCCAGATCCAGCTTAAGCTGCTCAGCAGTACGTTCCCCGATCATAAGGTTGTATTGACGTTTGATGTACTGGATGATAGCCTCATCCATTTCGTCACCCGCCACTCGAACCGAACGGCTTGTTACAATACCTCCAAGAGAGATAACAGCTACCTCTGTAGTGCCTCCACCAATATCAACAACCATGCTGCCTGTTGGCTCCCATACCGGAAGATCTGCGCCGATTGCAGCCGCAAAAGGTTCCTCAATAATGTAAGCCTCACGTGCGCCCGCTTGTTTAGTAGCATCCTCAACGGCACGCTGTTCTACAGCAGTGATCCCGGAAGGTACACACACCATGACGTTAGGGTGACGTCCAAACATAGAGCGTTGTTTTTGAGCTTGACGGATAAAATATTTAATCATCGTAGCGGTTGTATCAAAGTCAGCAATTACGCCATCCTTCATTGGACGAATAGCACGGATGTTGCCCGGTGTACGACCAATCATTTTTTTGGCAGATTCGCCTACTGCTTCGATTGTTTTTGTATCTGTATTTATGGCCACCACGGAAGGTTCTCTTACAACAATCCCCTTACCGCGAACATAGACAAGCGTATTCGCTGTCCCCAAGTCAATTCCTAAATCTTTCGTAAAACCACCAAACATGCTGATATCTCCCTTTCCTAAATCAATCTATGCATTTCTTATCCCATTAATCCCTTTTCCTTCATACTCACAAAACAACTATCCCCAATAATTAAATGATCCAAAACATCAATCCCTACAATCTCACCCGCTTGCAGCAATCTTGAGGTCAGTGATATATCTTCCGGACTCGGCGTTGGATCACCACTTGGGTGGTTATGTGCACATATTATAGAAGCACTGCTGCACTTGATGGCAGCTCTGAAAACCTCACGCGGATGAACAATAGAAGCATTAAGACTGCCCATAGATAACGTCTCCTGAGCAATGACATGATTCTTGGTATTTAGAAATAAACAGACAAAATGCTCCTTTTGTAAATAGCGGAGCTGTTCCGTCAGTATATCTGCCGCGTCATGAGGGCTGCGTATGGTTACGGGCTGATTCAGCCGCGAGTTAGCCATTCGCCTTCCAAGTTCAATCCCTGCTTTCAATTGGATGGCTTTGGCTGGACCTATCCCTTTGATAGAGGTTAATTCCTTGATGCTAAGGTCCGCCAACTGACGTAAACTGCCTACCTGAGACAGCATGCGCTGAGCTATGCCAATCGCAGATTCCCGGCGTGTTCCCGTCCGAAGCAAAATAGCCAAAAGCTCCGCTTGACTTAATGATTCCGCCCCATATTGCATCATGCGCTCTCGTGGTCGTTCTTCATGGGGGAGGTCTCGCAGCATTAATGATTGCGACTCCATCCCGATCCCTCTTCCCTTTACTCTGCCGTTCGTTCCAGCACCTGTATACCGAATTCGGACAGCATATTCCCAAGCAGCGATAGAGGAAGTCCTACTACGTTGAAATAGCAGCCATCAATCTTCTCCACCAGGGTTGCTCCGAGCCCTTGTATGGCATAAGAACCCGCTTTATCTGCCGGCTCTCCCGTGTCCACATAAGCGTCAATCTCTTCAGGGCTTAACGCCCTCATTGTAACGGTAGTTACACGGTGATCCACGATAATCTTGTCTTCGGGGAGACCAATACAGGCTACTCCAGTATACACCTGATGACTTTTGCCTTGCAGAGCGGTGAGCATAGCCTTGCTATCCTGCTTGTCCACCGGTTTACCAAGTATTCGTCCGTCTAGCTCCACGATTGTATCACTGCCGATAATTAAGGTGTTCTGTTGATTACTGGCGGTAATGACAGCCTCTGCTTTACGCAGGGCTAGCGATCGTACGACTTTGTCCGGCGCCCATTCCGGGGGAGTGCTCTCATCTACGTCACTGGACACTACCGCAAAGGGCAAACCCAGCATTGACAAAAGCTCTCGCCGGCGGGGTGAACCCGAAGCAAGAATAATGAGGCGTGAGTTCTCATCGACCACGTTGTAAACGTCCCTTCCTTAGTTACAGCCTGCGGTACAGCCAAACGGCAGTGATTATACCGATCAGGCTGAGCAGACACAATTTCAATTGAATAGTGATGTCGTAAGTTATGATATCCAAATCTGCTTGCGGCGACCATTTGAGCATCGTCGATTGTGTAAGAAATGCAAGAGCCTTTACGGGCTGCAGCAGCTTGGCGATCCACGCTCCGGCCAGCCAGCCCAGAATCAGAAATAACAGCAGTGTACCTACATTTTTCTTCTTCATGTCAGTCTTCCCTCGCCATTTTTTGACACCCATATTATTATACGGTGAAAAGGAGTTCAATACAAACGCAAAATCCGGCCCGGTAATGATTACCATTACTAGGCCGGATTTCTCGGTTTCCTTTTAGTTAATTAGTCCCAACCTCAGAAATCAAAGAGGTTAATAGGTCTTTTTGGGTGGTAAGAAACTCCATCATCGCACCCTGAACTTCCCACAAGAGACCGTCGGATTTGTTTTTATTATATTCATTGAGCGCTGAGATTCCCTGATTTATGGTTTTCTCCTGCTCATCAATGATTCTAAGTGCTGTCGGTGATGATCCACCGGTAAGCGACTTAGCAGCCTCTGTCCACTCCATATGCAGGCTGCTCACATCATCTGATATCACTGAGGTTCCGTTACTTAATAGAGATGCAGACAGCGTACTTAATTGTGCAAGAATCCTTCCGCTGACCTCGAAGTAGTGGTTCACTGTTTCTGCTGCTCCACTATAGTTAAGTTCTTCTGTTGCTGGAATCGTCACTTCTCTCACGTACAGTTCAATGCCTTGAGACTTCAAATCGTTGCTCAGCAGCTTGGCCTGCTCACGATCCGGTGATATTCCAGCATATACCCGATTTCCATCGGAAGGATCTAACCCGGCAGCCAAACCTGCTGTCAATAACTCTTGCTGAGCCTGGGAGGCTCCCTTCGGTGTACTGAATACTCCGTATTGCAGCAAATAATAACTTTGGGCAGGAATTTGAACGGGTATTGTAATCAGTTCACCAGATGTTCCTATCCCCGCAGGATCCAAGACAGCTTCCGTATTCTGTTCCCCAGCAGCCTCATGGTTAGAAGCTTGAGTAACAGGAGCGACTGGCAGATCCTCACCCTTGAAAAAGGATAAAGCTATATATCCAAAGAGTAAACCAATACCTAGAGCTGCGGTAACAGAGACTGCGAACTTCCAACCATAAAACGGTCTGCGGGAATGATAGGCACCATTATAAATCTCCTCAACAGGCGGCACCTCTTCATAGAAGTTGATTTCCCTAACTTGCTCGGTGTGAAGACTAGTGAATTCAATATCTTCATCGTCTTGAAAATCTTGCAAATCGGCATAGGATTGATATGGATCCTGGGGGATATCTTCTAAATACGGTTCCGGCGGATCATATTCTTTAGGTTGTTGCAGCGTACTGCCCGTCCACCGTTCTATTCTATCCTGCTTATCCTTCTCGACATCAAATCGAAAGGTCATTCTTCCGTTATTCAATCCGCACACCTCACCTTGTCTCATCTATAAGAAAATATATGATAGACAATAGGGAGCTATGCTATGAACTATGAGGTTCCTTATACAGAATCACTTTTTGATATAAGCCGGCGCGGTTTGGACCCTATTTTAACCCAATATCGATTTTCATCATCACGATAAAAATGGATACGAATTATTTTTAATGGCGTCCATATTTCCTTAAAATAGTAATTAGGCATGGCTTCGCTCTCCTGATGACAGATTTAGATCAAACTAAAAACCTTTTCCTTGATGCCATTAGCCTCGTAATGTTTCAGCAGCGTTTGATGCGCTCGATCAGCAATTATAGAACCCAGCTTCGGGTCCTGCAGCAGCTTAACAACTTTATCAGCAAAATCAGCTGGAGTATTCGCTAGCAGGATGTTGCGATTATTCTGGCAGATTAACCTTTCTGAACCCTTGAAGGTGGTTACAACAGGTGTTCTTAAGGCCCATGACTCCAAAATCTTCGAACGAGATCCACATCCATCGTGTAAAGGTGCTAAAAAGGCTTTCGCCCGCCTAATGTATTTAGCCGGATCGTCTAAAGAATCTGTAATCACAATAGACTTATCCTCCTGCACCAAACTCCTAACCTCAGCGTTGACCTCCCGACCGACAATATAACACTGTACATCAGGTACCTTGTTCTTAATGGAAGGATAGATCTTTGTATAAAAGACTTGGAGTGCATGTTTCCCCTGTATCGTATTCATATTCCAATGAAGAACTATCAGTTTCTCCTTCGGGATTGTATCGGCGTAATGGTAATGCTTCATATCTACGAAATGAGGAAGTACATGCACTTTGGAGGCATCTTTGAACGAGAGAGACTTGAACAAAAGCGCATCCCATTCCGAGTCCGCAAGAAGCAGGCCAGTCTTATTCATTAACTTCTGCTCACTCCAACGAGTCAGAACACTACTAAGTTTATTGTAGGGTGTCTGTATACCCTTGTTCTCTGACGATTTGCCAACCGGCTGATTAGACTCAGAACGATAAGCATCTGTTATAATCGTAGCCACTGGAAGTAATTGTTTCACCAGATCAATACATTTCCCTAACAAACTATGTGATATAAAAACATGAGAGTACGCATTAGAATGGCATAATGCCTTTATGGTTCCATTCATATCCTTGTCCACATGACTTAAAGCGGATTGTGTTCTAAACCTATACAAGGAATGGATAGACCTCCTCGGTGTAACTGTCCGATTAACTCGATGTATGGATAGTGCTGCCCCGCAATCCGTGGAATATTCGATATCCGGGTGATCGTAGCTTAGAAGATCGACATTAAACCTCTCTAACAAGATTCCTAGAATACCCTTTTTTCTAACTTCTCTTTCGAGATCTTCTGCATGTAGAAGTTGGGCAGAAATAAATAACATTTTGTTACGCATGACTTTAGCTCCTTGTCACTTTATATAAATCATGATTTCGATCCATATTTAGAGATTTGTATATAAAAAAAGCAGGATCATATGCATCCCGCCTGATAAACTATATCTTTAGATGCAGTTCAATAGTAACCTAATTTTCGCAAAAGTAATGTCGATTTATGGGAGAAAAGAATTCATTTTATAAACTTTTCCCAAAAAAGACACAAACAAGCCAGTCTCCGGTAGTTGGAGACTGGCTTGTTTGTGATCTAATATGAATTTACAGTTGAAGAAAGTTATTACATTCGCTGAAATATTTGTATCCTAACGTGTCTTCAGATAATCAGCCAAGGCGTGACTTACCTTCCAAATATCGCCTGCACCCATGGTAATCACAAGATCACCTGGAGCCACACGGTCCTGAAGATCGGCCAATACTTCCTCCTTGGAGGGCAAATGGCGTGCTCCCGCATTGCTGTTCTGAACAATTAGCTCAACCAGCTTCGCAGACGTTACACCTTCTATTTGCTTCTCTCCCGCCGGTGAATAAATATCGGTGATGATAACCTCATCAGCCTCCGCGAAGGCACGACTGAATGCATCAAGCAGGAAGAAGGTACGTGTATAGCGCTGCGGCTGAAATACGGCGATAATGCGTTTTCCAGTTGCTTTTGCCGCACTGATCGTCGCTTGTATTTCAGTAGGATGGTGAGCGTAATCATCAATCACGAGAATTTCATTTACTTCCCCGAGAACCTGGAAACGACGCTTGGCACCGTTAAATTTAACAATGGCTGCAGCAATTGCAGCGAATGGAATCCCTGCTTTGAGACAGGTAATAACCGTTGCCATCGCATTATATAGATTATGCTGCCCAGGAACCGACAGCTCAATATGTCCCAGAACTTCTCCATAACCGTTCATTGTAAATGAGACTTGGCGGTCTCCCAGTACAATGTTGGTAGCCCGATAGTCTGCCGTCTCCGATTTAATTCCGTAAGTAATCACTTTGCCATGCACTTCAGGCATGAGAGAGACTACATTCTCGTCATCTATACATACGATTGCAGTCCCATCTTCGGCAAGATGATTCATGAACTGCACATATGCAGCTTTCAGGCGGTTGAAATCCCCCCCATAATTCTCGAGGTGATCCGCTTCGATGTTGGTAACGATACCAAGCCAAGGATGATATTGAAGAAACGAACCATCACTTTCATCGGCTTCAGCAACTACAAACTCCCCTTGTCCGGCCTTTGCATTCGTACCGACATTCATAATTTCTCCGCCGATAATGTAAGTAGGATCAACGCCGCAGTCTTCCATTACAAGTGCAATCATCGAAGAGGTTGTAGTCTTCCCATGAGCACCCGCAACAGCTACCCCCTTACGCTCGTTAAGAAGGCGGGCGAGCATTTGCGAACGGTGGATGATTGGAATATTTAACCGTTCAGCTTCCACACGCTCGACATTATCTGTGGATAATGCAGTGGAGTAGACAACCAAATCTGCCCCTTTAACCTGCTCCGCAGTATGTCCGATATATATTTTTGCACCTTTGGCAATTAACTTCTCCGTAAGTTCCTGAGCAGCTACGTCAGAGCCAGTAACGGTATATCCCATCTCCAGCATCACTCGGGCAATAGCGCTCATCCCGTAACCGCCGATTCCTATAAAATGAACTCGTTCAGTAGTATCCAACAGTTGTCACCAGCCTTTTTCAGAATCGGGTTGCTGCAAAAGTGTGCTGCGCACATCGGCGATTAAATACAGCGTTCCGGAAACAACCGCAAGGTCGTCCTCCGCTGTCATCGACTTCAGCAGTTGCAGCGCTTTGCCCCAATCACGTTCTACTATAATTTCTAAATGTTCTTTGGCATATTTGTCCCGCAGACTCACTACGATTCCATGCAGATCATCCGCGTCCATTTTCTTCCGGAAATCCGGCTCGGTCAGGATGAGCGTATCCACTATAGGTAGTATATGCTCTAAATAGGATTCATGATGCTTGTTAGAGAGCATTCCCATCAGCAAATTTAATTTGCCGTATTTATAGAACATCGGAAGGCTCTTCGCAAGGCTCTCTGCACCCTCTGGATTATGGGCTCCATCCAGTACAATCCGCGGAGAAGCACTTACTTCCTCCAGCCTGCCTGCCCAAAAGGTATCGCGAAACCCTTTCTGAACATCCTCATCATCCAGCATAAAAGCCATATACTGCCGCAAAACTTCAAGAACCATCATCGCTCCAGCTGCATTTGTACACTGATGCACGCCTTTCATTGCGATGTCTATATTCAGTGAACGAAAGGGTCCCTTAAAATTAAAGGACTGCAGACCATTTTCTATTCCGGTAATTTCATAGTGAAAGTCTTCACCAGCAAGATAAAGTGTGGTTGCGCACGCTGACGCTTTATCCTTAAGAACCGCTACCGCTTCCGGTTGATTTACACAGCTGACTACAGGGACACCTGGCTTAATAATACCTGCCTTCTCCGCTATAATCTGCTCTAGTGTATCTCCGAGGACATCCGTATGGTCATAGCCCACATTCGTAATTACCGAGACTACTGGAGTAACGATATTCGTTACATCCAGCCTTCCCCCCAGGCCTGTCTCCCATACGACAACATCTGGGTAACACTCGTGAGAATAATACAGAATAGCGAGCGCTGTTGCTACCTCAAACATGGTAGGAGAACCTAGCTCACTCTCTGCAATTTCGTTCACCAATGGAAGCAAAAGGTTGGAAAGCTTGAGCAGCGTTTCCTCAGGGATATCCTCACCATTATACTGAAAGCGATTTGTGAACTTCGTAATATAAGGTGAGGTGAATGTGCCTACGGAATATCCGCTCTGAATTAAGACGCTTGTCAAAAAAGCACAAGTCGAGCCTTTGCCATTCGTTCCCGCTACATGAATAAACTTCAGCCTGCGTTGTGGATTCTCGAGCTTTTCCATAAGCAATTCGATTCGTTCCAGACCTGGGCGAATTCCAAATGGTATAAGGCTGTTAATCCAGTCTACCGCTTCTTTATAAGTCCCTAAAGGGGCAGTACCACTGCCCCCGAGTTTATCTCCCATGTCTCTTATCCTCTCAGCTCTTCGATACGTGCAAGCACCTTTTCCCGTTTGGCGGAATAATCCGCCTGCTTAGCCCGTTCCTCTTCGATGACTTTAGCTGGAGCTTTGGCAACAAAGCCTTGGTTACTCAGCTTCTTCTCTACACGATCCACTTCACTGTTCAAGGTCTGAACTTCTTTTTCCAGACGGGCAATTTCTTGTTCGATATCAATCAGTCCGGACAACGGCAGAAGAAGTTCCGCTCCAGTAACTACAGCAGACATCACCTTATCCGGTGTTTCCGGGTTCAGGCCTGCTTCGAACGAAGAAGTGTTACAGAAACGACTGATGTAATTATCGTTCCGGCTTATGATGCTTAAGGTTTCTGCACTACCGGCTTTAACGATAAGTTCAACCTTCTTACTCATAGGAACATTCACTTCAGCACGGATATTACGAACAGCACGGATGATATCCATCAGCAGGTTCATTTCCGCTACAGCTTCAGCATTCTCAAGTGCTGGATCATATTCAGGCCAAGCTGCCAGTGTAATAGTCTCACCAGTATGCGGCAAATGCTGCCAGATCTCCTCGGAGATGAACGGCATGAATGGATGAATCAAACGCAGCGTGCGATCCAACGTATACGCAAGTACGGATTGGGTCTTGGCTTTGGCTGCAGCATCAGAACCATAAAGCGACAGCTTAGCGAACTCAATGTACCAGTCGCATAAATCGTCCCAAATAAAGTTGTACAGCTGACGGCCAATCTCTCCGAATTCGTATGACTCCATTAGACGCGTAATTTCGCGGGAAGTTTCGTTCAGGCGGTGGAGAATCCAGCGCTCTGCTGTGCCAAGCTCCCCAGTAATGTCGATATCTTCAAAGGTAACCCCTTCAAGATTCATGAGGGCGAAGCGTGAAGCATTCCAGATCTTGTTGGCGAAATTCCGAGCCTGTTCTACCCGCTCCCAGCGGAAACGCAAGTCTTGCCCCGCGGTGCTGCCGGTGGAAATCATGTACCGCATTGCATCTGCACCGTATTTCTCGATAACCTCTAGCGGGTCAACGCCGTTGCCTAGCGATTTGGACATTTTGAGACCTTCGGAATCACGTACCAGCCCGTGCATCAATACATCCGCGAAAGGTTTTTCTCCAGTGAACTCCATGGCCGTGAAGATCATGCGCGCTACCCAGAAGTAAATAATATCGTAACCTGTAACCAGGACATTGTTCGGATAATAACGCTCGTAATCCTTGCTGCTCTCGTCAGGCCAGCCAAGGGTTGAGAACGGCCATAGAGCCGAGCTGAACCAAGTGTCAAGCACATCCTCATCTTGCTTCAAATCATCCAAGCCGCTGATTCTACGTGCTTCCTCTTCATCACGGGCAACAACCAGTTCACCCGTAGATTCGGAATACCAGGCCGGAATACGGTGGCCCCACCACAGCTGGCGGGAGATACACCAATCGCGTACATTCTCAATCCAGTTCAAGTAGATTTTCTCAAAGCGATCCGGAACAAAGTTAACGCCATTTCCGTTCTTCTGAGCGGCGATAGCGGCTTCAGCTAACGGTTGCATTTTTACGAACCATTGCGTAGACAGATAAGGCTCAACAACAGCTCCTGAACGTTCGCTATGCCCCACCTGATGCACATGATCTTCAATAGAGATCAGTACACCTTGCTCTTTGAGATCAGCCGTGATTGCCTTGCGGCATTCACTGCGGTCTTGGCCTTGGTAAGGTCCCGCTTCCTCATTCATGGTGCCACTCTCATCCATCACATTAATCTGCGGGAGATTATGGCGAAGGCCCACTTCAAAGTCATTCGGATCATGGGCTGGAGTGATCTTAACAGCACCGCTTCCAAATTCTTTGTCTACATAATCATCAGCAATAATCGGAATTTCGCGACCTATAATAGGCAGAATCAACGTTTTGCCGATCATATCCTTGTAGCGATCATCCTCAGGATGTACAGCTACCGCGGTATCACCCAACATCGTTTCTGGGCGTGTTGTTGCTACGGTAATAAAGCCGGTTCCGTCTTTGAGGGGGTAACGCAAGTGATATAGGTGACCGTTAACCTCTTTATATTCAACTTCGATATCGGACAAAGCCGTACGAGCAGCAGGGTCCCAGTTAATAATGCGTTTTCCGCGGTAAATCAAGCCTTTTTTGTAGAGCTTTACGAACACCTCGCGTACAGCTTTGGACAAGCCTTCATCAAGGGTAAACCGCTCACGTGAGTAGTCAAGTGAGAGTCCCATCTTAGCCCACTGCTCATGAATGGTTTCTGCATATTGTTCCTTCCAGTCCCACACCTGATCCAGAAATTTCTCACGTCCAAGATCATGACGGGATATCCCCTGCTGGCGCAGTTTCTGCTCCACCTTCGTTTGTGTGGCGATCCCTGCATGGTCTGTTCCCGGCAGCCATAAGGTATCATAACCCTGCATCCGCTTAGTACGAATCAGGATATCTTGTAAAGTGAAATCCAATGCATGCCCAATATGAAGCATTCCCGTTACATTCGGAGGCGGGATTACAATACTGTAGGGCTGTGCATCTGGACGCTGGCCTGCACGGAAGTATCCACCCTCGGTCCAGTACGAATACCATTTTTGTTCCGCCGCTTTAGGGTCATATGTAGTCGGCATATCACTTTTCGAATCATTGGCTATCGTATTATCTTCCGACGCCTCTTGCAGGTTCGGCAATTCTGCCGAAGTTAGGTTGTCATGTTCAGCCATCTTTTGATACCTCCATTGCTTTCTCAACATTTCTAAAAAAAACAAAAAGGCCCTCGTCTCAAAGGACGAAAGCCATTCTTTCGCGGTACCACCTTTGTTTCGCGCCAATAAAAAATAAAACTCCACTACAGGTTCCCTAAGGTTCCAGCGGCTTAGCGCGACACTCATACAGATAACGGCTGCGACCGGCCATATCCTACCCTGTCATTCATGAACATGAAGACAGATTCAGACAGGCGACTCCAGGGCGACTTCGGCTGACATGCATCCTGCGGAATTTCACAGCTACTAACAATTCCGCTCTCTGAAGGGCTGACCGCTTACTCTTCCCATTCCCAGTCTTTGACTAGTATTGCTTACTCCATAATACCTTTAGAGTCAAGCTTTAGTCAACCTGGGTACGTAATGCATTACGGAATATACTACGTAATACACTACGGGATATAGAGAACTTGACCTTCCTCCACGGTTTGCCCCGAAAGCCGGTTATACATGACCAACTCCCGTGTGCTTAGCTGATACTTATCGGCAATCGTATCCAACGTTTCCTCCCGCTGTACAATGCAGAGACGAACCTTACGGAACAGGTTTGGACCTTCAACCCCACCGATGAATCTGCTTTTCCATTCCTTGTCATTACCAGAATCGGGAGCAGCTGTCGCAGCGGCAGAAATCACTTCCTCAGAATGAAGATCTTCCTGCTCCTTTCGGGTACGACTGGAGTTCAAAAGTGATGAGAACGTAAGGTGCTCATTCTCGTCCGCCTTCGGCTCCTTTTTGGTTCCGAGCGCTATTTTAAGATCAGGTTTCTCTTCGGGAACAGGAGCCACCTCTGCTGAATCAAAAGAGCTTTGTTCCGCTGCAGGATTGGTATTGGGGGTAGATTCTTTTGTGGAGTGTGCTTCAGACTGAACGTCATCTACGAAAGTAGTATTTTCCGCTTCAGAAACATCTATAGAAAATACCTCTACCTCATTAGCACTCTCGCTATCTATACTTGTTGTGGCCTCTGCAGAAACAGAGTCATTGCGACCATTAGGGGCAGTACCTAAATCCCAGGCTGCTGCTTTTTTCCAATAATCACTTGGATTAAATGGGGAACTGCTGCTGTTACTATCACTATCTAAGCTGTGAGTGTGAACTTTCAGTTCAGTATCCCGATCCTGAGCGGGGAGAATAGAGTCCTCATGATTATCGATAGCTTCAGCATTCGCTTTTTGCACCTCGACGGATTCGTCGAACTCTCCCTCACCAAACGTCCAAAGAGAATTCTCATATAGGGCATCACTCTCGCGCTCATGAGTCTCTGATATCTCAGCAACGTCTCGTTCCCCTGCCTCTGGGGTATAGGCAACGGTATATTCATCCTGCTGCCAGATCGGTGCAGGTATCGCTTCACTTCCTCCAATTCCGCGAAGTGACAGTACACCTGTTATATTCAAACTGCGCATCGTAAGGAGATCAATATCGAAATTCTCAATTTCTACCCCTATGTCTTCAAGCGAGCTGACCCGGGTCAGCGGAACCGTAATCTCAACAGGAATGGCGTGTTCCAGACGCTGTATCCTGTCGTCTTCACCCCGGTAAAGGCCGGTCAGCAGCAGCTGTCCATACAGCTCTGCCCGGTCCTCCCGCTGTATTACCTGGATCTCCGGGAGAAGTTCAACCTCTTCCAGTTCAGCGATTCCCGGAAGTTCTTCCGACAGATGAATGCGTTCATAAATATCAAACCGCAAGCCGTGGGACTGGTCAAACACGGGAAATGTCCTCCTTCTTGGCATAATCTAACCCTGAGACAAGCCCAGAGCATGAGCCCAAACTATTACTCCACTCATGTATATGCATAAAAAAGGGACACATGACAAAATTGACTCCAGTTTATAACAGAACTCATCCCTCAATTAGGTATGGAGCGCCGCTATCCCAAGCGCAAGTGCACCACGCAGTCCAGCGTTATCTCCCAACCCTGGAGGTACAATATAATTATCTATATCAGAGATAACCTCTTTAGCGCTCACATAGCCATTCAGGTTTCTTCTTACTTCATCTCGAACCATAGGAAATAACTGACTTTGTTTCATAACGCCTCCGCCTAGAATGATTTTGTGGGGAGAGACTGTTAGAATGATACCAGTTAGAGCTTGTGCAATATAATAGGCTTCAAACGCCCATGCCTGATGGTCACCGGGGAGTTCGAATCCTTTTGCATTCCACCGAGCTTCGAGTGCAGGCCCTGCAGCCATGCCTTCCAAGCAATCCCCATGATAAGGACAGACTCCTTCGAAATGATCGTCCGGGTGTCTTCTTGTCAAGACATGTCCGCCTTCAGGATGGATGAGTCCGTGAATTAATTTCCCTTCAGCATACACACCCACGCCAACTCCTGTCCCAATCGTGTAATACACACAGCTGTCCAGCCCTTTTGCCGCTCCCCAGGTGGCTTCACCAAGCGCTGCAGCATTGACGTCCGTATCCCACCCGAAAGGCACATGAAATATTCGCTTCAGTGTTCCCAGTAAATCAAACCCTGCCCAGCCTGGCTTCGGGGTAGTCGTCACATAACCGTATGTGGGACTCGAACGCTCTATGTCTATTGGACCAAAGGATCCGATCCCAATACTGTCCACTTTGTTGTCTCGAAAATAAGCGATAACTTGTTCCAAGGTTGGTTCAGGATATTCTGTTGGAAAATGAATACGATCTATAATTTCTCCTTGTTCATTTCCGATTCCGCAGACGAATTTAGTACCGCCCGCTTCAATAGCACCAATACGCATTTTAAGTTCCACCTCTCTTAAAAAAACCTCCACTATGTAACAGCTGGAGGTGTTCTCATCTCTTGTATTTAGACTGATATAGCAGCCAACGAATAAATGGACTTCAACGGGTGAAGCGAGAGTGACTCTACCTTACCTTCTCCCCCTTTTGCATAAATCTCCATACCTGTACTAGATGGGTCCGGAAAAATTTGATCTGTGATCACGATCTCTCCATCATTAGCAAACACTTCTATAGAAGAATGATCTACAAAGACATGAAGTTTTAGGCGTCCATTCTTAGTTTCCAGCTGTACCCCATGCTTACAAGGGAATGCCTCGTGGAACCCGGATTCTCCCGAATGGGTGCGGTCAACAAACAAAGTCTGAGATACAGTGTTATATCCGACAATCGTTTCCTCATGCGATGATTTCCGAAGCTTGAAGCCCACTTCTTCCGCATCACCCAAATCGATCTCACATTCAATCTCATAGTGTTCATAGTTAATGCCGGATAGTAGATTTTGATCTGAACAGATGGCTGTATCAATCCAGCTTAGCCCTTCCATCCGCAGCTTCTGCAATTCGGAAACCGGCTTTTGCACCAATCTAACCCCTGCTGTCCCAGTCTTCAAATGGAGTTCCCTCGGCAGCGTCATCGCACTTCTCCAGCTGATAGTCGGAGTAAGATTTGCATATTTCCAGTTGCTCATCCAACCTATAAACAGCTTGCCATTATCCGGTGCTTGAGCATCTGACCAAGTCACACCCGCATAATTATCTCGCCCATGATCCAACCAAATTACAGTATCAGGGGATGCTTCATTTATAAATACACTGCCATCAAAACTTCCAATAAAATATTGGGTTCTCGACCCTTCCGCGAACTGCGGGTTATCACCGATACTAACAATCAGAACCCATTTGGTTTGATCCGATCTACCGTCCACTGGAAGCTCAATCAAATCAGGACATTCCCATACCCCATCATGAGAGCCTTCCGCAGCGCCAAATTCACTTTGAAACGACCATTCTATTAAATTGGGGGACGTATAAAAATGAACACGATCACCCGCTGCTAGCACCATGACCCATTCTTTCTTAGGAGCATACCAAAATACTTTGGGATCACGGAAATCTGTAATTTGTTCATCGCTGAGCACAGGGTTCCCTGCATATACCGTCCATGTTCTCCCTTTGTCTTGACTGTAGGCTAGACTTTGCCGCTGTCTTGGGCGACCCGTTCCCGGATACTCATCTGCATGAGTAAATATGGCTACTAGACCCGGCTTCCCACCAAAAAATCCGCTGGTATCCTCCCAATCTACAACTGCACTTCCTGAGAAAATATGGCCGTTCTCATCGGGTTCCAATGCAATCGGGCGATGCTCCCAGTGAACCAAATCCGTACTGATGGCATGCCCCCAGTGCATAGGCCCCCAAGTAGTGCCTTCCGGATGATGCTGATAGAACAGGTGATATTCACCTTCAAAATAGACCATTCCATTCGGATCATTCATCCATTTCTCGGGTGGTGTAAAGTGAACCTGTGCCCGGTATTTCTCTCTACTATTATTCTCTATCATCTCTGTCACTCCCATGAAATAGTAACGCCGAAGAATGATCCAATATTGGAGCATCCTCCGGCGATTGAATTAGTACCCTTTATTCGCTAGCTGCATTTCTGTCGTAGCCATCCTGTTTGATTTTCAGCCAATCCTGTAGACCAAGACGATCTAATTCCTTGAGATAAGCAGCCCAATCTTGCTCTACCTTCCCGTTCTCAGTCCATTCCGCACGCTTCATTAATACATACGGAAATAAATCAGCTTCGATGGTGGAGATACGGTCCAAATCTTCCAAAGAGAAGAATACTCTTGGGTAAATATTGCTAGCTTTCATATCCGGTACATAGGTAGTCTTGAGGATATCCAATCTCCAAGCTGCATCATCAGGCATTGTTGTTACTTTGCCATAATAAGTATCCAGAATCGCGAGCGGACCCCCAACGCTGGTCTTCGATCTCAATTCACCCGGGGCCGTTCCTTCCAATGGTAAATGCTTCAGCATGTTTGCCGCTTCATCGAATTCAAAGATATTTTGTTGTGCATCATCCCCGTACGTTCCCCAGTTATTTTGTACCGATTGAAGCGGATCATAGAGTTGATCCATCCATTTAGCAGTAGCTTCGAGATTTTTGTTATCTTTAGTTACAACCATTCTTCCTCTGTCAAAACCCATTCCGTTCGATCTGGTTACATTTTTCGTACCATCCGGCCCAGCGAGCGCTGGCATTGGCTGATACATGTCGTTCATTCCAGATACGTTTGCTTTATCCCAAGTGAAGTACAGCCCGTAACGATTTTCTTTACCTTTTGCAATAAAAGTGTTCCAGTCCTGCGTCATATACTCCACATCGATTAAACCTTCTTTATACAATTCATTGAAATATTTGACGCCCTCTTTATATCCATCTTGGGAAGCTGCAAACGAAACTTTGCCATCATCACTTACAAGCGTCAAATCCCAGTTCATCCCCGGTCCAAAGGAGCCGAATAGGAATCCAATGTCTTCGTTGCCGCCGTTAGCATTGATGAACGAAACCGGAATCTCATCCGCTTTACCGTTGCCATTTGGATCTTGGGTCTTAAAGGCAATCAAAACTTTTTTCAATTCTTCCGTTGTGGTTGGCATTTCAAGATTAAGCTTTTTGAGCCATTCCACATTGATCCAAGGGATGTTGTTAACAGAGTGGATGCTATCTTTACCTGCACCCAGCTCTTCAATCCAAGGGAGCGAATAAATATGTCCATCTGGAGCTGTAATCATCGCTTTATATTGAGGCACCTGCTCAAGCACCTTTTTGAAATTCGGCATTTGATTCTCAACAATATCATCCAACGGTATGATCGTTCCGTCTTTGGCCAGCTTCAAAAGATCATAATCCGTTAATCCTGCGTCAAAAATAGCATCGGGAAGTTCTCCCGTAGCAAGTGCCAGGTTTCTTTTCTCGGCGAATATGTCATTGGTATAATTAGTCCAGTCGATGTGTATTCCAGTTGTCTCCTCCATGCGCTTGAATACCAGTTTTTCATTGGGATCAACAGGAGCCAGGACGTTGCTTTGGGTCATAAACTTCAGACTTGGTTTAGAATCGGAGCTCTTGTTAGAACCATTGTTTTTTGCAGTCGAATCATTGGCACCGTTATTACCACCGCAACCAGATACCGCCAATATTGCCCCTAAAGAAAGAATTGCCGCTGTTTTTTTATACCCTTTCAAAATAACCCCTCCTTGATTTATAAATCTATAATGATGGCCGGATCACGATTTAAGCGATCCTACCATGACACCCTTTTCGAAATACTTTTGGAAGAACGGATACATCACAATCAAAGGCAGACTGGAAATCACTATAGAAGCGTATTTGATAATTTCAGATAAACGCTTCATTTCAGCCATAGCCGTCCGATCTGTAATCATCCCAGGGTCGATCTGATTCTGAACCAGTATGGATCTTAGTACCAGCTGCAGTGGATACAACTTCGCATTATCCAAATAAATCATCGCGTCAAAATAGGAGTTCCATTGGCCCACGAAAGCGTACAAGGCCAGAACGAATATGATGGGTTTGGACAGCGGTAGCACGATCCGGAAGAAGATTAACATCTCCGTTGCACCGTCTACTTTTGCGGCCTCGTTCAATTCTCTAGGAATTCCTTTAAAGAAGGTTCTCGCCAAGATAATATTCCATACACTCACTGCTCCGGGCACTATAATTGCCCATACCGTGTTGAGCATGCCCAGTTGCTTGATGACCAGAAAGGTAGGTATCAACCCCCCACCGAAAAACATAGTGAAGACAAATACAGTCATAAAGAATTTCTTCCCAACAAACTCATCCACGGAGAGCGAATAGCCTGCGAAGATCGAGACAGCCACGGTAAGAAATGCGAAAGCCGACGAGTAAAAAACAGCATTCACAAATCCGCGAAGCATCGCCTCATTCGAAAGGATCAGCTTGTATCCCTCAACGCTGTAGTCCGAAAGATTGAACGAAATCCCTTTATTCAATAGAGCCGTCGGTTCCATGAACGATGCAATTACGACATAAACGAGAGGAACTAAGATAAGTAACACGGCGAGATATAACAGTACATAGTTGATCGTTAACACGACCTTGTCCATGCGGGTAGGCTTAATATTCATTGTGCGACTCCTTTCTTTTAATAGAGGCCTTCTCCTTCGTTCAATTTCTTAACGACGAAATTCACAAAGACCAGCAAGATAATATTGATGATGGAATTGAACAGACCAATCGCGGCAGAGTAGGAATAATCGCCTGCTTTCAACCCCACTTTGTATACATAGGTAGGCAAAATTTCAGAGGTTGGTAAGTTCATGGCTGTCTGCATCAGGAATGCCTTTTCAAATCCAATCGCCATAATCCCGCCCGCAGAAAGGATAAATACAATTGCCATAACAGGTTTAATGGTGGGTAGGTCAATATGCCATATTCTTTTTAGCAGGTTGGCTCCGTCAATCGTTGCAGCGTTATGCAGTTCAGGGTCAACTCCAGCTAATGCGGCGACATAGATAATCGATGCCCAGCCTGCTCCCTGCCAAATCCCCGACAATACATAAATTGACCTGAAATAATCCGGGTCTGACATAAATACGATCGGATGTCCTGTGGCCCACGTAATGATTTGATTCACTGGCCCTATTGGGGACAAGAAGACAAATGCCATACCCACAATAACAACAACCGATATAAAGTTCGGAGCGTAGAGGATCAACTGAACGTTTTTCTTAACACCCTCTTTGCGCACCTGATTCAACATCAATGCGAGCAATATCGGAATTGGGAACCCAAGAAGGAGCCCATAAGCGCTTAATTTCAAAGTGTTCATAAAAATGAGTTCAAAGTTAGGAGCATTCAAAAACTTCTCGAAAAACTTGAATCCTACCCAATCACTTCCTAGTATCCCCTTGCTGTAACTAAAATCCTTAAAAGCGATGATTACACCGTACATAGGTACGTATTTGAATAGCAGTGTAAGAATGAAAGCCGGTGCGATCAGCCCGTACAAAAAAATATTACTTTTTACAAATTCCAGTTTCCTTTTGAAATCAGTTGATCTCCTCGTTTTTTTATCTAGTTCGATGGAGTGTTGCAAGATTTAGCCCCCTATCTAGTCATTTAATTTACATTTGCACAATCCACACTTACCAAAACAAACATTTTCTTTATGAAAGGGTTCTCATAAAGTGTTTCGTTCCGCTCATTCAATTTACAATCAACTGAAATATAAGTCAATACTTTTTGTAAAATTAATTGTTTATATGAACAATACGACAAACTATTTAACGTTACATTTGTTTATATTTTTGTTGCATTCAATTGTATTTTGTTGATGTAAGCGTTATAATTATGATTATAATAGATGTATAAGCGATAACAGCTGATAATCATCTTTTACAGTAATTGTTCATTTGTTTACTATTTACATTTGAAATCACCTGATTTTTTGACAAGTTTATAAGTTATTTCTCTATTTCGTGTACATTGCACGTTTTTCCGAATAATTGTTCATTTGTAACTTTTAAGTTGATAATTAATTACATTTGGTATACATTTAGCATAATCTACTATCTACATGACAGTGACTGTGAATACTTAGGATCACCAAAGGAGTTATTTCGAATGCAGAAAGAAAAAGTAACCATTCAATATATCGCTGATTCATTAGGGCTATCCAGAAATACCGTGTCCAAAGCGTTAAATGGAAGCCATACGGTACCTTCTGATACGCGCAATAAAGTCATCAAAAGAGCTATCGAGCTGAACTACAAACAATTTGCGCTTGTTGAACAGGAATCCAGCATTCCTAAAAACCCTGGCAACATCGCATTAATCACCTCTAACATGCCTAACAGCTCCCACTTCGGAACCTCATTACTTAGCGGCTTGGAGAAAAAAATTAGCTCCGAAGGCTACAATTTATCCATTCACATCGTTCGGGAAACGGAAATTGAAGCACTTGTTCTTCCTCTGAATTTCGATAAAAGCAAAGTGGACGGAATCGTGTGTATCGAGTTATTTAACAAGAAATATACGGATTTTATTAATGCACTGGACATCCCTACCATCTTCATTGATGCCTCGGCTGAAATATTCTATCCAGAACTGAATTCGGATTTAATATTGATGGAGAATGAACACAGCACTTATTTTATGACTCATAAATTGATCGAGCACGGCTGTTCTACGCTAGGTTTTGTCGGTGATTATAACCACTGTAAGAGCTTTAACGAGAGATGGGTGGGTTTTAACAAAGCTTTAACCACTGCCCAATTACCGACCGACAGCTCATACAACATTCTGGAAAATGACAAATTCTTCTCAGACCCAAGGTGGCTCGAACAAAGACTACTTGAAATGGATTCATACCCTTCTGCCTTTGTATGTGCAAATGATTTTATAGCCATTAACGTGATGAGGATTCTAAAAGCTCAGAATATCAACATTCCTGAAGATATTATGATTTGCGGATTCGACGACTCTCCAGAGTCACAGATCGTAGAACCCCATTTAACAACTGTTCGTATTTATCGGGATGATATGGGAATCATGGCTGCTGAAATGTTATTATCCAGGGTACAGAATCCTCATAAACCACCTCAAGTAACTCATGTTAGAACAACACCCATCTTTAGAAGTACTACCGGCCAATTGATTCTGGATTAATAACCGACCTTTGGCGCATGCAGCAGTCGACTTAGTTAATATATAAATTAGTGGCATACAAAAAAGGAGCTCTTACCACTTCCGTGGTTAGCTCCTTTTTTGTACACGCTCATTATAAGTTCACGCACTAGCTTCACCAGTTTCTTCTCTCTCATATACCCGAACCAATTCCGGATAGAGTACACCGTTTATCATCAATTCTTCATGAGTGCCCTTCTCAGCAATCCGCCCTTCCTTCATGACATAGATGAGGTCAGCATTCATCACAGTGGATAAACGGTGGGCAATAATGATCGTCGTACGACCTTTGCGGTTGTCGTCCAATGTCCGCTGGACCCTCCTCTCGGTTTCCATATCCAATGCAGAAGTAGCTTCGTCCAGAATCAGCAGCTCCGGATCTCTTAGCATTGCCCTTGCCAAAGCAAGCCTCTGCCGCTGCCCTCCCGAAAGCTGCACACCACGTTCCCCTATGGTTTCATCAAGTCCATTAGGCAAATCATCAATGGCATCGGAGAGCTCCGCCCGCTGAAGAACCTCTATCACCTGATCCTCCGAAGCTCCCTGCCCGAACAGCACATTCTGCCGGACCGTATCAGCCAGAAGATACGGCTCTTGAAATACGATGGAGATTCTTCCAAGCCAATCCTTTCTCGAAATATCCGACAGCAGAATACCGTTGATCCGGATGGCTCCACCGGAGGGGTCATAGAACCGGGTCAACAATTGCGCAAGCGTTGATTTTCCCCCTCCACTCGCCCCGACAACAGCAATTTTCTTACCTATTGGAAACTCTGCGTTGAATCCCTTTAGAACATTCTCTTCTTCATATGCGAAATTCACATGTTCAAACGTGATGGAGCGGATTTCATCTCCTAATGAGAGTCCCCCATCTTCTTCCAGGGGAATGGCATGATAGGCCTGAATGCGGTCGATATAAGCAAATCTGGCAACCAGGTCCATGACATAACGCAACATCCCGTAGAAGCTGTCCAACAGTTGATTCACAAGCTGAAGAACAACCAGGAAGGTTCCGAGCGTTAAGTCGCCTTCCATTAGCTGATAGCCGCCAACAGCCACAACGGCAATGGAAACCGCCCAATGCATAGGGAGACTGGTGAGCACCTGCCAATTCACCATTTTCGTTTCCCTGAGAATCGCCTCATAATAGTCCCGAAAGAGAGCGTGATAGCGTTTGGCCTCCCATTCCGTCCGATGAAACGCTACCACCTCCCGGGTAGCCGAAATCCCTTCCTCCAAATGCACAGCCAGATGAGTGTGTCTTTCAATCACCTCGGCAGAGGCGCTCTTTCTCCTTTTCGTAAATACATAAGCATTGCAGATATACAAAAGACTGATGCCAAGAACACAAAGAAGAATACCCATACTGGAATAGCCTACAACCACAATCATGATCAGCGTCTGAAGTAGCATTTGTATACCCCGTGGTGTCTGATAGCTGGTTAAAGATCCCGTTTCCAGGACATCACTATTCAGGTTTTGAACAAATTTAGTCCCCCGTTCTTTTTGAAACTCCGAGGAAGGAAATCGGAACAGCCGTCGCAGCATGTCTCTCGTCAAGAGCTGCGTCAGTACATATTCGTTGCGCACAGAAAAATAAGGTGTGGCGACAAATAGGATAGCATGGCACAAGAAAATCAATGTAAATATGCCCAAAATCATGGGTAGAAGTTCAAATTTCTGCTCTGTAAAAATATCATCGATCACAAATTTTTGCATATAAGTTGACGCAACGCCAAGTATGCTTTCAAAGAGAATCAGTACGAGCACCAGCCGAAATCCGGCTTTGATCTTCATTAGGTTGTTCCATATCCACTTTATGTAACTCATCTCGCCACCTCCGGTTCCACTCCGTGCACAGGCTCCCGCTTCTGACCTTGCGCCAACTCATAAAAGAGACCTTGTCGTTCCATCAGCACGGCGTATGTGCCGACTTCCGCAACCTTGCCTTCGTTCATAACAACGATCCGGTCAAAGTCCTGGATGGTAGTCAGTCGGTGCGCTACCGCGATCATTGTACGGCCTTCAAACAACCGGTCCAAAGCCGTCTTTACTTCTGATTCGGATACATTATCCAATGCAGATGTTGCTTCGTCCAGCAGAACGATTCGGGGGTTGCGAATCAACAGGCGCGCGATGGCAATCCGCTGCTTCTGGCCACCTGAAAGCTTCATGCCGCGGTCACCGATTAATGTATCGTACCCTAGTGGAAGATTGAGGATGAACTCATGGGCAAATGCGTCCTTAGCCGCCTGTTCCATTTCTTCGTCCGTCGCTTCGGGAGATCCGAACTTGATGTTATCCCGAATGGAAAGACCGAATAAATGGGATTCCTGGGACACATAACCCACTTGTCCTCTCAAGTCCTGAAAACTAAGATGCTGCACCGGAATGCCGTCTAATTCAATAGAGCCTGCTTGCGGATCATAGAATCTGCATATTAATTTAAGCAAGGTCGATTTGCCGTTGCCGCTGCCGCCCACGATCGCCACCCGCTCACCGGGGAGAATGTCCAGCGTAAAATCGCGAATCACCATTGGACGGTTCAAATAATGAAAGGATAACCCGTGAAAGGATATCCGGCCTTTGGGATCTCTTAATGGAATAGGGTTCTCTGGCTCTTCTACTTCTGGTTTCAGTAACATTAACTTGTGCAGAGGATACGCTTGCTGCAGGAGCATGCTTTGTTCCGCAATGTTTCCTATCAATTGGGACAACTTCTCCATCACAATGGAATAGATTAGAAAGAAGGATAAGAAAGCGCCCACCGTCAAGCTCCCCTCCCTAATTAACCAATAGCCTGCGGCAAAAAGTCCAACGGAGCCCGCCTGAAAGAACATCTTGCGCAGCCCCCAACGGGAATGAAGAAAGAAAACCCATTTCAGGGTGCTGTTTGTTACGGCTTCATATTTCTTCATCCCCCGCTGCAAATCCCAATCCTCTACAGCATAGGCGCGAAATTCCCGAATCCCAAAGACCGTCTCATGGATTTTCCGGTTAAATTCAATCCGGTCATTGTTCATGTTTTTGCTCCAGTGGGCCATCTTACGGTCAAAGTAGGGTCCGAACAAGTAATAGACAAAAAAGAATGGAACCGCAGCAAGCGTTAAAACCACATTTCCCTGTACCATCATAATGACAGCCAGCATTACAAAAATGGCTGTTTCGAACATTTCCGGGAAAAATCCCGTGTACAAGCGTTGAACGGCTTTGACCTGGTTGTTCATCAGCGACAGGCTCTCCCCTACCGGATGCTGCTCATAATAAGAGAAGCCAAGCTTCCGCAGATGCTGAAACACAGCCAATTGCAGATCTCTTGCGGCTTTTGCCCCCACAGACCGCTGAAATGAATTCCTAAGCAGGGCGGCGGCAATCGTAATTGCCACAACGCCAATTAACAATACAATCAAGCGGGAAAAGGCACCGTAATCTTTGGCCGGAATGATCTCGTCAATTAAACGTTCAATCACCTTTGGAAAAACAAGCTCTCCCCCGGCAGTCAACAGACCACAGCACACCATCACAGTCAGCGGACCGATGTATGGCTTTACATAGGAAATGAGCCACAAGTACAAACGAAAACCGGATTGTTCTTTCTTCGTTTTTGGGTTACTTTCCAATTCTGATGCAGTTATCGGATTCATCCCGTCACATCCAAATGGTTATTATCCTGTCGTAATTTCGCCAAGCATTCTTTCAAATGATCGCACGCCCACTTTTCCTGATCCTTGTTCTCATATTGTCTGTTCGTTACTTCAATGGCGTTGATCAGGAAATAATAAATATCATAGAGCAGTCTTCTGCTCTTTTCTTCGGATGTACCGAGCATTTCCAATCCATACCCTTCATTGAAAGCCTCTTTATAAGCCAGGTAATTAAAATTGAATTCGATAAGCGGATCTCCCCAAAAAGCTCTTTCCCAATCTATGATCCCGGCTATTTCCATTCGCTCATTGATGATGACGTTTCCATCCCACAAATCATAGTGAATGAAACGAGGTTCGATTACCAAGTCAAGAGAAGAATAATTACTTTTGAGCAGGTCGTAGAGGTCGTTATAGTCCACCTGCAACGCAACGTTCAGTTCGATCCCATCCTTCAAAATGTCACGAATCTTCTTATCAAAAGCCTCTCTCCATGAAACAGTCTGTTTGCTAGGCTTGTGGATATGCCCGAACCGTTCCCCTTTGATCTCATTAATTTTTCTGGCATACGCACCGATTTCCCTGTCGATCCGCTTGTGCTCTGCTTCCGTCAGCTTCGGCCTAAGCTCCAGCATGGACACACCTTCTATGATTTCCATTATAAAATATTCACAAGGAAGGATTTCCCTGGACTGATCGAAGAAATGAACCTTGGGAACGGGAATTCCCTGGGAAGACATAAGCTCCATAACCAGTACTTCCGTTTCTATGATGTTCTCCTCAAAGCGGAGTACCTTTGTTTCCGGCGATGGTGCAACCTTAATTATGTATTCCTTATCTTTATTGATACCGATCCGGTAGGCAGTATTAAAGAAACCACCCTTCAACTCTTCAAGCGTTGTGATGAGGGCTTTCTCCCCAAATGCCCGCTTGATAATACTCGCTATTTCCTTTTCATTAAGTTTTGGTTGCGTAACACTATGACTCATAAACAATCCTCCTTAAGGTTAATTTCCCTTGAACCATTCTACGAAAGAAAAGTACCCCATCTATGCTGAATAGATTGAGGTACCTTTCATTAGCGAGTATATCTTGATGTTCTGAGGCACTTTTAGTTAACTGATCAGCTCCAATTACAAATTACATTTATATAGTAAAAATGTCAACATATTTATTTGTCATATGCACAAATAACTTTTACATAATTTTATGATTTATATTATAATTTGTTCATTTGTTTATTTTGGGCGACAAGATAATAAAACGAACTAATGAAATACACATTTTGAGCCACACCAAAAAGGACCAAAAGCAGCCGCAGCTGAACTTTTGATCCTTTTAAATAACACAGCGCCTTAGATGTTAAATCAACTTAAACATGTGATTCTCCACTCAGTTGGGCACGCAGTCGCAGCATATCTTCCGGCAGTGGGTCGATAATCTCCAGCTTTTCTCCGCTCCATGGATGTCTGAAAGAGAGTGATTCCCCATGAAGCGCCTGTCGATCGAAATCCAACTTGATATTATGCTTGCTTTTGGAGGAATCAACCTCGTCATACAACACATCACCAATAAGTGGATGCCCCATGTGGCTTAGGTGAACACGAATTTGGTGGGTGCGGCCCGTCTCCAGTTGAACATGCAACAGAGTGGCTTCATTCAAAACTTCACGCCCAACGATCCGCGTCACAGCAGGCTGTCCACCCGGGGATACTCTCCTCCGAGCCGCATGATGGCGATCACGGCCAATCGGTTGGTCTATCACTTTAAGACCTGGAGATACTTTACCTTTTACGATGGCTACATACAGCCTTGATATGGTCTTGGCACGCATTTCTTCGTCTAGAATTTGCTGTGCGAATTCATTTTTGGCATAGAGAACTGGACCGGTAGTGTCTTTGTCTAACCGATGAATATGGCGGACAGCTACTGCTTCTCCCGTTGAAGCATAGTGAGCAGCTACCAAGTTATCCAGCGTTACTCCTTTACCACTACCATCGGGATGAACTGCGACTCCAGCGGGTTTATGAACGACAAGACAAAAATCATCCTCATGCAACACCTGAACCTCTTCCCAAATGGGCTCAATACCCGCTTCTTTGTCGGGAAACAATGCCAGGCGCAAGCGATCCCCTTTCCACTGAATTCCACCCTCACGACGAAGGCGTACATGCAGCTTCTCAGGCATACGAACCGTTTCCAGCAGCCACTTATCAATCGCAGCTTCCTTATCTTCTGCACCTGTAATCACTTTTCCAGGAGTAGCTTCCAGCCACTCCCCGCGTCTTGCCCAGCGTCCTCCGCCTGAACCTGCCAAGCTCATCATAACGACTTCAGGGCACGGTAATGCCCTTCAATCGTATCGTCAATGTCCTGTTCACTATGCACTGCAGATATGAACATACCCTCGAACTGAGAAGGCGGCACACTAATTCCCTGTCCCAGCATTTCTCCAAAATAACGGCGGAAGGTATCCAGATTACTTGCCTTAGCCGTATCATAATTGGTGACTGGTCCCTCTGTGAAGAATGGGCAGACCATGGAACCTACGCGATTAATGGTCAACGGAATTCCAACCTCCAAAGCGTTGCGCATTAGGCCTTGCTCCAGACGGCTTCCTAATAATTCCAGCCGATCATAGACTTCAGGTGTCAGCAGTTTAAGAGTGGTTAATCCCGCAGTCATCGCCAGCGGATTGCCGCTAAGCGTACCGGCTTGGTAGATGGGTCCCGAGGGAGCCATTTTTTCCATAATATCTCTTCGTCCACCATAAGCACCAACCGGCAATCCTCCGCCGATAACTTTACCGAAACAGGTAAGGTCCGGAGTCATTCCGAAAAGTCCTTGCGCGCTGCTGTACCCAACTCGGAAACCCGTCATCACTTCGTCAAAAATAAGCAAAGCTCCGTAACCCGTAGTCACCTTACGCAATCCTTCCAAGAACCCCGCTTGCGGTGGCACTACACCCATGTTACCCGCAATCGGCTCGACGATAATAGCCGCAATCTCATTGCCGTAACGTTCGAAGGCTATCTTAACCGCTTCCAAATCATTATAGGGCACAGTAATAGTATTCATCGCCACACCATCGGGAACACCCGGGCTGTCCGGTAATCCCAACGTTGCCACACCGGAGCCAGCTTTGATCAGCAGACTGTCTGCATGGCCATGGTAGGAACCTTCGAACTTGAGGATTTTATTGCGCCCCGTGAAGCCGCGTGCTAATCGGATAGCGCTCATAGTTGCTTCGGTACCGGAATTAACCATACGTACGATATCTACGGAAGGCACACGATCAACGACTGTTTTAGCCATCTCCGTTTCCAGCAGCGTGGGAGCCCCAAAGCTTGTCCCTTTCACCGCTGCTTTCTGTAGTGCTGTAACTACTTCTGGATGAGCATGTCCCATAATGAGCGGGCCCCAAGAAAGAACATAATCGATAAAAGTATTGCCATCAATATCGTAAATTCGAGATCCTTCTCCCCGATCCACATAAATCGGTGTCAATCCGACGGATTTGAATGCCCGAACCGGGCTGTTCACTCCACCAGGTATAAACTGCTTAGCCTCTTCAAAAGCGTTCCGGGAAGCCTCTTCCCGGCGTGCTACACGTTCTATACTCATATGTTCCCACTCCTGTCCTGTTCTTATTAATCACGCAGCCAGCGGGCAGCATCTTTTGAAAAATAAGTTATGATAATATCCGCTCCAGCGCGCTTCATACCTATCAGCATTTCCAGTACAATCCGTTTCTCATCGATCCAGCCTTGCTGTGCAGCCGCCTTCACCATGGAATATTCGCCGCTAACGTTATAGGCAACCAATGGCAGGTCGAATTGGTCACGAATAGTCCGAATAACATCCAGATACGCAAGCGCAGGTTTGACCATCAGCATGTCCGCACCCTCAAGTACATCCGAATCCGCTTCGCGAATCGCCTCCCGCAGATTGGCAGGGTCCATTTGATAGGTTTTGCGATCACCGAATTGGGGTGCAGAATCGGCAGCCTCCCGGAAAGGACCATAGAAAGCCGATGCGTATTTCACAGAATAAGCCATGATAGGCACATGTTCAAATCCAGCCTCGTCCAATCCGGTTCGAATAGCCGCTACATATCCATCCATCATATTGGACGGTGCAATGATATCCGCCCCAGCTTGCGCTTGCGATACAGCCGTACGGGTTAGCAGCGTAAGTGAAGGATCATTTAGCACATCCCCATGCACCACTCCATCGACAGTATGCGTATGTACCATCCCACAATGTCCATGATCCGTGAATTCGCACAGACAAGTATCTGCTATGACCAGCAGTTCTGGGTGCCATTTTTTGATCAGGCGTGTTGCCTCCTGCACAATTCCATTCTCATCAAAACCGGAAGATCCAACAGCATCCTTAGTCTCCGGAATCCCAAACAACAACACAGCGGGAATCCCCAACGCAAAAATTTCATCTACTTCTTCCTTCAGTGTGTCCAACGAGAAATGATACACCCCCGGCATGGAGCTAATCTCATTCTTCACACCCGTACCATAGGTCACAAAAATCGGCTGAACAAAATCCAGCACATTAAGCGTTGTCTCACGCACCATTCCGCGTATACCTGCAGAACCGCGTAAACGGCGATGCCGTGTAATAGGAAAACTCATTAGGGTACCTCCTGAAAGTATAGTGTTATTAAAATGATATGGATATTAGTTTGAACACTACAACCGACCCTTAGACTCCGCATTCCAGCGGCACAACTCAGCCACCAGTCCTTCGATCGTTGCTTCAGCAGCAAGCAGGCCAGGAGTAAGACCAGCCTCTATGGCTGTCTTTTCTGTAACGGGGCCGATGCAAGCGATTTTGACGTTGGCTAGCAACGGCAGCGGATCTTCGATTCCCATCCGTTTCAGGATTTGCAGGAAATTGTGAACCGTCGAGGAACTGGTAAAGGTAACTGCATGAATGCGCCCCTCCTCCAGCAGCTTCAACAGCTCATCATCATCTTCGCCGGTCACTACGGTTTCATACGTATCCGCTTCGGTGACCTGAAGACCGAGCTCCTTAAGCTTGTCCGGCAGCCAGTCGCGAGCCAAATCGCCGCGCGGCAGCAATACCTTTTGCCCCGGCAGCAGCTCTGGCCCAAGGGCCTCGATAAGTCCTTCCGCCTGAAAGCGGGCGGGCAGCTCTTCCGCAACCAATCCACGCTGTGCAAGTGCGGAAGCTGTAGCTGGACCTACCGCGGCTATCCGGGCATGGTACAATCCCCGAATATCCACGCTCAGCTCCGTCAAATGACGGAAGAAAAACTCCACTCCATTCGGACTGGTGAAGAATACCCAATCATAATTCTCTAACCCAGCAAGCGCTGCGGCGATTTCTGCTTGTTGTTCTTCGCCTCTAGGCATAACCGTCTCTATAACCGGGAATTCGTAAGGCTCCCCGCCTAAGTCATCTATTCGATCCACAAGCTCACTCGCTTGGCTGCGTGCACGCGTGACAACGATACGCTTGCCGAAAAGCGGCATCGCCTCGGCCCACATCAACTGTTCCCGCTGGAGCACGACATCGCCAACAACAATAACTGCTGGCGGCTGGAAATTAGCATCTTTAACCTTCGCCTCGATATCCGCAAGCGTGCCGACTATTGTCTCCTGCTCCGCCCTTGTTCCCCAACGCACCAGCGCGACTGGAGTTTCCGGTGGGCGTCCATGCTTGATAAGCTGTGCGCTGATATAACCAAGCTTCGCTACACCCATCAGAAATACCAGTGTACCTGTTGCATTCGTCAGCTTCTCCCAATTGATGGAGTAATCGAGCTTTTCCGGGTTCTCATGACCGGTAATTATGGATAGAGACGAAGTATGATCGCGATGGGTTACAGGAATACCCGCATAAGCCGGTACGCTGATGGCAGAGGTGATTCCCGGAACGATTTCGTAAGGAATACCATGTCTACGCAGAAGCTCAGCTTCTTCCCCCACCCGTCCAAAGATCGTAGGGTCGCCACCCTTCAAGCGTACAACCGTCTTCCCCTGCAGTGCGAGATCTACGAGCAGTTGATTAATCTCCTCTTGCTTCATCGTGTGCCGATCCGGGCGTTTGCCTACATAAATTTTTTCCCCGCCAGGCTTCATCCACTTCAATAGCCTAGGACTCGCCAGCCGATCATATACTAGTACATCGCCTTTTTTAATGCAGTCCAGACCCTTAACCGTAATCAGCTTCGCGTCACCAGGACCTGCACCGACCAAATATACTTTCCCCGTCATTTCCTCATCCCCTTACATCTGCCAAAATCTTCTCTGCTCCCTGGGCAATCAGCTTCTTCGCAACCTCTTCCCCCAGTACAACAGGGTCCACACCCGTACAGGTTTCTTTTAAAATCGTAGCACCGTCCGGTGTTCCCACCATGCCAGTTAACGAAATCGTCCGTTTTGCACCCACAGCAGGGTCAACTCCAACATCATTCACCTCAGCATCCAATACGGCAAAAGCACCAATCGGCACCTGACAGCCACCGTTCAGTGCACCTAAAAAAGTACGCTCTGCTGAAACAGTCAGCGATGTATTCTCATCATTATAGATGGCAAGCAGGTCACGCAGCTCGCTGTCATCCTCACGACACTCTATCCCAAGTGCACCCTGACCTACGGCGGGCAGGCATATTTCCGTTGGCAAATACTCACTCACACGATCTTCCCATCCCATACGTGCAAGTCCTGCAGCAGCAAGTAAAATCGCATCGTACTCACCATTCTCCAGCCTGCGAAGACGGGAGTCAATATTCCCACGAATTGATTCAATAATCAGATCAGGACGCAGCGCAGCAAGCTGACTGGAGCGGCGAAGACTGCTCGTTCCAACACGTGCTCCCTGCGGCAGATTTTCCAGACTAACTCCCCCTACTGAAATGAGACAATCCCGTGGATCTGCGCGTCTAGGTACAGCACCATTCATTAAGCCTTCCGGCAGTTCGGAGGGCATATCCTTCATACTATGCACAGCCATGTCGATTTCCTTATCGATCATCGCTTGTTCAATCTCCTTCACGAACAACCCTTTACCGCCAACTTTGGATAAAGTAACGTCGAGGATGCGATCCCCTTTGGTGATGATTTTTTTCACCTCGAACGTAAAAAGAAATCCATGTTCCCGGCTCAACTTTTCCAAATCAGCAATAACCTGCCCTGTCTGCGTTAAAGCCAGAGCGCTTTGTCTGCTGCCCACATTTATCGTCCGCATCTCTATTCCTCCCGATGATGTGCAATCCAGGCGTCTATAACCTCTGGACTCCACTCTATAAAGGTACCCTCTCTAATCTCATTCAACACGCCCAGACCCACAAGTTTCCTTAGCAGCCTGCTGCGAACTTCATGGGAACCCTCCCGTTGCTTGATTTCCGTACGCATATGATGTAAAAAATCCAAATAGGGTCCATATTCTTCGCCAAGTGTTTCTTCTAATAGCTCCCTGATTTCGGCAGCCGCTCCCGGAGCAGCACCAGATGTAGAGACCGCTACGGTCAACCGTCCACGCCGAACAACGCTGGGTGTAATAAAACTCCCCATTTCCGCTGTACTTGCCACATTCACAGGAATATTTAAACTACGTGCCTCCATAGCCACTTCCCTGTTCAAGGCATCATTATGACTGGCTGCATATACGAGAAAAGTCCCTTCGGTATCTCCCGGTACAAACATCCGATTACACCAAGTAAGCAAGCTATTCTCAGCGAGTTTAGTAAGGGTATCCGTAAGAGAAGGACTAACGACAGTAATCGCCGCCCCAGCCTCAAGTAGTCCCAGCACCTTCCGCTCAGCAACAGCTCCCCCACCGACAACTAGACAACGTTGACCATGGCAATCCAGCATTATGGGTAAGTATACGGTCATTAGGTCACTCCCCACTCCAGCGGTGCAATTCCGACCAAGAGTTCAGTAGAAAATTCAAAATAATAAAGCCATAGCCGGTTACAGCAAAGCGTGCCATTACGACTCCACTCCGCCGATTAGATCTTTTTAATATTAGATAGCATATGTAAATCCCTAGCCCGATAAGCGTAGATAATACTTTTAAATCTTGGAGCAGGGGTAGCCGACTTTCAATAACAATGGAAATACCCGCTACGATAAGCGATCCCATCAACAGTGGTGTACCCACCAATATGGAGGTATAAGAGTATTTATCCAGAGTCTCTAGGCTCGGCAGCCGACGAATCCGATCACTCCACTGCTTCGCCTTCAGCTTGTCATGCAAAAAGAGATACAAAATCGCAAACACTGTACCCAGGGTCAAAGCCGCGAAACTCAGGTTAGCCAAAATAATATGCATCGCCAGCCAGCCATGCACCGCGCTCCAACTCTGCAAAGTATGATCCGCAGCAGTCAGCCACACACGGTTGAGCAAAAAAGCACTGAAACCCGCACCACTCAGCAAAAGAACCGTAAATTCCCCTCTGCGTCGATACGCCACAACTAGGGAAATCAGGACAATACTGAACGAGAACCAGAACAGAAAGTCATAAGGTGTAAAAATCGGCAGCCCCGCTTCCTGAACAAAGCGAATGCCAAGACCAACCATTTGCAGCAAGCCCACAACGACAAGAAGCCCCGTGCCAAACCGCTTCCCGCTCGGACTCCGACGGAGGCAATCCGAGAAATAAAACAGCAGGCTCAGGGCGTATAGCAGCAAGGCGGCATCGTATATTCCATTAAGTAAATCCATCCTGTCACCCACCCAACAAGCGTGCCGGAGCAAGCGTTGTCTTTGGCACTATAGAGTCAGAACCAGCAGAATCTTTGTCCCCAGCCGGTAAGCTTTGAGCGGGAACAGTCTTGCCTTCCTTAGGCCCTGCCTCCAGCTGTTCCTGAAGTGCGAAGATTTTGGCAAAGTAATCCAGAGCTTCATTCCCTTTTTTACCGCCGGACATCTCCTTAATCACATTGATCGGATCATGCATCATTTGATTCACAATGCTCTTCGTTAGACGGCGAATAACCTTACGTTGGTGCTCGTCCAATTCAGGCAGCTTATTGAAAAGACTCTCCATCGTTTCTTCATGAATGGTGTTCGATTTATCCTGAAGCGCACGAATAACGGGTCTGACCCCAAGCGTCTTCAGCCATAGATAAAATTCAGCCATTTCTTCATTAATCATAATCTCAATCTTGGCTGCCTCACTGCGGCGCATCTCCAGATTGTTCTCCACAATACCCTCTAAGTCATCAATATCATACAGAAACACACCCGGCAAATTGGAAGCTGCAGGATCTATGTCACGCGGAACAGCGATATCAATCATGAAAAGAGGACGGTTCGGACGGCGCTTCATCCCTTCTGCTACCTTCTGGGCTGTAAGCACATATCCATCGGCTCCCGTTGAACTAATGACGATATCGACTTCATCCAAATGTTTGAGGGCTTCTTCAATCGTACTCGGCTTACCTGAGAACTTCTCTGCTAATTCAACAGCACGGGACAACGTACGGTTCGCGACAATGACTTCAGCCGCACCACTGCTGTACAGATGCTTTACCGTTAGCTCGCTCATTTTGCCAGCACCGAGAATCAGCACTCTTTTACCCGTGAACATCCCAAATATACGCTTACCCAGCTCCACAGCCGCATAGCTGACAGATACTGCGCTCTCGCCAATGGACGTCTCACTATGAGCACGTTTGCCCAGCGTCACCGCCTGCTTGAACAACCGGTTGAACCAGGTACCCGTAACTCCCTCACTTTGAGCCGTCAAAAAGGCGCTTCGAACCTGACCCAGGATCTGAGTCTCACCAATAACCATCGAATCCAGGCCGCAGGTCACACGAAATAAATGGGCGATCGCCTGTTCATCTTCATATATATACATATGCTGCATAAATTGCTCACTCTTCACACCAAACCACTGCTCCATAAAATTGCGGATAAAATAACCACACATATGAAGACGGTCCACGACCACATAAATTTCCGTACGGTTGCAGGTCGCTACTATGACCCCTTCCAGAACGCTCTTCGTCTGCATCAGTTGATGGAGAGCTGCCGGCAGATCCTTCTCCGCAAAAGCGAACAGTTCTCTAACCGCTACGGGCGCCGTACGGTAATTGAGGCCAACGACGACGATATGCATCGCAAGTTCACCATCCTAATCATTTTCGCTCTTTCATAACCTACATAATCAATGTGTTAAGTATATCACAGGCAAATAGGACATTTTACAAATATTTTGAACGGTTTATGAAATTCAGATAATAATTATTATAAATAAAAAAAACCGACCCTAACTATGGAGGTTCCAAGGTTATGATCGGTTATATGGAGGTTTATTATGAGTCAGGGGAAGTGAAGGACAATTCCAGTTTTGTCATCTGATCTTTTTACACGAGGAAATTGAAGCAACTCGCCGTCCGCTTCCTCCATTTTAAATATAGATTCAGCAAATCCAGTTAAACCCTGCTTATCTATAGAAGCAACTAAATCAGACCAACTGGTTAAAACTGTAAACAATCCATCGCTAACCATATAGAGACTTTTCAGATTAGCTCGGTTAAAGGTACCCTTTTCCAAAAAATGCGGGAAGCTGAGGCTGCCGTTGACTACCCCATATCCTTCGAGAGTATTGGTTTTCTTGCGGTTTTCTTGTAAAAAAGGCATAAGATGCTGGCGGATTTCTATCGGATCGACCACTCCTTGATTACGCAGGCCCGCTATTCGATCCAATGTCTTCTGATCCACATGCGCTACTTGAGGGTGAGTCAACACCCTTACCGAGCCGTCCTTATACTGGCAGAGCAGCATGCAATCTCCGGCCTGTATGTACTCAATTGAATATGGATGAATACGAATAACCACACAAGCGGCAGACCAGAGAGCAGCGGAATCGTTGATATCAACGCCTTCCGTCACCATCTGTTCCTGTAATGTTTTGTTTGCCTCAAGTACAACCTGTTCAAGGGACAGGTCTTGATTCATGCGTTCAAAGGAAGAAGCTACGAGCCTCCCAGCAATATAACCTCCAGTAAACCCTTCCTGGTTACGGTAGGGTGTAAGAGAGGTTGCTCCGTCAACAACACCGTACACCTGCAAAGCTTCATTAATAATAAGAGCGTCTTCGTTGAGTGAAGCGTCTCCTTTTTTGGTGAAGCTCTCTATTCGCAAATCAGTTGAAGTAGGCAACGGCACTCATTCCTTTTGAAATAAGAATATAATTCCATGGGTCTTTTACACTTTACTAGATATAATAATACCCGATGAGATGTCATCGGGTATTATTCATCAGAACCAGCCCTTAATCTGATCCAGAGCATTTTTGGCTTCTGGCCCGTCATAACCGAAGGCATTGCCGATCATTTTGGTATATTCGGTTAATGTGGTCTCTCGGCTGTATGAATCGCTCCACCAACGTTTGGCATTGTAACCTGTCTGTGAGGTGACATAAGTCAGTTATTTAGAGCAAAATCTGCCTTATATAATTCAGTCGCTTTCTCAATTCTGTTCGGGCCTCCGCTAAGCACAATGATCGTATTTACTCTTTTTGATGGTTGCGAGAGAAGAAAATCGCCCGCAACGATGAAAAATAGTAAAAATAACCAACAGAGTATACATAAGAAATTTATGATTACTTTTTTTCTAGCAATTATGACGATTAAATACTTTTTTCCTACCGATAGATTCATAGATTAATCCTGCTTCCTCTGCATCGGTAAGTGAGTAACAGTTTCTTCCATCCATAACTAAAGGATTTCTCATCAGCTCAGTGAATTTATAGAGTTCAAAATTTTTAATCTCCGACCATTCTGTAAAGATAAAACATATATCTGCATTCACTAATGTAGCCTCTATGGTTTCACAGTATTCAATTTCTTCTGGATATAGTCTTTTAAAATTGTCTATTCCTACAGGATCCCAAGCTTTAACATTTGCACCATCCTCAATTAATAGAGGTATATTAACTAGTGATGGAGCATCTCTTAAGTCATCAGTCCCTGGCTTGAAAGTTAATCCTAACACAGCAATATTAAGGCCATTGAAACTATCAAAATATTTTTTCGTCTTCTTTATAAGCTTAATTTTTTGGTTCTCATTTACTTCAATTGCCGCTTTTACCGTTTTTAATTCATAGTCATTAAAACTAGCAAGCCAATGCAATGCTTTAGTATCTTTGGGAAAACAGGAGCCTCCATAACCAATACCTGCATTTAAAAAACGATCACCTATCCTAGGGTCCATACCCATTCCTTTGGCAACATCTTCGATGTTTGCACCAACAATCTCGCATAAGTTAGCCATTTCATTTATGTAAGATATTTTTAATGCCAGAAAATCATTTGCTGCATATTTTATCATTTCCGCACTTCTACGATCAGTTACTACAAAAGGAATATCAAACTGGCTATACATTTTTTTCATAATATTCTCAGCGTTTCTTGACTCAACACCTATCACTATTCTTGTTGCTTGAAGAGTATCTTTCACTGCTGTTCCTTGGGATAAAAATTCAGGGTTAGATACAACGTAAATTCTCACATTTAGTTTACAATGCTCTTTAATGATCTGTTCAACTTTATCGTTAGTTCCAACTGGGACTGTAGATTTAACAATAACGACGCAGTCTTTCTCTACCGTTTGTGCTATCTGTCTAGCTACCTCAAATACGTATTTCAAATTCGCGGACCCATCTTTTTTTTCAGGAGTCCCTACTCCAATAATAATTACATCTGCATCTATATAAGCTTTTATATAATCTGTAGTATAAGTTAATCTATCTTTATTCTTATGCATGAGATCTTCCAAGTGAGGTTCGAATATAGGCGAAATCCCTTGTTGCATTAATGATATTTTTTCACTATCTATATCTAAACAAGTAACAGTATTCCCTTTTTCCGCAAGACAAACAGCAGTTACTAAACCAACATAACCTGTACCGGCTACAGATATCTTCATTTAATCAGATCCTTAACATTTTTTTTATAACACTTTTATTCCATATAATAAAATATTCAAAGCGAGTACCAAACTTATTCTTAAACGAATTTGTAATTTCGTCATTTAGACCAGGATTATCAAATTCACATTTTTCAGTACTTCTGTTGAGATAAGCATCATATCTAGTACTTATACCACTATGAGTTCCTGACCCATCTAGTCCAATATTTTTTATTCTCGAAACTGTAGGATATATTGTATACTTATCTAATTTCGACTGACTATAACACCATCGTATTGCCCATGAATCTATTTTCCCATCCATTTGGGCATCTAACATATTGGACATGTCTCTTCCACCACGATTAAATTTCTGTTGAAGTCTTTTATCTTCTTTAAATGTTATGTAATCTGCAACCGTCCAGTCTACAGTGTTCCATCTATCTTTCCAAGTAGCCCATCCCCAACTACATCCTCTATATGATAAATACACTTCGCTTTTGTAATTGTTTGGATATTTTATATTAAATGTATACCCACTAATTGACCATATTTGTTTATTTTTTTCATAGAAGTCCAAAGCACCATTCATATAACTAAGAAAGTCAGGGGAGGATTCTAAATCATCTTCAAGAACAATTACTTTCCCTTTTAATTCAACTACTTCAGTTACACCAGAGATAATTGAATTTGCTAATCCCTTATTTGACTCGGATTTTATAATCTTGACTGATTTAAATAACTTTTTCTCAGGAAGAGTATCAATATAATTCCTTACAAGTTTTACTTTCTCAGAAGATTTTTCATTTTTAGCAGCATCTGAGAAAATATATACATCCGTTTCATTTGCTAAATAATTTGAGGCTAATGAATCAATAGTCTGTATAGTGTGTTCAGGTCTTGCATAAACAAATATTAATACAGGTGCTAACAAGAATTCTCCTCCCCTTTATAATTTATTTTCGCTTCATTATAGCTATTGGAAAAAAAGACTTAAGTATCATATATGATGATATTCTAGTCTTCTTAAACAAAGCTAAAACTATAACATTTGCAAAAAATTGTGAGGCAAGTGTAGCAACTGCGGCTCCAAGTGCTCCATAACTAGGAATTAAAAAATAATTAAGTATTGCATTTACTATCAGGCCACCAAAGGTATAAGACAATGCGAATTTTTGAAGCCCTTCACAGATCAACCAAATTGATCTGGCTGATCCTAGCATTGCGAATGTCCCTGCCCATACACTTATAGTTAATATTTTTGCAGCAGCTAAATATTCATTCCCATATAAGATCAAAATTATAGGTTTACAAAGAATTATTATTAAAATACCAAATAATATTCCCATCCATGCTATTATTCTATATAGTCTTTGTAGTGAGTTTAAGTAACCAATCTCGTCATTTTGTTTCTTATTCATTATTACTGGTCTAAAGGAAGTAATTACAGCCATAGGTATGAAATACCACATTTCAGCTATCCTAGCTGAAGCTGAATAAATACCTAATTCCACTTTTGTTCCCATCATAAAACCAAGCATTACCTGGTCTAACCTCATATACAGAGTTATCATTAAACCTGAGACTATTAAATACCAGCTTTGCGATAATATTTTTTTAGCATAGTCAAAGCTGAAAATTAAAGGTTTTTTATCTTCTCGATAATTGAAATACGCAATCATTAAAGCGATACTAACTATTGTAATATCAATTGTGTATATTATTGAAAAAAGTATTAATCCACCTTTAAAATACACCAGTAATAATTTTAAAACCGCGGTTACAATACTGACAAAAATTCGTATCACAGAAGATATTTTTGCTTTTTGGTGTGCTTGAATCCAATATTCAATAACTTCAAAAGACCTTATAACCATAGAAAAGGACATTATAAGTACAATTACTAATAAATACTGATTATTGGGTTCTAACACCCACATTACTATACATGAAACAACTGTTAAGAAAACTCCTCCCACTACTCTCAAAAAAAAACTGGTACAGAGAATCATTCCTTCATTATCTTCTTTAGCTACTATGGCTTTCACCGTTAAGATTTCTAAACCTAAGGTAGATAATACTGTGAATAAGGACACGATAGCTAACGCATAATTAAATTGACCATAAATCTCTGGACCAAAGTAACGTGCAGTTATTCCAGTAACAAACACACCCAAGATCATATTAAATATTTTATCGCTTACTAGCCAACTAGAGTTCTCTAATGTTTTTTTAGCTACATCGTTCCTTAATAATTTACCCTTTAGAACTTTAAATAACTTCAAATTGTATTCCCACTTTGTTATCAAATACTTTCAATTTATGTAATTATTCTAATTCAAAAATTTTTATATATATTTTAATAATTTCATCTAGATTAATATTTCTATCATGGGTTCTTAGAGCATGCTCTCTTGCATTTCTAGAAAATTTCAAAGCTAAATTAGTATCCGCAAATAGTTCACACACATAATGTGCCAACATATAGGGAGCATCTGATTGATAGAGGAATCCTTCTACTTTATCATTTAATAGATCACTTACCCCTCCAACATAAGACGCTACACAAGGTACTCCCAGTATCATAGCTTCTCCAAGCGAGTTCGGACTATTTTCTATTGATGATGGACAAACAAATACATTAGATTTTAGGTATCTCTCGCACATTTCTTTCTCATTTAAACTACCTGTAAAGAACACCTTATCAAGAAGTTCATTTTTCCTAATGAGATGATTAATATACTTTCCATAAGAAGATATTTTTAACTTCGCTGTTAAGTTGTAATGGTTAGAAATACCTCCAATATAAAGTTTTGACTTAGGAAATTTTTTTAGAATAATTGGCATTGCCTCCAACATATAATGAAGTCCTTTTATAGGGTAGGACCCCTGACTAATAAATATAGAATGTTCCTCTATTTGATTAATATCCCAAACAGAATTGTAAAAATCCTCTCTTAAAGTCTCGTTGCAGTGATGATAATGAATTTTAGGATTCACCTGTAACGAACAAGCTCTATCCCAAGTTGTTCTACCTAAAACATGCTTCACTTTGTTTAAGGCCGATATTTCAAGAATCCCTCTTTGTTCAAATTTACGCTGTTGTTGTACTAAATTATCTTGTTTTAGAAAATCTCTAAACGTAAAGTTATTTTGAATTTTTTTTGGTAAATTAGCCATATAATGTTGTGAATAAATAGATACTAATCCCTGAATAGAAATGAGCACCTTTATTTTTTTAACATCACAAATATTAGCCATAGAGAGTGTGTGAGCGTATTCGGTTCCGAATATATGTACTAGATCAGGATGAACTCTTTCAATAATTTCTTCAAGAAAGCAATTACCTCCATCATTATTCTTCATTTCAGGAAAGGTGTAATATGTTATTTTCTCTCCTTCAAGTACATTAATATTACTAAATGAATTGAAAGGAAAAGTAATTGAAAGTTCTATATTTTCTGTGTTTGCCAAATATTTAGACATATTAACAAGCCATCCGCCAAAAGGTAGAGATTTTCTATTCATTAGTTCACTAGCTTCTGGTAAAGGAATGTTTGTAAGCCATAGAATCTTCATCGATTCAACCCCTATTAATTACTACAAATAAATCTTGCTTTTTATTGTTACATATTTTATCTGCCAGAAAATAGAAACAATTACCAGGAATTATTTACTCAAGCCTACTGATGATGATTTTAATTCATCATATTTAAATCCCGCATAGATAGTAGTCTCATTTTTGTTATAAAATCTGTTCATTAACAAAATTAAAGCTATTGCTATCCAAGTTGGTGGAGCTGAGTAATTCCATCTGAACTCTGTAGCAATCATCTGATATACTAAAAATATATTTAATGAAAAAGTAAATAAGTTACTATTACTTAAATAGTATCGATACAACAGTGCAGTAACAAATCCATAAAATAATGATAGTGTAATGACAAAAAGCAAACCACCATCTAAATAAAAATTCATTACATTTGTGTAAAACGCATTAAAGCTAATATTATTTCCAACTAATATTGGGCTAACTGTATAACTAGAAGTTATTTCATTGGCAGTATGAAACGAAACTGAATTACCACTTAGAAAAATAATAAATGTATTAATCATTTCTTCAATTCCTGAAAAAAAAGATCTTCCAAGAGTAAATCCTGTTGTTTCATATATTTTTGAAGACAGAAAGAAGTCTAATGATCTAAAAGGTCCAGTAAAGTATATTACAAATTGTTTAAGAGAATAATTCACAAATATATTAATAGATTCTGAAAAACTAGGAGACTGAATTCCTATTCTTTTAGCAGAACTTAAATTCATAAAATAAATAACGAATAAAAATAAAAAAGCATAAAATACTTTTGACATATTATTCATTTTCTTGAAATTTGTTTTAAGTTTCCTGAAAATATCAAATTTAAATCCAAAAGAGATAATTGCAAAAAATAAAATTTCAAAATAAATGAATCTTCCATTTCCAATCGAAGCGAATAACAAACT
>JAILZT010000003.1 GCA_023512345.1 Paenibacillus sp.
GTGCAGATTGGTGCTCATTTCTTAGAGAAATTAAACGGTGGCAAGGGTATTCTGCTCGGTGGCGTTCCCGGCGTTGAACCGGGTAAGGTGACGATTATCGGCGGTGGAATTGTTGGAACCAATGCGGCCAAGATGGCTGTTGGTCTGGGTGCTGAAGTCAGTATTGTCGATATAAGCGCGGAGCGGTTGCGGCAGTTGGATGATTTGTTCCAAGGACGGGTACGGACGATTCTCTCCACACCTAATCGAATTGCTGAGGCGGTGCGCACAGCCGATTTAGTAATCGGCGCGATCCTAGTCGCGGGAACACGAGCCCCACGGTTGGTGACCGAAGCGATGGTTGCCCAGATGAGCGAAGGCTCAGTTATCGTTGACGTTGCGATTGATCAAGGGGGCTGCATTGAAACCATCGACCGCATCACGACCCATGATCACCCTACCTATATCAAGCATGGCGTGGTTCATTATGCAGTTGCCAACATGCCTGGAGCTGTAGCACGTACGTCTACGATCGCACTGACGAATGTTACATTACCTTATGGTTTACAGATTGCCAACAAAGGATATCAGCAGGCTGCACTTACGAACAATGCGATTGCTCGCGCTATAAATGTCGTTCTTGGCAAGGTTACCTATCAGGCGGTAGCCGAGGCTCATGGATTGCCCTATACCGATATCTACATGGTATTAGAATCATAGAATTATGACTCAACGCCGAAATAAGAGCTTGCAAAAAAACTAACAATTGTCTTTGCATCTTAGCCATCCGTGCTGCGGACTGCATAGTCGCTATTTGAGCTTCAGCCCGTTATTGGATGATTAAACGGACTCAGAAGCCGCTATTTGTTGTAAATAACCTTCTTTTGCAGCAAATCCTGTCATTAACGCCTCTGGGGTCCGTTAAGCTAGCTAATAGCCGTTTTTGAGTGAATAAGGGCTCTGGAGTCCGCATAAAAAAGCCGGAGCAGATTAAGATCTGCGTTCCGGCTACCTTCATCTTTATATCCTCTCATCCCTTATCGCTTCGATTATGCTTTCTCTCTTGATTTTGGAGCCAGTGACCCGATAGGCCAACCATACAACGCCAACAACTAAGGGCAGCATTAGGAGGATGTAACCCCATGGAGCATTAACTATAAACGTCCTCCAAGTTGTGCTAGCAGCATTCCTCAGCATAATGCTGCATCCGACTATAAGAAGAGGTAAGGACAGGAGCAGTGGAGTACATCCGAAAAACATACTTTCCAGATTTACAATCCGGCTCATTCCCTGAGGAGAAAGCCCTGCACTGCGAAGCACTGCAAATTCTCTTCTTCGTGCAAATAGATTTCCAGCCACAGCGGAGAACGCACCCGTAATTCCTACCACCCCTAAGAATACCGCGAACCCGATGATCAGAAGCTCAATAGATCGGATCAACTTAGCATTATACGCTTCCTGATCCAATAAGGAACGGGTAGTCCTATCCTCAGGAGGCAGATATTTACCCAGAATAGTATTGGCTTGTTGCTGGGCATTTGCTAATTGCTCCCGTGGAATGTTCATCTTATAGGTTAGTTTTTGGTATTCTAGTCCGCGTTCCGGATTAAGCTTTAATACAATGTTCTCGTAAGTTTCCATGGGTACAACGATAATAAGATCAAAGGGATAATAATATTGATCCAACTCAGGATATTGATGAGTTACAGCGCCAACGGTCAATGTATAGCCCTTGAGCTTCTGCTTATCTGGCTCGGCTCTTTCTTTTAAGGCAAGTGTATCTCCCACAGCAATATCTAAATATTCACTCGACGGAATCTTGCGCTTGTCTATAATAGACTGAACATTACCGCTAGTATGATTAACAATAATCCCTTTATGCTCAGCGGGGTGATTAAACTGTGTGGGATCGACGTCTAACTTCCTCGCAAAGTTAGCAAAGGAATCGGTATCTAGTCCTATCAATTCCACAAAAATACGCGGTTGTTCCCCCTCCCGTTCCAGGTTATTTCCACTAAAATAGTCTTCCTTAAAACCTCCGGCAGCCTGGAATTCAGGGCTAATATTCTTGTTGTCCCACAACAAGGTATGGTGTGATTCCCGATACATCACCTGACTGTGAATACCCGGTATAAGGGATAGTTCCTTTAGCATTAACGGATCAGGTTCGTCTACCAATGCCGAGGATATAGTAAGCGTGTAATCTTTGTCGGCAAGCACCTGCTTTTGATCCATCATCCAGATGGCCGCAAAACACTGGAAACCAAGAAATAGAGTGATGAAGAGAGTCAAGGCAATCAGTGTTGTCCGGTATGCTTTTTTATTAGCCTGAAGCGCATTGAACGCAAGCTCTCCCTCGAAACCCAACCAATGATGGATCCAGCGGTGGTCTTTGGACTTTTTAAGAGATGCAGCTTCCGGTGAATATTTGACAGCTTCTATCGGCAACAGCTTCCCAAGCTTTCTTGCAGGACCCCAAGCGGACAGAAACACGGTGCAAATACTCATAAAAAGAGAGAGCAAAAGGATCGGCCAAGCAAAAACAACGCGCATCTGTGTGTCCATTGTATCTTTTAACAGCAAATTCACAATCCGAATGAGGATGACCATACTGGCATAGCCAAGACTAATACCCAGTGGTACCGCTATACAAGAAAGAAAAAAGGCTTCATACCTGACACAAGAGCGAATTTGCCTCGGTGTAGCCCCTATACTTTTGAGTATGCCCAGTTGTTTGATTTGGCTTGTAGAAGTAACGGTAAACGCATTATAGATAAGAATAATAAAGACTAGCATAACCAGACCCATCGATAGAAGAGCTGACAGCAAATAGCCGGATAGATCCAAAGAACTGCCATAACCATTAGGATCCTTTGCTCCATACAATGCTAAGAGATTGGTGTTGTACGTGATATCATATCTACCTTCATGATCAAGCTTCAATCCAGTATTTGCAGCTAGCAGCGGAAATACATTGTAAGCCTCACGTATGTTGTTCAAGCTAGCCGAAACGTTATATTGCCCCTCTGGCAAAGGAGATTCCAAATCCAGAAATCCAAAGGCGTAATAACAGGGGTATGAGGAAACCGATGGTACATTAAGCGAGCCTGTTATCGTAACCGTCTGTTCTCCTAATGCACGAAAAGCTTCTCCATACAGAAACGGAGAGTCCTTGGCCATTATACTTCCATCCAATACACGTTCTCCCTTAGGTAGGGTAATTGTATCTCCGATTTTATATTGCGGATTCTCGGTAAAAAATAGTTTGGAAACTACCATTTCCCCGCTTTTTTCGGGAAGCTTTCCTTCCAAGAGAGCTTTACGACTGGTTGTATTCCCCCATGAGTTGGTACTCACCTGTGTAATATTTATATAAGCACGCTTGGTTCCGGTTAGCTGCAGAGTTTGAGCCTGCGACTGTATGTATACCTCTTTCACTTGCGGGTTCTCTTGAATATACTTCAAAGATTCCCGCTTGATAGGTTCTTCAAAACGTCCATGCCAGCTTCCTCTGGACGATGTTGCTATGTCTACTTCATGAAGCCATTCAGTATAGCTGAACACCCCCATGGCACTAATTAAGGAGGATGCGATCAGGATAGCTACGAAAATAAATATACTACTCCGCCGATTTCCCTTTACATGGGATAGCGCATACTCATGAATAATTTTCATTGTCGGACCGCCTCGTCGGATACTATACGGCCATCCTCAATAACTAGAACACGGTCAGCTTCTAAGGCGATTTTCTCATTGTGGGTAATGAGCAGGACCGTCTGATTAAATTTTTTATTGGAGAGTTTAAGAAGTTCAACTGTCTCCTCCGTATTTCGCCTGTCCAGGTTGCCCGTTGGCTCGTCTGCCAGAATAATAGCAGGCCGATAAATTAAGGAGCGAGCAATGGCCACCCTCTGCTGTTGACCTCCCGAAAGCTGGTTAGGTAAATGATTGAGACGCTCGGTAAGGCCTAAGGTATGTGTGATCTCTTCGAATAGTGCTTGATCAGGTTTTTTTCCGTCCAGCAGCAGCGGCAGCAAGATATTCTTTTTCACATTGAGCGTCGGAATCAGATTATAGAACTGATAAATTAACCCAACCTTTCTCCTTCTAAAAATAGCCAACTGCTCTTCTTTGAGCTCGGCTATATTCTGTTCTTCAATAAATATGGTTCCACTGGTTGGACGGTCAACCCCTCCCAGCATGTGAAGCAGTGTTGATTTCCCAGACCCGGAAGCACCCATAATCGCTAGGAATTCCCCTCTTTGTACTGTCAAATTCACTTGATCTAACGCGGTAACAATGTTTTGATCTGCACCATAGGTTTTGGTTAAGTTTTCGCATCGTAATATTTCCATGTAGTTGAACCCCCTTTACGAGCCCATTATACCTGCCCATAATGACATTCTGGTGACAAGCGGAAGTTTTAGTACCTATATAATTTGATAATAAAACGGGCTCCTCCCTCCCGCCGATTCTCTGCCCGAATGTTACCATTTTGCTTCTCGATAATAGATTTGGCCAAAGCCAGCCCGATTCCAACACTATCTTTACGGGCATTTTTCCCTTTATAAAACCGCTTGAACAAATCAGGGATCTCCTCCTTCACCAGCCCCTTACCGTTATCCTCTACAACAATCCTAGTAAAAATAGGATTTTGCTCATAACTCAACGTTATAGTCCCACCCGCAGGGGTGTGTTCGGAGCAATTCTTAATCAGGTTGAGTACTGCTTCTATGCTCCAATAATAGTCACCGCTGTAGATAACGGCTGGCTCATTTTGTACGATGATCAAAGCCTGTCCCTTTTGAGCGATGATCTTTTCGAGCGGTTCTACAGCACATGTCAGCATCTCATATACATTAACAGGCTCCCGCTTCATCTCAAGTGTTCCTGAATCTAGTCTCGATAAAGTCAGAATCGCCGAAACCAGATACTCCAGCCGATTCATTTGCTTATGTATTTTCTCTACATAAAGAAGATCCTCATCGCTTTCTCTGCTGTCTGCGAGCAGTTCGGTCATTAAGAATATAGAAGTAATGGGTGTTTTGAGCTGGTGCGTGATATTGGTCAGGTTATTTTTAAGAGACTGTCGTTCTTTTAAAGCTGTTTCCCGAGTTTGGCGCAGCTCTACGACCGTCTTATACATTTCATCCTCCAAAAAAGAAAACTCATCCTCCTGATGCCGGGGCAATATCATTTCCTGCTTTTGATTTATAGAATGAAGATAGTTAGTAATTTCGTGGATTCGCTCTCTTCTTTTCATCTTAAAAGAGTATAGAATTACGGCAAACAGCAAAAATAATGCCCCCCACACCATAAGACTATAGGTGATCAACACCCAGCAGTTTTCGTCAAAAAACACACGTTGAGTGTATCCATATTTGTTCATGAGATTAGAGCCTGCCTGTATGTTTCCACTATCCGTAGGGTTGAGCGCTCGTATCAATGATTCTTCCAGCTCTGGATGTTCACTGTAAATGGCCCCAATCAACTGGACAGTATGTTTATAACTTGAATTCGAAACCGTTTTGGACGCCAGAATCCCCATAAAGAGACCGGTTAACATTGCAGCTGCGAATCCCAATGCCAGGATCCCTCTCAATCTTGTACTATGCATCATCGTCCTCCAGTCTGTATCCGATTCCACGAATCGTTTTCATGCAGGATGGATTCCCTAGCTTTTCCCGCAGCCGCTTCAAAGTTACGCTTAGTGTGTTGTCATTAACAAAAGCACCATCGATATCCCACAATTTTTCCAGCAGCACACTACGAGTCATCGTTTGATTTTTGTTCTCCAAAAGAATCAGCAGCAATCGGTACTCACCGGCAGTCAACAGAACCTCAATTCCATCGCAGAACACTTTCGTCATGATCTTGTCCAGCATAATTCCTCCGCAGGATAAGTTGCTTGTTGTGGGTACGGTTCTGTTCCGACGAAGTACGGCATTGATGCGTGAAAACAAAATACTCAGCTGAAACGGTTTTACGATATAATCATCAGCCCCCATATCAAGGCCCTGTACGATATCCTTCTCATCATCCCGGACAGTCAGGAATATAACGGGTATACTTGAACTTTTTTTCACATAGGAGCATAAATCATAACCGTTCCCATCGGGAAGGTTCCAATCCAGCAGGATGAGATCAAACTGTCGGGTCGGCATTATCAACTTGGCCATAAGAATACTATCTGCACATGTCACAACAAAGTCTCTCTTTTGCATAAATACTTTAATTCCAAAGGCAATCGTCTCATCATCTTCCACAATCAGAAGTTCCTGCTTCCTCATATATGCACTCCTTGCAAACATTCGCTTATCTTCATATATGATACGCCAGTGGTTAAATTATTCCAATAAAAAGAAACGAATGCCTTCCTATTAAGGACAGCATCCGTTTCTATGGGCAATAAAATATACGCGAGTGTTGTAATGATCTTATTTCCGAGGCTCTAAGTCATTTGCATTCAATTCCTTGCTATTAGTCACTTCTTCATGCACTCCTATAGTGAGTTCTTCTGACACCTCCGTCTGGGCTAACCCGGAAAAAGGTGACATCCTAGCGGGAACCCGAACGATCGGCTTGGCAGAAATAACTGAACGTTTACGAAATTTCACCACTGTGTATAAGCCTGCAAACACTATTACAAACAGAATACCGGCAACCAGTCCGCCCCCCTGACCAGGGATTAGCGGCATGCTAACGATAATTGCTATTAGACTTCCAATGGTAAGCCATGATGTATATGGAAATCCTCTCAATCCATGTTGCTGTGAAAAAGGTCCTCCATGCTTCTTTCTTAAGCGGTAATGACTGGCCATAATGATCGTATACGTGAACATGATCGAGAAACCGCCTGAGCTAACGAGGAATAAATAGACGCCTGACGGCAATAGCATTCCTAGACCAAGTCCCGCCAACATCGAGCCCCCTGATACGAGGATGCCGCGATAAGGTATGTCCGTACGATCCTTCATCCAGACAGGTGTGTGCCCTTCCTTAGCCAAAGAATGGAGCATTTGTCCAAGGCCAAATACGGATGCCAGCATGGTGGACAAAACAGCAGAAATCAAAACAATATTCATGGCCGAGCCTGTCCAGCCCAAACCATATAAGCTGAGTGCTGACACAAACGGACTGACCTCTACAGACACCATGGAGTAAGGAATGAGTAGAAACAGCGAAGCCATCGCGGCTAGATAAAGACCTACCAATAATACAGTCGTATATCTAATCGCCTTTGGTATTGTTTTTGCCGGATCTGCAGTTTCAGAAGCCGTTTGTCCCAGAACTTCAAATCCCGAATAAGAGAACATGACTATCAGCATGCTTCCGGCGATTCCGCTCAATCCACCCGGTATCCAATTTTCACTACGCAAGACATCCAGCCCTGCATTAGGTGTACCCCCACCGCCAGTACCAAATCCAACGACAAAACCTATGGCTATTAATATAAAAGCCGCTATAGCTAACAGCTTGAACATCGCCAGTACGCTCTCCACCTTACTTAGACGTTCGGCTCCCAGCAGATTCAGGAGAGTTACCGACACTATGATGATACTGCCGAGAAGCGGCAGTGAGATCCCAGGAAACCAGCCCCGAAATAAAATAGAAACCGCTATTGCTTCACTCGACATAGCCAGAACAATCCCCATCCAGTACACCCAACCGACCGTAAAGCCTGCACCTTTTCCAAAAGCTTGTTCGGCATAAGAGCGGAATGAACTGGACTTCGGATAAGCAACCGTCATTTCCGACATCGCAGTCAGTATAAAATAAACCAATATTCCGCCAATTACAAAAGCGATTAGTGCAGATGGGCCCGCCGAACGAATGACAATTGAGGAACCTAGAAAGAACGAGCCTCCCACTACAGTCCCAAGCGCAAGCATTGTAAGCTGCCACACAGATAACCCTTTTCGATTCCGCTCCATTTGTGCCTCCCCAATTCGTTTTTTACAAGTATCTGCAAAAAACAGGGAAGTTACCCGCTATATTTTCTATTCCTCTTTATAGGCTATCTTCAATATAGGCAGACCTATAAAAGCAGCATAACGTTCAGCAGCTTGAATGACTTCCGCTTCTCTACCGACTAATGATTCGAAGGGGGCAATTGTCATCACGATTCCTTTGAGCTTAAGATTACGTTTCCAAGTCCCAATAACCTTGCCCCCAGTGACGAGGGTCGGCAGAAAAACTCCGTTATTCCCAGGTACAATCCGAGGAGCAATCTCCGCCTCAAGCACAGCACTGCGGTCTTTATAACCCAAAATGTATTCATCAAATCCCGGTAGTAAATAAATACTTGAATCCTGAGATTCGTCTGCTGCAGTTGAAGATTTGGACATCCAATACTCAACTTCATCTAGTCGTTCAGACTGTAGCTCTGATTTAATGGCATCATGCGCCCTTCTAGAATCCATAAGCTTCATACCTGACCACCAAGCAAAGTCTTGTATAGTCGCCGGCCCATGAGATATGAAATAACGCAAAGCCAGCTCCGCCAAGGATTCCTCAAAAGATAACTCGCGTGAATGAGGCACCCACTCGTCTAGCAATACAAAGGTTTGTTCTTTACCGGCCATTGGACCAAAACAGATCAGTCCATGAAACGCACTGTTCCACAAGATATGGTAACCACGTTGGTTAGCTGTGCTGATCCCAGCATCCTCCAGTTGTTGAAGCAAATCTGAACGAGTTACCTGTCCCTGATCTTCTAAAGTCTTATAAATTACCCTTCGGCAGCGTCCCAAAGTCTCATTATCCAAACCTAACTGTACCAACCTACTCTTGGCTTGCCCCAAAACACGTGAAGCCGTAAGTTGAATCATCCATTTGACATCTTCCGAAGGCACACAATGAATCGTCCCTCGCAGTGTCCAGGTCAGGATTATCTTTCGATCTGTTATAGCTTGTTGTATTTTGGATAAAGTAGCACCCTGTGTTCGCAATCCCATCGCCCAAACCACTTGCATGTAGTCCTGTGCTTGCATCGCACCCAGTAGTTTAACCACCTGCTCTGGCTCCGTAAGTTTACTCCCAGTTATGTGCTGATTATTTAGACGGCGATTCGCAATCCATTGGTTAGTCACAATCAAACCTCCATTAAAATGGTCGATGGCGTTATCCCCTTCCTTAGTTACCTCGCTTTAAAATATAAGAACTAAAGAAGAAAATACCCCCAAGACCGAAATAGCCTAACATTCCTCCCACTGAATTCAAAATAATATCATCCACATCTAAACTACCGACCCGAAGAAAAAACTGCAAACCTTCAATCCCCATTGATGCTAGAACAGAGCAAAGAAAAATCCGCCTGTATGAATTTATTTTATGAAATATCAAAGGTATTAAAAATCCAAAGGGCATAAAGATGAGTACATTACCAAAAAGATTATTAAACCAAGTTGAAAAACCATATTGATGAAAGTTAATTAAGTATGTAGTTATTGTTCTAAAGGGAATTAAATTAATAGTAGAAAATCTATATTCCAGAGGAAATCTCATCCTCCCCAGAAAGAAGATATTCATTAAATAAAGAATATAAATACCAAATAAAATACAGAAGAAAAAATGTAATATTTTTATTAAAAGTAGTTTTTTAATTCAAATCCCACCCAATAATCTATTTTTTTCTTCATTATAACATCAAAAATACCATTAAGTGGGGATTGAAGCGTATATATATAAACGTATACTTCTTTAGTTTCGGTGAACTCTAACTGCAGAATTCTAAATTCACAGGAGGGGTTCTTAATGTTCTACTACCAGGAGAAATTGATTAATGAAATCGTACCTGACCAGCCAGATCCAGCAGCGGCCAAAGCAATGCAAGAAATTTTGGGCGGTCATTTTGGTGAAATGCGTACGATGATGCAGTTTTCATTTCAAAGTGCTAATTTTCGCGGACCGGCAACGGAGTACCGTGATTTAATTAGAGGGATTTTCATAGAGGAAATCAGCCATGTTGAATTGGTACAAGCCACAATTAACCAGTTATTAGATAATTCCGGACAATCCTCACAATCGGACAATACCGGAAATCCTGCGCTTTCCAGCGCTGTCGGAGATGGACTAACTTATCATTACATCATTGGCGCCCAAAGCTCTCTGCCTGTTGATTCTTCCGGGAATCCCTGGAACGGATCTTGGGTTTATGATCACGGTAATTTGGTGAGCAACCTAATGGATAACCTAGTCTTGGAAGCAACGGGAACCTTACAGAAGTCACGTATTTATGAAATGAGTGCCAATAAAACACTTCGCGAAACACTCGCATTCTTGATGGTACGAGACAACGCTCACCAAAATGCTTATGCAAAAGCACTTGAGACCTTAGGTGTAAAATGGGGGAATGTTCTTCCTGTACCTGATTATGATCTAAAACAATATCCTGAATGCCGCAAATATATCGAACGAGGCTGGAATAACGTGCAATTCAATTTCAGGATGGACCCAACGAGAATCGGAGAGATCTTCCAAGGGGCTTCTCCTGGTCGGCATGGGGGAACTCTCTCCATAGTGCAACCCCCAGAAGGTTTCCCGGTGCCTGTAATGCCAGAAAGACCTATTGAACATAGTCCAGAAATCCCTGTAACAAGTAATGAAGCCGCATTTACAAACCGTCTATAGATTTCTGTGAATTAGGGCTTACCAGAGTCATTTAATTGACTTTGGAAGCCTTTTTTGTGATTTATTTAATATATTTTTTATCATTTTTGAATACGCTTACCTCTAAAAGTATGCTTTAATAAAGTATCGCTATATAAATTCCACTGTAAAGGAGCTTATCAGATGGAAATATCCTCTTTTTTGTTGCCCAAAGACCAGGTTGCTTATATCACCTCCTCATTCTCCATGCGGGAAGCTATGGAACAGTTGGAACAGCACCATTACACGGCAATCCCTATTATCGATGATGAGGGAAAATATGTAGGAACACTATCGGAAGGCGATCTTTTATGGAAACTGAAGAATACACCTGACCTTACCTTTGATAACATGGAGGGAGTTCCGGTGAGTGCAATTCAAAAGCATGTTCACAATGAGAGCGTCTTAATCAACGCACAAATGGAAGATATGCTGACGCTAGCTGCCGATCAAAATTTCGTTCCCGTTATCGAGACGGGTGGTGTTTTTATAGGCATCATTCGGCGTAAAGACATTATTGAATATTACACAAGAAATATTACCGATTAATAAAGAATAGAAAGAGTTTGGTATAATAGAACCAAATCTTATAAGCGGGGTTCTATTTATGATTTATGTAATCAAGTTTATCTACAGCTTCCTTCTTCCACCGGGTTTGTTCATAGTTCTGCTGTCGGGAATTTCTTTGTGGATTTTGAAACGAGAACGTAAACCAGCTTTGGTGCTTCTCGGGCTTACACTGGTAATATATTTGTCTTCAACTAGTTGGATCGGCGGATTGCTTATCGGAAGTCTCGAACAGCAGTACCCACAGCCAAATGCCCCAAAGGGTGATATTATCGTAGTACTTGGGGGTGGAGCTACTTCAGGAACTCCTGATTACGACGGCGAAGGTAATTTGTCGGGTTCAGCTGCCAACCGTCTGCTTATCGCAGCCAGACTACACCGAACTACTGGACTTCCAATACTCATTTCCGGAGGAAAAGTATTCTCTGACACTGGGACCGAATCTGAGATTGCTAAGCGTCAGCTGCAAGCCCTTGGTATTCCTGCAAAAGATATCTTTGTAGAAAACCACTCTTTGAATACCGAACAAAACGCAAGCTTCACAGCGGAAATGTTAAAAAAATATGATTTTACTTCGCCAATTTTGGTCACCTCTGCTTTTCATCTCCCGCGAGCTGTTATCGAGTTCAAAAAAACCGGGCTGCAAATACTGCCTTACCCTAGCGATTATTGGACCAGCAGACCGGAGAATCTGTATGCGGTGAAGCTCGTCCCCTCCTCCTCAGGACTTTCATTGACAGGAACAGCTCTGAAAGAATACCTCGGAATACTTGCCGCCAAATTTTAGCCTAAAAAATAGAAAGCGTCCCATGTGCAGAAAGACTGCGATGATGGGACGCTTTTCTTTTATTTATGTGGATACAAATATATTTTGTATGTTAATAATTACGCTGTGGTGACTGCTGGAGCTTCTTCAACTTCATCATGCACAACTTTAATTTGAATCATAACTGTATTAGGATCCGTCAGCACTTCAATTCCATCCTGGAAGATCAAGTCTGAAACTAGTAGTTGGTCGCCAGCATCAAGACCACTTATATCAACTTCCATTGAAGTCGGCAAAATATCAGGCATACAACGAACTTCTACTTCGTACAATTCTACCTGCAGAACCCCACCGGATTTGATACCGATAGCTTCTCCTGCAAAATGGATCGTAACTTTGCTATCCATGCTGATATTCATGTTCACATGTTGAAAGTCGATATGTCTAATTTTTCCTGACAATGAATCCTTTTGGATGTTTTGAACAACGATCGGCAGCATTTTTTCATCAGCAGTTTTGCCTTGAAGAATAGCGCGTGGGTTTTTTTTCAAAATATCCAGTAATTCTTTCTCATTCACTTCTAAATTCAAAGTATCTTTACCAATCCCATACAACACAGCGGGGATGCGTCCTTGTTGTCTAGCTTGATTCCGTTGGGACTTTGTTTCACCAGTGCGTTTGTTTAATTGAATAAATTTACTCATTTTGTTGTTCCTGCTCTCTTTTGACCATAAATTCTTGTCACACCGATTATAACATGACCATAGAATCTAGTCAAATCACCGTAACTTCTTATTCATATTCGCTAAAAGGATCAGGAATCTCAATATGATAGGCTTCTGCATCACTCACACCGACGGAGAGAATTGCCCTGCCGTCACCAAGGCGTACAAGTCCACCACTAAAAATAACATCGTTCAGGTCAGGTCGTTTACCGGGTCCAATCGGAAAGTCGCTTCTTGCTGCAATAATTTTTATGGGTGAGGTCTCAAAGGTTTCGGGGTTTAGTGAAAATACAATGGAGTAATAATGCTTATCATCTAATCTATCAAAACAGGCGATATGACCCAGAACACCCACATTTCCATTGCTTAATAAATGAGCTTCATTCGCGCCTCCCCATTCTTCAGGAACAAATTGATCTTGAAAGACTTCGGCTTCTATAAAAGTTTGTTCATTAAGTTCATCTAGTGAAGAGATAATCGTAAAACCAATCTTACCTCTGCCACCTCTCACTCCCTGAGGTCTTGTGAACACACCCACTCGTCCATCTGAAAGCTCAATTAAGCGGATATCCTTCATCGTACCGGGACCCGATGAAAAGTGACATAAAGAATCAATATTGAACCCACGATAGAATTGAGTGACCCAGGATATTATTTTCTCAGGATGCTCTGGATCCGTAATTACTTCAACACCACCAACAATTAATTCACCCTTAATAATGGAGTAGAACGGATCCTGCAGGTTATAAGTATGCGTATGTACACGAGGGCTCCAAACCTCATTCTCGCATGTAAAAAAGAAGACTTGAGAGAACTCACTATCCCGTTCCTCAACTCTCCCTAAAAGTACTTCCTCCCCGTTATATCTGAACGGGGCTGTTATATTATATACATCTCGATTACCAACCCCAGTGAACCTTAGTTTCTCCACTCGGGTTGTACGGAGATTCGCATAAAATGTGTCTAGCAGTTGAGTACAGGTAAGCGTCTTAGTCAGATCCGTTCTCATCGCTGTCCTCCTTAGGGTTATTCGATTCAGTTAATGTCTCAACATCTTCTATATTATCTTCGATCCGAATTAACTCTCCAGGTTGGACATTAAAATATAGACATAGTTTAAGAAGCAGGTCTCTAGGGTATTGTACCATCTCATCCTTATACATCCGACGGACGGAATCAAAGTGGTAATTCACATCTTTTGCAAGCTTACGAATAGATAATTTAGGGTCGTGGTTCTCCATGACCTCACTCAGTTTGCTGCGTATGACTGGCATACATACACCTCCTACAACAATATATATGGTGAGTGATGGAGAGTCAACAAAATTGACAAGAAAAAATGGTCATGTTATAGTGGGAACAGGAAATAATTTGTAATAATTCTATTTTTAGAAAATAACTGCCCAATTTTTCATAAAAATAACATACCCACTTTCTCATTAGAAAATAAAGACCTCTTTATTTTCTTTTTTTATTCCCAAAAATCCCAAACTAACATGGAGGCACATAATGAAAAGTACACTCAGCAATCGAAATATCGTTTTTATGGGTACCAGTCTCCCGAGAGAATGTGGCATTGCAACGTTCACACAAGATTTATTAGACCAATTCGAACACATTCGTGGCTTCAATAAACCTCGTATCATCGCCATTAACAATAATGATACCTATCATTATGGGGATCAAGTCCTAAGAGAAATTGATCAACATAAGCTTTCAGATTATATAGAAACAGCTGATTTTCTAAACAAGTCTAATGTAGATCTACTAGTTATTCAGCATGAATTCGGTATTTATGGCGGAGAAAGCGGGGAATATTTGATCCCATTCGTCGAAAAACTTAATATTCCATACATCGCTATTTTCCATACTGTATTAACACAACCGTCTTCCAAGCAGCAGCAAATTATTACCCGAATTGCAGAACTAAGCGTTAAAGTCGTAACCATGGCACAGTCCACCGTTCAGGATTTGATCTCTATTTATGGAATTGAGGACACGAAAATTTCGTTCATTCATCATGGCGTTCCTTATGTAGAGACAGAGTCCAGATCTAAGCTTAAAGAACAATACGGTTTTGCGGATCGAAAAATCTTATCCACTTTTGGCTTTTTGAGTCCAGGTAAAGGAATTGAATATAGCATTGAGGCTATGCAAGGGGTGGTCAAGCATCATCCGGATTGCCTATACATCATATGGGGTAAAACACATCCAGTCGTAAAAAAAGAAACAGGCGAGGTTTACAGACAGAAGCTGATGGATCTTGTAGAACAATTCGATTTAAAGCATAACGTATTATTCGTCGACAAGCTCTTAACGCAGGAGGAAGTTATTCAGTCTCTTGTGATGTCAGACATCTATATGACCCCCTATTTAGGCAAAGATCAAGCAGTAAGCGGCACATTGGCTTATGGAGTTGGTTATGGAAGAGTCATTGTTTCCACACCTTACCGATATGCTGAGGAAATGCTGTCAGAAGGCAGAGGGTTGCTCGCAAACTTCCGTGATTCTGCTTCTCTGGAAGCTTGCATCCTCCAGTTACTAGATAGCCCTTCATTAGTTAAAGAAATGGAAAAGCGCACACTTGAGCTAGGAAAAACAATGCTGTGGAGTGAAATCGTCAAAACTTATGCTGCAATGTTCCAAGAGCAAATTACGAGCTCAGAGTTAGCTAATAGGAGTGTGGTTTAATGGAAGTCGTAACAAGAGTAATGTTTAAGAACGATTACTTGCGCAGAATCACCGATGATACAGGAATATTTCAGCATACCAAGTTTGGAGTCCCTGATCGCTCGAAGGGCTATACCACCGATGATAATGCTCGTGCATTAATCGCTGCAGTTCTAATGTATAACCATAACAAAGATTCAGCCACACTGGATCTAATTCACACCTATATAGCCTTTATACACCATGCTCAGAATTCGAATGGCAACTTTAGAAATTTTATGGATTACAACCGTTCATTTATGGAAGATAGCGGCTCAGAGGATTGTCAGGGACGTACGTTGTGGGCCCTTGGGTTTGCACTTTCCCACTCCGCTTCTTTACCCGACAACCTGCTTAACACTTGCCGATATTTAATCAACCAGGCTTTACCTCATATTGAAGCACTAGGTTCACCCCGTGCAGGAGCTTATGCCCTTATTGGCTTAAGTTACCTAATCGAGACACCAAATGCCTTGGACTATTCCTTTCCCTATCCGCACACACCAAACACCGAGGAAGAGCAGGCATTTTTGCCGAGAGCATTCATTATGGATCTGATAGAAACGATTGCAGTTCGTCTGCATAATCAATACACGCTTAATAAAGGGGCAGGTTGGAATTGGTTCGAAGACAGCCTTACTTACGGGAACTCCATGCTTCCCTGGGCCCTTCTAAAAGCATTCCGCATTTCGAAAAATGTTGATCTGAAAAATACGGGCAAAGAAAGTTTGGATTTCTTAGCTTCTCAGACGTTCTCTGTAGAAGGATACTATAAACCGATAGGCAGCCACGGATGGCTGCTGCGGGGTGGTAAAGCTGCTCCCTATGATGAACAGCCTATAGAAGCCTGTGAAATGCTTCTTGCATGTAAAGAAGCTGCGGTTATTCTTCAAGACACTTCTTATCTTAAACAAGCAGCCCTATGCTATGAGTGGTATGTAGGTCATAATTCCTTGAAAATGTCTCTGATAGATCCGCAAACTGGAGCTTGTTATGATGGTATTCATAGTACAGGCCTTAACCTGAATCAAGGCTCTGAGAGCATTATTTCTTACTCTATCGCTCATCTGGTGACGCATCATGAATAAATTTGCAACGATTCTAGCAGGCGGAGGCGGAACACGCTTTTGGCCCCTTTCAAGACAAGAGGTTCCTAAGCAGCTACTAAATATAAGCGGTAACGATATTATGCTGAATGATACTATTGAACGCTTCAAAGGCATTATCCCTCAAGAAAATACAGTTATTGTTACGAATCGTACTCAGGCGGTATTGCTGGAAAGTATTATGCATAGCAGCGTAACAAAAAACAACATTTTGATTGAGCCCATTGCGCGAAACACCGCAGCAAGTATCCTTTTTGCAGCCCTATCGATTGAAAAATCTCATGGGGATTCCTTAATGGTTGTTTTACCCTCCGATCATCATATCACGGATGAGGATCAATTCCGGCTGACCTTGGATGAAGCCTGCACAGTCGCTATAGAGACCGATAAAATAGTAACCATTGGTATTAAACCGATGTTCCCTTCAACCGGATATGGGTATATAGCGTTCGATAAGGAGCCTATCTCTGTAAGTCCTGTCGCTGTATATGACGTAGCAGAGTTCGTAGAAAAACCAAACTTCAAAAAAGCACAAGAATATCTTGCATCAGGCAATTATCTATGGAATAGCGGCATCTTCATTTGGAAAACATCTGTTATTATTGATAACTTCAAACGATATCTTCCCCGGTTATATAAGTCAATGCTTCCTATTAGTGATGTTCTAGGTACGGATCAGGAAGAAGAAATGATTAATCAGATTTATCCGACGCTTCAGAGCATATCGATTGATTATGGCATCCTTGAGCGCTCTGATGAGGTTGTTGTTCTCTCCGGTCAATTTGGCTGGAATGATATCGGCAGTTGGGATGCTCTTGGCGCGATCTTCCCACCGGATGAATCGGGGAACATCATTAAAGCCAATCATATAGGTATTGATACACGCAATTCGATTATATATGGTAACGGTAGACTGATTACCACAATAGATGTTGATGGCTTTATCATCGCAGACACTGGTGATGCACTTCTAATCTGCCCTAAAGATAAAGCGCAATCCGTTAAAGACATCGTGGATTTATTGAAGGAAAAAGGAATGACAGACTACATTTAAAGAAGTAGTATTTTACACAAAAAAGCAATAGGAAAAAGGGATTCCCTTTTTTCCTATTGCTTTTTTTCAGTATTACTCTTTAATTTTAAAATTTTCTACCAAATTCTCTAATTCACTTGCCATAGCACTTACTTCTTCTGCAGAAGCTGCTAAGTTATTAACCGTAGCCGCTTGTTCTTCAATGGCACTGGATACACTTTCGCTATTTGCAGCTGCTGTTTCTGATGTATTTCCCAAAGAGTCAATCAGCTGTACGATCTGTTCCGAGGTCGCTACTTCCTCTTTAGTGATGTCGACAATTTCTTTAATATTTCCGGTTATCAATTCCATGGATTCTATAATGTGAATGAAAGAGCGATCCGTTTCATGGGCAATTTTCACACCTTCTGTAACGGCTTCGAAAGCACCCTTCATAGATACTACGGCCATCTGGATTTTGGTAACCATACTCTCAACCAACTCTGAAATTTCATTGGCCCGGGAATGGGATTCATCGGACAGCTTTCTTACCTCACCTGCAACTACGCTGAACCCTCGACCCTGTTCCCCTGCTCTTGCAGCCTCAATAGCAGCATTCAAAGCAAGTAAATTCGTTTGGCCTGCCAGAGCATTAATAGTTCCAATAATGGTAGAAACCTGATCCGTCATCTCATTGATAGATTCTAGAATACTGCCAGTTTCAGACGTACTGATACTAATCGTATCCATGGCCTCTACGGTATTAATAACTTTTGTCCTTCCGGCTTGGGCAGCCTCATTCGTAGCATTTGCGTTCACGAAGGTAGCATCGGCCTTATTTTGAGCTGTATGTACAAGACTGGATAATTGTGATAATACCTGTGAAGCATTTACAATGGACAGATTACTAGTCTCCGCACCCGCAGCAATCTCCTCGGTACTTGAGCTAATTTCCTGAATAGAAGCGCTAATTTCCTCCGACGATGCAGCCATCTCTTGGGACATGGAGGTTAACAAACCAGAGTTGGATCTTATTTTCTCAATAATAGCTTCCTGCTTGTCGATCATGGTATTGAATGAATCACTTAACTCCTGCAGCTCATCTCTTGATCTTATGGAGGTGTGCACGGTCAAGTCCCCATTGCCAGCCATAGCCATCGCCTTCTTCAGTTTTTGAATTGGATTGGTTATCCCCACTAAAGTTAAAAAATATCCTATCAGAACCGATCCAAGGATACACACGATTGTAAGAAGCAGGGTCTGGCTACGAATTTCCATGGCAGGTGCCATATACTCTTTGTAATTAGCAGTAGTCACGACAACCCAATTACCAGCAGGCTGAAAAGACATATACTTATAGATACCTTCATAAGTGTAAAATCCACTCGAAGTTTTTCCCGCCTTCATTTCTTGGACAAAGCTGTTCAATTCTTTATTGCTATTGCCATCAAGACTCTCTTTCAGAATCTTATCTTTAACCGGATGGGAGACGATAAGCCCTTGACGATCAATCATATAAGCATAACCGGTTTCTCCTACCTTAATTTTCACAGCAGCTTCGGAAAGGGTATCAAAAATAACCGTTCCTATCAGCACTCCAGTAGTATTACCGTTATTAACAAGCGGGTGCGCAATCGCTACGACATGTGTATTTGTCACTTTCGATAGGATCACATCACTAATGGCATCTTTACCTTGTAGTGCAGCTTGATAATACTCTCTGTCCTTCACACTGATGTCCGGTGCTTCGGTTTGGTTCGTAACTATGGCATTCCCATCTTTATCCGCTATGATCAGAGATTCAAATTGGGCAGCATTATCTTTTTGAAAATTGGATAAATATTGATAGGCGTTAGTCTTAATACTTTTATCTGCAGGATTTAAGGTGAGTTTTGACAAGGTGTCATTCTTACTGGCGATTTGCAAATAGCGAGCAGCATCCTCTAGAGCAACGTCAATGGAGTTAGCAGCTGCGCCTGTAGTATTGATTAGTTGGGTTTCTATTTCATGTTGCAAAGACTGGGAAGCCATGTTATAGGATATTAGTCCTGAAATGGATAATGGAATACTAATAATTAAGATGAGAAATAGGCTGATTTTCAACTTCAGGCTTAACTTCATTATGTAAGTTCCTCTCTAACGTTTATCCGTTTATCAATTAGTGTGGGGGATGTCATTATCGTCTTAATTCTTGAACTCCTTCCATGTGTTGGTAAAAGTCATCATAATAGTATCATTGATTAAATTACAATGGCTGTGATTTTCGACATAATAAGACAACTTCTCAACAAAACAAAAAAACCTTTACACCCATTTTGCATGATGTAAAGGTTTTTGATTCATTTAGCTATGAAAGTTAAGTCCTGAAGTAACCTCTGCAACATAACCCGCGCGGATGACAAAGTCTCCGAAATGTTCACCTGGATTACGTTCTGTCGCATAATTATGAATAATAGGCTCCAAGGTCTCTAAAATTTCAGTCTCATCTATGTTTTCTTTGTAAATCTTGTTCAGCCTGTCTCCAGCAAAGCCTGCACCCAGATACATATTGTATTTGCCCAGAGATTTACCGATAAACGATATTTCCCCTAGTGCGGGTCTAGCACAGCCATTAGGGCAACCAGTCATACGAATAACGATTTCCTCATCACGCAGACCCGCCTTATCGAGAATAAGCTCCAGCTTATCAATTAAGGTAGGCAAATACCGCTCTGCTTCAGCCATTGCCAGTCCGCAGGTAGGGAATGCCACACAAGATAAGGCACTTCTCCGCAGGGCTGAGAGATGAGCACCATCCGTGAGTCCATATTGTTGAGCCAACTCCATAATCTTGCCTTTATTAGCGGTGCTAATATTGGCTATAATCAAGTTCTGATTCGGAGTAAGTCGGAAATCACCGGTATGAATTTTGGCAATTTCCCGCAGTCCGGTCATCATAGGGTTGTTTTCTTGATCATGAATTCGGCCACTTTGGATATAAAGTGATAAATTCCATTTACCATTAGTCCCTTTCACCCAGCCATAACGCTCTCCGTTATGATCAAAGTGGTACGAGCGCGGTGCCTCAAGCTGCCATCCCAGTCTCTCATGCAGTTCACTTACGAACCACTCAATACCATGACGGTCAATTGTATACTTAAATCTAGCATTTTTACGGACCGAACGATTGCCGTAATCCCGCTGAATGGTGACTGTTTTTTCCGATACATCGATAAGCTGCTCTGGAAGACAGAAGCCAATCACACGTCCTAATTGCGGGTAAGTGCTTGTATCTCCATGGGTCATGCCCATACCGCCGCCAACGGATACGTTGAACCCAATCAGCTTGCCGTCTTCAATAATAGCGATAAAGCCCAGATCCTGCGAGAAAACATCTATATCATTTGAAGGAGGTACGGCCATACCAATCTTGAACTTCCGCGGCAGATAAACCGGTCCATAGATAGGCTCTACCTCTGCTCCGTCCAAGCTGTCCACTACCTTTTCACCATCCAGCCAAATCTCATGGTAAGCAGGTGTCCGTGGAGACAAATGATCACTTATTTTACGCGCCCATTCATTTACCTCTGCATGAACCTCTGATTGATAAGGATTCGGGTTGCTCATAACGTTACGATTAACATCGCCGCAAGCAGCCAATGTAGTCATCAACGTATCGTTAATGGAGCGTATCGTCTTCTTCAAGTTCCACTTTAGAATGCCGTGCATCTGAAAGGCTTGTCTGGTAGTAATACGAAGCGTTCCGTTACCATACTTATGAGACAGACTGTCCATTTCAAGCCACTGTGCCGGTGTCATTACACCGCCAGGTATCACGACACGAAGCATGAACTGATAAGCCGGCTCCAGCTTTTGCCGCTCACGCTCGTTGCGCAAATCTCTGTCGTCCTGCATATAACTCCCGTGAAATTTTAACAACCGATTATCATCTTCAGGCAAGCCTCCGGTGATCGGGTTGCTCAAAGTTTCAACGAGTGCGCCTCGCAGGTAATTACTCTCTATTTTAATATGCTCCACATCACTTGGCGGTCCGCCTATGGGTTTAACCAATTCATTATTTGCCATTGTTGCTATCTCCTCCCGCTAGCGTTCACTAACTCTATTAATAATTAATACACATCGCGTTGGTAACGACCCTCTTGCTGCATATTCTCTAGGTATGCTGATGCTGCTTCCGGGCTTATGCCGCCTTCCTGCTGGATGACGGTAACCAGAGCAGAATGAACATCATGCGCCATATTCTTCTTGTCTCCGCAAATGTAGATATGCGCGCCTTCCTGCAGCCACTCATACAGTTCACGGCTCTTCTCCATTATGCGGTGTTGTACATAAACTTTCTGATCCGTATCCCGCGAGAATGCGACATCCAGATTCGTGAGTACACCATCTTTAAGCATTCTCTGCCAGTCCGTTTGGTATAGGAAATCGGTCACAAAATGTCTGTCTCCGTAGAATAACCAATTCTTTCCTTTTGAACCTAGTTCTTCACGTTCCTCCAGGAAGGCTCTGAACGGAGCTACGCCAGTTCCTGGTCCAATCATAATAACCGGGGTATCTGAATATGAAGGAAGCTTGAAATTTTTATTGTGTTGGATATAGACTGGCAGTTTGCCGCCTGTCTGCACTCGCTCAGCACAATGAACCGAACACACACCGTAACGTTCCCGCCCGTGAGTCTCGTATCGAACCGTTCTAACGGTCAAATGCACTTCATCTGGGTTAGCCTTAAGACTGCTTGCTATCGAATATAGACGAGCTGGCAGTTTGCGAAGTATGCCTACAAAAGTGCGGGCAGGAGCCTGCCATGTCGGGAAGTCCTGTACTAAATCAAGAAGATCGCGTCCCTGAATATATTCCTTAAGATGCTGCTGATTACCAGGAGCGACCAGTTCGTGAAGCCTGCTGGCGGAAGAAAGCACCGCAGCTTGCTGTAATATAGATTTGGATAGAGATGTTATTTCATAATGGCACAAGAGAGCTTCACGCAATGTTCCCTCTTCACCCTTCTTATTGAAAGGAACGAGGTCATCGGAATTCCAACCCATGGCTTCGATAATAGCATCCACCAACTCAGGCTGATTCTCCGGATATACCCCTAGCAGGTCACCAGGTTCAAATTGTAAATTCGAGCCCTCGAGAGAAAGTTCCAAATGTCTAGTTTCAAGATCTGAGCCACGGCCATTCAGGTTCAAATTCTCCAAAACCTCTGCCATAAACGGATTATTCCGTGAATATGCCGATTCTTCGGACTCTGCTGCTTCAGCAGCTTGAACGACCTCTGAGGCTATGGTATGAGCATCCAGTTGTCCATTTAATGAACTTAATACGCTCTCGAACCACTCTGCCACCGGCTGATCAAAATCCAGATCACAATCTACACGCGGAGTTAATCGTTGACCACCGAGCTCTTCTAATCGTTGATCAAAGTCTTTGCCTGTTTGGCAAAAGAACTCATAAGACGTATCTCCTAAAGCCAGTACAGAGAATCGCAGATTGTCTAATTTAGGGGCTCTCTTACTGTACAAAAATTCATGGAAGGAACGGGCATTATCCGGCGGTTCCCCTTCTCCATGAGTACTTACTAATAAAAGTAAATTCTCAACTTTTTTCAGCCCATTCGGTTTGAAGTCTTTCATAGAAGCTAAAGATACTTGAAACCCCTGCTCTTCCAGCTTGCGGGATAAACTTCCGGCTAACCTTTGCGTATTACCTGTCTGGGAACCGAAAAGCACGGTTATCTCTCGGGAAATCGCCGGCTGACTAATCGCAGCCATTGGGACATTGGATTGAAGGGTTCCCGCGTTGACCAGAGGTTCAACACCAACCGTTTCCCCTGCAGCAGAGTTATACGCACAAATATACCCGCTGAGCCATATTTTCTGTGTTTCTGTTAAAGATGGAAGAAGCCGATTGAGAAGCTCCACTTGGCTCTCGTTAAAAGGACTGTTAGTTACTTGTAGTTGCAACAATATCCATCTCTCCTAATCGTAAAATCTATTTCTGTATGATTATCCACTCTGAGAATCATACTAAATCGTCATGGATTCAGGCTAACATAATTCAGGTAAACGATCAACGAAGATATAAATACCATATTTTGTCTAACGAGGAAATTATATATGTAAAACATGAAAAAATAGCTTAAATCAGAGTAAATTACCCTGATTTAAGCAACTTCATTACAAATAATGATAGCTTTGATTAGATAACGTGATAATCGAGATTCCCATTTTTCAAACGAATCATAACACTTAAGGAGGTTTCTCATGGAATTCGGATCCATTTTAATTAAGTTACTCGCAGGCTTTATCGGATTATGGATCATGACTAGACTGCTTGGCAAAAAGGAAATCTCAGCATTGACTCCCTTTGACTTCATTTCTGCTGTTGTGTTAGGAGATCTGGTTGGTAACACCATTTATGAGAAAGAACACTCCATATTTAGGCTGTTATTCTCTTTAGCCGTGTGGACCATACTTTCTATCCTCTTCGAGAAAGTCACGCAGTATATCCCAAAGCTTCGTAAACCCTTTGAAGGAGAACCGGAAATTTTGATTCACAATGGCGAAATTGATCTTGCTAAGCTCCGTAAGAACAGCTTGGATTTTGACCAGCTGCGGATGATGCTAAGAGCGAAGGGTACCTTTTCTGTAAAAGAAGTCGCTTATGCTATTTATGAAACAAACGGGTCTTTAAGTATTCTTAAAAAGCCTCAATTTGAGAATGTAACGCGAAAGGATATGGAACTGCCGGAACAAGAGGTCCATCTACCGCTTAGTATCGTGGAATCTGGTAAGACGCAGACGGATAATCTCCTACTTTTGAAAAAAGATGAGTCCTGGGTACTGCAGCAAATTCAAAAACAGGGTTATCCTGATATTAAGAGTATAGCTTATGCCGAATTCGACGGAAAAGATGAGGTTACTATTATCCCGAGCTCAACTAAATAATGATTGTATTCATTGGAAAAAGCACTTCACCTGTCCCTGAATTAATCTTTACAATATCTTCAAGCGTTTGAGACAGTTCACCCGGCGGGTAGGGTTTGGTTAAATATTTTTGAACCACATGGATCAATAGGTCCTTATCAGATTTATCCAGCGCTGAGGAGATTACAATCGGAATGTTTTCCGTTCTCGGATCTTGTTTCAACATTCGGATTAAATCCCAACCATCCAGCTCTTCACCCAGCATCAAATCTACCACGATAGCTACAAATAAAGTTTTCAGAGCCTCATCAAACGCTTTTTGTGGATGATAGTGATGGGTAACCCTAAAGCCTTTACCTTTAAGCTCTTCGGACAAAAGCAGCGAAAGACTATAATCATCTTCAACAATCATGACATTCGGTCTGGTTTCCTTATCCGTACTCCATTTGTTCCACTCATCCTCTTGACCAAAGGTTTCCGATTGAAGGATTGGAATCCTGAACCACACAGTAGTGCCTTCACCCTCGATGGAATCTATCCCAATAGATCCCTGCTGTTTTTCAATAATTTCCTTGCAGATCGCAAGTCCAAGGCCCGTTCCACCGATTCTTTTGGACGCACTGTTATCAATTCTTCTGAATTTTTGGAAAAGATGACCAATTTGGTCCTGAGGAATACCCATCCCCTTATCCTGAATTTGAACAACAATACTTCCCGGTTCATTATACAGAAGCACTTTTACTTCATTGTGATCCGGCGAGAACTTGATTGCGTTACTAAGAAGGTTTGTAAGCACTTGGACGATTTTATCTTTATCTACATTCACTTCAGCATTGTATGCTTCATCTACCAGGAGGACCTGATGAGTATTGCTCAGCTTATATTGATCAATCACACCGAGTACGATTTCACTTAGATTTGCATGCTCCGTTACATAATGCTGTTTACCCGACTCCATCCTTTGCAGATCCAGAAAATCATTAATAAGATCGGTTAATCTCTTAGCTTCATTATGGATGGTTTCCAAATACTTAAATTGCTTCTCCGGCTTCATTGTTTTGGATAATAGCAGCTCTGTAAAACCTAACACACTGGATAACGGTGTTCTAAGTTCATGGCTAACCGTACTGACCAGCTCTGACTTCATCAAATCGAGTTCATATTCTCTGGTGATGTCCCGGTGTACGAATAATGTACCTATACGAATTTCACGACGGAATACCGGTATAGCATACACATCAATATGCTTAATGGTTTCGGTCTCAATACAGTACTTCATGCTGCTGGAGTCGATCGAATGCTCGGAAATAGCTTTTTGAAAAAATACACGAATTTCATTAGGTTCGGCGGCTTCTTCGATAAAGTGTTCCATCCATTGCTCTCTAGAAATCTGCATTCCATCGGCCCACTTATGAAAATTAAACATTTGGCATAGGGCTTTGTTAATATGCAGCATCGAACCTTCCAAGTCGACAAATTGAATTCCTTCGTTTACATTATCCACTATATCCTGATTAAGCTTTCTACCATTTTCAATTTCTTCATACATAAATAACCGTTCTATGGCAAGGGCCACCCTATTCATCATGCCTTGAACCTCGTTGATCTCCTCTTTGCTGAAGGAATGTCCAACTCGGCTTCCGCAGAACACTGCAAGAATCTCATCCTTGGCATTAACCACGGTTGTGTAGTAATCGTAACTGTACATTTCCTCAGGTGAGACTCCTTGTTCGGATTGGGTCGCTATCCGTTTAATGATATACGACTTTTCCGATTGCAAACGGAATAACATTTCATTGTTGTCATTTTCGATATAACGATCAACACTATCCTGCGGTAATCCTTTGACAGCTGCAATTTTATCTTTAACCAAGAGGAAGAAACTTGAGTCAAACGAGAACAGCCGGTTCATAAAATGAAGAAACTTGTCTGCAAACTCATGTTTATCTAGAGTATAGGTAATCTCATGATTTAACTGATTGTTAAGCTCCAGCATCACTTTGGTTTGTTCGGTATTCTTCAAAGTATTTGCAAGTTCCTGCTGAGCGCTCTTCATAGAGGTGATGTCATTGGCAATTAAGATATATTGATATACGATTCCCTCATCATTTAAATAAGGCACTACAGTAAGATGCAGCCACAGATAGGATCCGTCTTTGGAAAGGAGCTGAACTTCGTTGCTCCATACTCCACCATTTCTTAATTTACGGATGATTTGCTGCAGATGCTCCGAATTGATATTGTTCACTTCAAATAATCGGTAAGTATAACCAATGATTTCGGATTTCTTATACTGGGTATAGCTGCTTAGATTGTCGTTGGCATAAGTGAATACACCTTTTTGTGTAAGTATGCCTACTGCTGATGATTGGTCCAGAGCCTTCATCATACTTTCAATCTCGCTTAATGAGTACTTCAGCTTGGTTTGCTGAGCATACAACTCGTCCTGCTGTGCAAGAAGTTCCTCATTCTGCATCATTAGCTCTTCTTCTTTATCTTGAATACTTCTAGCCATATCTAGAAAGGCATTGTAGAGCCGACTGATCTCATCCTGACTATCCAGCTCCTTCAAAATAATCTCTTGCCCTGCGGCCAGAGAGTGAGTGGCCCCTTCCAGTGACACAATGGGATTAATCAGATCCTTAATAATTTTCCACATCAACCAAGTGAACAACAGCAACACGAGTGTGCTAAATAAAAAGCCTATCCACGTATAATAGTTCGCCTTCTGAATGGAATCCATAGCCATAACTTCAAGAGCAATATCTGATCTGTGATTAAATTCTTTGGTGTGGCGGATAAAGTCATTAACAGCTTGGGTGCTGCCATCCTGAGAGAAGGCTCTCAAGCCTTTATAATCATCCGCTTCGACGAGACGAATCACTTCTGGTAGAATGTCATTTTTATATTGCAAATAGAATGTCTTAATATCATCTCTAAATTTTGCTTCTTCCTTTGATAAATCAAGCCTGGAATAGATGTCCATCAAACCATCCAGATTTTGAAGCGAACTACTCAACAACTTCATTTCATTGTCACTCTTAAATGCCGCATAACTTCTAGCTCGAAAAACCACATCTTTCATCGTTTCAGCTAATGCATCAATCGTATTCGTTTTATTCTGCAGTACCTCTCGTTCCTCTTTTAGCTCGTTCTGTTCTATATTTAAAAAGGAGAAGATAATCGTTCCTGCCACTAGTATGAGAGAAAATAAACTAACTATAATCCGAATATATTTTGTTTTAATACTCCGGTTAGAAACTTCAGCCTTCATCACTCAGGATCCCCTCCACAATTTGCAAGAGTTCCAAGGGACTGAATGGTTTTGGCATAAAATAACGGGCACCGGCCGAAATAGCCCTTTTTCGATCTAACTCCTGTGCTTTGGCCGTTAGCATCAGAATGGGAGTCGAATTTTTCAACGCCGCATCCAAATGACCCAGCACTTCTATCCCTGTCATGCCCGGCATCATATAATCCAGCAGTACCAAATTATAAGATTCCTTAGACAGCTGTGCCAGCGCCTCCATTCCGTTATCGGCCGTATGAATTTCTACGCCTTCAATATCCTCCAACGTATCCACAATTAACATTTGCAGCACTTCTTCATCCTCTACAACAAGTACCTTCTGCATAAATACCTCCGGTGCGATCTCTAATATGCCTAGAATAAAAATCTAAAAGCCAGACGTTCAATTCGCAGCAGCAGTTCCTTCATGTGAAATGGTTTAATCACATAGTCATCTGCTCCCGTTTGCAATGCATGCACGATATCTGACTGATTCGTTCTGCCCGTTAGCATAATCACTAAGATATTCACAGCCGGATAGTCATTGCGTATACGTTCCAATACCTCAACACCATCAAGATCAGGCATGACTCCATCAAGCATAATGATATATTTCTCATTAGCGGAGTACCAATCCGATTGCAGGAAATCCAGTCCATTCGCATAACTGCTTATTTGGACCTTAGCAATATTAGATGGCTTCCAGGTTGAGAATTGTGTGGTCACGATTCTGCGGATCAGTGCATCATCATCCACAATAATTACATTAAGGATGGAATCTAATCTATTCGCAGATAATTGATCCGTATACACAATCGTCTGGTTCCTACCGGCAAACTTAGCAATATAGAGTGCTTGGTCAGCTTCCTCTACTAGTTTATCGGCCTCCACATCAGATTTTATTATCTCTGTAATTCCACTTGAAAACGTCACATGAAACGTTTCATGTTTCACCTGAAATTCCTGCAGTGAAAATCGTTCCTGGATCCGCTCAATTACAAGCTTTGCAGAAGAAGCATCCGTATTGGGCAGAAATAAAGCGAACTCCTCCCCACCATAGCGGCAAAAGGTATCCTCAATACGTATGGAACCTTGAACAATCTCTGCAAAGATCTGCAACACCTCGTCTCCAATAAGGTGCCCATAGGTATCATTAATTTTTTTGAAATAATCGAGATCAATCATCGCTAATGAAAAGGTCCGCTCCGTGCGCTTGAAATCAGCGATCAGCTGTTTTAACGTCTGATTGAAATGCTTGCGGTTGAAGGCACCCGTCAGTTCATCCACTATGATAGATTTCTGCCATTCCGTTTTTAGTTTAAAACGATTTTGGATTAAAATCAGGAACAGATCCATATCTACTGGCTTTTTGATGAAATCCATAACTCCAAGAGAGTAAGCCTGCATTTGCAGCGCTTTGGAGTATTCACTGCTAATCATGATGATTGGGATACGTTCTTTATTCGCCTTACCCACAATTTGATTCAAAACCTCCATCCCGCTTTGATCCGGCAGCAATATATCAAGCAGAATTAAATCCGGCTTACTTTCATAGAAAATTTTCAATCCCCGTTCCGCAGATAAAGCAATACTTACATAGTAAGACTGCTTTTCCAGTGACTCTTTGAAAAAAGCTACTAAATTCACATCATCATCTATCAGAAGAATTTCATATTTTTGGGAGTCAGTAAGGTTATCTGAATTTTTTTGCTGACTGTCAGCCAACTTCGGATTCGTAGTTGCACCTTCATTAAAAATAGGCAGGAACGGATACAAATATCCCCCCCATTCCTCTACAGTCCAACTTTTATCACTAGTATCTGTGAAGAAAAACATCGTACTTTCGGCCAATGCCGCCACCTCAGTTAATCCGACTGTTCCGGCGGTGCCTTTCAAGTTATGCAGGAAACGATAGATATCTTTTTCCTCGACCGCTGGCAGTTCCGACCACTCACGCAAAGTTTGTCTAGTCCGCTGCTCTATCAGAGTTTTATATTTTTGTGTTGTCATAGCAAACCCCTCCGGTCAATGATGTCAACATTTTAGGTAATCATGTTTTTGATGTATTGTCAATTATTAAGTTTTGTCAATTATCGATTCTTCTAGTCCTTTACACAAAAAAACGTGGTCAGGCCCCAAAGGGACACTGCCACGTTGATATTTAAAACTACAAGCTTGATTGTGCAGGGTATATATAAATGTTGATTAAAGTTCTGTTAGTATACTGGTGCCTTGCGGGGTTATCGCTATGGTATGCTCATATTGTGCGGATAAACTACCATCAATCGTCCGGGCTGTCCAGCCGTCTGCATCAATTCGTGTTCGGTAACTGCCCGTATTCAGCATAGGTTCAATGGTAAATACCATTCCTTCTTTAATCAGGGGCCCTTTCCCGGCAGGTCCATAATGTGGAACCTGCGGTGCTTCATGCATTTCGGAGCCAATCCCATGACCGATGAAATCACGGACTACAGAGTAGCCATTAGATTCAGCATATACTTGTATCGCATGAGCGACATCCCCAATCCGCTTCCCAGCTACCGCTTGCTCGATGCCTTTGAACAATGATTCCTTCGTCGTATTAAGCAGCCTAGCAGCCGTATCACTAATGGTTCCGATCCCATAGGACCAGGCTGAATCAGCCAGCCATCCATTCAAATTTACTACCATGTCAATAGTGACAATATCCCCCTCCTGAAGGGGCTCATGCTTAGGAAAGCCATGGCAAATGACATCGTTGACAGATGCACAAGTTGCATAAGGATAACCGTGATACCCTTTTTGTTCTGGAGTGGCTCCCTTTGAGAGCAGGAAATTCTCTGCAAACTGGTCAATTTCCCACGTGGAAATACCGGGTCTAAGCATCTTTTCGATTTCTTGGTGACATGCCGCAAGAATTTTCCCGGCAGCCCGCATTTTCTCGATTTCCTCCATAGATTTCATGATGATCATAAATTCGCCTCTTTTGCTGAACACATTATTTTTGATAATGGCTCTAAGTTATGGGTTAGTTGGTACTCTTTATATTATGAGAGAAAAATCAAAAAAATCCAAATCCATAAAATCCGTCCGACACAAAACCTTTTGTTGTACCTTCTTATCCCTTTTGCCATAATAGTTGAAATGGTTCCTACCATTGTCAGGGCACATGAACAAATAAAAGAAATAGGGAGGCAATTAGAGTGAAGGGGATCATAACTGTATTAGGCAAAGACAGAGTAGGTATCATCGCCAAGGTTTGTACGTATTTGGCCGAGCATCAGGTGAACATACTGGATATTTCCCAGACGATTGTTCAGGACTATTTTAATATGATGATGATTGTGGATATTTCCGGAGCGACTCAGCCGTTTGAGGACATTGTTGAAGAGCTTCAGCAGGTTGGCGAGACCATTGGCGTTGAGATTAAGCTTCAGCATGAAGATATATTCAATATCATGCACCGGATCTAACTAGCCCAACTTGAGGAGGATTTCGATGATATCACTCGTGGAAGTACAGGAAACGAATAAAATGATCCGTGAAATGAACCTGGATGTACGCACCATCACAATGGGTATCAGCCTCATGGACTGCGCTCATACCGATATGCGCACCTTTAATCAGAATATATATGACAAAATCACCAGGTCTGCTGAAAAGCTAGTCAAAACCGGCGAGGATCTGGAACGGCAATTCGGGGTTCCCATTGTGAATAAACGGATTTCTGTGACTCCTATTTCCATTGCTGCAGGGGCAATTAAGACCGATACCTATGTTCCTGTGGCCGAAATGTTGGACAAGGCAGCCAAAGAGGTAGGCGTCAACTTTATAGGCGGCTTCTCCGCTCTTGTACAAAAGGGCTGCACCAAAGGCGACCGGATTCTAATCGATAGCATTCCTGAAGCACTGGCAGTCACTGAAAGAGTCTGCTCGTCTGTCAATGTTGGATCCTCCCGCAGCGGAATCAATATGGATGCTGTGAAGCTAATGGGGGATATCATTCTCCAGACAGCCATGCGTACCAAAGACAGAAATTCAATCGGCTGCGCTAAGCTGGTTGTCTTTTGCAATGCGGTAGAGGACAATCCTTTTATGGCAGGTGCATTCCATGGTGTGGGCGAACGGGAATGTGTTATTAATGTAGGAGTCAGCGGTCCCGGAGTGATCAAGCGCGCTCTTGAGGAGGTAAAAGGGCAAGATTTTGAAACGTTGTGCGAGACGATCAAACGTACCGCCTTCAAAGTTACCCGGGTAGGACAGCTAGTAGCGCAGGAGGCTTCCAAACGGTTGGGCGTTCCTTTCGGGATTATTGATCTCTCTCTAGCTCCTACACCGGAAATCGGTGATTCTATTGCTGAGATTTTCCAAGTCATGGGCCTTGAAGAGGCTGGTGCTCCGGGAACTACAGCAGCTTTGGCGATTCTGAATGATAATGTGAAAAAAGGAGGTGTCATGGCTTCTTCCTATGTAGGAGGACTCAGTGGAGCGTTCATACCCGTCAGTGAAGACCATGGCATGATTCAGGCGGTCCAACGTGGAGCGCTTACCCTGGAGAAGCTGGAAGCTATGACCTGCGTATGTTCTGTAGGCTTGGATATGATCCCTATTCCAGGAAACACCACTAAGGAAACAATCTCCGGTATTATAGCGGATGAAGCGGCCATCGGAATGGTTAATAACAAAACAACCGCCGTTCGCGTCATCCCTGTAATCGGCAAAGATGTAGGTGAAATGGTCGAGTTCGGCGGACTTCTGGGCTATGCTCCGGTTATGGCAGTTAACGGCTTTAATTGCGCGAACTTCATTAACAGGGGCGGACGCATCCCAGCTCCGATTCACAGCTTTAAGAACTAAGATGGATCCTATAAAGAAGAGCTACCTCTCCTAATTTTGGGGAAAGGCAGCTCTTCTTTTTAATTCAAAAATTCTTATAATTCAATAAGTATTTTAGACTTGAGCTTCGACTTTTTTGGTTCTTCTCGCAGCCACTAACCGCCAGCCTGTCAGCAAGGCTGCCACCAAGCAGATCGTCGCCGAGGTTACGAATACAACATGCATTCCCTCTAGAAAAAGTTCCGGCCGATCCGGTATAAGTCCTGTTACACGATAGCCAGCTTGGCTGCTCATAACATTGAATAAGATGGTGGTAGCGATCGTGATGCCGACAACCATACCAATATTACGGACTAAGGAATTAACACTTCCCGCTGAGCCCAGCTGTGTTCGAGGGACCGTGGACATAATGAGAGAATTATTTGGAGATTGAAATAAACCACTGCCTATCCCTAGCATTGCGATCCATAATCCGACTAGAAGTACAGAACTACCGGCATGAAGCTGTGCTAAACCAAATTGAGCGGTGACCATAACGGCCAATCCAGCAAACGTAAGGAGCTCCGAACCCATTTTATCGGATAAGGCACCACTGATTGGCGCTACAATGACCATCGATATCGGCAGCAGCATAAGCAGAAAACCCGCATAAAATGGAGACAAATTCAACATGTTCTGCGCATAAAAGGGTGCGATGATATTAAAACAAAAGTTGGCAGTGAACACGAGGAATCCACAAAGTATGCTTAAAGAGAACAGTCTATTTTTAAATAGAGACAACTGTAACAGCGGCTGGGGTCTGCGAGCCTCCACCCAGAGAAAGGTTATAAAGGAAACTCCCGCAACGATTAGAGCCGTGATTATACGGTTGTCCCCGTAACCAAGCTGCTGTCCAAGTAAAAGACCTGCAAATAATGCAACAATGAATACTGCAAAAAACAGGCTGCCCGGTATGTCAATTTTGGCCTTAACCTTCATTAGATCCTTCGGCAGAACCTTCCACCCTAACACTATAGCGATCAACCCAATCGGGAGATTTACCCAAAAAATATATTCCCATCCCAATGTAGAAATAATAATCCCGCCTACGCTAGGCCCTGCAATACTGCCAAGTGAAACAAAGGTACCGATAATTCCCAACGCCTTGCCCCGTTCCTTAGCCGGGAAAATATCTGTTACAATCCCCTGGCTGTTCGCCATCGTCATGGACGCTCCCAATGCTTGGATAATCCTTGAAGCAATCAATGCCGGTAAGCTTGAACTGAGTCCACACAGCAGAGAACCGAAAATAAATACAATCGTTCCTATCTTAAAAATACGGATCTTTCCTACCATATCTCCAAGCTTACCGAAGAATAATACCACTGCACATATCGCCATTAAGTAGCCTGTTGTTACCCACTCAATTTGCGCCATCGGCAGATTAAGCTTGTTCGAAAGCACTGGAAGAGCAATATTAACAATACTCCCGTCGAGCGTTGCCATAAAGGTAAAAAGGTTTAATACAATCAAAATGATCCAGCGTTTCTTCTGAATTCCTTCATCCTCTTGATAAGTTGAGACCATTGAGTTCATAACATACACCTCCTCAAACAACATGTAGTTGCGTACGCAACAATTCTAGTAACCCCAGTGTATTACAACTTAGTTGCGTGTGCAACAACTTTGTTGTAAGATTTTGTTTATAGTTACCTAGACCGATTTTATTGCTAAAGAGGTGTCACATTGAAAGCAGAACCCATTGGAAAGCTGATCTCTCATCTCCATCGACAAAACCAAAAAATTCTGGTAAAAAAATTAATGCCTTACGGGATTGGCAGCGGCGGGCAGCATAGCTTTCTCAAGCTGATTTTGAATCGGCCCGGCATCACGCAGGACCTTTTAACACATGAACTGAAATTCGATAAAGCTACAACCGCCCGCTCCGTGAAGCAACTTGAGGAATCTGGTTATATTGAACGAAAAATAGATCCAAAGGACCGTCGTTCCTACCTCCTCCATCCAACCGCCAAAGCTTTGGATTTCGCTCCAACACTTCAATCCATCTTAAATGAATTCAACCGAAACCTTACCCGTAATTTAACGGATGAGGAAGAAGCACAACTCATAGCCTTGCTGCAAAAGGTCAGCCAAAATCCAATGGAATAATTGGTACGGCGGATTCAATTGCATATATACACTACATTCGGCCTGATCGCACCGTTTAGGCAGATTCAATTGCATATTTACACTTCATTCGGCCGGATCGCACCATTTGGGCGGATTCAATTGCATATATACACTACATTCGGCCGGATCACACCAGTTGGGCATATTCAATTGCATATTTACATTTCATTCGGCCGGATCGCCCCATTCGGGCGGATTTACCTCCACACAGACATAGAACATCAGATTTCTACTGTGCTGACACCCCACTAGTTCATCCTTGGATACCCGGTTCACTAATATCCTTGACTAAGGAATTTACTTCCAGTATAATTCCCAATAACTTGAATAACCAGAAATAGCTAAGAAGAGAAAGAGTACCATGGTGATATCTTTCTACAGAGAGCCCCGGTTGCTGAAAAGGGGTAAAGAAAACCCACGGGAATATGGTCTCAGAGCTGCGCATCGAACCCTCATGTGGTTGTAGGCTGCGCCGGAACCCGCACCCGTTACTGTGCTAGGGTATAAACGTTAACACGTCGTACCTGAAGAGGTTAATGCCGCGAGGCATTAATAAAATGGGGTGGTACCACGTGAGCACAGCTCTCGTCCCTTCGGGATGAGGGTTTTTCTGATATTTACGAGAACCGACTTTGTTGTCCCTTTAAGGACGGCTTAGTCGGTTCTTCTTTTTTGTACAAAAAAGGAGGGCTCATAATGGCAAATATTTTTATCGGTGGTGCTTGGCCTTATGCAAACGGATCATTGCATTTAGGTCGCCTGGCAAGTTTATTACCCGGAGATGTACTGGCTCGTTATTTTCGTTCAAAGGGAGAACAGGTGTTATACGTATCTGGTAGTGATTGCCACGGTACACCCGTCGCAGTTCAGGCCCATCATCAGGGAGTGTCCCCTGGAGATATTGCTGACCGATATCATCAGGAATTCAGCGAGTGCTTTAAGCAGCTAGGATTTACTTATGATTTGTATACGCGAACTGACCAACCTTTTCATCATCATGTAGTACAAGAATTGTTTATAAGTCTCTTGGACAATGGATTTTTGTATAAAAAGGCAACACAGCAGACTTATTGTGAAACAGATCAGCGCTTTTTACCAGATCGTTATGTTGAGGGTATTTGTCCTGTCTGCAGGAATCGTGCTCGGGGCGATCAATGTGACTTTTGTTCCACTCTATTAGATCCCGCAGACCTTACGGATAAAACTTGCAAGATATGTGGGAATCCTCCCGTTGAGCGTCCAACCGAGCATTATTATCTTGCACTCTCACAGTTCCAAGCTGAACTAACCAAATATGCAGCAGAAGCCGTTGGATGGAAAGAAAATGCTGTGCAGCTAACTGGTCGTTATTTAAAAGAAGGACTTCAAGATCGTGCTGTAACCAGAGACTTGTCTTGGGGAGTTGATGTTCCGATTGAAGGGTTCGAAGATAAAAAAATCTACGTTTGGATTGAAGCCGTCAGCGGCTACTTATCCGCGAGCAAGCAGTGGTCTGCGGAGACAGGTGGCAGTTGGGAATCGTTTTGGTTAAAGGATAGGGAGAACAGAACCGCATATTATGTGCATGGTAAAGACAATATTCCCTTTCATACCGTAATTTGGCCCGCGATCCTTTCGGGTGTGGGTAATCTCCATTTGCCAGATCGAATCATATCATGTGAATACATGACTTTAGAAGGGAAAAAGTTCTCGACGAGCAACAATTGGGCCGTTTGGGTACCCGATATTTTGAGCCGCTATCAACCAGATTCCATTCGTTATTTTCTAATCTCCAACGGTCCTGAAAAACGGGATACCGACTTTTCTTGGAGGGAGTTCATTCATAGCCATAACGGTGAATTACTTGGTGCATTTGGGAATTTCGTAAATCGTACGTTGGCTTTTATAGACAAAGCTTTTGAAGGGCACGTACCAGAAGGTAACCTTAGTAATGATTGGAACAGAACCCTCGAAGATTTGTATCTGGAGTCGGGCGCCTTAATTGAAGCAGGTCATCTAAAGGAAGCCATTGAGCTGATTTTTGCTCACGTTCGCCAGGGAAACAAGTTCTTTGATGAACAAAAGCCATGGTCTCAAATCAAGGGAAACAGAAAAGCATGTGGAAATACATTATATAGCTGTGTACAAATTATAGCTAACCTGTCTAACTTACTAGACCCATTTATACCCTTCTCCTGTGAAAAAATACGAAAGTTCTTGTTACTTGAGCACCCAGTCTGGAGGTTGGTTTCAGTTCCTGCCAACAGACAAATCCATAACCTGGAGTTGTTATTCGACCGTATTGATGTTAGTCGGATTGAGGAAGAAACAAGTTTATTAGAAAAGCAAAAGTTGTAGCGTACTCCACCAGAAATCCACTTATGAACTAAGACCCGAAAGAGGGACCCTTTTTCAATAAGGAACCTCTTCCGGGTCATTAGCTTTACTCCAAACATTCATATCCACTTCTATTTCAAATCCGATGCGCTCATAAAAGGGCTGCATAGGACCCGTATATGCCTTTACGATCCCCATGGACCGCAGCCGGTTCAAGCTTTCATAAATAACAGCTCTCCCGAGACCACGCCTTCTGTAATCGATATGTGTCCCTACAGGTTCAAAGATTCCAATTCGGTTCAACTCATCTATAAAAACATTGCAGAAGGATACTACCTCTCCCTGCTCATTAACTAGTGACAAATCTAGATCAGGTATATAATGTGGTGCTTCACGAATGCCGCCATAATACTTCAGTACCTCCTGCGCCTTGACGGTTCCTGGATAGTTGAATGCCATAATGTGACCCTGTGCTTTTGCCGTATCCGAGACCTCCTCGCCGCACCGGAGAAAGATGCCTGGGGGAATTACCACTGGGAAATCCCGATCAAATGTAATAGAAGCAGCATTATCTCGCTCATTCAGAAGCACATACCCCCGGTTCCGAGCCATGTCTTCCAGCTTCGGTATAGTTATTGGAATATCCAGCTTGCAAGATACACCCTCCCTTGAATTAGATAAACTCTCTATGAATTCGAACATCTCCATTAAGAGGCCTTCCTCCGGATCTTCTGTGTCCAATTGAAAATAGAAATCTCCATCCTTGCACGCAATAGCGGCCAGCTCGCCATTCTCATATTCCCATAACCCTATATACCGCTCCCATTGCGAAAGTACCCCTGCTCTCTTTTGAAAGAAAAAAATCTCGAACTCCCAGCGACCAATCAGCCAGCTGTTCGGCCGTTTCAGCTTGGAATAAGCATTAGATAGAAATTGGCTAACTTTCATCATATCATCAGGTGTGTCGGCTCTATATCGGGTTTTCATTTTGTTCAACCTCCTCAATCTTCATCCTTATTGTAAAGAATTTGGGAGTGTGTAATATATACCAAGTATTTCTATGAAATATTTATAACCCTACCCTTCATCAACCTAATGATGACAGCAAAAACCCGCAGATAAGTTCTGCGGGCAAGCAGCTATTTATTGGAATATACAATCTTCTTGATACTTTCAATAGACAATCCATAATGCTCCGACAGCTGGTTCATGGCCGAACCTTCACGGAAGCTTTTACGAATTTCTTCATTCCTAATTTGATAATAACTTGCTGCACCGGAACTTTCCCCCCATTTTCTCCGCTGACTCGGTCGGTTCGGGATATAGATCATTTCGCCCTGGATATACCGCTGAATCTCTTTGAGTAAATGATCCGGGAAGATCTCAACTGCTTTTAAATATTCCATATAAGGCTCACTCCTTAAAATAAATTTAATATTTTAAGGGCAAAGCCTGCGCTTATAAACAAAACTCCTAAGTTGAAGGCGAATACGTTCATTCCGCTCCATGCCAAGCTTCGCCTTGTTTATTCCGCAGGCTTTGCATGGAGCTTATTGAGTACAAAATCAATAATACTGTACACGATTCTCACCCCTTAGCCGCATTATAGCGCTGAGTTGATATCGATAAAGTTAGATTATTTCCTGTTCACAATCGCCATTACCTCATTAGTAATTTCATCTCCCCCAAGCTTCTTCCATTGGGCAACAAAATCATCGAAGTCACTGAGCGGGGCATCACCGACAATAATATTCAGAAAAGTCTCGCTCTCCAGCTTCATAAGTTGATCCCACTCACTTTTCATGATTAGGGTATTCCCATAAAAGACACTGCGTACACCTTCGATAGGGGTAGAGGACAACACAGCAGCTCCATATTTATAGGCATTTACAGACTTCCAACCCTCCATATTTTTCTTGGGCTGTTCCTCCTCTGCAATCCATTGCTCATATAACTTCCGCGTCTCCGCATCAAGGGTGTCTGGGTCGATTTTGCCATGCAGCGTCTGTTGAATATCCGCATAATGCTTCTCGATGGCATCCGAGAAATCAATCAGGAGATCAAAAGGATAGTAGGCGCGGGGCTGAATACCCGTTTGCGCAGAAAAGTCATCCAGCGCTCTTACTCCCTCTTTGTTGGGATCCTGTCTACGTTCTAGCCTGGTAAAAACATTCAACATTTTCACCACGGCTTCCGGATGCTCATACCCTTTGCGTACAACCAGATATCGGTCCGTAACTGGAGCCATGTGTGTGATGAATTTCCCATCCACATCCAGTGGAGCTGCATAGGCTCTCCATTCTGCTTTCATATCTAGGGTCACTGCTTCTGATAAGGGATAAAAAGGCATCCACCACGGGCCAAAAAACATTCCACTTCTTCCATTTATGATGGGCTCCTGGGTTTCCTTATACAACGCAAACTGAGGGTCAATTAATCCCCGCTTGTACCAGTTGGCCAGCTTGGCAAGTGCTTCTTTTGTCTCGGGCGTGATGGAACCGTAGACAATGTTGCCTCTACTATCTTTTATCCAATTGGTTGGAAAAGAATGATAGCTGCTAAATATAGCATCCAGGCCGTTCGCATGTGGCTTTGTGCCATACACGATATTTTTGTAGCCGCTGAGACCTACAGTATCTCTTTTCCCATTACCATCCGGATCTCTTTCGATAAAAGCCTTAGCGATGGCTTCAATATCTTCGAACGTCTTAGGAGGTTGCAAGCCCAGTCTCTCCAACCAGTCCTGACGAATCCAGAGTAACGAGGGCGAATCGGCGTTGATTGCCACATTGGGCAGCCCATACAATTTCCCGTCCCGGCTGGCATCATTTAGAGCTTCTCCCTTTGTAGATTCATACATATCCTTTATTAATTGAGAACCATAATCTTCATAAGTTTGAGTTAGATCCTCGATCATATCGTTATCCATGAGCATCCATAACTGATTGCGGTTCACGATCATTGCGTCCGGCAGATCATTGCTGTCAATAGCTAATTGTGCCTTTTGGGTAAAAGCATCTTCACCCTTCGCCTCCCAGGTATGGACTACTTTTATATTCGTTATGCTCTCCAAATACCGAGAAACGGGATTAATATCATTACTGTCCCCTGTATTTAGCTTGGAATCAGGAATCTTGAAGCCGATACGCAGGACTACCGGATCTGTATATCTTTGATATGCGGTTGCTTCGATAGTATTATCAATCTGCGTTGGAGGTATAGGCTGCTCATCAGATTCATTATTTCCTAGGCATCCACTAAGAGACAGGAGCATCAGACATATCAGAAGCTTTCTCCAACTCATATTTTCCCCACCCCGTCCGCACGAAACTCACTAGGCAGCTTTCCAATCCGTTCTCGAAACAATCTGCTGAAATATCGGTCATCCTCGAAGCCAGAGCGGGAAGCCACTTCGCAGATGGATACTGTCGTGTCCAGCAAAAGTGATTTGGCCAGATCAAGCCTCATTCCCCGCAGACTCTCCCCAAAGGTTTCTCCAGCAAATCTGGCAAAACATTGACTAAAATAACCCCGACTCATATTGATGACTGCTGCAACATCCCCTTGATTGATTTTGTTGCCGGCGTGTTCTCTCATGTAGATCACTGCACGGATCAGACAGGTCATGACCTCTTTCGTCAGACCCAGCTCAATCATTCTCCGTTGTACGATATCTGAGAACCTCCGCAGCCAATGCTTCCAGTGACACCAGTTCCTGTTCCTGCTCATTTCCTCATTCAATTCCAGTTCTTCCTCCGGCTTGAGGAGCAAAGTTCTCCATCTCTGGCATAATGACTTCCCAAAATCAGGGAACCGATCATATCTAGGCTTCTGCAGGTTAATCTCATGGAGGAAAATCTCCCATTCCGAACCGTCCACACACCATTTCAGATCCTGGGCTCGGGTTAGGATATCATTGCTGCTTATATGCGGGGATTTCAGGGGAGACGACATCTCATTTAACTCATCATAAGGCAGAGAAGTTAGTCTCTCTTCCCCCCTTCTGTAAAATAATGCATGCTGCAGCTTGTCTGAAAATATCGCCTCAATTTCTTCCAGCGGTTGATCTTTCAGACCACAGACCAAGGCCGTAATCCAACGTCCTCCAAGGTGAATAGCACGCTCACGTGCTCCATCTTCCTCCGGCATTCGTTGGTGGAGCGGGGTCATCCACATATCTTGAAAGGTTATAAGCGGATTATTCCTAACTATAGAAAGCTGAAATAACTCTTTCTCATTTACCACAGGCCCTAGAGGTAGATAGACTATAGCTTTATCTGCAACCATCCGCTTTCCTTCACCGCGTATCATGGCTTCAAGGTTGCCATCCTCCCATTTGATCCGTTCGACCAAACGCCCGATAACCTCGTCTGCATTCTCCATTTCCAGCAGTGTTTTGACGATATAATCAACTGCACCCAGTCGCAGCGCTTCTTGCACGTAATCAAATTCGTGATGACAAGTCAGTACAACCGAACGAATCCCGGAATATTTTTGCCTCACAATCCGAATCAGGTCAAAGCCTGACATTCCAGGCATCGTAATATCAACAAACAGCAGATCCACTTCTTTTTGTTCCAACAGCTCCAGAGCCGATTTACCGTCACCCGCTTCCCCGACGATAACTACGCCGAAAGATGACCAATCGATCATAGAAATAAAGCCTTTGCGTACAAGTCGCTCATCATCCACTACTACAGCTCTAATCATCGAAGTCCTCCTTGGTTTTTATCGGAATAATGATAGATACGGTAGTCCCTTCATCAGGAATGCTCAATATTTCAAGTTTCATTTGATCGCCATAATAAGTCCTTAGCATCCGGTTCACATAAGAAAATCCAATCCCAAGCCCTCGTTTCTTAGCCCCGTCATCATCAGTGAGTAATTGCTCCATTAATGCAGGATCTATGCCGCTGCCGTTATCTTTAACACATAGCAGCACTTCCCGTGAGCCATGTGCCGTAATAATTACGTCTACCTTGCCGTTGTCACTCAGGCCATGGTAAATGGAGTTTTCTACCAGCGGTTGCAGCAGAAACCGTGGAACGGCGGCAGAGATCACTTGTTCATCCACAGTTACATTAAATTCAAATTCATAATCATAACGGATACGCTGCAGCTCCATATAATTACGGATCGCTTCAATTTCCTCACCCACTGTGACAATGATGCTCTGTTTACCCAGATTGTAATGCAACACTTTCACTAGCAATGTTACCAGCTTATCAATCTCTTTCTGACCATTTAAGCGGGCCAGCCACTGGACCGTATTCAAGGTGTTATGTAGAAAATGCGGGTTAATCTGACTGAGCAGTTTCTCAATTTCGAACTTACTTTTCTGCTTTTCATTATGAGCTACTGCGAGGATCAACGCATTGACCTGATCCTTCATTTGCTGGAAATTGTTCAGAACGAGATCGAATTCTACAACGTTTGTGTATGAAACCGGAGAAGTTACATTCTCTGCCATCCGGATAATCTCGAGGTTAACCTTGCGCAATGGGCCATAGATTCGTTTCCATATTAGAAATGCCAGAAATCCGGCGAATAATAGCGTAGATAGAATTAGGACAATCATTTTGTAAACCCAGGCATTAATTTCACTGTTAAAAACCGACTTCTTAACGACGGCAACCAACTGCCATCCTTGCGGACTTAGATATCGGAACAAATGGTAGCTGCTTAGCTCCTCATGTTCAAGCTGTGAGTTCCCCCCGGCTGCCTTAACAATTTCGGGAGGCAATTTGCCATCTATTACATAGGTTATATTGCCTTGCTGGTTAACTAACAGATGATTCACTTTCATACCATAGGCTTCCTGATTGAATATTTTGCGGAACAAACTATAATTGGTCTCCAAATAAATGTAAAGGGGGTGCTGACCTGCTGCTCTTACTATTCGCTTCTCGGAAAAAACAAGATTATCACCGACCGCATACATCGTTTCATGAGGGCCGAAATAATCTGCTCCGTTGTAGCGCATGAAGGCAGGGAGAGTGTCCACTTCGAAATTCCGTCTTGTACTCATATTTGTGAATAACACCGGGTCCACGGCATCCGGCATAATATAGGCAGTCAATCCAATATACGGGTTCGTAAAGTTAACCAAGTTGATCTTTTGATTTATAGAGTTCATGATCTGAGATTTTTGGTAAATTTGTTTGGCTTCTAAGAAAGAGGACATTTCTTTAACAATTTGTCCATCCAAGGCAAACTGCTTGGAGGCAAAATCAAGATTATCGATGGCATTCTCCAGACTAAACGCTTCCTGCTTCAAGCTTGCACTGATTCCGTTGCCGATTTTTCCTGTAAGGATGGAGTAAATAGAGCTATAGGTCACTATTCCGACAAGCAGAACAGGCAGCAGGCTGCCAACGACCAGATATATAACCAACGTTTTACGCAAAGACGCTTTTGCCGGGGTATTACTCTTCAGTGTCGATAATGCCATCTTTCTCATCTTCCCGCCTTCTTGTAACCGCTTTTATCCTCGCCCCAAGCATATCAGATTTATCCATCTCTGAAAATAATAAGGCAGAACAGCCTCATGCCGCCCTGCCTTATGATTAGTTATGATCCAACGTTATTGTACGCTTTTGCGAGCTTCAAAAAGTTCTTCAGCTTTTTTAACAGAGAATTCCATGACATCCCCATAGCCTAAACCGTTTACTTTATCATGTAATTCCTTATTTAATTTGTCATACTGAGCCTGATCTTTTGCAAAAACCATCTTCCAGGAGAACTGCTGAATCACTGTACCAATTTGTTTGTTTTTTTGCTCCAGCGTTTTGTCCATCATCAGTGGTTCTTTGCCAGTAAAGCCTTGTGGTGCAACAGCCAGCAGATTATTCTTTTCAAAATATTCCTTAGGTGTCAGCACGCCCATCTTCGCTCTCCAATCACTTTCCAGCTTCGAAGGATTTCGCTGCAGTGTTGTTGTCCACAGATTATGATCGTAGGGTTCGTTATTATCCGGGTTCACCATCGCTGGAACAACAAAGGAGAAGTTCATTTGATTGGAACCATAGTAATAGTCACCACCGCCATACTCTGCTGGCACTTGAGTGTTTTGCTGATCGGTAAATGCCTGCCAGCCAAAGTCTGTGACCATTGGTTTCCCGCTGCTGTCATAATCCCAAGTAAGCCCTTGAGGACCATTTGGAACAGCCGTTCCGCTGCCCGCCGAAATCATGGCACCTTCCGGTGTATACATCCAGTTAATGAACTCCATAATCCGTGCAGGTTCCTTCGCCTTTGCACCTATGGAAATAATTCCGTTGCCGCCGTATACGTTGAAGCCAGTAGAGTACATAAGTTCATCCTTAAACGGAACTAATGCGAAACCTTTTCCAGCCGAAGTTCTTTCTGGAGTATTGTAGTTTGCAGCCCCGAGCCATGGGAACCAGGAGAATAGCAGTCGTCCTTCTTTGTATTTGGCTACAACATCATCAAATTTTTGTGTTAATGAATCTGGGTCCAGCAGGCCCATTTGATTGGCGTCGAAATATAGCTTCAGTGATTTCATATACCAGCTATCTTCAGATAAGAAGTCGTAATACTTCTCCTCGTCTGCTTTTACATAAAGCGCAGTATCCGGGATTTCATCGTACCCTAGCATGTTGGCGAACTGTTTGGCCAAAGTCATTTTATAATTGCCGTCCCAGTCGGACCATAGAGAGAACGCATAAGTCTTCTTACCTTGCTCATTTTTGGGTTCTAATTCCTGCATTTTCTTCAGGACTGGGAGATAATCTTCAATCTTCGTAATCTCAGGAGCTCCGATCTGTTGATATAAATCCCAACGAAGATCCGGTCCCCAGGTCATATCTTTTCCTTCTGAGGGTCCTGTTGGGTTGGTAGCCACACTATTCCCCATTCCATAGACTGCCGAGCCGCCGCCGAATGCAACTTTAGCTTTCTCTACGGCCTTTGGGAAACTTGCAGCAATATCTTTCCCATAAGTGTCCAGCAGACCCTCTTGCGTCCAGTCCAACAGCAGCTTACCTTTTATTGCATTTGGATAATGGTTCTTGTCATCTCCGAAAATAATAATGTCGCCAAGATCCCCCGAAGCCATCAACGCGGAGATTTTGGTATCCCCTCCCGTTAAGTTAGAGGCGACAATCTCAAGCTCAATGTTGAATTTTTCCTTGATAATTTTAGCGAACCACCCGGTTTGTGGACCGGCGTAGTTGGCGGTTGTAGAGAACACGGTCAGCTTCAGCGGCTTGGTATGATCGAGCGAACCATCAGATGGAGCGGTTGTTTCCTTAGCTGAATCCGTGGCTGCTGCTGTCGGCTTACCTGCATTGTTTTCTTTGTTCGAATTCGCAGAGTTTCCATTCCCCCCACTGCATGATGACAAGACAAACACGAGGATTGCGGCCAGCATAAGCAGCGATATCTTTTTTAGTCTCATTGCTTTGTTTCCCCTCCCTGAAATAGCTTCATATAGTTCACCCCGCTTACTGGCGGAGACAAACCCAACCTTGGTTTTGACATGCGGGCCTTATAACGATCAACCCTTAACCGCACCGATCATAATCCCTTTAACAAAGAAGCGCTGGAAGAACGGATACACAATCAGAATCGGTAATACAACAATCATCGTAACGGTCATTCTTACAGAAGTAGGTGTCTGCATGTTCTGAATACTGGCAGCCATATCCGGTGAATTGCGGATTAACGCAGCAAGTGAGCTCGATTCATTCAAGTAGCGCCATAGTAGAAATTGCAGAGTGAAGTATTTGGTATCCGTCATTAGAAATGCGGTATCTATGAAGGAGTTCCACTGATTCACCGCCGAGAAAATTGTAATTGTAGCTAGAATTGGCGTAGTCAGCGGAATAATAATACTCCAGAACACTCTCATATAACCCGCGCCGTCCATGGAGGCTGATTCCTCCAAAGAGGGCGGAATGGCCTCAACGAAGGTTTTAACTAGAATGATATTGAAGGGTGTAATAATAGATGGCAAAATATACGCGAGATAGTTGTTGGTCAGGTGGAGATTGTTCATGGTGATATACCAGGGAATGAGACCGGCGCTGAAATACATGGTTACTACCACGCTGCGGTACCAAACTTGGCGACCCCACATTTCTTTCTTAGTGAAGAGATATCCGAGAAAAGCCGATGCACCCACAGTAAGCAATGTCCCAACAACGGTTCGGTAGATGGAGACGAGCGCCGCATGACTCAGGCCGCTAATACTTAAGACTTTGAAATAATTGTCGAAATGTATATCCCTTGGATAGAATTTGATATTACCCGCGGCACTTAAATCATTTGAGCTGATCGTATTAATGAACAGATAATAGAACGGATAAATGCAGGACAGCGTAAACAATCCGAAGAGCAGATAGATTATGCTTTGAAAAAAGACCTCGCCGGGCTTCATTTTTTTGCTTCTCATTTGATCACCCCGCTTAGATAATGGACTCATCACGAACTACCTTGGACAATGTGTTAGCTGCGAATAGCAGAACTACGCTGACTACCGACTTAAGCATACTGACGGCTGTAGCGAACGGGAAATTGTTGGCGAATGCGATATTGTAAACGTATAAATCCAGTACCTCTATCGAGTCTTTATTCATTGCATTTTGAAAAGCAAAATATTGCTCCATTCCGTTGTTAACCAAGTTGCCGATGGAGAGCAGCAGCAGAACGAAGAATGTAGGAATAATACCGGGAACCGTGATGTGCCATATTTTACGAAAACGGCTCGCCCCATCCACCTCTGCAGCCTCATATAACTCCTGATCGATCCCGGCAATAGCCGCAAGATATAGAATGGCTCCCCATCCAAGAGACTTCCACCAGTACCAAACAATCATCGTTACCCAAATGTTAGAGCCGGAGGCTAGGAAATTAAATTCTTCATCCACCAATCCAAACTGCATAAGAATATGATTGATAACACCGTTATCTACGGAAAATAAGGAGAACGCGAGTGCATACACCAGAATCCAACTGATAAAGTTCGGAATGGTAGTCAGTGTCTGAACAAGCTTTCGATACCATCCTGCCTTGACTTCAGACAGTAAAATGGCAAAGATGACCGGAAAAACCGAGGTAATTAAGCCCAGTGAGCTCATCGCTAACGTATTCTTCAGAACACGCATGACTTCTGCCGTTTGGGTCGGATTGGAAACAATGGTCCTGAACCATTTCAACCCTACATAAGGGGTGTCCGACAGCGGAATACCGGGGATAAAATCATAGAAAGCATAGATCCATCCGCTAACCGGCAAATAATAAAATATAAAAGTTACAATAAGAAACGGAAGTGCCATGAAAAACAATATAAATTTGTTCGGCATCTTCCTGCGCGGTCGCTTAACCGGCTGTACACTACGAATAAGCTCACCCGATGTTACCCCCATAGCGGAATCTCCTATACCCAGATTTTGTTTACGCTTTCATCCTATCAGATCCCAAACACAGGGCGAGAGAGACTGCAGGTCTCCCTTAGGGGAGGATCGTAAGATTGTTGTGAACCATTTTCACAGCAGAAATGACCATTTTCTATTCCCGCCGCTGGAGCTCATTTTCTATTAGTGAGGAAAGCAAAAAAAACAGCCCTCTATAAAGAGAGCTGCTGTACACGATTATATCCTCATTTGGTGTTTCACAATTGCATTCTTATGAATCTCTAGTGTTTCACGGAATTCCACCGTATTAACTTCACAGTCTGCACCAATAATGACACGTTTGCCTCTGACAGTATCTGCTTTAGTATGCTGAAGGTCGACGATATCACCTTCTATTAATTCTGCCTCAAAAAAAGCGTCCTGCCTAGGTTGTATTAATCCAATAATCCTCGCCGCGGTGCTTCGCTTGATCATTATGGATCCGCCCCCGACCTCCTTAGCTCGGGAAGGCCCATAAAGTCCAATTTCCAGCTGATCTGCACTGAGCAGACCCTCCACCTGAGCTGCGCCGGAAATATGCAGATTCTCCGCCTCACAATTCCCCTTTACATCAAGACTGCCGCTGAACCTGATTTGGTCTATTCTTAAGTGGGAGAACGTTCTGAGCTCACCCTGCCCCTTTAAGGAAAACCCCTTAATATGTCCATCAACGGTACATTCGCCGGTAATCTTGAATTTATCAGCCTGAAGATCTCCAGCCAGCCCCATTTTTCCGGTCAGACTTAGCTTTTGACAATCCACATCTCCTGTAAATTGGCATTCTCCTGTCACGGACACATTCCGGAAAAATCCGCCAGAGGTGGCGTTTGTACCTATCATCCTTAGATTACTTCGGATTTGTTCATCCACCGATCTTCTCCTCCTTTCCAATGACTACACCTGGGTGTAAAATTAGCTCTGATCGATATTCTACCAGTCCGATAGAACAGCCCTTACCAATGATAACCTTGTTGCCTCTAACAATATCAGCCGACGTAAATTCCAGATCAATGTTATCCCCTTCGATCGTACCCGCCATAAGCTCAGGTTTGAACTTCGGGAAAATCCCACTCCAGAGCTTGCTCCAAACTCCTATATTGGCTTGGCGGATGACGATGCTCTCCACTCCAATTTCACGTGCCTTTCCAGAACCATGTAGCCGGAAATCCACCTGCCCAGCGCTAAGCAAGCCGTCAATAGTGAATCCTCCTTCACCTTTAAATTCCTCAAGCTCGCAATCGCCTTGAACCTTCATCAATCCGTTCAGATTACAGCGCTCACCGTGCAGCCTACCCTTGATCTCAAGCATTCCATCTGCTTTCATGGTGACGAATCGTAAATCCCCTTTTACATTCATCGTACCGTTGCAATCCATCTCATCAGCCGTAAGATCGCCATTTACGCGGATAAGTCCGTTTCCTTTGAAAACCCGGGACGTAGTGTCAGATGTCACCTTCCCAACACCCTCAATTATTACCCGGTCATAATTCCCACCGGAACCACCACTAACTCCGTTTATAATCAGATCGGGCAGTTGTTTCTTGATCATATTTGATCCCTCCATTAGGTTAGCTTACCTTTCAACTGCTCGATTAGATCTCCAAGACTCACTTTAGCCACTAGACGGACACCTTCATCAAACAATAATTCTGCTGGAGAAAGAGCTAGAATGAAGGAAGACACGCCCATTTTCCGGATAAAAAATAGATCGTAGACTTTCCCCTCAAACTTGGGTGTTTTCCTTCTGAGTGTTTCGATCAATAAACCGGCTTCCTCTAAACTAAGCTCGCCTTTACTAAGCAATCTGTCCACAGTGAATAGATGCAGCAATTGATCGAAGTTGTATTCCTGTCCCACACCCGGATTTTCACCAAATTTATTCAACACTATCTCCGAAACAATGTTACGTTCTAACACGTTTTCAGTTGTTAAAATAATCGTACTAAATAAGGAATTATCAGACAATTTACCCGCCAGTTCATCTAATGAGAGATCATCCTTCATATTCACGATATTGTGGACACGGGCTAGAATCATTTTTTTAGGAAAAAATGTTTCTTGGCCGGTAAATGTGGACTTCCGGATGAACCATTCCTCAGGTATAAGCTGCTTTCGCTTCCACCGGTATAACTGACCATATGAGATTCCAGTTAAATCTAAAAGTTCTTTTTTGGAGATTAATTCCTGTTCCATAATATCACTCCTCGCAAGGATTGTAACATAACACTGTTACGCTGTAAATCCCGCATCCATAACGATTATATAATGGCGTAAATCTTATAAATTCTTATATTCGAAAAAGAAGCAGACCTCCTCCCACAGGAGGAGGTCTGCTTCTCTATTTGGATTATTTGGCTATTTCCTGAAATAATCTTTCACGGTGGAATAGGCAAGTTTAGGTCTGCGATATCGATCAACTACACCTTTGCTGTTCTGTGTTCCGGCCCGAGCCAACAGCCAGCCATTTCCTTCAGTAACACGACAATCGCAGAATTGCCAGATGAACATCCCAGAGATGAACGAAGATGTGGTATAGGCCTGGAGATTACGCTCCAGAATATCACATTGGCGCTCCTCTGTGCCTTTTACCCGACTCGGATCACGATGGCCGTAATGACCGTCCGCTCCGAACTCACTCATGATCATCGGCTTACCCAAACCCCCGGCTCCATCAGCCCACTGTCTCGCCTGCTGCATCAACTCTGCTGGGTCCTCATCGCCATACCAAAGCGGGTATAAATTAAAGGAAACGATATCAGCCAGCTCAAAGCACAATTCCCTGTCTCGTTTGTCTGATGCAAAGGTAAGAGGTCTGGAATCATCCATACGACGGATCTGAGAAAGTTGTTTACGATACATCTCTTTTCCTTCCGGCACATCACTAGCACATTCATTCAGAATGGCCCACATGATGATACTAGGATGATTGAAGTGGGACTGGACCATCTCACGATTACAATCCTCACACTGCTTCTCGAATAAAGGATGGCGCATCTGCTCTATGCTCAGCCCGCGAGCGTGATTTTCTTCCCAAATATAAACGCCCCGCTCATCACATAGATCTAGAAACCGCTCATCATTCGGATAATGGCTGGTACGTACGGCGTTGGAACCCATATCCAGCATAAGCTCTAAATCATGAACCATCAGTGGATAAGGTATGGCTACACCTGCGAGCGCATGATCCTCATGGCGGTTGAAGCCTTTTAAAATAATTGCTTCTCCATTGATTTGTATCCGGCCACCCTCGGTAGACACCTGACGGAAACCCACTCGTTCAATCAGATCGTCCACGGGTTCAGTCTGACCATCCATCAACAGTTGAAGCTCTAGCATGTAGAGTTGAGGCCGCTTGGAGGACCATGGGATAACATCTGGGAACAATTGATTGATCTTAAATACCCCGGTTTCACCTGGCTTCACCACCACATTCCCCAGATCCAAAGAGTTCACACCAAGTTTCCCTTTTAGCTGAAGCGATGCTTCATTTCCCCCTATATTTCTAACATACGCTTTTACTTCAGCACTCCATTTATTATTGGAAAAGTGAGGTGTAAATTCAATACGCTCAACATAAATATCTGGAATAAATTCAATAGCAACAGGCCGGATAATTCCGCCATATGTATAATAATCATTGGGTACATGCAACGCTGAACTACTATTAAACGAATTGTCTACGATAACCGCAAGTTCATGCTCACCACACTGAATACCAGGGACCACAATATCAAATGGAGTATAGGCATTATAATGCTCACCAACTTTAACTCCGTCAAAGAACACCTCACCTGTATGGCTAACTCCTTTAAATACCAATCTCAGAGCGCCTTCCTGGTCTACTTTCACTGTAGTACGATATGCACCTTTTCCCTGATATGTAGGGAACTTTGGATGCATTTCCCAACATCCTGGCACCGGCATCCGATAACTGTATAGAGAAGGCAGCCCTTCCTCAACCTCTAAAGGCTGGAAGTCCCAATCACCTTCTAATTCTCGTACTAACCGAATCTTGTTACTTTCAAATAGCCGCAGCATACCTAAAACCTCCAAGTTATATCAATTATGAGAATAGTAAATTTTCCACCTGTTCCCAAGTTTACTCTCTTGCCCTATCTCATGCAACGAAAGAAACGAATCTATCACTTGATTAATAGGTCTGCATTATTGAATTTACGAAAATGACCGGAAGAGCATTTCACTCTGCCGGTCATCCCTATTTTCATACTATTAATACGTAGGCAATTTACCCGTAATGTGTCTACTGCACATACGTATAATGCGGAGAATCGTACTGCGGTCCCGACTTCTCATAGGTGAACCAATATTCTATGCTGCTCCCTGTACTTAGGCTGCTTACCGTCTGCTTCCATGTTCCAGAGCTATTGGTCATCCGATAATTAAGCTGAGCACCACCATTAATCTTGTAATGAACATCTACATAAAGAGCAGAAGTGACCGGAGTGATATAAATGCTTGCCTCAGATGCGGAAAGCTTTGTTACACCAGCCGTAAAGTCAGCCGTAACATGATCTCCTCCGCTGCCGGAAGTATTGGTTGTTACTGTAACGGCATTGCTGGCAGAGGATAGATTGCCTGCAGCATCCATAGCCTTCACTGTGAACGTATAGGCTGTACCTGCTGTAAGCCCTGTTACAGTGGCTGATGTCCCTGTAACGGAGAGCTGCGTAGCTCCGCGGGACACGATATAACCTGTAACACCAGTATTATCCGTAGAAGGTGACCAGCTCAGACTGACTGCTGTATCAGTCTTGCTTGTAACCGCAACATTGGTTGGTGCCGTAGGTGCTGTCGTGTCTCCAGGATTGTTGCCACCGCTTAGATATTGGCCCGTGAATGGGTTAAATCGATGCAGGGACAAAATAAGCCAGCCGGTACTCGAAACGCAGTTTTGTTGGGCCATAACCCAATAACTATTACTAGTTCCTTTCAAGGAATACGGGATTCCACCGAGGGAAGCACCGCTCGTACCCTGCTTTTTAATAATTTCAGTATTGATCGCATCCGCCTTGGATAAGTTACCCTGCATGTAGTAGGCAAGAGACATAAATGCACTTCCCTCAAACCACACATCAGCACCTGTACTTCCGATTTGATTTCCGTTATCGTCATAAGCCGGCAAAACCTGATCCGTCCAGTCGAAGTCATAACCAGTCAGTGTATTTCCAGCATCATTGTAGGTTAGTGTCTGCTTGTAACGAGGATTTGCCAGTGTGCCTGGGTTACCAGCGGCGTTTTCTACATAAGCCAAACTAGCTCCGTAATTACGAGTTCCAGTTAACCCTAGAGCCAATACCCCCCAAGGATTTACATCCAGTGGTATTTTGGGATCAATTAGATTCGTATCGTTCTTCCAGCCGCCTTTGAACCGTTTGACGCTATCATCCCATACATAATTATCCAGAAAGTTCTTAACCCCTGCAGCCGCTCCATTATAAGCCGTCGCTTTTGAGGCATCTACCGAAGCATAATACTGAAGAACCCGGTAAATATCGATATTATGCTCGGTGGAACTCCAAGGCTCATCAGAGTTACTCCATGCGCTCCAGCCTCCGGCGATGCTGCCATTTGCTTTTTTATACAGCAGACTCCAATCCAGCGCCTTCAGAGCCATCGGACGATAACGGGTATCATTGTATTGCTTCTCATACGCCATCGCTGCCATCGCCATCCAGACTACGGGTCCGACATGCTTGCGGATTTCCTCACCGGCGCCGTTATTCCACCAGTAGGAATTCAGCCAGAACCCTGAAGGGTCTTGAATGTCCCGCATTTTATTCAATACCTTTTCTGCTCTCGCACGCTCTCCTTTGACTATTAAGGCTATTGCAGCCACAGCCTGATCATACGTATATACAATCTGTTTGGGATTGTTAGGTCCCCAGAAATCTTCAAAGCTGTCAACCAATCCTTCAAAAGCATAACCTGTAGTTGCATCTTGCTGGGCTTTCAACCAAATTAACGCTCTATTCGACGCATCACTTGCAGCATCTGCCTTGGCATATCCCGAAGCAGGAATAGCCACGCCCAGAACCATCATCATAGATAAAAGGATGTACATAAGCTTTCTTTTCATCACTTGTCCTCCCCATAGTAATGATAAATTACACGAAGAATTCATAGACTATTCAATCTACTAAAGCGCTTTCAAAGAGGCGTAAATCAGCTTTTCTTTTACTCCATACCATGGTATAGCTTCATTCTGTTCTCTATATTTACGCCAGTCAACCCATTTTTAGTTAAATTAAACGAAATAAGGCGAAACTCCCATTTATACTCACAAACACACTAAACGAAAGTCCTTTTTAAATTTTAGGAATGCACATTTATGTAGACAAATAAAAGAAGCAGACTATCCCCTAAGAATCAGGGATGTCTGCTTCTGGAAAACCAGTGTTTGACAGGTGACGGGAAGGACATAAAACCGTTACGCCTCTATAGAGGGATTTTCTCCTTCTATTTCTGCGCCTTGCACCCCTTTTGGGCAATTAGAGGGAATTTCGCCCGCTAATTTGAGGATATACCTCTTTTGGGGCGGGAACGCTAAGTTTAGAGTGAAATTTTCCCTTTATTCTCAGAATCAAGGCATTTCGGTCGAAATTAGAGGGGTATTTTCCCTTTAAATCGCCGGAGGACTGGTCCTTAACCCCGGAATGCTGCCTCTAAGGCATAGTTGCCCCAGACCCAGTGGAACATCAGGGGAAGTTAGATCGAAATCGTTTCCCGTACAGTGTTGCAAACGAAATCCAAATCACTGATTTCGAAAAAAATTTATCTTACTCTTTGTCCCCATTCGAAGCACCAGCTTCAGCAGAAGCAGGTTCAGTGGTAACCCCTTCTTCAGCAGTTTCTTCCTGGGTTGGAGGTGATATCCGCACAATCAATGTATCCTCTGGAGTTAATACTTCCCAGCCTTTATGCGTCGGAAGATCGGAAACCAGTAATTGATCACCAACATCCAAACCGCTGATATCCACATCAAAATTTGCTGTAAGATTGTCTGGGAGTGTGCGAATATCCAGCTCGTACAGCTCTACTTGCTGCGCACCTCCATTTTTGATACCTACAGGTTCACCAATAAAATGGAAAGCTACCTTCGTAACCAACTCAGCTTTCATATCAATTTGCTGAAAATCAATATGCAGCAGCTGTTTCGATAATGGCTGACGTTGCACTTCCTGAATCACTACATTTTTTGAACCGGAGCCTGGAAGCTCCACTTTGAGAATGGCCCGCGGGTTTTTTCCCAATATTTCATTGATTGTTTTTGCATCCTCTGTAAAGGATTGACTATCTGAACCTGCACCGTAGACGACAACCGGTACAAAACCTTTACTCCGTTGTGAAGAAGTCGAGCCGGATCTTTCTGTCAAACGTACTGTTGTATTCATGATATTTCCTCCTAAGTAGGGATTAAAAAACAAGACCGATTAGATATGTACGTCTAATCAGTCTCTTATTAACCATATTTGTGTGTTATGGAATCAGTATAGCATTGCCAATATTACAAGTCAAAAAAGGGTAATGATCTAATAAAATCCATTTTATATATAATATTGGTTTTAAATCCTTGGCTTTTTTGAAAATCTTCTGATGAAGTCGAAACTCCGCTCAACTCGCTTTTTACATTTAAGGGTAGTAAAATAAAGGTAATATATTCAGGCAGGAGTGATGAAAATGGTGCAAATTCAAAGTGAAAAAGGTCGTTTTTGGGTAGAAGTCGAAGGTAAAGAACTAGGGGAAATCACTTACAAACAAGAGGAATCGGGAATTCTTGTCATTGAGCATACTCGTGTCTCAGAGGAACTGCGCGGCCAGGGTGCCGGCGAAGAATTGGTAAAGGCCGTAGTGGACAAGGCCCGTGAAGAAGGATTGAAAATCGTCCCGGTGTGCTCCTATGCGGCTCATCAATTCAAGAAGCATTCAGAATATCAAGATGTACTCAGTGGTGACGGGAACCATTCATCCTGATACAAGACTCGATTATAGTATTCGGGAGGAAACGGGTTTGACAACAATAGATACTTTAAAAGATGTCGAAGAGCTGCAGCTCCGCTGTGAGCAATTCGATGGAATCTCGCTAAAATTGAATTGGGATATGCTGCGCCTGCCGCCGACTTCTGGTGGTGCAGAGTGGTTGGTAACTTATGAGGATGAGCTTCTTGTTGGTTTTATAGGACTTTATGGTTTCGGCAGCGAGATGGAAATTTGCGGAATGATTCGTCCAGGTTACCGCCGAAGAGGTATCTTTACCTCGCTCTGGAAGCGGGCGCAAAGTATCATTTCCCGCAACAATATTCAGAAGCTGCTCCTGAATGCTCCCGCAAATTCTTCTTCCGCCAAGGCGTTTTTGACGACTCTTCCACTCACTTTTAATCATTCCGAGTATCAGATGAAATGGGACGGGGCTTCGGCTCACTTATCCTCTTCAGAAGCTAGTTCGGCTAATGACGCAGTGATTTTAAGACCTGCTCGGGAGGATGAAGCACATATCCTGGTGGAACTGGACTGTGGCGGCTTCAACATGACGAAGGAGGATGCTTCCGAGGTCTATGAACTACAGAAGCAGGACGGCTTGCAGGAGCATATCATTATCGAAATGGATGGACAGCCCGCTGGGAAAATGCGTCTTTGGACAGAGGATAACGAAACTTGGATTTACGGATTTACAATTGATAAAAAGCTTCGCGGACTTGGTCTCGGACGCAGTGCTTTACTGCAAACGATTGAAAGGGAACGCCGGAATTATAATGGGGTCAACTTGGAAGTAGCACTGGATAACCCCAATGCTCTTAAGCTCTATGAAAGCTGTGGGTTTATTATTTTGAACAAGCAGGATTATTACCGATTCATAGGTTGATCTCATTTCCAAATGATGCTCACATATTTAGCACCCTTTCAGCTAAGGTAAGTTACCTGCTCAAAGGGTGCTTTTTTTCAAATCCAGCTGCTTCCTCACATTAGCCCAAATCTCCCACAAGTCTCCTCACTTTTCTCGGTTCTTCGCCCTGAGCAAGCTATTGAGCAGCCCAGCAGTTCCTCCTTCTCCAAGAATAAAGACAACAATTGAACAAAATCCAAGGATTCAGCGAGTGAAATGGATCTGCCATCAAAGCTATATTTCCGCCCATCAAGCAGAGAATAGATCTCCACCGTCTCAGCTGGCTCTCCATAGGCCAAGCGGCAGAATGCATTAGTCATATGCAAAAACGCTTTTATTACATCTTCATCTGCTGTAACCATAAACTTTTGCACATTAAGACTTCGACCGCGGATTTGGGATTTCCAGGCCAGTTGAAAAATCATAGACAGCTCCAGATTAAGCTCCGGTATAGGCACAAACCACTGTTCATATAACTTCACAGGAATGTCCTGTAAATGATTAACCGAAGCGATGCGCATCAACTCATCGGCTATTGCAGTTTTGATATCCCAGTAGTGAAGTAAAGAGGAAAACGCGTTTCCCTTGGGAGGCCATCTTCGTTCCAGAAGAAACTGAATCGGTGTTTCCCGGCGAACTTCAGGCAGCAAACTATAGAAATCATTTAAAGTATGACCCACCGCATATTGAACTTGCTGGCGCCAACGAGGAAGACCCGTTGTATGAGTACCTTGTCTAGCATTTTCTGCTCCACCCAGCATAATATGCTCTATCCTAAAATCGTGCAGCCGTCCGTAACCTGCTATTGGCAAGTTTTGATTTCTGGTGGAGTAGCTATCCATGGGACCGCCCATATTTAGGTAACCGCCATACAGGCTTTAATAAATTGACGGCCAAATTGTCGACAAGCCTCTTTTTCTGTTGCGCTTGGCCCATATTCAATCTTTAAGCTTTCCTGGAGAATGTTCGCTCCACGTTCCTTCAGTTTTTCTTCGATCCGATCAACAGCCCCGCAGTAAATCTCGTATCCGGTATCCCCGCTGCCAAAAGCTGCTGATTTAGAAGTCGATAAATCCAAATCATCCATCTCCTCATAGAAATCAAGAAATTCATCCGGCAGTTCACCATCACCCCAAGTATAAGCGCCTAACAGTACACCCTCATAAGAATTTATCTCCATCGCATTGCAATCGGTGACGGCTTTCAAGACAGCCTCTCCGCCTTCTTCGCGTATTCCTTCCACAATAAGCTCAGCCATTTCCTCCGTGTTGCCAGTCAGACTGGCATACGCTACCAACACTTTAGCCATAAACCATGTACCTCCCTAATGAATACATAAAATTTAATTAATGTCTTACTATATAGATTGAACTTAAGATTTATAGAATAAAGGATTAGTCGCACTGCGGTGAATGTTTGGACTTCCGGCCGCTGTTGTCTACAGATTTCTTTGAATGATACCGCTTTTCGCGATAGAAATCCGTAGACTGCCTATGCTTTCGGAAAGCTTTCGGGCGGGCGCTTTCGCTCCTCCAGTTCCAAAATTCCCCTCCGTCACTCCTTTCCTATATCCTTAGTTTTAAAGTTCAATCTATATAGACTCAGTTTATTTGATAATGATTATCATTGTCAACAAACAAACAAAAAGAACACAAACGGCCCCATTCCTTATCAGGGACTGTTTGTGTTCTTTTTTAGCATAGGACATTGATTATTCTACATAAGCACCTTGAAGCAGAGTGATATTATTGCCATCAGGATCATTAAAATTCATTTCCTTGCCGCCATACTCCATAGTTACAGGAGGGTTGCAATCGAGCCCTCTCGCCTTAAGCATTTCATAAGTATCATCCAAATTACTGCAGGAGAATACTAAATTAACAACTCCAGTTGTGAGCTTGTTCCATTTGTTCGCATCCCAAATCATGATGCCGGGCTGATTCACATTAAAACCAATTTTGGCACCATCGAAGTTTCCGTATCCTTCAAAGAGAACTGAAATACCAAGTACCTCAGAGTAAAATGCTGCCAACGCCGCGGTGTCCTCCGTGTAGATATTAATACCCTCAAATGAAGTAATCATAGTTCTTCTACTCCTCACATTAAAATAGTGATTTCGGCAGTTATGTCTGCTAGAGATATCTTATCTGCATTTATATAGAAAGTATTGCAAAAAAACGACATGATTACCCTCTTGCATTCTTCAAGGCTTCAATAGGTGTTCTTCCGGCAAACTTTTTGAAACTATTTATGAGATGGGACTGGTGGCTATATCTATAGGCAAAGACAATATCCTGCACACTGTTATTCTTATTGGTGTTGTAATATAAGTCCTGCCATACATTTTGAAAACGTACAAGATCGGCTGTTTTTTTGGGCCCGACACCTATGTATTCCTGGAACAACCTTTCGAGCTGACGCCGGCTAAGACCGGAGCTGAATTCCAAATCTTCAACCGTCACAACACCTTTGCACTTAATGATCGTGTGAACAGCATTCATTAGGCTGTCACTAGTTCGTGGAACCTTCTCCAAACGGCGAAGTAAAAAGACTTCAGCGAGGGCGATTCTTTCCGACATAGAGCTAGTCTCCGACAGCAGGTCACCCAAATCTTTTCTAAAGGAGCTGAAGTAATCTTCCACATGGGTACTGACATTCAGAACGTCCCTTAGATGATGATCAGCAAAGAACTGGACCGCCCAAAAGTGAAAGCGGATGGCGAAACGTGACTTTCTACTTCCCCCATTATCCTTCCTGACTTCAAAAGGTGTATCGTTAATTCCACAAAAGTAAATGTCCGGATAACCGTTAGCTTGATCCAGCTCCCAGATAATGTCCATACAGGTGTCTGGTATAATAATCTCTGCATATGTATGTTTATCTGCCTGAATAGGTCGTTCTTCTGATATTAAAGTTGGAGAATCAGAGCCCCAGAAGCAACGGATATAGGGCTGTAAAGCCTTACAGGGCAGAAACTCGTTGGTATCCGAAGGCTTCGCTGTAATTGGGTGATACAACTGCGATAGGTTGAACATAAGTTTCCTTTCTGCGTCCCGCATATTTACTCTAGGAATCTTGTTTGAAATCTGATTTGATCATACACAATCATAGCTAGAAGTGCCAGAATTACAGCGGTAATGATTCCTCTTACGATCAGTATGTTATTATACACATGAGCTCTTTGGGATAAAATGAGAATAGTCGGAGTTATTTGATTGTAGCTGCAGGGCTAAATGTTGTACAATAAAGGCTAAATGAATTTTTGAAGGATGGATAAAAACATGTATATAGCAAGTGATTGGAAGGACTACGAAGTTATTGATACCGGAGGCGGGGAAAAACTCGAGCGTTGGGGCGATGTTTATCTACGGCGTCCAGATCCACAAATTATTTGGCCTTTGGAGCAAGAGACAGCCCAGTGGAAAAACGTACATGGCCATTATCACCGCAGCTCAGCTGGCGGAGGTCAATGGGAGATGAAGAAAACTATCCCCGATCATTGGCACATTAACTACGGCAAGTTGAAATTCCAACTCCGTCCAACTAATTTTAAACATACGGGACTATTTCCGGAGCAAGCAGCGAACTGGAAGTGGATGATGGACAAGATATCAGCCGCTAATCGCCCCATCCAGGTTCTTAATCTCTTCGCCTACACAGGAGGTGCAACAGTAGCCGCGGCTAGTGCAGGGGCTTCGGTTGTACACGTAGATGCTGCTAAAGGCATGGTTCTATGGGCGAAGGATAATGTGAAGTTATCTGGACTAAGCGAGCGCCCGGTCCGCTACATCACAGATGATGTGTTCAAGTTCGTTCAGCGCGAGCAGCGTCGTGGAAGTAAGTACGACGCGATTATCATGGACCCACCCTCTTATGGCAGAGGACCAAACGGTGAAATGTGGAAGCTGGAATCTAGTCTGTATCCTTTCCTGGAAAGCTGTATGGAAATTATGAGCGATAACCCTTTGTTCATGCTCATTAATTCGTATACTACGGGTATTTCACCAACCGTACTGCGAAATATGCTGTCGATGACCATGGGTAAACGTTACGGTGGAAAACTCACCTCTGGTGAAATTGGCTTGCCGATAACTTCTTCTGGCATGAATCTTCCTTGCGGTATTTTGGGACGCTGGGAGGCGTAATCCATGGCACAACATGAGGGTCAGAACGGGTTGTCGTCTATCGAGATCTTATATGAGGACAATCATCTTCTTGGCATTGTAAAACCTGTTAATATTCCTGTACAAGAGGATGCCACAGGAGATTTGGATCTCCTCAATATTCTTAAAGAGGATGTCAAACAGCGTTATAACAAACCAGGCAATGTATATATGGGATTGGTCCACCGTCTGGACCGGCCCGTCGGCGGTGCTATGGTGTTCGCCAAGACCTCCAAGTCTGCATCAAGACTCTCGGAGAGCGTACGCAGCCGCAGCTTCCGCAAAATCTACCTTACCGTCGTTCACGGTAAGCTTCCCTCTTCGAAGGGGCGTCTTATTGACACTCTGCTGAAGGATGAAAAAAGCAATACCGTATCTGTGGTTCGGAAAGGAACACCGGGTGGTAAGGAAGCTATTTTGGATTATACTGTCCTGGGCACCTCAGAGGGCTTCAGCTTGCTCAAGGTAGACCTGCTTACCGGACGTTCCCACCAGATACGTGTGCAGCTTAGCTCCATCGGTTGTCCGCTGTATGGTGATCAGAAGTACGGTGCCTCGGTGAATAAGCCGGGACAGCAAATTGCTCTTTGGTCCGCATTAGTAGGCTTTCCTCATCCCACTACCAAAGAAGAAATAAATATAATCTCCCTCCCGCCGCAAAGCCATCCATGGAATTTGTGGTCGCAGGAATTACAAAAGCAGGCCGTCCGTTAGTGGACGACCTGCTTTCTCTAATAAACGACTCTTCATTTGCAATATGTAAACGTTCTTACTAAAGTTGAGTATCCATTCAGGACGTTGCTGCCTCAGGTGTTGTTGTAACCACCATCTTACCCATCAAATATAATAATAACTGCTGATTGTGTGAAGAGATAGGATCTAACGCTTCAGCAAAAAAGTCACTGCGTATCTTCAAGCCACGCTCTGTTTCTTTCTTCCCTGTCTCCGTAATGCTTATCCATACGATCCGGCGGTCGGCATTATCCCGTTCTCGGCTGATCAACTCATGCTTCTCCATACGATCTAGCAACATGGTCACAGCGGCCGGGCTGGTTGCAAGATGGGGTGCTAAATCAGAAGGTTTCATGACATCACGCTCTTGAAGCAATTCCAGCACAGTGAGTTGGGCATCCGTCAGCGTCGGGGCAAGCTTGCTATCCATATGTAGCTTATAATCCTTCAAAATCTTATGCCAAATTTTACTGAATTCAGAGGAGTGCACACTTATTCCTTCCTTTCCCACGGTTCTTTTCTGTATATCTACATTTCGCGAAAGAGATTCTATTTCCTGCAAAAGGAAAAAATAAATCATCCATAACGAATAAAAAATATATGAACATTGGATAAGTATAGTAACAAATATATAAGCGGCGCCTGGTTGCTCTACCTGAAGAGGAACCAAACGCCGCTGTGAAATACATTTTATTTTATTGCTAGTAAGAGATTTAGGATCTCGTCTTTTTTCTCCACTGGGACAATCTGCTTGCCAATTGAACGTCGTTCTCCAAGAGGTGCAGATTCCGAAGAAAATGTGTGGAACAAACCATCGCGGGTAACAGCCGTCAATTCCAGCGGATCTTTACAATAGAATGCACCAGCCAGCCTGCTGCCATTCGGCCGAACACGCTTGCCTTCCTTAAATTCGAACGTCGGCATACCTTTACCGCCACGGCTTTGGGATGGATAATCCAAGAGAAGCGTACGTTTAGCATATCCAATCTCCGTAATGGATAGGATTTCACCTTCATCTTCGCTTACCCAGAAGCAAGATATGACGCTATCACCTTCGCGCAATTGAATTCCCCTAACGCCAGAAGCTACACGGCCCATTGGATTAACCTCATTCTCATGGAACCGGATGCTCATACCTTCTCGAGTCACTAAGACAATGTCCATGTCACCCCGGCTAATTGCCACCGTAATGACTTCATCTCCTTCAGCCACCTTACAGGCCGCAACTGCTCCGGAACGGCTTGTAGAGTATTCCTTGAGCTCTGTGCGCTTCACCTGACCCTTACGGGTAATAAATACAAGGCTTTGCTGCGGATCATCCAGATTATTAACGGGCAGGACGCTTACCACTCCATCGCCCTTAGCCAGGCCTATAACATTAACTATGGCTGTACCCGGTTCTTTCCACTTAAACTCTGGAATCTGATGAACAGGAAGTAAGAAGTATTGGCCTTTACGTGTAAACACCAGCAAGCTATCCCTTGTATTCAGGTCCATCAGCTTAAGGATATGGTCGCCTTCCTTAACACCGGATGCCTGTCGCTCACCACCAGAGCGGGTAAAGGACAGCATACTGGTACGCTTAATATAACCATCCGCGGAGAGCGCTACTAAGACATCCTCTGCATTAACCAGCACTTCAAGGCTGACCTTAAGCTCCTCCACTTCACCCTGAATAAGAGAACGCCGGTCTATCCCGTATTTATCACGAATTTCCATTAACTCTTTACGAATTACAGCTATCAGCTTCTTGTCACTGTCTAGGATTCCTTGCAGAACAGCAATTCGAGCAAGCATTTCGTCAAGTTCCTTCTGTAGAGAGTTAATTTCTAAGTTGGTTAGTCGATATAATTGCAAAGTAAGAATAGAATCTGCTTGGCGCTCGCTAAAACCAAACATCCACACTAGATTATTTTGAGCATCCTGACGATTCTTCGAAGCTTTGATAGCTGCAATAATTTCATCCAGGATATTCAGAGCTTTAACTAGCCCTTCCAACACATGAGCACGGTCTTCCGCACGTTCCAGGTCATACCGTGTCCGATGAGTTACAACTTCGCGCTGATGGGCAATATAGGCTTCCAAAATAGCTTTTAAACCGAGCTGCTGAGGCGCTTTATTTACAATCGCTACCATATTGAAGTTATATGTAACCTGCAGATCCGTTTTCTTGAGTAAATAAGCCAGAATACCTTGTGCGTCTGCTTCTTTCTTCAATTCCACTACGATACGAAGGCCTTCCCGCCCGCTCTCGTCACGAACTTCGGCAATCCCCTCAATCTTCTTCTCTAGGCGAATATTCTCCATGGCCGTAACCAGCCGTGATTTCACGATTTGATAAGGAACCTCAGTAATGACAATCTGCTGCTTACCGCCACGCAAATTCTCAATATCTGTCTTAGAGCGCAAATAAATACGACCCTTACCGGTACGATAGGCATCCATGATGCCGTCGCCGCCCATGATGGTGCCGCCTGTTGGGAAATCCGGACCTTTGATGAAGGTCATGATGTCTTCCAGCTCTATATCAGGCTTTTGCATTACTGCTATACAAGCATCAATGACTTCCCGCAGATTATGCGGTGGAATTTCGGTTGCGAAACCTGCAGAAATACCACTTGCACCATTTACAAGCAGATTCGGATACCTTGAAGGAACAACAACGGGCTCCTTGGTCGTATTGTCAAAGTTGTCCTTAAACAATACTGTTCGCTTCTCAATGTCACGCATCATCTCCATAGCGATTGGAGACAAACGGGCTTCCGTATAACGCATTGCCGCAGCTGGATCATCATCCATCGAACCCCAGTTGCCATGACCATCAACTAGTACATGCCCCATCTTCCAAGGCTGTGCCATACGCACCATACCATCGTAAATCGACGAGTCCCCGTGAGGATGATAGTTACCCATAACATCCCCGACAGTTTTAGCTGATTTCCGATATGGCTTGTCCGGAGTATTGCCTGAATCATACATCGCATACAAAATACGACGTTGTACGGGCTTCAGTCCGTCCCGTACATCGGGAATCGCACGGTCCTGGATAATATATTTGGAATACCGGCCAAAACGGTCACCTACGACCTCTTCCAGAAAAGCCGGTAAAAATTGTTCTGATAAACTACTCATTGGCTCACCTTCTGTTCCTCAAACTGCCCGCCTAAAAAAAGTGTGGTGATATTAATCGTTGCTGCGGGGAATGTTTGGACTTTCGGCCGCTGTTATTCTCGAATTTCTTTAATTTCAACCGCTTCACGGATGAAATTCGAGAATAAAGGCGAACGCTAACGCTTCTCCTGTTCCAAAATTCCTCTACACTATGCTAATCACCAAGCTCTTTAAAATACGGGATTATCGTCACTTGCCGCACTACTATAAAAACTGAAGTGTGTTACTCAATTATTTCAGTAAAATCGACGTTCTCGACGATCCAGCGTTTACGAGGATCGACTTTATCGCCCATCAGTGTGGATACACGACGCTCTGCCTTGGCAGCGTCCTCAATCTGTACCTGCAGCAATGTGCGGGATTCCGGATTCATCGTCGTTTCCCATAATTGGTCAGGATTCATCTCGCCCAATCCTTTATAACGCTGCAGCTCAAAGTTTTTACCGAATTCCTTTAGGTAATTCTGTAATTCCTCATCACTCCAAGCATAACGAACGGTTTCCAGCTTTCCTGTCTTTCTTGTCAGCTTATACAGTGGAGGTTGAGCAAGAAAAACTTTTCCGGCATCGATCAAAGGCTTCATATACCGATAAAAGAACGTAAGCAACAGCACTTGTATATGCGCTCCATCGGTATCGGCATCGGTCATAATGATGATTTTGGAATAATTGCTATCTTCTACGGCAAACTCAGTGCCAATACCGGCTCCAATCGCAGAGATGATAGCCTTATACTCATCATTCTTCAAAATGTCCAGAAGCTTAGCCTTCTCTGGATTCATCGGCTTACCCTTAAGCGGCAAAATAGCTTGAATCTTGGAATCACGCCCCTGCTTCGCCGAGCCGCCGGCAGAATCACCTTCTACAATGAACAGCTCAGTTCGTGTAACATCTTTGGACTGGGCTGGTGTAAGCTTACCACCAAGATTGGAGCTTTCACTGCGTTTTTTACCTGTGCGAATTTCATCACGGGCTTTACGAGCGGCTTCACGGGCTTTAGAGGCTTGAATCGATTTCTTTAACAAGCTCTGAGCAACCTGTGGATTTTCCTCAAGAAAACGTGCCATATTCTCCGAAACCATATAGTCCACAGCACTGCGGGCAGATGCACTGCCCAACTGATCCTTGGTCTGGCCAACAAACTCAACTTCTGACATTTTTACGCTGATTACAGCCATCATGCCTTCCCGCAGATCATTGCCTTCTAGGTTCTTATCCTTCTCCTTCAGCAATTGAGTACGCCGTGCATAATCATTCATCACTCGGGTATATGCTGTCTTAAAGCCGGTCTCATGAGTACCGCCGCTCCGGGTAGGAATCGAGTTCACAAAGGAAGCTATAGTCTCGGTGTAGCCCGCATTATACTGCAAGGCTATCTCTACTTCTATATCATCCTTCTCGGCTGTGAAATGGATAACATCATGCAAAACATCCTTACCTTCGTTCAGGAATTGCACGAATTGACTTGCTCCGCCTTCGTAGAAGAACTCATCCTGTTTATTGCTTCGATCATCGGTAAGTGTGATTCTCAGACCGGAATTAAGGAAAGCTATCTCCTGAATTCTTTCAGCAAGCGTATCGTAGCTTAGAGCGATGCCGTTTGGGAAGACACGAATATCCGGTTTGAAGCTTACCTTCGTACCGGATTTGTTCGTATTCCCCATCACTTCCAGACCGGTAACTGGTTCACCTACATGCTCTTTTCCCTTCTTATCAACCCAATATTCAAAGCGCTGCCGGTGGATTTTGCCTTCACGATAAATCTCAACCTCCAGCCATTCGGACAAAGCGTTTGTGACCGAAGCCCCTACACCGTGTAACCCGCCCGATTTTTTATAGCCTGAGCCGCCAAATTTACCGCCAGCATGCAGAATCGTAAATACGACCTGTGGTGTTGGCACTCCCGTTTTGTGCATTCCAGTCGGTATCCCCCGACCGTTATCAATCACGGTAACCGAGCCATCCTTACGCAGCGTAATGTCAATTTTGGAACAATGCTTAGCCAAGTGTTCATCTACTGCGTTATCAACAATCTCCCATACTAGATGGTGCAGTCCCGAGGCAGTTGTACTGCCAATATACATGCCAGGCCGTTTGCGTACTGCAACCAGACCTTCGAGCACTTGAATGTCGTCAGCATCGTATCCAGTCCGGCCAACTTCACCGGTCTTTGATGACTCTGCAAACAAATCGATCTGTTCGAGCATTCATGCTCCCCCTTCTTTTCTCTATACCAAAATGCAAACAAATGTTTTGGTCACTTTGTTCATTCTAATTCAAAATATCCCGTTTCGTAAAGACGGTGAATGAAATGATCACCGATAATATTCCCCAAACAGCTAGTACACCCATCGAAAAAGGCAGTGTCATCCCTTCTATAGGGGCAGGAGTACCGGCTAAATATCCAGTCAATCCCAAATTAACCATGAACAAGTATTTAGCTGTTGTCCATGCGGATGCCATGTTCGTCAGAATGGTACCCGCAATTAGCGTCGCCATCATCACTACTATACTGGCCGCTGTACTTCGTACAAGTACTGAAACCATAAATGCGAGTAGTGCTACAACGATACTAACGAACCAAATCAAACCACACTGCATGAGCAGATACTTCCATTGCGGCACACCATGCACTGATGAAGTATCCACGGTATCCCCGCCGATTTGGAAGCCTGTAAATACCGGAACATTGAAACCCTTGTAACCGAAAGCCAAACCTGATATCAAGTAACTAACTAAAAATGTGGATAGCACTATCAGGGACACAAACATTATCAAAGCCGCCATTTTACTAAAAAGAATTCTCCATCGTTTCACGGGTCTTGTCAGAAGCATCTTTATCGTACCTGTAGTTCGCTCACCTGACACTAGGTCGGAAGCCACTGCCATGATCAAGAGAGGAATAAACAATGTGACGGAGTTGTCCAAAAATTCTCGGGTAAACGTGACTCCACTAGGTTCGTTCGGGTTCACATCATGATCAAGGTAATATTGAAGCTGCTGTACAAAAATACGGCGGTACGACTTCCATTCCTCCGGAATTCTGTCACTGCTGAGTGAATTCTGGTTGTCAGTAATCTGCTGCTGCACTTCGAGGCGCCAATCAGAATTGAATTTATCCTGGCTTCGTTCAGCTATACGCATCTGTGCATAGGTGAACATTGGTACTAAAACAGCCAGAATAAGCAGAATAACATAAAACCGTTTCTTTTTCAGTATTTTAATGCACTCATTCCGGATGAGTGGCAGCAGATTATTCAATAGTCTCACCCTCCGTCAGTTTCAGGAATAGCTGTTCCAGTGTAGGATTGATTTTATGCACGCCTCTTACCTCCATACCGGCAGCAACCAACATAGCAACGATCTCTGGAACAAGCCCATCCTCCATAATCGTAATGACTGAGTTTATTCCCATGCCTGCAATCACAGTATCATCTAACGTGACTTCTGCTGGTTCGGTTATATTTATCTCTGGTCTTGCCGCAAGAAGGTTCTTCCCTTTCTCAAAAGGCTCGAGTTCCCACAATACATAAGGAGCGTTTCTGGAAACCAGCTCGTCCACTCCCCCTACAGCCAGCACGCGGCCTTTACTGATAATAGCAACACGGTCACACAATAGCTGGATCTCACTAAGCAGATGGCTGGAGACAAAGACGGCTAAGCCTTCATCTGCCAGTTTACGGATAAATTCACGCAATTCCTTGATACCTTTTGGATCTAGCCCGTTCGTTGGCTCATCAAGTATAAGCAGTCGGGGCCGCCCCAGCAGTGCTTGAGCGATTCCAAGACGCTGACGCATACCGAGCGAATAGGTTCTGACTTTATCATGGATCCGTTGATCCAACCGTACAATATCCACTACTTCTGCAATCCTTGCTTCATCCACACCAGGCTGCATACGAGCGAAGTGCTGTAAATTTTCCCATCCCGTTAAGTATGTATAGACCTCAGGGTTTTCAACAATAGAGCCCACATACTGCAATGCCTTTTCAGGATGGCGATTGACGTTATACCCGCAAACCGTAATGGTGCCGGCACTTGGCCGGATCAAATCAACGAGCATCCGAATGGTTGTTGTTTTCCCAGCACCGTTTGGACCTAGAAAGCCAAATATCTCACCTTCTCTTACGTCAAAGGAGACATCGTCAATGATCCACTTTCGGGCAATCTTTTTACGAACATTGTTTACTGACAAAACCACTTTTGCCGAGCTGCCATAAACTTCATTATTCATTATCCATACAACTCCTTAGTACCCTCATATCAAAACCTATGAAATCACAAGCCTATTTAACGTACCGCCTGTACTATTCGATCTGCTATACGTTGATAACCCTCGCCGCTCGGGTGAAAATGATCTGATGAAAGATACTTCTCCAAATGATTGTGGAACAAATCAAAGGTGGGTACCAGGGTCATATTACTGTGGGTATTAATGATATCCATGGCGGCATTATTCCAGGCCGTAACCGCTTGATTTCCCGGAACCCTAAGTTCTGGAATATCACCGAAGGGATTATATAATCCTAAATAATAGACTTTTGCCTCTGGGTTAAGCTCAGCTATCTTCTTCAGCACCACTCTAAGCCGTTCTGATGCTTCTGGCAGAGCTGCCAGGAGTTCCTTAGAGGTTAATTCCCCTCCTGTAGGAGGTGTCTCAACCGTGGTCTCTTCACCCGTATTCCCATTTTGAAGAATTCCTGCGCCTCGAAATAAGTCGTTCCCGCCAATGGATACTAGAATCGTATTGGCTTGCCGAATGGCATATTGAACGCCTTCTTCATTAAGCTCAGTTTGCAATCCCAACGTAGTCAATCCGTTAATCCCGAGATTCCCGAGCAAATTTGCCTTTTGACTATCTGCTGACATCCCTGTGACCGCACGCTTCACAAATCCGTCCCCAGTATTATCGCCTGTCCCTTTTGCCAATGAATCCCCAAGGGCTACCACCTTCAAAATCCCGGTTATCTCTGGATCTGGGGTTGTTGTTTCCTGAGGCAGGGAGGTTTGGGGAACATCTCCTTGGGGATAAACAATATCTTTCACCGCATAACCAAAGCCAACGATAAAGATTAAGGTTGCTGCTATGGAAATCAGGCATACAAAACGCCAAGTCCATTTAGAATCATTCAAAAGTTATCCCTCCATATACCATTTATTGTGCCAAATTTTTCAGTTTTTTTAACTATGTAGATAAACATAATTCTTCTATCTGTAATTTGCAAATGTTCTAAATAAGAATGAAAGTCGGTAAAAAAAACGCCCCCCGCTAAAAAGCGGAGAACGTGATTTGCTAGATGAGTTTTATTTGCCTATAAATTCTTGAACCCAGTAGTTATTGTCATAACCTACACCAATATAATTGAAATCGGCGCTAAGGATATTTTTTCGGTGACCCGGGCTGTTCATCCAAGCTGTCATTACTTCTTGCGGAGTTTTTTGGCCCATAGCGATATTCTCACCAGCTGCTCTATAAGTAATTCCAAAAGCTGTCATCATATCGAAAGGTGATCCATAGGTAGGTGAGGTATGTGAGAAATATTGATTTGTACGCATATCCGTTGCTTTTGCAGCAGCCACTTTATTTAAGCTATCCAAGCCTGTAACTGGTTTTAGGCCCGCCGTAGTCCGCTCCTTATTTACAAGAACCACTACCTGCTGTGTATAAGTTAATTTAGGAGTTGCTGCTACAGGGGTTACCGTTGTGCTCTTTGGAGCTTGAGTAATCGTAGTAGTATTTGTTGGTGCTACAGTTGTTTTTGTTGGAGCTATTGTCGCCTTAGGCTGAGAAACAACCGGAGTATTTACCACTACCTTAGGTGTAGTATTCATATAATAGGTTTGAAAATATCTCAGAAATTGCTCGTAGCGACTATTTGTCAAATCAGTAGGGCTGCTCGAAGCCGCACTGGCTTGTGAGGGTAGTGAAATACTAACCGCCATAACAGTTGCAATGCTTCCACCTATTAGTGCTTTCAGGGTTTTGCTTTTCATTTTTCCATCTCCTTAGTTCTGAATGCTATTTCTAAGCTGCTTAACAGTCCGGAGAAAAAGATTACAAATATGTAACTTTTCTTTTCCTCAGTCATTGTATCACACTTTTATTCGCTGTGCGGTGTTATTTTCTGTAAATTAAATGTCAATAAAGCTTGTCCCTTCGAATTGAAAAAAAATAGAAATGAGCATTGCCGCCCCTTGGGGGAGCGGCCTAGTGTTTACTTGAATTAATAGTATCTATACTTCAACAATCGGTGATAATCATCATGCTTTTTAGTGGTAAGACTGCCAGAAGTCTCCTTCTGTCGAGATTAACCCCATAATTTCTGCGTATGGAATACGAAATGTAGGAAATCCAGCAGCATAAGGAGCTATATCATAGGGAGCAAAATATAGGTATAGCGCCTGCTCATCTACATAAAATGGCTGATCCGCTGAGATTCCTGTATATGAACCCGGAAATACATAAGAATATTGGGGATCGGTTGCAATTTGTTTGCCTACGATTTCACTAAGCTTCTCAACATACTTACTTCCCGGCTTAAACAAATCACGCAGTTCATAGAATTTTCCAGAACGTAAATTGATGTGCTCATAAACTCTGGTAGGCATTCCATGCGCAGCTCCAAAAGGGAACTTGTAAGCGTTCAGCTCAAGCACCAACAGATTTTTCCGAAAAAAGGCTACTGAGAAATCCCCCGTATAGCTAAATTCCTGCGAGCCTCCACCGCTTCCTGCACCCTCAGCAAGTGAAAGGTTCCGAAGCCTATCGTTAACCGCTCTAGAAACCTCCACATTGGCAATTCCCTCTACTACCGGATAATAAACTAGATAGTCCATATTTGGTTTGTACTTCTTCTCTAAAACAGAATACGGGGGTCTCAATGGAATTATCGAATTTTGTTTCCATACCTGCTTACCCATACGATTATAATAAGCTGTTCTCTGATCAACATCCGCTCGGATTAAATTCCCGCTAAAGGAGAGAGATCCTGCACCTGCAATAACAGGTGGCTGGGCAGCTTTGTTTCCGCTTTTATCGATAAAATAAGTTGACTTGGCATCATAGACCGACGCGAGTCCCATATTATAATTATTTACGTTCAACAGCGGATGATCGCTTAAAATCTGGCCTGTGACGGCATCTGCAATGGCATACCGCGAACCTCTGTAAGGTTGATCGGGGTAGATTGGTGTGCCTAATGCCACCCTGTTCTCCCCTAGCTGCTGTACCTCATAAAACCTCGCCGGGATTACTCTCTTCCCCTCTTTATTAATCAAACCGTAGGCATTTCCATAATTCTCAGCCGTATTAATAACCGCTCTGTCATTTGAAAAAGGAAGAGCTGCTGTAAACTGTGGCTGAATTGCGACAGTGCCATCGGTGTGGAGGTAGCCAAATTTACCATTTTCCGTCTCTTGAAACGGGAGCAGACCTTCAGCAAGACTGCCTACATAAGGATACTTATACGTATGGAGTGTTCGCCCCTCAAGATCAATCAAAGCAAACTCTCCATTCGCAATCTTCACTACCGCCGTTCCTTCTTTAAAGTCACCCGCATCCTCATACATGGCCGGAATAACTTCTTTCCCCTGACGATCCAGATAACCATATACAATCTTTCCACCCTCAAGCCCGGTGTAAAATAGTGCACGCTCCTCCTGTAATGAATTCAGGAAATCATAACGCTTCGACGTAATCATTTTGCCGGCTTCATCTATGAGAAAATAACCCTTTTCATCCGAGACTACAGCGCGGCCTTCAGAGAACGGTGCAATATAGGAATAAATAGGTTTTATTTTTTCCCGGCCCGTGCTATCGATTAATCCGCTGTGCCCCTTTCTCTGGACAATCGCAAGACCATTCTCCTGAAATTCTTCGGCATATTCAAAGCGCGGTTCAATCGCAGTCTTTCCGGCATCATTAATATAACCCCACAGCATCCCTTCCTTAGTCTTGAAAGGAGCTGGGTGTAGCGATGTCACCCGTAAATCATTTGGATCAACAGGGGCTGCCAAGAAGAGCGTCTCTAACGGCTTGGTATAGTAATCAACCCGGTACAGGCCTGGCTCTGATGGAATCGTTACAGCCGGCTCTTCTTCACCGCGAATAAAGCTTTCCTGATGATCTGTGCATTCGTCCCAGCCCGTTCCGTCCCATTTCCATAATTGCACATGCAGCCATTGATCTTCCTGCCCCTTATCCATGCTGCTTAATTTCATTCGTATCATTCTCATTCGCTCCCTCTGAACTAGGCATTTGCCTATAGAATATGGAGGAGCGGGCGTATATGTGTCTTAGGTCACTTATGTAGTTGAGTTTTATGATGCTGGTGTGGGCTTAGATGAGCTGCTGTTGCGAGCTGGGGTGGGTTGTTGCGAGCTGGGGTAGGCTTTTGCGGGCTGGGGTAAGCTGGGCGGGCGCTCCGTGAACGGAACGTTGCTGCAATCGCTGTTGTATCCAAATTTCCTGATTGGAACCGCAGCGCGGTTGAAATTTGGATACAAAGGCGAACGCTGACGCTTCTCCGCAATCGTTCCGTGCTCTCCGCTGCTGTCAGCGGTAACCCTAACTAACACCTACAGCAACATCAACACCAACAGCAACTTCAACACCAACGCCAACGCCAACATCAACTCCAACTTCAACTTCTTGGAGTGAAAGAAAGACAAATAACACCCTTTGAGAGGGTGTATTTAAACAGATGAAGTTTCGATCAGCTTGAAACTTCAGTATGAGAGCTAGTGGATTCGGGCAAGCAGGCGCTACGCGAACGAAACGTTGCTACGATCGCTGTTGTATCCAAATTTCCTGATTGGAACCGCAGCTCGGTTGAAATTTGGAAACAAAGGCGAACGCTGACGCTTCTCCGCAATCGTTCCGTTCTCTCCGCTGCTGTCAGCGCACTAACATCAACACCATCGTCAACACCAATATCAACACCAACGTCAACTTCCTGGAGTGAAAGAAATGTTAAAAGAAAATAACATATTAGACTGAATGTTTATTCCACGAGGCTGTTCGAATTGTCATATCGTCAGACTCCATAAAATAGGTCTTAGTCTGACCCTGAAAATTGAAACAGCGACAGCAAAGGACGAGAAAATAAAGTCCTAGACTGTCGCTATTCCAATGAACTAACGTTCCCAGTTAGTTCAATAATCTTAACCTCAATCCGCGTGGCTCCACTTACCCGTTAGTTCAATAGAATCAACAGTTTCAGTCCGATGGTATCCTCTTGTCTATGATTCAAGCCACCACTTTAATCCTTTGATAAAATACTTGAAAATCCCACTATAGCCAAACGGCCAAAGCGGATATAATCTTACTCTATATTACTGGAGCTAGCACTCCGTACTCGGCCCACTGCTCTTTTGTCGGGCCGTAAAGATCCGGCACACGAAGGCCTGCCTGACGCATGAGGACTGTCATCTGACCACGATGATGAATCTCATGCTTTACGAGAATATCCAGCATTAAGCCGTTTGACCATTGATCACCATACATATCACTCATGATAAGCAGATTCTCATCTTTCCAACTAGACTGTATAGCATCAAGGAGCGCTTGTGAGGTCCTCTTATAGACTGACGCGATGTCTACAGCCGAAGCTGGCACCGGCACATCTTCGCCCGGTCCTTCGAAAGACAGTCCCGTCCGAGATGGCATTTCGTGCAACGTCTGTACAAGGTGCCATGCAACACGTCCAAGCGTTCTATGATCGCTTGTTATCTGTTGGCCAAGAGACTCGTCGGTTAGCATCTCCAGTGTCCGCATTGTTGCTTCCGTTTCATTCTGCCAAGTTGCGGCAAAATCTTTGATGTGTTTATACATATCCAACATCTCCTTTTTGTAATGGAATAAATTGAATCAAACAAACTTCCAAGTTCATTATACCGAACTCTTGTTCGTAAGTAAATATTTACATTTACTTAAACTACCCCCATTACAAAGCGGAGTTGCCGAAAATCATTGCGCTAATCCCGAAATGTAATTAACTACGTATGGTTAATACCTTTGATCATTTTGTTTACGCTATCCTGCCCGTTAGCGCAATGATATTGTTTCAGTCTAAAATATCTACAATTTTATTGGCATATCAAAACCGGCAGCCTACTCCGTAATTTATAGCGAGTTTACGAACTTCACTTCCGGATAGCGGCTATCCGGTCCTTTCATTAAGGTTCCGCCTTGATTTTTCAGATACAAATCGAAGAAATCCAGCATATAGGCATTGATAACGGAGTTCGCTCTTTCGGGCGCAGTCTTTCCTGTAATGCCCAGCATTTTGAAAATCGGAGAAATGAACTGAACGTCGGCAAAATTCAAATGCTCCGTATTTTCGATATAGAGGACTTGTCCCCCTTCGTTGACCGCTTCGCGCATCCGTTCAAGCTCCAACTTTTTATCTTCCGTTACTTGATCCTCCCACTCTCTTGTCGAGCCCATACGGTTAAGCTCTGTATCCGTGTAGACCCGGTTATCCATAACCCTTTTTAATTTTTCGGAATAGCTTTCCGAGTTGATGAACAAAACCGGCTTTCGCAGACTCTCCCTGTCACGCAGTCGATAAAGCCCTCCATCAAGGTCTATTCCAACCGCGATTCGCGGATCGTAAGAAGCGTCATATGCCGTCGCTCCGCCTATGGAATGACCGAACACCCCGACATGACCGAGATCCATCCTCCCTTTTAGACGATTTGGAATCTGCCCCGATTGGATGAGCTCGAATTGGTCCAGCGTAAACGACACATCGTCGGTTAAAACTTTTCCCAACTTGTCTCGAATTCCGCTTCCAGTCTGGTAATCATGATCGGATGAGAATAATTCGTCGGTTGTGCTAGTCGTGATTCGACCGTCCGGAAACTCGGTTGCTAATGTATTATAGGTATGGTCGATCACGGCCACAATATATCCATGACTCGCGAGATTTTCGGCTTGTGACGTGTGGAGGAACCTGGAAGATCCGTTGCCGGGGTTCGCAATGATCAGTGGGTATGAAGTCTGTGCCGAAGAGATTTCTGCCTCCGAATAAGCATGATTGGATACGTACTTCAGGTGTTGAAAAGTAAACTCGGGAAGACCATAGTTCGCGGCCATATAACGTAAAATCCGGGTATCGGGAATAAAAGAAGCGCGCTTGCCACTGCCAGCTTGAGTCGGATACCATACCTGAACCATCAATTCTCTCTTACCCTCTCTGGCTTTATCAAAAATCTCTTCCCTATTGGTATCCACGAAATGAAATGTTTGCGTCCCTACCTTAAATTCGCCTGTCAGTTCAGGGAGTTTAAATACAGGAAAAGCATACATGAGGCCCGCTGTTCCGACCAGCATGATCGCTATAACGGTGTAAGCTGAACCCAACATGAATCGGGGGATATTTTGGAAACCGTTTTTTGTAAAATAGCTATAACCTGAGATGGCTAAAAAAATGATCGTTATGCAGTAGGGGGAAAATAGCTGAACTCTGTGTCCTTCCACCGTCACATGAATGACCAATAAAACTGCGGCGATCCCGCTTGCAGCAAATACTGGAACTCTACGCCGTCCTTTTTTTAATAGGACGGTTAATGCAAACAAGCCGATGTTTGACAAAAAAAGCAACAGTTCAAATAGCCTCATCTCGGTTCTCCTTTAGAAAACTTCTATTTTTATTTGTTCCAATCTCACCTGCCAGGCTAGCCTAAGCCCCCCTTCTATCGCTACTTCAGTATAAAGACGGTTTCGGAATCAAAAATGTATCAGTTTCGTTACTGTAAACTACCCATTAGCGTAATGAAAAGGCAGCCGATCGTCTGGCCGGCTGCCGTCGTGTCTGAATTGAATGATCGTTTCCTGTTAGTTCAATAAAATGAGCAGCTAGCATCCGCCGAGCATAGAAAGACCGCCATTAAAGGCGGTCTAAAAAATTTATCCCTTTTACAATCTGACTCCATATTACCATAACATGGAATTAAAGTATGAGAACTATGTTTCCACGTTAACGTGCCCGTTAGTGGAAGAGACGGCAGCCGGTCATTCTGGTTGCCGTCTCTTCATAAAGCAGGCTCAATTCACGATGCCGTCTGAGGGCGAACCTGCATGGAGCAGCATGGCTAAACGTTTCAAGTTTACGATATGACTTCAACAGCTTGGGGCAATACCCTTTCGTATTCTTTATATAGCACATAACGGTGGACGCCTTTGGAAGAGTTTATTGCTTCCCTAGCGTACTCAATGGCAGTTTCGTGGCGGCCTGCTTTAATCTCCATTTCCACAAGCAGCGCTAATCTCATCCAGTGTTTCTTTATTGACTCAAGGGTTTTTCGCGCCAGATCGCTTTCCCCATTCTCTATAAGTAGGATCGCTTCGTAATACGCGCGGTAATCGGATTTTCGGATATATGGCACAGCTTCCCGAACTGTAGCCATGTCCTTGCGATAAAGACCGAAAGCCGCCTTAAACTGAGCCTGTGTCGCAGCCTGCTTATATTTGCTTATAAGCTGCTCTTCAATCAATCTTGCTTCATCCTCGAGCCTGTTCGCAAGGACAAAATTGATGTAAATCGCAGGCGTTTTTTTCTGTTTACGCAAAAAGGACTCCAAGCGGTCTATGCGCTTTTCCAACAGCAAGGGATAATAAAAGAGCAGTACAAACGATAAAAGAACAGCAATAACAATAACCCCAACTGTTAGGATTGGGGAATATCCATTGACTGTCATGAATAAGGCAAACACAAACACGGCGAAATAAATTAAGATTTTCCACCCAAAGGACCCCATAATTTTTCTCCTTCGTACTGAGTAATAAACAAGCAAGCTTCTACCATTTTTTATAAAATGTTAGAACAGACAACTTTCGGCAAAAAAACGCGAGTTTGCCCTATATAAGTTTCCCGTTAGTTCAATCTATACATGTACCTAAACTAATTGTATTAGGATTTATCTTTCACGTATCCCAAAAACGTCATCTTTCCATTTTCGTTCTCAGCAATACTGTATGGATAGATTTGATCAAAATATCTGCGTACAAATAATCCTTCGCCAACCGGATAAATCTCTATATGAAGATTGCCGGCGAATCTCGTAAAGTATAATTTTCCGTTAATTAATTCAACTTGGATCTTATCTTTCAAGTAAGTTCCGCAACACTCTTTAAGCTTGCTTTCATCGATGGGAAACTCCTGATATTTTGCCGGATCCTCTACATCAATATGATGCAGAATATCTGAAAGAGCATTGCCCAGTCTATATTGATTTATAGATTCATTATTTGAAAGAATGATGATACAAATATCTTCATCAAAATAATGCTGTATATATGTGCTTATCCCAAGGTGATCTCCTCCATGGAGAAGCGTGAATTCATATCGTTCTTAATGCCATATGAGTTTTTAAAAAGCACCTTGCCTTTTTGGGTAACTTGAATAACTCCATACAAACTCCATAAGTCCAAATACTTGTTAATATATGTTTCTAGTTTCGATCCTATTGCTTGCATCAGATCTCACTCCTCATAATCCACTCCTAACCATCTAATGATAACACCCGCAGTTTGCTTAATCTATAATTTTCCATTAGTGTAAAGTTTCCCGTTAGCTTAATCCTGTATCGGTACATAATCGCTTCTTAGTACCGAATATATTCGTTGGTCAATAAAATTCCCCTTTATCTTCAATTGACTTCTAAGTGTTCCCTCATACATCATTCCTAATTTCTCAAGAACACGGTAAGAACCAGTATTATTGAAGTTGCAGCGTGCCTCAATACGATTTATCCCAACCTCTAAAAAGCTGTAGTGAATAATTTTCCTTGTTGCTTCAGTAATAATTCCTTGATTCCAATACTCACTAGAGAGTGCATAACCAATTTCCGCCTTTTCATGAACGGAATCTACACTAATAAGCCCTGTTCTCCCAATTAGTTTGTTGTTTAATTTATTAATAATTCCCCAGCGTAAGGCTTGCTTTGACTCAAACTTATGCATAACCTTTTGTAGATAATGAATTGTATCATTAACGGTAATATGCCTGTCCCATAACGTTTCTACCGATACCACTGGATCGGTAGAAAATTCGAAGTATTGGTTAGCATCTGACATTTCTAATTTGCGAAGGATGAGCCTCTCAGTTTCAAAAATAGGCGGATTCAAAAATATCTTATCAACATACATGAGACCAACTCCACAATATCCATATTAGATATACCAATATGATTATATCTTTAATTTCGAGATGTTTTCAAAAATTTGCTCAATTAATCTGCCCGTTACTTCAACAAACAAAAAAAGGAGTTGCTGCTTAGCAAACTCCACAGCTATCGTTCCCCGTAGCATTTATTTTTTCGACTAAACGATTTTTTAATACTATCGTTGGAAAGACAAAATTGATTCGAAAGATCGCTGATGGTCATGCCTTCAAAATAATTTTGACGGATCGCTTCGTTTCTCTGGTTCAATTGTTTCCTAGCACCTGATTTTCGCCCCATTTTTTCCGTGTTTTTCAGGGTAGAAACATAAGCCATACGAACATGGACATACTTCTTAATTTCTTTTAGCAGCTCTTGTGGAAAGACGATGTCTGCAGGAGTGAACACGTTGTACTTTTAAACTTGAAATTAAACTTAGGACCCACACTTCACCAGTATTTCAAGATAACATACATATTTTAATAAGGATAACGGTTTGGAGAAATATTATTTATGGTTAACACAGGAGGTGAATAAAAAATGAGCACTAAAACCAAGCCCGAGAAAAACAAGCCAAAGAGTAGCCCGTCACGGTCTAACGACCCGAACGATCAAGGAAAACCTAGAGTGCAAAAATAATTCGCAGTAAAGCTGATAGGTCCAGTAAAATATTATGAAAGCACCGAACCCGGCCTAAATGGCCGGGTTCTTTTATTTTGCTCATTTAATTGATCGAAGTCTGCCCGTTTGATTCCGCGGCAGCCTCATTTTACTTCTGTATTGAGCTATCGTTCTCCGTTAGCGGAATGACCTTTACCTTATATACGATAAGGTTCACCGTGAGCCGGATGAGCAGAGTATGCAGGGAACGTTTGACAGCCATACGCCGTTTACTGATTCTAATCAGCATTGCTCAGCAGCAAGGACAGATTTCGGACCAGGAAGAGACGCAGACCATTGTCAGCACCATATGGGCTTCGCTCCACGGCGTAATCCACCTGTATATGAGCGGGTTCCTTGGCGATGTCGAAGCGGCCCATACTGTTTACAGACAAACTATGGCTTTGCTGTCCCAATCCTTATTTGCGGCATCCAAGCGATAGCGCTTGAAGGTACAGATTGACGGTGTGGCCTATCGGCCGCGCAAGTAGAGCTATATGCACGAACAGCCCATCCTTGAAGGCATGGGCTGTTCGATTCGTTCCAACACAAGTGTAATCAGCTCGTCGCCAAAATGTCTTTTGTTTTTTCCCTGAACAACACGGTCCATAAAAAGGGTTCACCGAATAGTGGGCCGGGTTGTTCCATTTTCTGCATAGGGCGGAATTCGATGGTCTCAAAATCTTTGAAGATGGTCTTTATTTTTTCCTCAGTGTAACCTAACCCACCCTTGAGGCTTCGCTCGCGGTATACCTCCCAATCGGTCAACTCCGCCCCCATCTCACCGGCTGCAAAGCAGACTAAAGCAAAGGCACCGCCTGGCTTCAGCCCCTTGTTCAACATTTCGAGAAAGCTGACTCTCCGATGGGGGAGAATATGATGAAAACATCCAGAATCGTAAATCAAATCATACGCTTCGGACTCGATGTGAAGATCGAAGATATTGCTACACTGGAAATTGACCTCCACATTGCTTGTCTTCGCACGTTCGATTCCCCACTGCACGGCCTCCGGTGAAATATCGATAGCATCCACGGTACAGCCCTGCTGAGCCATAAAGATTGCATTTCTGCCAGCTCCACAACCTAATTCGAGCACTCTTCCTGCTGCGATCTGCTGATCCTTAAAGTACTGGGCCAAGTTCTCATCTGGAGCATTGACGAAAAAGGGGATGTCTTTATTGCGGTCAGCATAAAATTCGTCCCACCAGTTGCCTTCCTCTCTAAAGAAGGAGTCCAGCATATTCAGAATATCTTCCACACTAGAAATGGTTTCAGTAGTCATAGCGTACGCCTCTTTTCATAATAGATGCTTCATTCATGAATTCGAATGGAGAGATTCGGGTAAGCCAATTGGAGCCCATTTTTATGTTCCTCAAGCCTGTTTCGGTCAAAACCTGTTCCAAACAACTCGGCTTCCGGCTTCAGCGTAATGCTTGTTCCGGTTTCCTTCGTGATCCCCACGGTCATCAGACCGGACTGCGGGATACCGTGACTGTACTCTTGCCGATAAACCTTGCCGTCTTGGCGGACTTCAACAGTCAGCCTCTGCGAAAGGGCATTAACTACTGCAATACTGATCCCTTGCTCAGCTCCGGGAACTTGATAGCGTGTACTGCCGTTAAGTCGGTTAATATCGGTTAGAAATGACTGCACAGCGGGCAAACCGGTGTTTGGCAGGGGGCCAACCATAATGCCTCTGCCATCATCGGATACGGTCACACTGCCATCATCATGAAGGAAGATTCCAATTTCATGGCAAAATCCAGACTGGTGCTCCAGTATTGAATTTTCGACAACGGCCCAGAGTAGCTGGTTCACATCGTAGTCTTGGGCTGCTCCGAAATAAATGCCGGCATTATTCCTGGTCTCCATCATGTCCAAATAATCACTTGTATCCAGCAAGTCATTAACAGCTGCTAACAGCAGGAGAAAAGGCAGGCAGCGGTGATTGGGAAAAGTATATCGCCCCCCGGGCTCCTGAACTAATAAGTCGGCGCCCATTAAGGCTTTGAGATGGTGGTACAACTGGCCAGTTGTCCCCATGTTTAACCGATGAACCAGCTCGGCACCCGTAAACGGTTCATTCAGAACCGTCCTTAAGATGTCCAAACGTTGCTTGTTGGCTAGCGCGGTGAGAACTTTTGCAGCCTTGTCGCTATTTAATCCAAGAAGCTGTTCCATACGCCGTTCCTGCGGTTCCCACCTAAAGGCTTGCTCGTTTAAGTAAACGTGACCCGAATAAAAAACTTGGCCGGGATCTTGCTCCGTACGCTCTACTTCCACTTGTGTCAGGCCGGGGCGACTGGGGGCGGAGGCTGGTCCCCGTTCCAATACGAACTGTTGCATCATTTGCTGAAGGTCAGCCATTTGTTGCTTCAGAAGATCTATTTCGCGATTTAGATCACGTGTCATGAAATGGAATCACCAACTTTTATATTATGTAATTACGTAATTATTATATTACGTAATCCAATTAATGTAAACATCTGGAATGAAAATCAGACAGAATCCAATAAAAGAAACAGCGGCAGCCGTGGACGAGAAAATAAAGTCCTAGACTACCGCTGTTTTATTGAACTATCGTTCTCCGTTAGTTTAACGACATTCATAAGTATACCTTTAATTACCCATATTGAGTTCAGGAATAGAGGGTAGTTTCACATTAGGAGCAACTGATACTTTTAACAAAGTCCATTTAGGAAAAAATTTATGGAAATTTGATAACTAATCTCTTTAGAACCCCCTTGGAAATCCGAAGTATTTTGTACCTTCGAATCATTAGGTAATTGTAGAAGATACTCAATTGTTGATTGATTTAATGATATGGATTGAATAATAGCACTGTCATGTTCTTGTAAGATGCTTTCTAGTTGATTTCTTAATGCGAGTTTGGAATCAAATTGTCCAAATCGATATAAGACATAGGTAAGTGTAAATGTCAAAATTGCCGATCAATACACCGCCAAAATGTAGGATTTGTACGATTGGTTTCATTGACGCTTCACCCTAAGCAGCTTAAGCCGCCACGTCTCTTCGCGTGAACATAAGCCAGGAAATCAGATTAAATGCAAGAAAGTAGACCGCAAGCACTCCGATGGAGAACGAAAGCGTCATTCCATTATGATAAGGTCTCCCACTCAGATACTGGGTGAGATCGGTATTCGCAAACAACAGGTACTTGCTCCAATCGAACCGTTGCAGTGCCTCCAGGAGAATATTGCCTCCAAACAGGGCGACAATGGAGAACGCGATGGCCATGATGCTGCTGCGGAAAGCGGACGAGATCATAAAGGCCATACTGACATACAGGATCGTGGATACCCCGTTAAGCAGATACGTTTTCCACAAGTTGAGAACCATATTCTTCTCGACGATATACCCATCATACGTCACTTCGATCAAAGGCAGATTCAGATCTCCAAGGCCGAATAAGACACCGTTCACCGTGACGGATACGACAAAAAGCGTGAGCAACAAAAGCATGCCGAACATCAACGAAGAGATATATTTGGCTATGAGGATCTTAAGGCGATTAGCTGGCCGGATGAGCAGCAGCTTGATCGTGCCGGAAGAGAATTCGCCTGCCAGGATGTCTCCCGCGATGATGATTGTGAAGACGGTAATCACGAGCACCATAGAGGCCGAACCGTTAATGCCATCCCACATCGTGCCAACCGAAGTTGGTATATTTTTCTCCAGGTGATAATCGATGAGGGCGATCCGCTGTAGGTTATAAATGCGGCTTTCTTCAGAAAGCTCGGGCTTCGTCAAAAGTTCGTTTCGATGCTCTTTTTCCTGCTGCAGTTCCACCTGCCAGCCTACACTTTGCGATTGTTTTCCATCAGAATGCCATTCCATGATATTAACAAAAAGCACCAATGCGATCATAAATCCGACCAGAATCCACGTTCTCGCCCTTCGATAGATCTTCATATTTTCGTTGCGCACAAGATTAACCAATCTGCTTCCCCCCTGTACCCGTAATTTCCAAGAAACGATCTTCCAGTGACAGGCGAACCATCTGAACGCCATAGATTCGAATATGGTGCTGCATCAACCCTGCCAGCATGTCCGGAACGCGTTCCCGTTCGGTCGTGACCTCTATGAGCCCCTCCTCGAGGAGCTTAACCCCCTGGATTCCTTCCATTTGTCCCAAGACCTCCAACGCTTGTTCCGTCGGCTGTGCTTCGATCCGATACGTTGGTGCTTGCTCACTCCCCTGGGTAAAATGCTGGATCGGCTTCACGTCGACCAGCTTGCCCTGCTGCAGGATCGCGACCCGGTCGCACATGAGTTCCATCTCGGACAACAGATGGCTGGAGACGATAACCGTCATGCCTTCCGTACGGGTCAACTGCCTCAAATAATCGCGCAACTCGCGAATCCCTGCCGGGTCCAGACCGTTCGTCGGTTCATCCAGAATCAACAGGGACGGTCGATGCAGCAGCGCCTGAGCGACCCCCAGACGCTGACGCATGCCGAGCGAGTACTTTTTGACTTTGTCGTGAATACGGTTCTCTAGCTTGACCAACTTAACCACTTCGTCGATCCTTTCTTTAGTCACACCCGGCACCATACGGGCGTAATGAACGAGATTCAGATACCCGCTCAAATACTTGTACATTTCCGGATTTTCAACGATGGCTCCGACGTGTCGGATTGCTTGCTCGAATTCGGTTTTGATATTTTTCCCTTTAATCAGGATCTTTCCCTTGGTGGTCGACATCAGTCCGACGATCATGCGGATGGTCGTTGTTTTGCCGGCCCCGTTCGGGCCAAGGAAGCCGAAAATTTCGCCTTGCGGCACATCAAACGTAAGATCGTCGATGACTGTAGTTCGGCCGATCCGTTTCGTCACATTTTGCAAGCTGATGATAGGTTCGTTACTCATACACGGCCTCCTTCCTTTACCTAGTGTTGTTCCTTAAAATGCACACATTTAGTTAATGTCAGCTTGAATTTACCATGAAGTTTATTGATTTACAATATATAATTGTTGTTATAAAGTATATTTTAACAACTAACCATTAGCAGAACAGGTTGCCTTTCATGCGACAGCTTGCTGTGATGAAGTATCGTTTTTCGTTAGTGTTTAACGAACGCGAAGTCTCACGCTTCCTGAGTGATCTTCTTTAAAATATATATACAGTGTTTTATCTTAAGAAATCACTCCATTTTTGGGAGTGGTTTCCAATTGTATACTGTGATGTAAATTTTGTGGTCAAACTGTACTGCACTTTGTCGTTAGATACATTACGGTGATCCGTACCACAAATAGGGAGCGATAATAAATAGCCGTTCCACTACGCTAAACTGCCCGAGGGAGTTCAACTGAAGGAACAATTATTTCTAGATTTTACGTTTTTTCAAGGCTATGACTGTAATAACGTTTATTAATAAAATAACAAGAAAACATACAGCGTAAATTCCCATTTGTCCAACCACGGCTAAACCATCTTGCGAAGTTAGCACAAAATAAACTATACCTAATAACAGACAAACCAAATTAATAACTGCTCCGACTGAAATTATAGTGGCACTTTTATGATTTTTATTAAACTTGATAATATAAATCAGTGACAATACTAAAGAAATCACAACAGGCAAGATAAACTTAAGCACTCGTTATTACTCCTTCCTAAGTTCGCCATTAAGTAAACCTTGTTTATTTTGCCCAGTTGAATACATCCCATTAAACTATCCTGCCCGTTCGCTTAACCGTTATTTATGATACGGTTCCCCGCGCTGTCTGTAACAGCAAGTTTTAGGGCCATCCTTTTGTGCGATGGCCCTTTCATTTTTCTCGTTATGTTGAACTTTGTTCCCCGTTAACGAGCCGCCAACATAAAAAACAGAGCATCTGAGGTCTCGCCTCAGATGCTCTGTTTTTAGTATTGTTTTATGACTGGTTCAATTTTATAAATCTTCTAAACCGGTAGGTATGTTTTTACTCGCTACATTTGGCTTCGTGCACATTTTATTGAGTATGATCGTTTGCACGATAATGAATATACCACCAACCGCCCAATATAATGGTAACGCGGCGGGCATCCCAAAAGAAAATACACCCATCATGATCGGTGACAACAATCCGATAAAAGCCATTTGGTTATTTTGATTTTGCTGATACTGCGCTGAAACGGATTGAGACACGCGGAACTGAACGTAATACACCGCAGCGGCAAGTAGCGGCAAAATCATATCTGTTTTTCCCAAGCTAAACCACAGAAAATCGTGAGCTGCAATCTCTGGGGTACGACGAATGGCGTAGTAAAATGCGAGGGTGATCGGCCATTGGAGAAGCATCGGTAAACACCCCATGTTTAAGGGATTAAATTGATGCTTCTGGTAGAGCTGCATCATCTCGACTTGCTGTTGTTTTTTTGCATCCGCACTGACGTCGTTCTTATACTTCTCCTTAAGTGCAGTTAACTCCGGCTGGAGGACGGCCATCTTTTCTTTCATGTTCATTTGTTTCTTGGTTTGATTCATCATGAGCGGCATGATCGCAAGTCTGATGATGAAAGTCATCAGCACGATCGATAATCCGTAGTTTCCGTGAAATGCATTCGCGAAGAATTTAATCAAGATCGAAAATGGATAAATAAAAAAGTGGTTAAATATCCCTAATGAATCGGCATTAATCGAGTTTGATTGGGATGCTGTCGAACACCCGCTGAGCACAATGATCGGAATAACTCCAATCAACATAACGAGAATGGGCTTAGCCCATTTTTGGAGCAACATAATCTTTTTCATCATTGTCCTCCCTAATTGAAAGTATGGAATATCAATGTGGGGAAGGACCATTGTCGTCTTCATCAGGTGCTTCTCTTCGTCTGGCGGTACGTACTATCCACCGCTGAACGCTGTTGGGTTGCGACAGTCTGACAGCCACAAACCAAGTTGAACCGGCTGCAGCAATTTCATGACCCCAGTGTATCTCTTGTAAAGAAAAATAGGTGAATGGAAGTAAAACTAAGGAAGAAATGAGAGCAATCGAGAATGCCAATTGAACCAAGTCATAAAAATGCTCCAGTCAAGTTCACCTCCGCATGAGCCATATTGGATAATTTGAATAATGATTTTACGTTAGATAAACTGTGTGGTTTCACTAAACTGCCCGTTAGCGCAGAGAAGGCAGCCAATTTTTGTGTCGGCTTGCCTCATGTGTTGTTAAGCTATAGTTTCCCGTTAGTTTAAATAATGGTTGACCTAATGATGTCCGTTTTAGCCACTGCATTGCTTTAAATTAAGCCTCAGCAGTTGACAATTGTGAAGTGATTTCATGAACCCAGTCTCCATTTTTGTCGGCTAATAAGGTATTCCACCCGAGCAATTTTGCTTCATTAAAATTTTTGTCCTGGTCATCAACAAACCACACATCTCCCTGGTTACTTAAACGTTGATGAACAAGAGCGTATATTTCAGGATTAGGCTTACAATAACCTACTTGGCTGGATATAGTTATACTGCGTACATAGGGTTCTATTGGTTTTATAATGGACTCAATCCACTCTATGCGATGGTTGCTTAATAAGTGGATGTTTGCGTATTTACTCCAATGCTGAACTTTCTCAAAAGCTGGTAATGGACGAATATTTGAAATAAGGAGTTGCTTTGCCTTATCTATATTAATTGAACGAAATTTTATACACAGCTGCTCCCAGAACTCATTTTCCGATATCTTACCAGTCCATAATTCTTCACGCATTTCGTTTTTAAAATGAAAAAGCATTTCATAAGGTGTATTCGACTGTTCCGAAAGGTCTTGCCAATAATGAGGAGAAAAATTGGTAGAAAGCACTCCTGCCACATCGAGAATTAATTCTTTACTATCCATATTCAACAACCTCCACCCACATGTTTCAAATCATATTCGACTTATGTGGTTAAATAACCTAATATTACTACCCGTTACTTCAATATAAAGAGCAGATTGCATTAGCAGTCTGCTCTTTACGCTATCGTTTCCCGTTAGCGGAATAACTTAACTTTCATTATGTTGAAATCCTTTGGTTTGATGCTTGATTAAGCAGTATCTAATACCTTTATCTGCCAAAGGTACTTCCTCAAATCAAAGGATAATATGTAAATGTTCTAGCCCCAACCTCATAACGCAAAATAACGAAAATTAGCACCCATATATGTTACCAATTACTGTGTCTAGGCCAACAAAATAGGACGAATAGGAGATCCCGAACCGTTTTTAATTTTCAATGGAAGTGCCATAAAAATCCCAATTGCTGGAGCTTGGCTCATTCTACTGAATCCCTCCATAATTAGAATATTGTTCGGCAAAAAATATTCTACATGACCTGGAGCACTTAGAATCTTCCCATTTAACATGCAAATATCAACACCTGGTGTATCTGCCCCAATAGCTTTAATTCCTGCCTCACGAAAATAATTGCATACTTCGCTGGTTAGACCAGGCTCATTTTTACCCCACCATTCTCTTTCATCACCGCTACAATCCGGCCTGTAATATTTATCCCAACCAAAGTCAATAAGAATAATATCACCTGCCTGAAGGGAAAATTCGTCACGCTCTTCTACTTCTTTAATTATGTCCAGTTCAACTGGTTTACCTGCCTCAGGAGCGAAGGACACAAGATCGTATTTCTTATATGGACCCATTAAACAATCAACGGGCAATTGGTCAATCGTTGCTTGTTCTCCATGACAATGAACAGGGGCATCAACATGAGAACCCGTATGCTCTGAAATAATTAAGGTTTGCGCATAATAACCATGGTGGCAAAAATTGCGATGATTCTGCACAATCCCAAGTGAAGGATGATTATGAAATCCAGGCATATTAGTTTCGAATATCGGTGAGACATCATATACTTTTAGTTGATTTAAACAATTCATAAAGTTATGTATAACATCGGTCGATTTCATAGAACTTCCTCCAATTCAATAAATCTTCAATTACTATCCAACGTTTTGATGGTATTCGTTATACAGCCCTTAATTTCCTCTTTTAACCAATTAGTTAAGTTTATCTGCTCTTTTGTTCAAAAAAAGTGATAGCTCTACTACAAGCTACCATTATCTCTTCTGCCCGTTAGTTTAATGAAGTGACGGTAGTCTAAAACTATATTTTCTTCTGACAAGAAAGAAAAATAACATCCTTTTGGAGTGGGTGTATTTTATAAGATGAAGTTTCGCGCAGCTTGAAATTCAAGGGTTTGGGGGGTTATTTCGGAGCGAAGCAATCGAAATAAACATAGAAAAAAGCGTTTGCTGTAAATCGCAAACGCTTTTTGGGATTGCCCCTCGCCTAGCGAGGTGATGAGAAGTAACGAAGGGGAATATTGGAGCTGGAGAAACGGTAGTGGTCGCCCGAAAGCTTTTCGTAGAAAAGCTCGCTTCGTAAGCATAAGCTGTTCTCAAATTCCAACCGCAATCCGCGGTTACAATCAAGGAATTTGAGAACAACAGCGATCGTAAGCTCAATATTCACCGCAGTTACGGCTCAATCACCGAGCGCCATCATTATTTTTTAGATGAGTACTTACGCATATCGAAGGCAACGGCTGCGATGATGATCAAACCTTTGATGATCAGCTGATAGTAAGGGCTGATGCCGATAAAGGTCAAACCGTAGTTGATCAGGGTGAAGATGATAACACCGACCAGAACACCTGGAACAGTACCGATACCACCGGTTGTAGATACACCGCCGACTACGCAGGCTGCGATTGCATCAAGCTCATACATGTTACCATAGTTGTTTGTAGCTCCGCCTGTTCTAGCAGCTTCGAGTACACCAGCCAGACCGTACAAAGCACCAGCAATAGCGTAGATGTAGATCAGGTTCTTGGAAACGTCGATACCAGATACTTTAGCAGCTTGCATGTTGCCGCCAATAGCGTACATGTTCTTGCCAAGTTTGGTTTTGTTGAATAGCACCCAGACAAAGGCGGCGACAACCAAGGCTATTATTACGATGTACGGTATGGAATATTGACCGCTGCCAATAAATCCGGAACCGATTGTAGTGAAGTCAGGACGAAGACCACCAATAGGTTGTGATTGGTTAGGGTCCATATCGAAGTACAAGGAGTTAACACCATACACGATAACCATTGTACCCAGTGTTGCGATAAATGGTGGAACATTTAGCTTGGAAACGATCAGACCATTCACGAGACCACAGATTAGACCTGCGATGATCGCAATAATAATTGGAAGAAGAACATTTACTTGCGGCAGATCCGGGAAGAAACGACGGGAATAATCCGGAATTTGCAGCATGGAAGCGGAAATAACCGCCGTAAAACCAACAACCCGACCAGCAGATAAGTCTGTACCGGCTGTAATGAGGATAAAAGCAACACCAAGTGCGATGATAATCCGTGTTGACGATTGAATCATAATGTCCCGCAAAGTGTTTACTGACATAAAGGCTGGTTCGTATATGGCAATACCTGCAATAAGCAATACCAATACGATGTAAATTGCGTTTTGTGTAATAAATGATTGAGCTTTTTTAGCGTTCATTAGTAGTGTTCCTCCTTAAAGTTACGCGAAGCGTAGCTCACTTCGTAAGCGTAAACCAGTTCTGCCTTCGCAAAACCGACTTCGTAAGCATAATCTTTTCCCTATCCTAGTGCTGTGCAGCGAGACGCATAACTTCGGTTTCCGTAGCCTGCTCGCCTTCTAATATACCTGTCAATCTTCCTTCTGACATAACCATGACACGGTCGGACATTCCTAGCAGTTCCGGCATCTCAGAGGAAATCATAATGATACTCTTGCCTTGCTTGGCCAAATCCGCAATGATCGTATAGATTTCGAACTTAGCTCCAACGTCGATACCACGTGTAGGTTCATCGAGAAGAAGAATTTCAGGCTCAGTGAGCAGCCATCTGGCTAGAAGCACCTTTTGCTGATTGCCCCCTGATAAGTTCATGATCTGCGTTTTGGTTGTAGGAGTTTTGGTACGCAATTTCTCAATCATCTTATCTACTTCTACTTTTTTCTTCTTGCCATCAAGAAGGAAATAAGGTTTCTGATAACGATCAAGGTTCGCGATAGCACCGTTCTCATGGACGGACAACACTGGGAAAATACCTGTTACGCGACGTTCTTCCGTTAGCAATGCCAAACCGTGCTTCTTGGCATCCTTAGGTGAATTGATTTTCACTTGTTTACCATCAATCGAGATCGTTCCCGACTTAATTGCGCGAAGTCCAAACAACGCTTCAATTACTTCTGTACGCTGAGCGCCTACAAGACCACCAATACCGAGAATTTCACCGCGTCTAAGGTCAAAGGACACATCTTTAAATGATCTTGGTTCAGGAGAAGTCAAGCCTTCCACTTTCATGTAGACTTCACTTGGAACGTTAAAACGTTCCGGGAAACGATTAGTCAAATCACGCCCTACCATTTTGGAAATAATCAGGTCCGTTGTCATTTCCGCAGCTGGCCATGTACCGATTTTTTTACCATCACGCATGATCGTAACATCATCGGAAATTTCGAGAATCTCTTCCATCTTGTGAGATATATAAATAATGGCCACGCCTCTTTTTTGGAGATCACGGATAATCCGGAATAAATGCTCCACTTCCACGCTTGTTAAGGATGATGTTGGTTCGTCCATTACAATTACGCGAGAATGAAAAGAGACTGCTTTCGCGATTTCAATGGATTGGATTTTGGATACGGACAGCTTGCCCACCAAAGTTTCGGGATTCAGATCAATATCCAATTCTTTAAAAAGGTTTTCGGTATCAGTGTACATTTTTTTGTGATCAATAAACTGAAGTGGCCCGATTCCTCTGGTCGGAAAACGTCCTAACCAGATATTTTCCATAACACTGCGGAACGGCACAGGGTGCAGTTCTTGGTGAATCATGGAAATACCGCTTTTCAGAGCATCGTTAGAGCTGTTAATGGAGGCCTTTTCGCCATCCAAAAATATTTCACCGGCATCCGGCGAATAAATTCCGAAGAGACATTTCATAAGTGTTGATTTACCTGCACCATTTTCGCCCATAAGAGCATGAACCGAACCCGGTTTTACTTGCAAGCTTACACCATCCAGCGCTTTAACGCCGGGGAATTCTTTGGTGATGTTTTTCATTTCCAGCAAAAACTCGCTTTGAGCCATTTTCTTACGCCCCCTAAGTTTTTTTCTTTTTTTTATGAGAGGCACAGCGGTTCTATCCTGTTCCCTACCCGAAAGGAATGTCAGGGAGCGATAACGCTCCCCGTTCATACCCTTTATTTAAAGAATATTATTTAGCGTCAGCAACGTTTTCTTTAGTGATCTTTTTGTAAGAGATCCATACAAATTGGTTGTCTGTGATGTCAAAGCCAACATTTTCTTTAGTTGGTGTTTCGCCTTTTGCAAGCAATGCAGCAACTGTGATTGCAGCTTTACCTTGGTTGTTGGCATCGTTTAGTACAGTACCAAGCATAGTTCCATCTTCAAGAGCTTGTACTGCAGGAGCAGTTGCATCTACACCTACTACAGGCATGAACTTGTCGCCAGTGAAGTATCCAGCAGCTTTCAAAGCTTCGATAGCACCAAGTGCCATGTCATCATTGTTAGCAAGAACAGCTTCGATTTTGTCTCCGTTAGATCCCAAGAATGCAGCCATTTTTTCTTGACCTTTTACGCGATCCCACATTGCAGTATCTTCAGCCAATTTCTCAACTTTGATTCCAGCATCTTCGATAGCTTGGATGGAATAAGTTGTACGAAGCTCAGCATCTTGGTGTCCTGGCTCGCCTTTAAGCATTACGTATTGAAGAACGCCATCACCATTTTTGTCTGCTTCTGGGTGTGCTTTCCAGTAGTCTACAACCAGTTGGCCGGACATTGTACCGGACTCTTCTGCTTTAGCGCCTACATAGTAAACTTTGTCCCATTTCTTCATATCTTCAGGAAGCGGTTCGCGGTTCAAGAATACAACCGGAATGTTTGCTGTTTTAGCTTTGTCGATGATAACGCCGGCAGCTGTACGGTCAACTGGGTTGATCAACATACCGTTATATTTTTTAGTGATGAACAAGTCTACCTTGTCATTTTGTGTAGGTTGGGAGTTTTGGCTGTCTACGATATCTACTTCAGCAATTCCTTCAGCAGAAGTTTCGATTGCGTTACGAACACCAGTCATGAAAGTGTCATCAAATTTGTAGATCGCTACGCCGACTTTTGGAGTTTCAGCAGTTTCTGCTGCTTTACCGGTGTTGGTAGTGTTTGCTGCTTTCTCTGTGTTTGCAGCATTGTTGTTGCCGCCGCAGCCTGCAAGAGCAGCACCCAGCAAAGCACTAGCTAGTAATACGGAAGTGATTTTTTTCATTATTCATTGACCTCCATTTATATTTCTTTTTTGTTATCCCGTGTTGTCCCGGGTACATCCTTATTATGCCCTACTTGAAAACGGTTGCGAATATAAAATACTACTCTGTTTTATGAAAATTCTCATATACTCTAGATTCACAAAACAGGACTTTCTTCATACAAATGAATTCAACCTCCCTGTAAGCAACTTGAACTATCTAACAAACGGAAATAACAGCTTCTGATTTTCAGGCCATAACATATTGTCCAAATCAATCAACTTGGTCCCAGTGTCTACTCGCTCAGGTACATCAATACCCTCCATTACCTCAGCAGCATGCTTCACGGCCAAATAGCCATTGCTGAAAGGATTCTGGATTACAGTAGCTTGAACAGTTCCGTCTTGCAAAAGCTCCATCATGGCCGGGGAGCTATCAAATGCGACCATCTTTATCTTATCCAATCCTAAGTTTTGTATTACTTTTGCAGCACCTTGTGATGCAATTTCATTCAAAGTAGCTATGCCGCGCAATGCTGGATGCTTAATTAGCATAAGTTGAGTTAGTTCTTCTGCATCCCTAATCTCTGAATTCGTATAGGAAATTTGAACGACATGAACATTGGGATAACGAGCCGCATAATTCAAGAACCCCTTCTCTCGCTCATCCGCATCTCGGGCACCAATATCCATGGAACTTGAGGATTCTCCATCTTCTTGGGAAGATGAATTCGTAAAATTAAGAATCCCGATTTCACCAAATCCCTGAAGAAGCTGTATAAGCCTTTCGGCGGATTTTTGTCCCGCTTCGTAGCTGTTTGAGCCTATATACGTTATCACTCTTGCTGACCCAACCTCTGCATCCACTGATATGACGGGAATTTTAGAGTACGAAGCTTTATCTACAACCTGCGCAAGACCCATATAGCTGCTCGCCGCCAATATAATCACATCGGCTTTTGCTGTAATTGAATCCTCAACCATTTGTATTTGCTCATCGACATCACTTTCAGAATTAGGAGCCTTAAAAATCAGATTCACATTAAACTCTTTGGCCGCAGCCTCTGCCCCCTGTTTAACAGTATTCCAATACTCTCCCCTGTTCATCTTTACGATCATGTGAACGTTCCGGGTCTTGTCTTTACCAATTAAATCAGGGGATGAATTAAAGCAGGAAGTGACCGTAATCCATAGTGCAGCACATAACAGAAGGGTTAAGCCAAACCGCACTTTCCTCATTCGGGTGTACCCCCATCCTTATCTATAGGGTTTTCTTGGTTCAATAGGCCTGGAAAAGTGATCGTAACTGTAGTTCCCTCTTCTATTTCACTTTCAAAGGAAAGACCATATTCTCGACCAAAGTACAGTCCGATGCGTTCATTAACATTCCGTACCCCTACGCCAGATCCGCCTCCACTTTTGCTGCCGCCAGTCAAAATTCCGTGTAAGGTTTCATTAGACATGCCCAGTCCATTATCACTAATCGAGATCACAACGTTTCCTTCCTCAAGCTCTGCGCGAATACATATTAGTCCCTCATCCGGCATCATCTCAATACCATGATAGAGCGCATTCTCCACAATCGGCTGCAGAATAAGCTTAATCGTTTGATAATTTAGAACTTCCTCATCCGCTGATATGTCAAATTTGAATTTATTCTTAAACCGAAAACTCTGAATGACCAGATAGTGCCGAATATGATCCAGCTCTTCTTGAACTGTAATAATATTTTTCCCCTTACTTAAGCTGATGCGGAAAAACTTGGAGAGAGATTGAATCATGGTGACTACTTCCTCCGTCTTTCCCCGTTCAGCTAATCTAATAACGGAATTTAGCGTGTTATATAAAAAGTGTGGGTTGATCTGCGATTGCAGAACTTCCAATTCGCCCTTGCGTTTGGTTTCTTGCTCATAAATGATCTGATCCATTAGTTGGCGGATACGCTGCAGCATTAAGTTGAACCTTTTAGATAGTTGCTCTACCTCATAGGCTCCACTTACATCTATTGGAGTGTTCAAGTCTCCTTCACCCACCAGCTTAACCGTCCGCTCCAACTTACGAATAGGACTTGCTATCAATGCAGACAAGAGGACAGACACAATGGTTACACATAAGATCACAACAGATAAAAATCCAGCTAAAAACTGGTTTAAATCACGCTTAGTGGTGACGATCTCATCGTAATAAGCAACTCCGACGATTTTCCAACCGGTCTGGGCCAGTGTTCGTACAGTAATAAATCGTTTCTCTCCGGTGGATTCATCCAGATAACTACGATAAGCATATTCAAGCACAGGCTCTACATTTTCGTACTTCAGACCGGCATAGATGAGCTGCTGTTGAGGATGGTACACAATATTGCCCAAGGGGTCCAGGATGTAAGCGTATCCTCTTTTGCCCAGCTTGACCTGTTTACTGAGTTCATCAATGGTTCGAAAGTTAAAATCTATTAATAATATCCCTGTCTTAAGTACTCCATCTTCTTTGTACTGAACCAACTTGCTCATGGAGACTACCCAGGTATATTGATTCCTGAATAAATTTTGAATATGAGGTGGTGAAAAAGAGATCTCTGACGTACGGGTTGGTGCAGTAAACCAGCTTTGATCCTCAAGCTGTGTATTATTGCGCATCGTAGTTCCAGGAACATCAAGCACAAGCTTACCCTGCGGAGTGAATAAGGCTACAGAAACAAGATCTTCGCGTGTTTCAAGAAGAGTAGAAAGTCTTTCTTTGAGGAGTGGAGTATCGACCGATGAAGTCTGGGAAATTTGTTCCTCAGCCTTTTCATAAATATTCCGCATTCCCTTAACATAAAGCTCCAAATTATAATTTACCTGCTCAATGATTTGCTGCATATTCAAATTCGCATTACTTTCAGCAGTTTTGGCAAACTTGTTGTACAACATAAAGCTTACTATTACCGCTACAAGCACAGCAATCGATATAAAAGTAACCGTAATGATGAACTGAATGCTGCGCAGTTTGGAGGAGAGCCTTAGCTTTCCTCCCTTGCGCCGCTCTGGACGAAGCGGAAAGAAATACCCCTTCTTAATTGACATTACTTATCCTCCTCTGGAGCTGTTTTTGTACTCTTTGGGGGATTGTCCATATTTTTTACGGAAACAAAAGCTGAAGTAATTTGGATCGGCGAAGCCGATTTTTTCCGCAATCTCAAAAGCCTTGAGCTCCGTTGATCTCAGCAAATCCTTTGCCGCCTCAAGCCGAATTTGCAGCAAATAATTGACAAAAGTCATTTTCATCTCTTTTTTGAAAATACTGCTGAAATAGCCTGTACTGATATGCAGATGCTGACAGACTTTCCCAACAGAAATATCGGATTCCTCATAGTGTGCTCGAATATACCCTTTAGCCTGTTCTATAAGTAGTTTATAGCTGGATTGACGCTCTGTAGCAATATTATCCATAAGCCGACTGCATACCGATATGATCCACTGCTTGGCTTCGCCCAAATTATTAAAGCGGTTCATCACCATAAGTGAAGAAAATCTCGGACCAAAAAGCTCAGTGGTCTCACTCCCAGCTTCCTTACCCACTCGCAAAATCGATGTGATAATCTCCAGCAAAAAGATCTGGTAGTCCTGAGTAGAAACCTGATCAACATCCAAACCGCTGAATAATTCATCAATGATCTCAGTCAATTCCTGAACCGTCCCCAGCTTGATCGTCCGTATTAAGGACTGCTCAGTCAGTTCATCATAGGCTAGCATCCGGTTGGAGCGTGATTCAACATCTTCGATCCAGATTACCCTGTTGTTCCCAAGGACTAGTCTATAATCCAGTGCCTGCAATGCATCAGTGAACGAATTGAACAGAAGTACTGCGGATTGACAAACGGTTCCTGCACCTGCGGTTATTGTTAGCTTCAGAAAACGCTGTACACTCTGGCGAATTTCTTCAAGTATTGTAAAGGTTTTACTCGTGATCAATGCTTCATCAAGCTCTGCGCTTACCGTGAGCATAACAACATCATCCCTATGAATAAACACCTTGCCAAATCCATGTTTTGAACATATTTCTTCGGCAATGTTAAGCACGGCAAAAAGTTGTAAATTACGATCTCCTGTGTCTCTCAGAGATACCTGTCTTGTTCCCGTTAGGCTTGCCTGTCCATCTCCGCGAATATAATCCACGCTTATTACCGAAGCAAGGAACAGTTCTCCAGACAATTTCAGACCGTATTCAGCACTCTTCTCAGCAATTTCTTCCGGACGAAGCCTGCGGGAAACAAGTGAAGAAAGGAACTGCTCACGAAGTACGGGAAGACTTTTACGATAATGTTCGCTCAGAACATACACATTTTCTTTCTCAGAGATTTCAGCTTCTATCTGCTCTCTTACCTTTATCAGGATATCGATCAATTCCTGAGCTGAGAACGGCTTCAACACATATTCATCGATTTGCAGCTTGATTGCCCGTTGGGCATATTCGAACTCATCATAGCCGGTTAAAATAATTATTTTTGTATTTGGGTGACGACTACGGATCCACTCTGCAAGCTGCAATCCGTTCATAAAAGGCATTTGAATGTCAGTAACAACTACGTCTGGCATAAGGCGATCAATAGCTTCTGCAGCTTCTCTACCATTCTCAGCCTGTTCGACTACTTCAAAACCGTATTTTGCCCAATCAATTTGAGCAATAATCCCTTCTCTTACATCTTCTTCGTCTTCAGCTAAAATCAATTTATACATGATTCATCCCTCTTTGGATAAGTTAATTTTCATAATAAAACTATTCTATATGATTCAATCGATGTGATCTATGTTTAAGTTAAGGTAATAAATTTCTTTGAGGTCTTTTTAAGAAAAAAAACCATCCCGTTTGAGCCGGGATGGGGATGATCATTAACGTATAAGATCTACTTTAACGCCTTATTGAAACGGTATCCTGTTTTTTCAAACCCGATGTGACGATAAAAAGCATGCGCCGGGGCTCTCTCTACTCGATTTCCGCTTCTTAGGAAAAGCTGACAGCAGCCTTGCTGCCTTGCCCATTCTTCCGCTGAGGCTACAAGTCTTTTTCCGAGTCCATTTCCTCTAAGCTGCTCAGATACTATAAGTGCAGTGATCTCGGTAATACATTCTTGTTGTTTGTAGTACGAACTTATTTGCCGTAGTCCGATCATTCCCACGACTTCGTTGTCCAGCTCGGCAACGAGTGTACAATGGAGAGAATCATTCTCCATATCTTGCATTCTCTCTTTCATCACGCTAAGCGTTGTAGGATAGCCGAATTCACGCAAGAGTGCTGTAACTCTCTCCAGATCGTTCATGCCGCATTTGCGAATTTGCAGTACTGGTGCCGCAATACTACTGTTCATTCTCATATACCTCCACTTTTAGCATAGACGCTGCCTTTTTGGCTGTCGTCCTTGCGTTTTCCACGTTTTCCGCTGCGCTTAACGTTATTGCCATGCGTCGTCCTGGGCGAACTTCCGGCTTGCCGAACACACGAACTTGAGTACGCGGAAGCGCAAGGGCTTCCCCTAGTCCAGAGACAGCAAAGGCTTGTCCATTCCCTTCTGCTTTGAGCGTAGCAGATGCACCCGGTGTCAGCAAATTCACTGACTGCACGGGAAAACCAAGAATCGCTCTAACATGTAATGCAAATTGTGATAACTCCTGAGTTGCCATGGTCACCATGCCCGTATCATGCGGCCGTGGTGATACTTCACTGAACAATACGCCTTGATTGGTTAAAAATAACTCCACACCAAAAATTCCCAAACCACCGAGTTCATCCGTTATTGCTTTTGCAATGGACTGAGCTTCCTCTAGTTGACTGGCTTTCATCTCATGAGGCTGCCAGGATTCTACGTAATCTCCATCCTTTTGAATGTGGCCTATGGGTGGACAATAAACTGTTCCATCCACTGAGCGTACCGTAAGAAGGGTAATCTCACTCTCAAAAGTAACAAAAGCCTCCACTATGACACGAGTACCTTTGGCTCTGGCACCTTCAAGTGCATTGTTCCAGCAGGCCTCGGCATCCTCCGGCTTCCGGCATAAGCTTTGCCCTTTACCTGAAGAACTCATGATGGGCTTAACAACACACGGTGTACCGAGTTCTGTAACGGCTTGACGAAGTTCCTCCAGACTGTCCGCGAAACGGTAATCCGCAGTAGGTAGCCCGAGTTGTTCGGCAGCAAGCCGTCGGATCCCTTCCCTGTCCATAGTCAATCTGGTCGCTCGGGCAGTAGGAATGATGTTATAACCCTCTTCTTCCAGTTCAACAAGTGCTTGGGTTGCAATCGCCTCGATTTCCGGTACGATTACGTCAGGTTTCTCAGAACGGATAAGTGCCTTGAGACTCTCTGCATCCAGCATATCAATGACATGAGAACGATGGGCAACTCCCATCGCAGGTGCGTTGTAGTAACGATCTACGGCCACGGTCTCCACGCCAAGGCGTTGAGCTTCAATAATGACCTCCTTACCCAATTCACCGCTGCCAAGCAGCAACAGCTTACGACTTTGAGCTGAAAAAGGAGCTCCCCACATTGTCGATTTCGACCTCTTTCGGCAATTTCACTGTCATCCATCATCTTTTCAGGAAAACATGACAGTTTCCTTGTAAATTTTCAGGCTTCTTTATTTTCATCCATCATTGAGCAGAATGCAAGTGTTCTTCGACATTTTCCTACAAACTTCACACTTATTTGTCCACCATATCGTCGAAAGATTGCTCGAGGTCAAGTAAATAGCGAGCTAATTCACCCCAATGCTCTGAAGAATCACCTCCTTTCGAGACCAGAGACATAGCCTCTGCCTGCTCCGATAATAGATTACGGAGCCTCACAATGGAGACCTTCATAGTCTCTGACATGCAGTACTCGTAATGCGCCAACAAACCTACCTCTTGTTCAGCAGCAGCACGAGCCACTGCCTCCTTCAATAGAGGTTCGACGGCAGCTTTAACTTTGTCACGGCCAGGACCTTCGAAAAAATATCGGGGTGATTTGAAATCATTCCATAAACCAGACCCATCAGGGGGCTGGAGTTTGCATTCCATACTCTTAGGAGGAGACCAGCGCTCTTCATCCTCCGATAGCAGCTGAATCTCACTGTTGGAAAAAGATAGCTCTTCTGCAGCAGTACCCACAGCAACGCGGACCAGTTGATGGCCCTTAGCCTCCAGCCGCAGAGTAGTAGCCCATAACTCCTGTTCGAGTTCATGCGCTACTGTGCGCCAAAGTTCACGCAGGCAACCTGCAAATATCTCTTTCAGATTTCCAGCATCCTCACGCAGCAAGGAAGGATGAAACGACTCCTGAAAAAAACGGCCAAATGAAAATCCCAATCGCTGCCGCACATGGTACAGCAGTTCCTCACCTTCACGTTGGAGGTCTCGGAGAGGGCGATCCTCCATCAGCAGGAGAGCTATCCGCTTTTCTGCCTGGCTTTGTCGTTCCATTTGCCGCTTCAACCCCTCCTCACGGTGAGTTTGCTCTTGGGAAGCTAGGTTTTGCCACTCCTCAGCACGGTGACGAACGGAGACGATACTCTCTTTTGCTGCTCCTATGGACAGCCCTGGAAGTTCTTCCCCTGCAAAGCGACCCAGAGCTAGTTCAAACGGTCCGAAGCGGGAGTCTTGGAAGGCCTCATTATCGCTGCCCAACTTACCTTTTAATGCTAACAGGCTTGAAAGACTGTAAATTCGCGGTGCAGCAAGACCTCCAGCCCGTAAATTGGCAGCTACATGACTTCTTACCTCCTCCAATTCATCTTCCCCTGAGGCCAGATCAGAAGCGTTGATAATAAAAAACATTTTATCAAGTGCAAAGCTGTCTTTAATCCGTCCAAGCTGCGATAATAAACTCCGGTCTGCCTTTGAGAACGCGTGGTTATAATATGTCACAAAACAAATTGCATCCGCGTTCTTCATATAGCCAAACGTAACACCTGTATGCCTAGAATGTAAGGAATCCGCTCCCGGCGTATCCACAAGAATAATGCCGCTTTCTGTCAGCGGACTTGAATAATATAGATCAATGCCCTGGACGAAGCAGGCCCGTGTCTCCTCTGCAACAAGGAGGCGATATTCCTCCAGATCCACGGTACGGACTTTTTCGAGCAGGTCTTTGGACTCTTCCCAACCGGCCGCTGCTGCTCGCAAGAAGCCAGCATGCGGCAGCGCGGAGGGATGAATTCCCCGCACCGGCAGACTGTCCAGCGCTGCCGTCCAAGTCTCACGCAGCGGTTCACCAAGCTGCAGCACATTGAAGGAATGGATGATATCGCTCCAGAAATCATCCATCGTCTTCATCGTCACAACCGCAGTTGAATGCCGGAAGTCGCCTTCCGGCGCTAATATGCGGTTGACGGCAGCCGTGGCGGGATGGGGAGACACGGGCAGCACTTCTTCGCCTAGCAGGGCATTGGCGAAGGAGGATTTGCCGGCGCTGAACGCTCCGAACAGCGCCAAGGTAAAGCGGCCGCCGGTGAGATCGGCCGCACGTGCCGCCAGGCTGCGCGCCGCAGACGCCATGGCTGGCTCGCGGCGCAGCCGCTCCGCCGCAGCCGTCAGCGTGGCTGCGGCTGCCGCTAGCCGGCGGTGGCGTCCGCCCGCCGGCGATGGTGCCGCCGCCAGGCTCGCGGCGGCGGCACCGGTCCGGGCCGCCGCTGCGCTGCGCGGCGGCTCGGACGCAGGCGGCGCTGAGCGATGCGCGGCCGCCTGCGGGGTTGCCCTCACCTCCGGCAGGCTGCCGGGGGTGAGGGTCCGGCGCGGCGGCAGCAGCGCCGCGAGCTCAGCCGCGCGGGCGTCCGCCGCGCGGTCCAGGGCGGCGAGCGCGGCGTAGGCGCGCGACTGCCGCTCGAGTGCGAGCTCGCGGAGCGCAAGCGCAGCGCGGCGCTCTTCGAGCAATGGCGGCAGCTTCGCCAGTAGCTCATCTGCCAATTCCAGGGCAGCGCGGCGGTACATAGCCTTAATTTCTGCCGATAGACTGCGGCAGAAATTAAGCAGCGCCTCGCCAGAGCCACTGGTTCCCGGCTTCACCGCGCCGGCCAGCCATTCGGCGGAAATGGCAGGAAGCTTACGCTTCAGTGCCTGCTCCGCCTGTCCATCCCATAGGTTAAGAGTCTCTGACCATCCTCTTAACAGAGCCATGAAGTGCCATTCCAACTGGGCAGAGACCTGACTTTTTAGTGAGTCTCTGAACGCATATAACCTAGTAATTTGTTCCTTTTCCTTCTTAGAAACAGTAGACCAAAAACCTAGACGAAAGCTTGAGCTTAAGCTGTCAACATAACGTCCTGCATACTCTCTTACCTCTGCTGGAATAAGGTTCGCATTACCAAGCAAATCGTCTAAACTCGTCCGGAGCTTTAATCGGGACAGCGAGTCCCGTTCGTCCAAACTTCGTCGTTCATCTTCAATAGAGCTTAACTCTCTGTCTATCTCGCGTTTCTCTACACCTGATAGTTCCGCAAGAAGCGCCTCTCTTTCCTCACGCTGTTCTTCACGGTATGAAGTTAATGTTGAATCAGCCGCATGATGTATAGAACAGGACAAGCTATATTGCAGCAAATCTTCCCGCCGCTCTAGTAGATCTTCGATTAGGTGTAAGAGGCTGCCCCATTGATTTAAATCATGGTTTTTTACTTTAAGAGAAGTAAAGAGTAGCCCAGCACAATGAATACCCCATTGACTGAAAGCGTTTTCCAGTTGGCGTTTATATTCCTGATGCGATATTTCCTGTTCCCTGTGCTTATCGATTTGATTCACGATAAGATATAACGGTTTGCCCCAGTCACTTAGGTTTTTAGCAAAGGCCAAATTATTCTCCGATTGCACATGATTATAATCCATCACATAGAACACTACATCCGCTAGATGCAGGGCAGAACGGGTTGCACTCCTATGTGCATCATCCGTAGAATCAACTCCAGGTGTATCCATCAGAACACCGCGGGATCCAAGTACCGGGATCTCTTCCCAGACCTCAATGGCTGAGTAGTCCCCTCCATTCCGACAGTATTCATCAAGTTTGTCAGGTGTTGTCTCCCAAGGTTTCAATGTTTCATTAGTATTTGTACTGCGAGGATAAATAAGAACACGAGGATTTCCACAACGGATAGATACAATATTCGCACTGGTCGGAATGGGACCCGAAGGAAGCACATGACTTCCACATAAGGCATTAATCATACTGGACTTTCCAGCTGAAAAATGGCCGCAAAAAGCCATCGTCAGTTCATGAGCACTTTCTTTACGGCGTAATTCAGAATATATACGTACAGCCTCTTCATCCCCCCACTGCTCCATTAAGTCTTGCAGCAAGGAAAGTATCGAGTTTGTATTTATTTGCCTGTTTTTATCGAAATTAGCCTGTTCGGCACCCATCGTCTCTCCACCTCTGCTATATAAACTATACTAATGATTTACTCGTTAGGAGTGTGATAGTAACTACGGTGAATGTTTGGACTTCCAGCCGCTGTTGTCGTAAGACTTTCTTGAATTGACCGCTGTTCGCGGATGAAATCCGGAGACAAAGGCGGTCGCTCTCGCTCTTCCAGTTCCAAAATCCCCCTTCATTACTATCACCACGAGGTATTTTTTTAGTTCAGTCTATAAAGTTCCTTAAAATTCAGTAGTTTCAATGACATTTTTAACGTTCATTTCATATACAAGAATAGAATAATTCTATTCTAACACCAGTTTGCCACAAATCAAATACTGCTTAACACATTAACTTTTCTACATAAAAAAAGACAAAACCCACTTAGCGGGCTTTGTCTCTTATTTTTATATTTTCGACATTCAATTACACGAAACTTCGATTACGCCGTTTCTAGAACAGGCAGAAGAATTTCAAATACTTTACCATGCTGTAGAATTGTAAGTCCACGAGATTTATCTCTCATAACTACAACCTCTGGCTTTACTGACATACGCTCTAAATAGTGTTCAGGTACGTCGCCGGAATGGCTGATGGTAATGCCCTCCACTTCCTGCTCTTCATTCTCTTCCAACGGGCTGTCAACTACGCGTTCAAAAATATCAGAAAATACTTCAAAATTATCAGTGTATACAGAAATGCACTTCATCTCTATCCCCATCCTCATCATCATCTCTATTTCTTTAGTTTTAGTTTTGTCTTTAGATCATTATCTTTCCTGATCAACGACGTTTTCATACGTTTTTTGCCCTCCCGGCACACATCCAAGAGAGGACATACCTGACACTGTGGATTCTGTGCTTTACAATGATAACGTCCGAAAAAGATGAGCCGATGGTGTGTTAAAGTCCATTCCTCTCGAGGAACAGCCTTCATCAGCTTCTTTTCTACCTCCAGCACGCTATCTTTCCAGCCGGCCAATGCAAGTCGTTTCGATACACGTTCAACATGAGTGTCCACAGCAATAGCAGGAACTCCAAAGGCATTAGATACTACTACATTTGCCGTTTTTCGTCCGACACCAGGCAAGGTTACCAGTTGATCATGTGCCTCCGGGATTTCTCCCCCATACTGATCAATCAGTATAGAACATAGACTTTGAATATGCTTGGCCTTGTTCCGGTATAAACCGATGCGCCGGATATCCGCTTCCAGCTCCTCTAGAGGTACTGAAATGTAATCAAGGGGTGCTTTGTACTTTTGGAACAAGTCCACAGTAACTTTGTTCACTGTAGCATCCGTGCATTGAGCGGAAAGAAGTACGGCAATTGTCAGCTCAAATGCGTTGCTGTGATTCAGCTCGCAATGCGCTTCCGGGAACATGTTTCCGATCGTATCCAGAATGTGGCGGACATCTGCAACCTTCATAACATCCCCTCCACGAAGTAAGTACACCCTGTGATGGATACGGCGTATCTCTCGGATGTAAGCAAATATAAGCAAAGTATGTATTATAGCCTACACCTTCATACATTACAAGCGAATAATATTCGCGCTTATATTTCAAAAAAAACGTCTTGACGCAGTATTACCTCTGCGTCAAGACGGTGTTTCACACGGAAAATCACCCTAAACTTATTGTTTCACAATTTCAATGATTACATCATTATTGAAATATACTGTAATATTATCATTTTCCTTGAGAGATTGCACGGATAATGTCGTGTCACCTTGGTGAATATAAGCGTTCGAGGCAAGCAGGAAGCGGTAATTCTCGTCATTAATACTATCTCGCTTAACCACTACCTGATTTGTAGTACTCTCATAACGGGAGAAATAACGGCTAATGGTTGGCAAGACATGGATAACTGTGGATCCATCAGCATCTTTGCGCATTTCTACTCTATCAGAGACTGCAAGGCTTCCTAGGGATGTACTAGTACTACCCGCTCGAATAATTCTAACATTGTTACCTGTCAAGAAAGACTGTGTTGCCCCTGCAAAATCCTTAACGGACAAGGTTCCTCCTGTTGTATCAAGAGACAAGACTTGGCCTGTTGTAAGCTTAGCCAATTGCAGCGATACCGGAGATGAACCGATGGCTACAAGATTAACATAGTCTCCAACTTTAAAATTAGACAGTTTAAGAATTTGACCTGCTTCATTATTTAGCACGACCGCACTGGATGTATAAATAGTACTCGTTCCACCGGCCCATTTTACATTCAATCGGTTGCTTGCCGAATCCAGGAAGGTAACCATAACCTGTTGTACTGATTTCACTTTCAATACGGAAATAATTTCTTGATTGTCTGCCAGCACAGCAGATACCGTACTTCCTACAGCAACATCAGCAATTGTGGCATTTGAACGTCCCATTATATCTACCGCAGCTGGGAAAGGTAATGTAATACTTTGGCCCTCATTCGTCTTAATTACAATCTTCTGGGTTGTCGTATTGATTGATAAGACAGTACCTTCATACTTCGTCACTACCTCTAACGAAAACGTCCGCTGTCCTATAGCACTTACGGCCACTTTGCGACCTTCAGTCAACATATTGCCGATCGTAGTCAAAGTAGGGACCGAACCCTCGTATGCAAGCTTGGTTTTATCGTCCAATGTGAATAAATGAGCCTTATTATTGCTGTCGATAGCAGTCAACAATTTATTTTTAGCATTATAAGCTACTACAGTTAGACTACTATAGAGTTCAATTTGACGGCTAATTACTTCGATTTTGGTAACCTGATCATTGCTATTTAGTGTCAATCTAATATTGTCACCGCCAACAGTATCCGCGATTAAATCCGACGCCAGCGGGTTAGCGATGCCAGGAATCACAATAACTGGAGCAGTTCCGAGCAACTTAACTTCTTTAGTACCGTCACTCTTTTTATATAAGATAGATGATGTGCTAAGTTCATAAAGAGTACCCTGCAATGTCCGTTCCACCGCTTCAGTTACCTCGACAGACTGAATCAGGTTATTAGAAATCGTGTACTTCACAGCTGAACCAGCTTTCAATTCTGCAACCGCCAGAATTGCATTCTGATAGCGGAAGATAGTGGTATCGCTCCATTTGAATGTTTCTTCTACACCAGCCGCATTTTTGAAGGTGATACTTTTACCGTTAAGATCGATGCTTTTTATTGATCCCGTACCATTTTTATTGATTACTCCAGAAGTTACCTGAACGGAAACTACCTTCCTAGAACTAGTATACGTTTCACGCTGCAAAGTAATTAAACTGTCAGTCGCAATCGAAGAGGGTTCAATTTTAGCGCCGTTAACGTCTACAAATGAAGTAGAAGCGTCAATAGAATACTCAGGATAACCATCAGAGGTCTTTAAGAAAAGCTTGCTGTTGCCCGTAATCATGGCAAAACTTCCCTGAATGTTCTCGATCTGCTGCTTCGAATCAATAACCTCGACATAAGCAGCACTACTGTTTGTACCTATGACCATAACCTTGGTGTAAGGCTTGATATCAGCAAGGCTGCCTTTGATTTCAGATGTACTGGAGAAATAGGCGGTATTTGAACTAAGGGTAAAAGAAGAGGATTTACCATTATCGTATATTGTAATTTTACCGTCTTTTAGCTCACTAACCGTTCCGGTAACAGTGTTGTCATAAACGAGTGTATTATGTGCTTGTGCCCGGCTTAAAAATGTCGCCAGTTGCGCACGCGTTACAGCTCCTTGCGGATCAAAGCGATTACCCTCTAGGCCATTCGCCAATCCAAGATCAACCGCTGCATTAATGTATCCCCGTTTATTTGCTGACACCTTAGCATCATCTGCAAAGCCGGTAGGTTCATTTGCTGCAGCAAGAGCATCGGCATTTTTACCTAGTGCACGAATTAATACTTCGGAAATCCATTCCCGAGTAGCCTTGCGCTCACCCCACGAGGTCTTCAGATTATTGGGAGCCATCTCCAACGTCTTATCTAGGAGTTTTTGCTGGAAAGCGAGCACCACATATCCCTTATAATAATTAGACACTTTAAAGTCAGCAGGCAATGCAACCTCAGTTTCTTTATCCACCAGATTATGAAGCTTCATGAAGCGTAAAGCCATTAATACGGCTTCCTGTTGGGTTACAGAGTCACTTGGCCGGAATTTTCCGTTATTCCCGATTACAATGCCCTGAGAGGCTAGCTTGTAAATGTGTTTCTCTGCCCAAAATCCACTCTTAACATCATTAAATGCGCTCCCAGACACCGTTGTGGATACTGCTGGAGTTGTTGTGCTTGTTGCGGCTGCGACAGTTGTACCATCTGCGAAGGCAGCACTTGCCCCGCTGAGGGCTATGGCTCCTGCAAGAATTGCGGATACCGCTTTAGTAGAATAACCCCTCGCGGGACGGTTAGGTGTATTGTGTCCAGACAAAATAAAATTCCCCTCTCTGCATCGCATATAAGCGTATCTCTAATTTGTTCGCCATTCAGCCTTAATTTTCCTGCGTATATCCACTATTATCTCTGGTCATAGGGTGCTCAAGCTCCACATGCCCCATTAGGGATTCTACTTTTTCTCCATCGAGCAGAACCTCAATACTCTGTACTTCTTCGAATTGAAATAATGTCTTGGCTAGAGCGGTCATTGCAAAGGATTCACCACCTGCTCCAAGCTGTGCCTCTATTGGTTTATGGATGTCCATTTCAATTTGTCCATTCTCGAACTTTAAAGATTTCAGCTCAATCTTCTTCCAGAGCGGAATATGTTCAGAATTTTCACTAGTTTGAAGCGCCTTAAACGCTTCCATATATTTACTAGAAGGGTCGGATTCAGTATAGCTAATTTCAGCTTTGGCCTGTAACAACTCCATTAATTGGGAATCCGTAAAAAACACATCAATAGTTTTACTTAACATCTGTTGTGCAGGAGCTTCTGATGGAGTTGCATTATTATCCGTACCCGCGGAATTATTGGTATTGGTAGGCTGAGCAGTAGCCTCAGCGGTAGAATTACCTGAAACATCAGAATCGACTGCATTCCCCCCAGCTCCACTAACAACTGCTGGGGAATTCTGTGAATTATTTGCTGCAGAAGCACCAGGCTTTTCCCCACAACCTGCCATAACCAACATTAAAATCACCGATAAACCTGCATAACCTAATTTTGTTTTCATTATTCTAACGCCCCCTAGATAAATACGGACAGACCAACATCACAAGCCTTCTTCACTGCTATATCAACAGAAAATGGGGTTTGCGGCGCTTGTCTGCCGTTTGGCTGTTATTTTAGACCGAGATATTCTTTAGTTGCATTTACCATCGCCTGAGCAACACGGTTTTGTAAAGCCTCTGTAAATAGAAGGGCTGCATCTCCCTTATTGCTCAAGTATCCTACTTCAAGTAAAACAGCTGGCATTTTGGTTTCACGGATAACATGAAAATTCCCATAACGTACGCCACGATCACTAAGACCAGTGGCTGGCAGCATATATTTATGCATCACTTTTGCAAAAGCCTTGCTGGCTTCGCGCTGATAATATGTTTCTGTACCGCTGACACTGGATGAACCACCGCTGTTAGCATGTACCGAAATAAACAAATCAGCATTCAGATTATTGGCTATAGCAGCGCGTTCTTTAAGTTCAAGAAAAGTATCATCACTGCGAGTAAGCACAACGTCTATATTTTCTACTTTTTTCAATAGTGCTGCGGCTTTTAGGACAACAGCTAAATTGAAAGTCTTCTCGTATTTGCCGTTAATCCCGACAGCACCAGAATCCTTAGCTCCGTGACCAGCATCAAGCACAACAAGCTTCTTCCCATTATTACCCGGTAAAACAGCTGGTTCATCAGAATCAACTGCGTTTAAATCAACAATAACCAGTTTGTTATCGCCTTCAGATACACTAACTGTATAATTTTTGGCATAATTTAAATCAACCACAAACCGCACTGTGTAAGGACTAGTACTATAAAGTGAGTAGCGGACACCAGACACATCGGGGTATCCCGTTACCTCCAACTTACCATTTAAGCTTGGATCTAAAGCCTGTCCTGTTCCAAAAACGTCGGAGAAGGTTGCATTAGGAAAATCCAGTATCAAGCGATCAGGGTTTGTTAGAACCGATGCTTTCGGTTGTGAATTCCCCTCCATGGTAATAAGCAATTGATTATTGTTGAAGCTTACTCCATTTATCTGTGTGAGGTTATCTGCGGGAGGCACGACCCCTTCTGACCCTCCAGTTTCACCAGTGTCTGGTGTACTTACAGGAGTAGCAAGGCTTACGATCTTCGTCGTATTATCCCATCCAACGGTTAAGCCAAATTGTTCACTAATGAAGCGAATAGGCACTAAAGTAGTGTCGTTTCGCAGCAAGGGTGCTGTGTTAAGAAGAACTGTTTTGTCATCAACAGATGCTGTGTTCTGATTAACAATCAGTTGAAGGGTCTTCCCTTCTTGCCCTATGGTAACCATTTGACTCTTCTGATTCCAATCTACTGTGTAGCCTAGATTCTCTGCGATCATTCTGAGTGGTACCATAATAGTGCTGTTTACATTTTCAACGGGGGCACTTTGCCCTGCCGTCAATTCCTTGCCGTCCAGAAAAATTTTGTTATTTACAGTAGCGGCATGTCCATTTTCTGGTAAAATAAGTACAAAAAGCAGCAACAACAGCAACCAACCAAATTTCTTCATTCTTCACCTCTAAGAATCTAGTATTCCGCCTAAGAACGGCGTTCATGATGACAGGGGCTACGGACGACTTTGACTTCTATTAGACGCAGTTACAATCTAAAAGTTGCGAATATATTCCATTGCAAACCAAGAATCGACAGGCTGGAGCTGCAATTTTTCCATTCTACAAACCAAGATATTCCATAATGCCTGCCGCAATTTCCCTCGCTAAGTTATCTTGTAAGGTTTCGGTATATAGAGCAGCATCGTCGCTAACATTAGACAAATACCCTGCTTCCAGCAGTACTGCCGGCATACTAGTTTCCCTAGTCACGTGCAGGCTCTTGCTTCTTATTCCGTTATCCTTAAATCCAGTACCTGCTAGAAGATGCTTGTGCATAATTTCAGCCAGGGGGACACTTTCACTGCGACTGTAATACGTTTCACTCCCATTAACTTTATTCCAATTGGTGTATGTAATCGGCATCGCGTTAGCATGAAGAGAAATGAATAAATCTGCTTGGGCAGCTTTAGCAATATTTACTCGGTCCTGCAGACCAAGAGTTTTATCCTCCGAACGGGTCATGACTACGGTTACCCCGCCCTTTTGCTCCAATAAGCTTTGTACCTTGACCATAACTGCAAGATTAAAATCCTTTTCCAGCTTTTTAGTTACACTCACAGCGCCAGGTTGCGTGCCGCCATGACCTGCATCAAGTACAACTACTGGTAGACCTCCTCCGTCTGTTCCTCCAACAGAACCCGTGTCAGTCGAGGGAACATTAAGATCTATGGTAGTTAATCCGGAACTCTCATCGGTAAGAACCTGATATGGATTGTTGTTACCGGTCATCTGTATGACAAAACGAACTGTAGAAGGATTATTGTTGAATAGAGCATACCTAACCTCTGACACTTGCGGGTACCCCGTTACATCGAGCTTTCCTTGCAAACTCCCATTAGCCGCAGTTACAGCCGTTCCTCCTGTGAAGTCCGGAGCAAATGCTGTTCCCGGAAAATCAATGACAATGCGGTATGGATTATTCATGGTCACAACTGTTGGTTTAATAGCACTTGAGACCGCTACCATTAACTGATTCCCTGTGAATACGGCTCCTTTTACCTGAGCACCTGTTGTGGTAGTTCCATCACTTCCTTGAATCATTGTTGGAATCGGTGTTTGGACAGGCACAATTACAGGAGTATCCAAAGCATAACCGGCTCCATCATCATTGTTAGCGCCTTCAGAACTGGCTGGTAAGTCTCCAGACAAATAAACGATCTTGTCACTATTATCCCAGCCCACCTTCAGGCCAAATTGCTCACCTACAAATCGTATTGGCACAAGCACAGTGCCACCCGTTTGTTTGGGTGCAGCATTTAAATCTAGAGTTACCCCATCTGCACTAGCTTTCTTGCTGCCTACCGCAAGCTCTACACTTTTGCCATCCTGCCGTACGGTCACTTTACGAGATTTCTGTTCCCATTGCACTTCAAATCCGAGATTTTCTACAACTACTCTAATGGGGATCATCACACTGCCATTTGAGTTCTCAAGTACTACTCCTGAGGGTAAGACAAGTTCTTTATTATCCAGAATAATTTTGCCGCTTCCTGCAGCAGATGCTTCCCGACCAGTGGATGACAATAACAATAAAGGCAATAACAGTAGAAGCAGTAGTCGCAGACCGGCTTTCCTCATTCTTTTCTCCCCTTACTTAGTAAAAATAGACAGTTAAATAATAGACGCCAAAATTCACCAAAAGTTACACAACCAAACTATGAATATATTGATTATAACAAAAAAACTTCCAATTCCGCATCCCGGAAATGGAAGTTTTGTGTAAATTTAACATGAAATCTGTCAGAAGCTAATCTTTTTCTATTTGGAGAATAATTTAGCGGCATGACGTTCTTCGTAGGCATCAATTTCATCCACGTGCTTTAAGGTTAGGCCGATATCATCCAACCCTTGCAGAAGAAATTGACGGCGATGCTCATCCAGTTCAAATTGGATACTGAGACCATATTCATCGCTGAGTGTGTTGTTCTCAAGATCGACAGTCAATACATAACCTTCGTGCGCAGCAGTACGGTCAAATAACTCATCGACCTGCTCTTCGGATAATTTAATAGGAAGAATACCGTTCTTGAAGCAGTTGTTATAAAAGATATCTGCATAAGAAGGTGCTATCACTGTTTTGAATCCATAATCCATTATTGCCCATGGAGCATGCTCCCGTGAGGACCCGCAGCCAAAGTTGGCACGAGAAATCAGAACGGATGCCCCTTTATAACGTGGCTTGTTCATTTCAAAGGCTGGATTATCGTTGCCTGCTTCGTCAAACCGCCATTCATAAAATAAGAATTGTCCAAACCCTGTCCGTTCAATCCGTTTCAAAAACTGCTTTGGAATGATAGCATCTGTATCTACATTGACCCGGTCTACCGGTGCGACGATTCCTGTTAATTTTGTGAAAGCTTCCATTGTATACCCTCCCGCTTCTTCTCGATTCTATGCGTTGACGGCTTCCGCCTTATAATTCCAATCCCGTACATCCGTAAAGTGACCCTTAATCGCTGCTGCTGCTGCCATTGCTGGGGATACCAAGTGAGTTCTTCCCCCACGTCCTTGGCGTCCTTCAAAGTTACGATTAGAAGTAGAGGCACAACGCTGCCCTGGTTGCAGAACGTCAGGATTCATCGCTAGACACATACTGCAGCCTGCATCACGCCATTCAAAACCTGCTTCCACGAATATTTTATCAAGCCCTTCCTTCTCGGCCTGCATCTTGACGCGACCCGAGCCAGGCACGACAATTGCCGTAACGTTCCCAGATACTGTATGACCTTGAGCCACCTGAGCAGCTGCTCTCAAATCCTCTATCCGGCCGTTCGTACAAGAACCGATAAACACATAGTCAATATTGATTTCGGAAATAGGTGTACCTGGAGTCAAATCCATATATTCCAAAGCTTTCTCAGCAGCTTTACGTTCATTTTCAGTAGTGAAGTCAGCCGGATTCGGAACACTTGAGTTAATGTCTGTTCCCATTCCCGGGCTAGTACCCCAGGTTACTTGCGGAATCAAAGTTTCCACATTGAAATCAACAACCGTGTCATACTGTGCGCCTTCATCGCTGACAAGGTCTCTCCATACAGCTACGGCTTCATCATAAGCTTCACCTTGCGGTACATATTGACGTCCGCGCAAGTAAGCAAATGTAGTCTCATCTGGAGCAATCAAACCTGCTCTCGCTCCGCCTTCAATGGACATGTTACAAACAGTCATACGCTCTTCCATGGAAAGATCACGGATCGCTTCACCGGTATATTCAATAACATAACCTGTCGCGAAATCAGTACCATACTTAGCAATTACACCAAGAATCATATCCTTTGCTGTAACTCCAGGGTTACGTTTACCTGTAAAACGAATTTCCATAGTTTTGGCTTTGGACTGCTGCAAGCATTGAGTAGCAAGAACATGCTCAACCTCACTCGTACCGATTCCAAAAGCCAAAGCTCCGAAGGCTCCATGTGTGGAAGTATGGCTATCTCCGCAAACAATGGTTTTACCAGGGTGTGTCAGACCAATTTCAGGTCCCATTACGTGGACAACACCTTGATCGATATCGTTAAGATCAAACAATCTCACGCCAAAATCACGGCAGTTTTGCGAAAGAGTGTCAATTTGCTGCTTGGATATTGGATCGGTAATATTAAAACGATCTTTAGTAGGAACGTTATGATCCATAGTAGCAAAAGTCAGTTCAGGACGGCGAACTTGCCGACCGCTCAGGCGTAGCCCTTCAAATGCCTGTGGAGAAGTCACCTCATGAACCAGGTGCAGATCGATGTACAAAATACTAGGCTTACTTTCTTCCTGATGGATTACGTGATTCTCCCAAATTTTCTCAAACATTGTCTTCTTGCTCATGATTTCACCTCGTTATTTTATCGTTCAGTTAGGAAGAGAGCGTGGAGTCTCTCTTGAATGAACTAAATATAACATGGCTTTGTTTATAATTCCAAGATATGATATCTATAAAAGCGATAGGTACATCCTATAAAGGAGGGTTATGCCTCCAATATTAAACATAATTTTAATAGGTTATACTTATAAGCAACCTTATATTACCAAGGAGTATGATTCATGGAACTAAGACAACTACAATATGCACTGCAAATTGCCGCCGAAAGGAATTTCTCCCGTGCGGCAGATAAACTCCATATCGCCCAGCCCTCCCTTAGCCAGCAGCTTGCCAAATTAGAGAAAGAGCTAGGTGTGCTGCTTTTCCAGAGAAATACAAGCTCAGTGGAACTGACACACGCAGGAGTTAAATTTGTGGAACAAGCGCAAATTATCATCGATGCTGTAGAGCTGCTGCGACAAGAGATGTCGGATATCTCCCAGTTGCGAACCGGAAGGGTTGTTGTAGGGAGCATGCCTATCACAGGAGCCCACCTCCTTCCTCATGTCCTGCCTGTTTTCAAAGAAAAGTATCCGGAGGTAGATATCAATCTACTGGAGGATTCATCCATGAATCTAGAGAAGCTGACTGCTAACGGTCAAACCGACCTTAGTTTGCTTTCCCTTCCTTTAGAGATCCCTGCCCTAACTTACGAAATCCTCGGAGAAGAACGGATTGATCTTGCTGTTCCACCCGGGCATCCGTTAGCCTTACGCGCTTCCACGGGTCAACGAACATCTCTGGAGGAATTAAAGGATGAATCCTTCATTGTGCTAAAAGAAGGCCAAGGTTTTCGTAAAATGACCATGGAACTGTGCCTGAAATCGGGCTTCGAGCCCCGCATTGTATTCGAGAGCAATAATATGGAGACCGTGCAATCACTCGTGGCTACTGGCATGGGAGTGACACTTGTCCCACATTTTATTGCAAGAGCACCACGAAGCGAGTTCGTCCCTGTATATCTTCCACTTGCAGAGCCCGTGCCAACGCGTACCCTAGTCATAGCCTATCGTCGTGGACGGTATTTATCGAAAGCTGCTGAAGCTTTTATCGAAACATTCAAGTCAACAGTTGTTGGATTAAATAATTAATCTTAAAACAGAGGATAAGCCGCTGATGCCATTCGGCATCAGCGGCTTATTTTGTGTAGGCTATTCTAAGCGTCTATTATGCACTGAAGTCAAACGATTTTGGTTATCCTTAAGCCGAGAAGTATCCTCATCTACTGGACCACGATCTTTGCGGGTGCCTGTTTTTTCTTCCAAAAACTCACGAGTCACTTGGTTCTGAAATTCTGCTTCTTCGTTTGCATTTTGGATCTGTTCCTGTAATACTTCTACATTTTGGATCTGCTCCTGTAGGACATCGTTGCTTTTATCCAATTCTATCCACCTCCTGGTAACAGATTAATAGTATTTTACCCGTTCAGGTTAAGGATAAACAAAAAATTTCTATACCCTATAACCTCAAATCATCTTTAGTTGTTTCCCTTTGCAAACCACCCTGCTCCATGGTATTCTAAATGACAAACAATGAAACGTGCAGACGGGACCAGTAAGAATGTATCAAAGTCGCGACCAGAGAGTAAATTCCGATATGGCTGTGAGAATTTACCGCGATTTCGTTCCGAACCCTACCCCCGAACGGCCTGCCCCAAGCAGGACGGTCCCTCCCGTTATGAGGACTAGAGTCGGATGAACCTCATCAATGAAGGTGGTACCGCGGAAGTTAATCAAGCTTTCGTCCTTTGCTAAGTCTTAGGATGGGGCTTTTTTGTATTTTCATTAACATTGAGGAAGTGAAAGACATTGACAACACGAATAGTGGTCAAAATCGGCAGCAGCTCACTTACAGGATCCGAAGGAGGCCTTAACCGCGAGGCTATCGCTTTTTTCGCAAATGAGATTGCCGAGCTTCAGCAAAGCGGCTGTGAAGTCCTGCTGGTCACCTCTGGAGCTGTTGCTGCTGGTTTTCGCAGTATTGGCTATCCGACACGGCCTAAGCTGCTTCATGAGAAACAAGCTGCTGCTGCGGTCGGTCAGGCCCTGCTGATGCAGGCTTACCAAGAAGCTTTTACTTCGCATAATATTACTGCCGCGCAAATTTTATTGACCCGTACCGATTTTTGCAGCCGCCGTGCCATGAACAATGCAGTAATGACTGTAGAAGAGCTGCTTCGGCAAGGAGCGGTGCCTGTATTTAACGAAAACGACACGGTCTCAGTAGACGAGCTTAAATTCGGGGATAATGATACGCTTTCTGCATTGGTTGCCAACTTGCTGAAAGCCTCCGTGCTGCTCGTGCTTACCGACATGGATGGGTTATATAGCGGCGACCCACGTAAGCACCCCAATGCTGTCAGATATCAGAATGTCGAGGAGATTACTCCTGAGATCTACGCCATTGCCGGCGGAGCAGGCTCCAGTGTCGGAACTGGCGGCATGCGCTCCAAAATCGATGCAGCCAAGATAGCTACCAGAGGCGGCGTACCCGTCTTTGTAGGAAAAGTCTCGGAAGCCGGTGATTTACGAATGGCCGTAGAAGGAACTGGAAGAGGAACTTATTTCGCCACTACCTCTTCTTCCTTGCCAGTTAAGAAGCAATGGCTGGGTTTTATGTCTACCCCACTAGGCTCCTTGTATGTAGATGCAGGTGCCGTAGAGGCATTGTTGAATGGTGGACACAGTCTACTCCCGGTAGGAGTAAAACGGACCGAAGGCCACTTTCATGCCGGGGATGTAGTAGAAGTACTAGGGCCTGATTCCAGATTGCTTGGAAGAGGAATCGTGAACTACGATGATACCCAATTGCGAATTATTGAAGGATTACCAAGTCGCCAGATTGTCGATAAGCTTGGAGAGGTGCATAGGCTCGAAGTTATTCATCGGGATGAATGGATCACATTGAGGTAGCAGCTATCGGATTTAAATATCAAGTTCAGGGGGGAATCGTCATGAGTGAAGTGGTAACGAAAGCAACATTGGCCAAGACAACCACAGGAGTACTTGCAGGGTTAACAACCGATCAGAAAAATGAGGCTCTACTGATCATGGCTGATGCATTACAACGTGAAGCATCTGCTATCATCGCAGCTAATGCGGAGGATTTGGAACGAGGCCGATTGGGTGGTACTCCTGAATCGATGTTGGACCGTCTAGCATTAACCAACAGCCGTATTGACGATATTGCAGAAGGGCTACGGCAAATCACTGTACTTCCGGACCCTATTGGCGATCGTCTCGAGATGATTGAACGTCCAAACGGGCTTTCTATTGAAAAAGTACGTGTACCCCTCGGCGTCATTGGGATTATATACGAAGCCAGACCCAATGTAACTGTAGACGCTGCGGGCCTATGCCTCAAAACCGGTAACGCTGTTGTATTGCGCGGTGGTTCTTCCGCAATATCCTCGAACCGTAAAATTGTTGAAGTGCTTCACGGAGCGCTCGCGAAGACAGCGATGCCCCAAGATGCACTCCAGCTCATCGAGGATACGGATCGCTCCTCCGTTGATGAAATGCTGAAGCTGAATGGTCTTCTGGATGTGATCATTCCACGGGGTGGAAGCTCATTAATCCAAAATGTAGTGATGAATGCAACCGTACCTGTCATAGAGACAGGCGCTGGTATTTGCCATACTTATCTCGATTCCACTGCTGTTCCAGAGATGGCAGAGGCCATTAGCCTTAATGCAAAAGCTCAGCGCCCATCTGTCTGCAACTCAATGGAGACTTTAATTGTCCATCGTGACTATGCGGGTGCGAACCTACTGGCCCTTGCAGATATTTTTCGAACTGCAAATGTAGAGCTGCGCGGCTGTCCGGAGACTTTGTCACTAATCCCATGGGCGATACCTGCCACTCCTGAAGATTATGCTACGGAATATAATGATTATATTCTTAATCTCAAAATTGTCGGTGATATAGATGAAGCCCTTCAGCATATCGCCAAGTATGGAACAAAGCACTCCGAATGTATCGTAACAGAGGATACGGACGCTGCTGTACGTTTTTTGCAGGAAGTTGATGCCGCTGCCGTTTATCACAATGCTTCTACCCGCTTCACAGACGGCTTTGAATTCGGATTTGGAGCCGAAATTGGGATTAGCACACAAAAACTCCACGCCCGTGGACCTATGGGACTGCCTGCACTTACTTCTACCAAATATAAGATTTATGGCCACGGACAAATTCGAGGCTAGAATTCAACCCTAGGGAGGGCTTTTATCAATGTGCCAACAACCTTCTATTCCCCTCATTACTGAAACCATTGTTTTTTATGGAGCAGGATCTATGGCAGAAGCAATCGTACGGGGATTGATTGCCCGCTCAGTCGTTCCCTCTGACAAAATTGTAGTCCTAAATCGCAGCAGCAATGACAGATTAGCTGAGCTTCGTGCGCGTTATGGTGTACTGGCCAGTAACGAACCCGAGCAGAGAATGGAATACTTACGTTCTGCACCTGTGATTGTCTTGGCTATGAAGCCAAAAGATGCTGCCCAAGCTATACGGGCCTTGGGTCCGCTGCTCTCTCCAGAACAGCTTGTTATTTCCGTTATTGCAGGACTTACTATCCGCACCATCCAAGGACTGCTCGGAAGCTTGCAGCCCGTTGTCCGCACGATGCCGAACACTTCCAGCTCTATTGGACTTGGTGCTACAGGGATTTCTTTCTCCAAAGAAGTAAATGAGAAGAGCCGCCGTCTGGCTCTGAATATGTTTGAGGCCGTAGGTATAACCTCTGTTATTGAAGAAGAGCGCATGGAGACTTTAACTGGGATTTCCGGAAGCGGCCCAGCTTATATCTATTACATGATGGAAGCCATGATCGCCGCCGGAATTCGGGGTGGACTGTCTGCAGAACAAAGCGGAGAGTTAACCGTACAGACTGTGCTTGGTGCTGCTCGGATGGTTCAGCAGACCGGTGAAGAACCTGCATCACTACGCAAGAAGGTTACCTCTCCTAACGGGTCTACCCAAGCTGCACTTGAGACGCTAGATAAAGGCGACTTTTTTGAAACGGTAATCGCTGCCGTCAACCGCTGTGCAGAACGGTCCCGCGAGATGGGCGTTGCCTTAGAGAAAGAACTTATTTAATTCCAAGAAGAAACGGCTTTACGGTCCTCAATGGGGACAACAAACTAGTCAGTCTCCGCGTGAATGGGGACTGACTAGTTTTTGTTATTGATATAATTATCATCATCCTCAAATCTTTGGATTATATTCGCCGCTAAAATGAAATTGGTAGCCATTATCGATACGGATATAGCCAAGGATGCAAAACGATCTATCTCTGTAGAAAACACTGGAGTAATTTTGATTATCTCTATTACCCTCTGCAACTAATATTTCATTGTCTTCAGATGCTAAAACAATACCTATATGATCGTGAGGATCATCCGTTAGCAATTTTTCGTAAATTACGATATCGCCGCGTTGAGGCGTAAACCCGTTTTGCCCATCAAAATAAAAAAATCCGGTTTCAGGTAACTGAGCCCACTCTAACCAAGCCCCTACACCAGCCAATCGATAGATACCATTCGGGTATCGGATCGGTATTTGAAATCCAACCTGGATACAACAGTAATATACGAATGCAGCGCACCATTTGTTCTGCAACACTATATAAATACTTTGATCAGGCCAATATTTACAGATTTCTCGATATCTTTCATCTCCCGGTACTCCAATAATGTTCTCCCGAGCTAGAGCTTCCGCAAGATCAGCCAACTTGCTGCGTCTATCCGTATTCTGGAGAATCACGTTCTTTTCACTGTTATGTACCTCGTCCGAAAAATCTTCTGGAATCGCCAATTCACGAAATACATTCCGAAGTCTACTGACATCCTGCTGCGATAAGACGCGGTTCCTATTTTGAAAGTGCAACTGTAGTAGATAAGCATCCTTAAGAATTTCTTCATATGGACCATGAACAGTGCCTCTGTCCTCTTGATAGAAGATTGCTTTTAAGATTGTCACTAGCTCTTCATTGGTAAAAATATTCATATCCCTTAATAGAGGTCTTACGGTCTCGGCACTGTTGGGTCCAGAAAACTCATTGATTCCTGTTTTATAGAAATAATAATCATGTAGTAATCCTATGATTGCTGCCAATTCCTGATCTTGTCCTCTTTTCGTCGCTAACAATGAAGTAAAGGTCGACACCCCATACAGCTGAACACACGCTTCTTGTCTATTAAGTATGCTATCCATTGACACGATCATTTCTTCAACAAGTATACGAACACTATCAAGTCGCTTATTAACTTTTGTATCCACTCGTTCACTCACTGTTTATTCCCCCCTCTTTAAATTCTTCAAGTTATTTTCGAGCTACCTATCGCATTAGTTCAATAAAGCAACGGCAGTCTAGGACTTTATTCTATCGTCCAAGTCTGCCGTTTAATATTGTATACAATTGTCTCTGATGGTACTATTCCCTATTTATAATTACCGTCGTATGCTTCAGCATACGATTCAGGAGATTTCGCCGCCCCGTTTGTAAATCAGAGACGCTCGTATTTAACGCATCACGGATGGGGATGACCTCTGTAATTTTGCTACCGCTTGTCATTCTTCGATCTACGTAAGTCGGGATGTAATCAATGTTAGTTATACTCGTGTTTCCTTTTTGATCCTTTTTAATTTTAAGAGTAAGGATGATTCCGCTTTGTGTATAAGGATTATTCTTTAGTTTTGTCGAAACAAAATTACCCAAAGAATAAATAACGAATTGTTTCTTTCCCCGGACCGCTAACGGTTGAAGAACATGCGGGTGAGATCCCAGTATGATGTTGGCGCCATTTTTAAAAAAGAGGTTTACCAGCTGCTTTTGCCTCTTGTTTGGAGTGTACCGATATTCGTTTCCGAAATGCATATAAAGCAAAACCAGATCGACTTTCTTTTTTAAATCTCGAATCTCTCTAATGACTTTGTCAGTTTCTATCCGATTTACCAGCCATGGCCGACTCGCCGGTACTGGAATCCTGTTGGTTCCTGACGTGTAGGAGAGGATTCCGATCATAATCCCTTTTACGTTTTTGATCAGAGCTTTATTGGATTCTTGTAATGACTTAGATGTACCGGTGTGGTTGATTCCATTGCGGTCCAGTACTCGTAACGTCCGAATCAGACCCGGGGCACCATAATCCATGCAGTGATTGTTCGCTGTTACTAATACATCGAATCCCGCTTTCTTAAGTGCCGGGGCCAGTTCGTCTGGGCACTTGAATATCGGACCGCCAGATCGTAGACTTTTCCGGCATTCTCGCCCGCTTCCGGCAAAGGTGGTTTCGAGATTTCCGATCGTCAAATCCGCCTGCTTCAGATAAGGAGCCACTCTCGCGAACAGGGTTTCGAAAGAATAGGTTCCGTCTGGCTGTTTAGCATCCGAAATAATATAACGCTTGACCATAAGGTCTCCCACAGCAGCTATTTGTATTTCCGTCATCGTTATCCACCTTTTTGTCATTTTCATTAGAATATGGCAGAAAGATGTTAAGGGTTATTCTTCAACCACGTTCCCACTATTATCGCGCACCACTACCTTAAGTTCAGCAGGGCCAGCAACCGTCACGTTAATCCCATATCTAGTGTTCTCAAGAGAACTCCTCGAGGTATCACCCAGTAGAATATACAGCGTATCACCAGCTACCTTGGTACGAAGCAATTGATCCTCATCCGCTGCTCCCAAGCGCCCCTCGTTAGACCGATAAGTACCAAAGACATTCAGGTCTGTTCCCCCTGTCTTATCCACCGTGACTCCATAAGGATTCTCACCCTGTACAATAACCTGCTTCACTCCCTGAGGGACAGGACCGCTCCATTCGGGAAGTGCGTAATTTTGTTCAACTGAAGATACCATTTGTCGTATTTCTTGGGTAAGCCCAAGGGAACTAAGCCCGGCAAAAATCAGACAGCACAGCGACAAAAAGCCAACGAAAAAGATACTGAGCACATCATAATACATTTTTCCTTTTCCCTTAAACCATAACGTATAGGTTACAACCTCTAATCCTAAAAAGATAAAAATTACCGGCCACCAGGCCAGAGCCGTTTCAAATACATCGGCGCCCTTCCATTGGGAGGCCATAATAAGCGCACCCAGGAACAGGAGACTTAGACCCATGGATAAGGTGCCTACACGCCAATGCCTGGAAGTTCCCGATTTAGAAACGGCTGCTCCACCAGTGATCACTGCTGGTTGTACTTCTATTGAATTCGTCATTATTTAGCACCCGTTTCTTTTTTGGCTGTTGTATTTTTACTACCCGCTAACAGCTTCACTCCGCCGCCAATAAGCAACACTGATACGATGACCGTCTTGAGATACGTACTAAACCTATATTCCAGACGCCATTCCGGAAAACGCACATCCAAAGCTGGAACCGCTACGTTTGCCAAGATGTAGTACAGACCAAGAGCCAGCAGCACCGCACCCAACCAGCCCTGATGATTCATAAAGCCTTCGATTACAGGTTTATCCTGTAAGGGCTCCCGACCGTAACGGCTCACGAGCTGCAGACCATCAAATAAGCTGTAAAACCATATCACTGGAATCAAAAAGAAAAGCACTGATAGACGAAGTAGATCCATTACATAAATACTGCCGAGGAAAAGCAGCATGAGCTGAAGTCCTCTTTTCTGCAATCCGAGATACATTTGCCCAGCACCAGGAAAAGCAGACAGAAGCGTAGCCAGCACTTTACTGCGACGTCCATCCTCACGGCCAGCCTCTAAATCATCGAACACAGTCCGATCCACCAATTCTTCACCACCCAGCTTGCGATGTATATGCTGAACCGCATCGAACATGCTGTACAACCAAATTACAGGGAGAACTCCGAACAGCAGCAGAAAGGCCGAACTGGATGTAACACCTGTCAGAAAAAGCATCACCGTCATATATCCAAAAAAGGAGATTAGAAAGGATAATCCGCGCTGCATAAGTCCCATATGAAAATGACCTAGCCCAGGGATAAAAGACAGCAAAATCACGTGGAATCTTTCACTTTCTTCGCTTCGTACAGGGATTAAAGGTTGTGTCTGCGTCCAATCCTCGCTTGGAGCTCCTACAGTATAGTTAGGTGATCTCAATAAGACGATTATTAGGTGCAGCATACTTAAACACCACATCAGAAAAAAACCGATCAGCCCGATCCCAACAAATTCATCATCACCGGAGGCCAAAGCAGCTAGAAAGGACATAAACAATCCCCCGAAGCTGATTAAGAAATAAGCAGCTCCGAGGATTCTTTTGCCAATATAAAAATGTCCTGCTCCCGGTATTATATTTAGAAAAAACGCACGTAATTTATTGAACTGAACTTGCATTCTTATCTCTCCTCTCATTTGTTACCGTCTGACATAAACTGGTCCAACCATCCGCTGGTGGCCTGCATCATTTGCTCACTATATGAAAGGCCTTTTGCATCTTCAGGTACAACTACATCCATATTCCCCGTCATTAGCCTGTCAAAGACTCCAGAGGACATAAACAGCAGTGTTAATGAGGCTGCAATAACATAGTGGAAAAGGGTCCGCTCATACCAGCGGGTTCGACTTGGTTTGTGTATTCTCGGAATGTTATCTATTCCTGCAGCTGTCATAACTCTATTTACAAAAGCTCCCTGGTTCATCAATTCAGGAAGTTCATCCTGCATTTCATCCAGTGCTTCCATATATAAAGAAAAAGCTTCCTCATCTTCGAGGAGTACTTCTTCCCATTTCCCTCTTTCATCAGGGGTGCTTTGGCCCGCAAGGTACTCTTTAAGCCCATTTTTATCCAAGAAGTTACTACTCTCTTTCACAGCCATTCCTCCTCCTTCCAATGGGTCCGAATCCAGTGCCTGGCCCTGTACAATCTAGATTCAACCGTTTTCGGGGTAATCCCATGCTCTGCAGCAATTTGCTCGTAATTTTTATGATCCAGATAAAAAGCAACGACCACGTCGCGATGAACGGAGGGCAAACTCTGTATTTCATTCCATAAACGGTCCTTCCGTTCCCTCCGGATCACTCCTTTTAACACATCTTCATCTAACGATGGAGTGACGCTGAGAACTTTATCATAATCAACCGACTGTTCCTTTAATCGTTCACGCCTTCGATTGGCATCAATAGCTTTATGTAGGGCAATCCGAGTTATCCACGTCTTGAGTCCTTGATGACGGTATTCGGGGAGAGATTTATAGATCTGTAAAAAGCTTTCCTGAGCCGCATCCTCAGCTTCTTTGGCATCTCTCAGTACCGAGTTTGCCACTTTATACACATGTTGACTGTATCTTTCAACGAACTGCTGGAACGAATGATCGTCTCCGTTGCAGATTTCTCTGATTAAGCTCTCATCCTCAATGATGTCTCCCCTCCTTCCCCTAGCAATAGACGTACGTAAATAGTCTAAACCCTGCTCATTTATAAAAGAATTTTTAATGGAATGGTAAGTTTATATAAAAAACCGTGCTGTTAAGGGCTTAAAAGTCCTCACAACACGGTTCTATATTCATTCAAGCTATTATGTGTAATTTGCAGATGAATCTGACTACCTTCCGCCACCCCGGAATTTCTGCGAATAGGCCTTCACATCTTGGGCGTTCTTCACCCGGTTGCGGCTCCACTCCAGTAAAATTCGATCAATATAACGGAAATGAAGTTTACCTGCAAATACAGATTCCTTAAGCGCCAGTAAAATAAGTTCCTCAGGATAACGATCTTGATCCAGCCACCCGGAAATCGTCTCGCACTCCATGGGAGATAATGGACGTCCGAATTCTTTTTCGAAGATAAGGAACAAGCTGCGGCTTTCATCTTCCGGATTCGATAAACCTTTTCCAGACCCACCATCAGGTGGAAAACCACCAAATCGATTGTCAGTCACTCTAGAGATCGAGGACTTCGATTCATTCCCCTGAGTTCCTTCTTGTTCAGAAGCTTTAGCTTGATTCGCTAGAAAAGCGCCTAGCTTTCCATACAAACCGGAAAAGTTATAGCGCTCATAATGCATGTCACGAAGCTCATCATTATCACCATCGATACTGATAAAGCCATCCTTCATAAGCTTCTGCAGTTCCCCCGCAATAACGGGTATGCTCCGCCCTGTTACAGCTTGAAGCTCCTCAAGAGAAGGAAATTCAATCCCCTCAACCTGGCGAAAGGAGAGCAAGTGGATAAGCAGCAGTGTTTCACTACCGCTTAAATTCAGCTTGCGGTAATTTCTAAGCAGAGCATAAGGAATAATGGCCATTCCATTATCCAGGCCAAAGGAGACGCCTTCGCCCCAAGTGTTCCATCCTTTGCTGTCCATATGCGTCCCCTCTCTCCCTTAAGGGTAAAGACGGTACAGTGTACGAGGGAAAGGAATAGTCTCGCGAACGTGGTCAAGACCGCAAATCCAGGCTACAGTGCGCTCTAATCCCAAACCGAAGCCAGAGTGAGGCACAGAACCATAGGTACGCAAATCCATATACCATTTGTACGTATCCATTGAAAGATTATGTTCTTTGAATCGTTCTTCCAAAAGTGCAGGATCATCGATCCGCTGTGATCCGCCAATAATCTCTCCATACCCTTCTGGAGCGATCATATCAGCACACAATACCACTTCCGGACGATCCGGGTGCGGCTTCATATAGAAGGCCTTGAAAGACGCTGGGTAATGCGTAATAAATACCGGCTTGTCATTTTCTTCAGCAATTGCCGTTTCATGTGGTGCACCGAAATCATCGCCCCAAGCAATCTCAAAGCCCTTATCATTCAAGAATTTAATAGCATCGTCATAACTAATACGCGGGAAAGGTGCCTTGATATTCTCCAGCTTGGAAATATCACGACCTACTGCTTCAAGCTCAGGTCGACAGTTAGTAACCACGGATTGAACAATATGGCTAATGAAATTCTCCTGAACACGCAGGCTTTCCTCATGATCCGTGAATGCCATTTCCGGTTCAATCATCCAGAATTCGATCAAGTGACGACGAGTTTTGGACTTCTCGGCACGGAAGGTAGGACCAAATGAATAGACGCGGCCTAAAGCCATTGCAGCAGCTTCCATGTAAAGCTGGCCGCTTTGCGTCAAATAGGCATCCTCTTCAAAATACTTCGTATGGAACAAGTTGGTTGTTCCCTCAGCGGAAGTTGGTGTCAAGATCGGTGGATCCACAAGCGTAAATCCGTTCGTATCGAAGTACTGTTGAATGGCCCGAATAATTTCCGCACGAATCACTAGTACGGCCCGTTGCTTCGCTGAACGAAGCCAAAGATGACGATGATCCATCAAAAAATCCACACCATGCTCCTTCGGTGTGATCGGGTAATTCTCGGTCAGATGCAGCACTTCTATTCCTGTTACAGTCATCTCATAACCCGATTGACTGCGAGGCTCCTCACGGATAATACCGGTCACATACAATGAGCTTTCTTGAGTCAGACTCTTGGCATCATCCCATACTTGTTCAGACACTTCAGATTTCACGACAACTCCCTGAATATACCCTGTACCATCACGAAGCTGCAGGAACTGAATTTTACCGCTGGAACGTTTGTTATTAACCCAACAGCCGATAACAACCGTTTCTCCAACATGTTCATTCACGGTCTTTATAACACTCTTGTTAGCCATGCCTTCATTCTCTCCTCTGATTTAGCCGTTAATACCTTGCACAATACGGTTAGTATCACGTGCAATGACAAGCTCTTCGTTTGTAGGCACTACAAGCACCTGCACCTTGGAATCAGCCGTAGAAATGCGACGAGGATCACCGGAACGGATCTTGTTAGCCTCTACATCCAGTTCAATGCCAAGGAACGTCAAATTGTTAAGTACTTGTCCGCGCAGCATAGAGGAATTCTCTCCAACACCCGCAGTGAAGACGATAACATCCACACCGTTCATTGCAGCTGCGTAAGAACCAATATACTTCCGCAAGCGATACTCATACATATTAAATGCAAGCGTTGAGTTGGGATCACCCTTCTCAGCACCGTTCTCAATATCACGCATGTCGCTGCTGAAGCCCGAAATAGCCAAAACTCCACTATGTTTGTTAAGCATAGAGTTGACCTCTCCTACGGACAGCTCTTCCTTATTCATTACGTAAGGAACGATTGCCGGGTCAAGATCGCCGCTGCGCGTACCCATCATAAGGCCTTCCAGCGGTGTCATACCCATCGAAGTATCTACAGAGATACCTCCTTGAACTGCAGTCACGCTGCCCCCGTTACCGATATGACAAGTTATGATTTTCAGGTCCTCAAGCGGACGATCCAAATATTCCGCAGCAGCTTTGCTTACGAAATCATGGGATGTTCCATGCGCGCCGTAGCGGCGAACTTTATATTTGTTATACAAAACTCTCGGAATGGCATACATAAAGGACTTTTCAGGCATAGTTTGGTGGAACGCCGTATCAAATACTACGACCTGAGGAACCCCTGGCATATTAATCTCTGTTGCAGTAATACCCATCATCGCTGCTGGGTTATGCAGTGGAGCAAGATCGAACAATTGGCGGATTTTTGTTTTTGTATCTGCATCAACCAGTGCAGAAGCCTTGAAAAACTCTCCCCCGTGTACTACACGGTGGCCTACTGCATTAATCTCATCCGTTGAACCAAGAACTCCGTGTTCTTTGTCAGTCAGACAAGCTAGAACTTTACGAATAGCTGTATTGTGCTCCAAAATTTCGCTTACTTCAGTTACATCAGGTTTGCCGGTAGGTTTGTGAGTCAGAATGGAAGAATCCATCCCGATACGTTCCACCAAACCTTTAGCCAAAACGGATTCATCAACCATATTATAAAGCTGATATTTCAAAGAAGAACTGCCTGAGTTAATAACTAGAATATTCATACACGGTCACCATCCTTGTCATACTTGAAGAAGCCTTCGCCTGATTTCATGCCTAGGTGTCCTGCACGTACCATCTTTTTGAGAATAGTAGAAGGACGGTATTTCAGTTCGCCATACTCGCGGAACATCCGCTCCAGTGCAGCCTGCACTGAATCCAGACCGAAACGGTCAGCCATCTCAAGGGGTCCGTATTGGAACTGGTAGCCGATACGCATCGCATCGTCAATATCTTGAGGAGAAGCAACGCCTTCTTGCAATACATGCATAGCTTCGTTAATGAGCAAGCAAATAAGGCGGGAGGTTACAAATCCTGGGGATTCGTATATCATTACGCCCTTTTTCTCAACAATTTCATCAACAAAAGTTTTGGTGTCTTCAAAAGTAGAATCAGATGTTTTTAATCCGCGTACGATTTCGACAAGATCCACTTTGGCTACAGGATATATGAAATGCATTCCGATGACGCGCTCCGGATACATCGTCGAGCTTGCAAGTTCTGTTAAGCTGAGTGTTGAAGTGTTGCTTGCTAGAATAATATGGCTTGGACATACTTGGTCAAGTTGGTTAAACACAGACTTCTTTGCTTCCAAATCTTCTGTGATGGTTTCAATGACCATATCACAGGAACTAAGTTCGGCAAAATGTGTCACCTTTAGAATCCGGCTGAGAATTAGTTTCTTCTCCGCTTGGGTGATCGCCCATTTCTCCAATTGTTTGTCAAGACTGGTCTCAATCATCTCATAAGAATAATCTAATCTTTCCGGGGTTTTCTCCACCAGCATTACATCGAGTCCTTTGGCTGCCAACATTTCAGCAATACCTTGGCCCATTGTGCCACCGCCAATGACACCTATCTTCTTAAAGTTCATAAAAAATTCTCCATCCTTTCAGGTATCTATACTTCTGTATTGTACCTTGTCTGTCGTAAATATTTATAAGCCCGACATATAATGATATCTTAGCATGCCTGAAAAGTAAAAAAAAATAACCGGCATAAATAATTATGCCGGTAAACGCACGCTGTCACTAAATTGACAACGAAATTGCTCTCCAGAGAGGACTTCTTCCTTCATTAGGATGTCCAAGGAGTAATTAAACACGTTTTGTTGGTTATTTAGCAGTTCATGAGTTCGAGCCATAAGCTCATCCAAAATATTGCTGTTCTCCTTCATAATCTCTTCTGTGGTTACCATTTCCAGCTTGGCAATCCCAAGTGAAGTGAGTCCCGATTTCATCATAGTCTCTACAATATTTAGCGCCTGATCAAAATCTCCACGCGAACCGGTACTTCTCCCGCCATAAAAAATAACTTCAGCAGCAGCTCCACCCAAAGCAATCATAATCTGTTCTTCTAGATAATCTTTAGTATATAAGTACTGTTCTTGTTGGGGATTATGACGGACATAACCCAATGCTTGACCGCGAGGGGTCAATGTAACCTGACTCACACTGCCTGGACGGAGCAGCTCCGCCATAATGGCATGTCCAAGTTCATGAATAGCTACACGCTTTTTCTCTTCCTGGTTGGTTTCACGATCCGTCTTTTCGCCCATCATCACCTTATCAATGGCCATCGACATATGGCGCTGCTCCACAGCCGTCAAATTTTCACGCATCATATAGATTGCAGCCTCATTCATGACACTTTCCAATTGAGCACCTGAGAAGCCATAAGCTTCTTCGGCGATTTTATTTAGATCGGCATCTTTATGAAGCGGCTTGTTCTTGGCATGAAGATCGAGAATCGATTTCCGGCCCTTTTTATCAGGCATATCGACTTGGATATGGCGGTCGAACCGTCCCGGACGCAAAAGGGCAGAATCAAGCATTTCCTTACGGTTCGTGGCAGCTACCAATAGAATACGCGGTGTATCATTATTATAAATCCCATCCATCTCTGTAAGCAGCTGATTCAGCGTCTGATCATATTCCCGCTGTTGACCGCCTTCGCGCTTCCCGCCGATAACATCAATTTCATCGATAAAAATGATAGCACTTTCCTTGTTCTCTTTCTGAGCACGGGTACGGGCGTCTTTGAACAAATCACGGATTCGGCCCGCGCCAACACCTACGTACATCTCCACAAACTCACTGCCCGAAGCAGCCACAAATACAGAGTTCGTATAATGCGCAGCAGCCTTGGCCATAAGTGTCTTACCCGTTCCCGGAGGGCCTGTAAGCAATATGCCTTTCAGAGGGCGAATACCAAATTTGCTGATTTCTTCATGTCGGATTAGAAAGTCCAAGGCTTCACGCAGTTCCTGCTTTGCATTATCCTGACCGCCGATCTCTTCAAAGGTAAGCTTCGATGGACCACTCTTTTTACGTTTCTTTTCTGCACCCGCATTCACAGTCAATCCTCCACGCATATGGGCTACGAGCAGCAGTGCGCCTAACATGGCAGCAGCAATGATAACGGGAACAATATTAATACCGAGAAAAGCCATAAAAATCAGCAACACAGGAATAAATCCCGCCAATACTTCTTTAATCCACTTAGGCATTATTCCAAACCCCCATAGTTTCAGGCTGTCGCGGCAAAATAATAAATTTACTTTTTTTGCCGTTGGTCAAACTTACATACACATTAATATCATCGATTTCAGTAGTTGTGGTTATGCCTTTGTACTTTCCCTTTAGTTGCTCAAGCTTGGCAGGTATCAGGGTATATTTACGGCTTTCCATAGCTTCAGCTACGGAGAACATGGCCTGATCCCAAATTTCATCAAGTTCTTCACTAGAATGTTGTTCTACATCCAGCTTAAGTGTACGGCCTCCAATTACGGATTTGCCTTCAGTTGTTATATGTTGAACTAATTCACGTAATTTCGTACCTGGTTGTAAATCAAGTTTCAAAGATACTTCATCGCGGTTAATAGTTATATGTGACTTTGTGACACCTTCATAGCTGTTAACGATCTTTTGCAAAGGCTCTTGAATAGCAAACTGGCGATACAAGTACCATCCACCAAACATAAGGGCTAACGATAATACTGACGTAATTAATACAGGTATAAGACGAAGTTTCAAGTAACGTCCTCCTCTCAGATGTGGAAAAAATACATATAAGTATTTATTAATAATATTTAAAGTTATATCAATGGAGTTGTCTCTTAATACAAGTAGTAGTATATCATATGTGTATATACCATTTGAAAATAAATTGTGAATATATTTAAAATTTTTACTACTAAATTCTACATTTTCTCCTTTTCAATACCCCTATATCGACAAAAAAGACCGTAGCTGTTAGCGATTAGGTCTTTTTTTTATTTCATAAATGTGATTTTCTTCTCATCTTATTAGTTGGAAATCCAAATGATGTACATGAGTACGCACCAAAGTATATACGTTTTCGTTGCTAGTATTATTGACAACAATATAGCAAAAAGCCGAGCGAACGTAATCCGTCTGCTCGGCTTTTTGATTAACGATTAGGCAAACTATACCCCTCACCTATAGGTGTACCATCTGCAAAACGATAAAAACGGTAATAATAACGATCGTCTTTTTTGTAAAAAAGCTGCCATGCGTATTCACCATTATAGACACCGGGCAGCAAACGCTCTATTGTAACATCTGGCATCTCGGATTCAATAATTGCTGTAATTTTGTTCTCAGAGGTTCCGTTAGTAAGCATTTCAGCGTATATAGCGTTGTCGCCTTCTGCAATCTTTCCCTCGGTAGTAAATCGAACCCACACCATCATATCCGCACCGGCTTGGTTCTTACCCGTCATAACCCAATAAATAGAGTTTTCATCCCAAACGGATTTTTGTGCCTTAGTGATCTTAACTAATCCAGCCCGGCTTATAGCTGCCTCTTTGGCGATACTGCGCTCATTCCATTGATCTTTCATAATATAGCCATAGAACTGGCTTAATCCGAACAGAAGGAGCAGAGTCACGCCAAACCCCAGCAAGAGCCATTTTCTCCTTTTCTTCAAAAATACAGCTCCCTTTCCTATAACATTCGGACGTTACAATTACCGCTTCAACAGATTCTCAAAAGACTCTTGGGCTTTACGGCGAATCATCTCTTCATCCAATGTTTGGCATTTACCGTACTTAACGACTTGTTTGCCATTAATCCATACATGCTCAACATCTTTCGCACTAGCCGAATATACTGCGTGGGAAAGCAGGTCGCTGTGTGGTAGCAGATGTGGCTGGTCGATATCGATGGCAATGAAATCCGCCTTCATTCCAGGTGCTAGTCTGCCTACATTGTCCAAAAAGATGGACTTGGCTCCATACTCCGTAGCCATTCGCAAAGCTTCCGGTGCCGGAATTGCCGTTGGATCACCAGATATTCCTTTATGAATCAGAGCCGCAAGGCGCATTTCCTCGAACATATCCAGGTTGTTATTGCTTGCCGCTCCATCCGTTCCAAGGGACACGGGTACACCTGCTCGCAATAAATCAGTAACACGGGCGATTCCACTTGCAAGTTTCAGGTTGCTACCTGGATTATGGGACACCCCCACCTGATGGCGAGCCAAAATCTCTATTTCCTCATCGTTTAGATGAACGCCATGGGCAACAATGGACGGACGAGTGAACATCCCCAGCTTCTCTAAATGTGCGACTGGACGCAGACCATAATCAGCTTCGTTTTGCTCAACCTCACGCCGGGTTTCCGACATATGTGTGTGCATAGGCAGATCCAAATCATGAGCAGCCTGTACAAATTTCACAAAAAAGTCCGGTGGACAAGTGTAAGGTGCATGCGGAGAAATCATTGTTGTGATTCTTCCATCCGCTTTTCCGTGCCAGTTACGTGCAAATTCAATAGCCTCAGCCAGCTTGTGATTCTGCATCTCTTCAGAGCAGAAGCCAATCACTCCGCGCATAAGAACAGAACGGATTCCCGAAAGCTCCGCTACTTCTGCTACTCGGTCCATATGATCATACATGTCTAGGAAAGTTGTTGTTCCGCCCTTGAGCATTTCTAATACAGACAACGAACTTCCCCAATAAACATCCTCACCCGTGAACTTTTCTTCCATCGGCCACATTTTTTCCTGCAGCCATACCTGCAAGGCTAAATCATCCCCATAGCCGCGAAGGAGTGACATCGCCGCATGTCCATGCGTGTTAACAAGACCTGGCATAAATAACAACCGGCTGCCATCGACGATTTCAACGTCAATTTCGAAAGGGGGTTCCACTTCACCTATGTAAGTGATCCGATCATTCTCAATAGTCATATATCCGTTAAGGACAGGTTTGTCGGCACCTGGAACAACAAATCTCCCGTTTTTAATAGTCCATTTATTGCTCTTCATTCTGGACCTCTTCTCTTGCATCCTGCAGGTAATAAGCTAGACTTTGCAAATCAGTCGTAAAATCAGCTGCATGAATACGAATATTAGAAGGTGTTTTGAGAATTACGGGTGCAAAGTTCAGTATCGCTTCAATACCTGATTCCACGAGAATATCGGCAACATTCTGCGCTTCAATTTCAGGAACCGTTATAATACCAATGCGGATACCTTGTTCACGAATTGTACTTCCAAGTTCTTCCATCGGCTGTACAATTAGTGAGTTGATCTTCTGGCCTACCTTCGGCTGGTAAGAATCAAACACAGCAGTAATTTTCATCGTATCTTTTAAGAAGGCATTGTAATTGGATAAGGCTTGCCCAAGGTTTCCTGCACCTACGAGTGCTACGTTCAGAGGCTGATCCAGTTTTAATATATGGCGGATTTTTTCAATCAGATAAGGAACATCATAACCAATGCCTTTTCTTCCGAAATCACCAAAATAAGCTAAATCCTTGCGGATTTGCGCGGGGTTAAGATCCAGCTTTTGTCCAAGTTCCTGAGAAGAAACTGTAGCAATTTCACGTTTGTGGAGATCGTTCAGAAACCGCAGATACACTGGCAGCCTGCGAACGACAGCCTCCGATATTTTATCCGACTTCATATTTTCTCCTCCTATTTGGTGTACAAGTTCAAGTAATGGGCGTTTTAGGAGACGCCCCCCTCCTCCAGCCATTCAGCAATACGAGGGACCATCTGGTCCGTCAGCATATGCTCCATTTTGGGGCCTGGCAGTGAATAAAGGAAGTACTTTCCATAATATGATTCAATAACTCTGGTATCATACACAATAACAATTCCCCGATCCTGTGCTGTTCTGACTAGACGCCCAAAACCCTGTTTGAACCGGATCACTGCCTGAGGAACTGATAACTTCATAAAAGGGTTCTTCTTCTGGGCTTGCAGGAGCTCCGACTTCGCTTCCGCCAGCGGATGGTTAGGCGGCTGGAAAGGAAGCCTTACGATAGCCAGACATGTCAAGGCCTCGCCGGGAATGTCAACTCCCTCCCAGAAGCTGCTGGTCCCTAAGAGGACAGAAGCGCTGCTATCCTGAAAGCGCCGGATAAGCTTGCTGCGGCTGCCGCCTTCAATTCCCTGACCCAAAACCGTAATTTCTTGGGATGACAATGCCTCTTTAAGAGGATCATATACTTGGCGCAGCATCCGGTAGGATGTAAATAGCACCATCATTCTTCCCCGAGTCGTTACGGCTGCTTCGGCGAGTGACTGCACCAGCGTGTCGACAAAACGGGCATCTCCAACACTTCCCTTAACACTTGGAAAATCTCTCGGAATAACAAGCAGTGCCTGTTCCCGATAATGAAAAGGAGAAGGAAGAAGTACGGTCATAAGCCGGCCGTGATCAGCAGCTTCATTTAAGCCCAAATTGTCAATCATGAACTGAAATGATTTATCAACAGACAGCGTTGCCGAAGTCAGTACAATACTTTTTTTCTTATCGAAAAAGAGGTCTTTCAATTGGGAACTGACATCGACTGGAACTGCATAGAGCTGTAAAGATTTGCTGCGGTAATTTCCATTAGCCTCCAGCCAATATACAACATTCTCGTCATTTAAGCCCATAAAAAAACGCACGTTATCGCGAATGGCTGCCAAATCTTTGAACAATCCGCCAATGTCTGTTATAAGGCTGTCTGAAGAGGACTGTCCCTCCTGATCCCTCATTTCGTTCAGCATTCGATCACCAGAGCGCAGAACATCGCTTAATGTAGATATCATTCCGCTTTCTAGAGAAGCGAGCTCTTCCCAATTCTTAGGTTTCTTGCTTGGCAAGAGGCGCATAACCAATTGCCCAGCCTCCCCTGCGGCTGCATCACTCCGCTCCGGAAGGAGCCCAAATAGCTTATCACTTAATACATCCCAGGTTTCCTTAACCGTAATAAGATCGGAATATATCCGATCAATGGTAAGGCTCCATTCCGATGCTTGCTCACTGCCTGCCGATTGCAACTGCTGGCGAAGAGCCGGGAGCTGTCCATTTCGGGTATCCTTGAACAATCGTGATAGCGTGTGTATCACAGTAAAATGCTTCATATGCATCCCAAGATGCTTACCTGCCACATCCTCCAGATGATGAGCTTCATCGATAACCAGATGTTCGTAAGCAGGCAGCAATTGATGCCCTGCCTTAACATCTGCGAAAAGCTTGGAGTGGTTCGTAATAACCACATCAGCAATTCCCGCCTCGTGCTTCGCACGATGATAATAGCATTTGCGGAACCATGGACAGGAACGGCCCAGACAAGAATCTGTATCACTAGCTACCGTTTCCCAGAAGTCCCCTCCACGATTCCCCATGTTAAGTTCTTCGTCATCCCCTGATTCTGTTTGAGTCAACCATACAATCATTTGTGCTGCAGTAAGAATATCTTCCCGAGGACTTATAAAATCTCTTCGGTTTATTTTATGTTCGAATTTGCGCAGACACAAATAATGTCCTCTACCCTTAAATATCGCTGCTTTGAATGGAAAAGGAACCACTTGAGTAAGTAATGGAATATCTCGTTCACGCAGTTGGTCTTGAAGATTAATTGTATGAGTGCTGACCATTACCTTCTCTTCTGTACGGACGCTCTGATAAATCGCTGGAAGCAAATAACCTAGGGATTTCCCGGTTCCTGTGCCCGCCTCAATCAGCAGATGCTTTTCATCCTGAAGAGCTGTTATTACTTCACCAAACATAATGTCTTGAGCTTCCCGGCTTTCGTAATGTGGCAAAGCATCCGTCAACCGCTTAGTGACCTCAGTCATATAATCTGTAAAAGACAAATGCTCGACCGGATTCTCATGGCTGTCAGCACGAGGAGGAGCTAGCTCGTTCCAATCCCCCACCTTAAGAGCAAGCTGGCGGTAGAAGGTCAGATCTCCTTCCGGCTGGAAGGTCTCCATCTCACGCTCACGGAGCAGGCCGTCGAAATACCATCCTAAATCACCATCAGACTCTGTAAATAGCTCACTGAGGCGCTGAATCGTTAATAATGGAAGGGCATAAAGTTCCTCGAGGCATTTCAGCAATACAAGTGCAGTTGCCAGTGCATCGCTGTCCGCCTGATGCGGACGTTCATGCTTAAGTCCAAATTGCGAACTGACCGCTCCCAACTGATAAGTCGTCAAGGACGGATAGCAAATCTTGAGGAAATCAATCGTATCCAATATACGTCCCTGAAATGGTGAATATCCGCAACGATCCAGGGCATTCTGCAGAAAGTGAAAATCAAAGGATACGTTATGCCCAACCAGCACAACATCATCCAATAAAGGCACCAGCTCCATCATCATTTCTTCCAGCTCTGGCGCATCCTCCACATCACTATCGGTTATACCGGTAAGGCCTGTGATAAAAGGCGGGATTGGTGCTCCGGGCTTGACAAAAGAACCGTAAACACGGGAGATGGACTGGTCTTCTTCTATTATGGCAAGTCCAACCTGTATAATTTCACCCACAGATTGGGTTCCGGTAGTTTCAAAATCAAGCACGGCAAATTTCATTATAAGTTCTATTCCCTTTCACTTGAGACTCCTTATCAGCATAACAGATGTTACGTAAAAAGGCGATGCACACCACTTGTACAGGGGATGCATCGCTAAATATAACGGACTATGATTATAAAAGCGAAACAAGCTGACTTCCGTACTGCAGTTCGCCGCCTTTGCTGCGGCAGACCTCCAGGTTAACATTCGGTTCAGGAAGAGAAGGATCATGCTGCAGGGATAGACTGAACAACTCCCTTGCTTCAATGAAACGCTCCTGAGAGGCACGAATGCAGCCCATAGCGTTATAAACCATTGCCTTCAGCTTTTTATTTCTGACAAGTGTAATCATGTGCTCTAAATGATCCCAGGCTGCATCGCCTTCTCCCTGATGAAGGTAAGACATGGCAAGATACAAACGGCCGGAGAGGCTATCCGGATAACGTGAGATCACTGTTGTAAACTGTTCAATGCATTGTGGGTACATGAGCAGTTTGTAGTACCCCTGTCCTCGGACGAAGGACTCCATGGAGAGCTCTGGTGTCTCCCGCTGTGGAGGTTCCTCTTCCTGTTCCAGGTTTAAGTCATTCCCTTGGTTAAAATTATTCATTTTCTCAGCGAAGGCCAGCCACTCATCCATCACATCATCACTAAGCCGACGAAGCAAATTATACTTACATAACAGCTCATCCCGTCTTGCACCCGTAGAAGTGGGGTATTCAATAATAATTTCGCGAAGCATCTCGTTCATTTCAGCAAATAAATGTTGAAACATGGGACATCCCACCCTCACTGAAAATGAAATCAGTTCAACTTGCCTGACTTCATTTTTTGCCGGGAGCGGTGCTTTCATCCCTTCCATTGATTACATATGTGATAAATGGCCGATTGATCAGGCTATCGTAGCATGGATTTCATGATCTACACTCTTAACCGGCTTATTATGATCGTCAACGAATACGACGGTTGGCTTATGGGCAATTAGTTCTTCTGTAGACAACATGGCATAAGAAATAATGATTACGGTATCTCCTGGATGAACAAGCCGAGCTGCTGCGCCATTTAGACAGATAACCCCGCTGCCTCGCGGGCCTGGAATTACATAGGTCTCTAAACGCGATCCATTGTTATTATCAACAATCTGTACCTTTTCATTCTCTAATAAATCTGCAGCTTCCATTAAATCCTCATCAATGGTAATACTGCCCACATAATTCAAATTGGCTTCCGTGACTGTTGCACGGTGTATTTTGGACTTCATCATATGTCTATACAAGAGCGGCAACCTCCTTAGGCGTGAATACAATATTATCAATGAGGCGAGTTCTGCCAAATTTAACAGCCAATGCCATAATGATCTCACCCTCTATCGCGATAAGGGAAGTTTCGGCATCCAAGGAATCCAGTCCTGGAAAAGATAAAATCTCCGCATAATCAATATTCGCAAGTGGGGAACGTGAGATCACAGAGATGAGTAATTGTTTTACTTCAGTTACCGTTCTGAATTTGCCTTCTTCAATCGCATCCCGCGCTTCCTTAAGTGACTGGGACAGCACAAGAGCCTGATTTCGTTCTTCTGATGATAAATATACATTGCGTGAGCTTAGTGCAAGACCGTCGCTTTCGCGGACAATAGGGCAAGCTATAATGGATACGTTCATGTTAAGGTCGGAGACCATCTGTCGTAATACGGCCACCTGCTGGGCATCTTTTAATCCAAAATAAGCATAATCGGGCTGAACCATATTGAACAGCTTAGAAACAACGGTAGTCACTCCGTCAAAATGACCCGGCCGAGAAGCCCCACAGAGCTGTGTTGTAAGTGAGGATACCATCACTTTTGTACGGATCGGCGATGGGTACATAACTTCTACAGTAGGGATAAAGACAATATCGGCACCCTCTCGTTCTGCGAGCTCCAGATCACGTTTTTCATCACGCGGATAGGATTCGAAATCCTCATTAGGCCCAAATTGCAGAGGATTCACAAAAATACTCATGATGACCGTTCCACACATTTCCCCAGCCCGGCGTAACAAACTAGCATGCCCCTCATGTAAAAAACCCATAGTTGGAACCAGACCGATAGGTCCATGCCCGCCGCCGCGCATATATTCAATAGCTTCTCTTAACTGCTCTACATTTCTTACCACTCTCATCTTACTTCACTCCTTTGTCGGCACCGCCATATAGTGATTCAAGTACACTCTCATCGGCAGCGAAAATATGATTTTCGTCCGGGAAGGTCCGCTGCTTCACTTCTTGTACATACTGGCTAATTCCTTCGCGGATTAAGTTTCCTACGTCAGCATAGGTTTTGACAAAACGTTTCTCCCGGTATGGGGATGCATACTGCAACAGGTCGTGATAGACCAGTACCTGTCCGTCACAGTAACGTCCCGCACCAATACCGATTGTAGGGATACTTAGTTCCTTAGAAATAGCTTCAGCTACTTCTTCCGTCACCAGCTCCAGCACAATACCAAAAGCACCTGCCGCCTCTAAAGCCTTTGCTTCGTTCATCAGGCGCTGCGCATCCTGTGGATCCTTGCCCTGGACGCGATAGCCTCCAATCATATTGACTGACTGCGGAGTAAGACCTATATGGCCAAGTACCGGTACTCCCGCGGAGACCACAGAAGACACAGTAGCACAGATCTCAAGCCCGCCCTCCATCTTAACCGCATGAGCACGGCCTTCCTGCATTAGTCTTCTAACACTGCGAAGGGTCTCATCAATTCCACCGTGATATGTCATAAACGGCATGTCTGCAACGATAAATGTATGCTCCGCACCTCGGGTTACTGCACGGGTATGATACACCATATCTTCAATCGTGACTGGCAGAGTAGAATCATACCCAAGCACCACGTTGCCCAAAGAATCTCCAACTAAAATAAGGTCAATGCCCGCTTCCTCAGCCAACCTGGCCGAAGGATAATCATATGCGGTCAGCATGCTCAGCGGCACGCCATCCTTTTTCATTTTTTTCATTTTCACAATATTTAGAGCTTGTTGATTAGCCATTTTAGGTTCATTCCCCTTTTCGAATAAAAACTACGCGTAATCCGCGCAAACAAAAAAACCTTTTAGCATGTCCGCTAAAAAGGTCCGAAGGGCAGTAAGAAGAGTCACTCGCGTGTCGTCCCTTCTGTCTCGGTCCTTACGGCTCAGAGCAGAATCCAACGTAACCGTCATTGCAGTTAAGAAGGTACTTCCAAAAAAATTAAAGAGTGCAGTTCGTATCATGCGATACTGCCTCTAGCCATAGTATACCAAAATCATTTCACAAATACACGTTAAAAAAATGACAAAGGGATGAACCCCTTGCCAAGTTATATCATCTCTATCTCACCGGAACACACACTGAATACCTGCCCCGTACCACTCTCAAGCAGCAATCCACCGTCATTGTCCAGTCCAATTGCTTTTCCCTCACGGCGACCTTGAGCTGTATTCAAAGCGACTTGACGCCCAAGCGTCACAGACAAGGATTCCCACAGCATCCCTATCGGCCTGAAACCTTGCTCCATATAAAGAGTATATAATAATTCCAGCTCAGCCAATACTTCGCCTGCAAGTTCCATCCGGTGCACTGGCACTCCGCCGCGTTCAATCCTAAGCGATGTTGCAATTCCCTTTAAGAAATCCGGATAATCATCCTCTTGCAGATTGGCATCGATACCAATCCCGGCAATACAATATTGGAGCTGACCTTCACTCATACACGATTCCAGCAATATTCCACAAACCTTACGATCCGAGATTAACAAGTCATTAGGCCATTTAATTCCAGTTTGAACACCTGTAGCTCGTCGAATCGCTCTGCAAACAGCCACCCCAGCCAGCAAAGTAAGTTGAGGAGTAGACAAAAGTGGAAGTTTGGGACGAAGGATAATACTCATCCAAATCCCTTTTCCCCGAGGGGAATGCCATTTCCGGCCCATCCGGCCTCTGCCACCGGTCTGTTCTTCAGCGAAGACTGATGTGCCTTCTTTAGCACCGTCTTCGGCCAACCTCTTAGCTTCCTCCTGAGTGGACACTACTGTCTCCATCAGTATCAGCCCGCCCACCCAACTGGAAGCTGGATGCTCCTGCTTCAAATGAGCCAGCAGCAGAGTTTCATCATTGCTCATGTCTACCCATCCTTTTTGCTTCTGCGAGCAATAATTGTCTATCGTTCGGGATATCTCCAGAAGCTGCAGCCAACAGCAGTTCATTTAGCATGAACCCCAACCAGGGCCCAGGGCGCCTATCCAAGGCTTCGGTCAGATCCTTCCCGCCAACCTCTAGTTCCTGGAGGCTGGATACAGGCATTTGGGCTATCCACACTTGACCAGTAACGGGAAAGTCTTTGACAGCCAAATGAGTTAAGGGGGTTGGGGGGCTATCCGAAGGCAGCACCCTGAGAAGTGACAGCCATCCGCAGGCGGCGTCTTGCCCGTAAGTGAGCACGGCGGCGATCCACCGCCGCCGCAGCTCATCCGTGCCGGCCGGGTCCCCCGCCGGCACTTCCCCTAGGGCAGCGGTCCAAGCTTCGCGGACCCGCAGCACCCCGGCGACGCTGATCCGCGTCGCCCCCGGGAACGTCCATGCCCGCAGGAGCTTGTCGGCCTCATCGGCCGACCGCCCCAGGGCATGCAGGAGCAGCGCCCACCGCAGGCGGGCGCTCTCCAGTTCCCCGATCCCGGCCGATAAGGCGGCGGCTGCCGCCAAATCGGAAACGGTCCAGGGGAACGGGGCCCTCCCGCGCTGCAGCAGCCCGCTGCGCGAGAGCATGCCGAGACCGCGCCGAGGATGCGGTCCCTCCACAATTCGTTCCAGTTCCGCGCGGACACGCTCCACTGCAATATGCGCTAGCTTATCGCGCTGACGCAGGAGCCCCCGCCACGTGTTCTTAGCTACGCTGAAGTCCAGCGTAGACGCGAACCTCACGCAGCGAAGCATACGGAGCGCATCCTCTTCAAAGCGCTCCTCTGCGTCTCCTACGCAGCGTACAGTGCGATGCTCTAAATCTATTGCACCGCCAAATGGATCAAGCAATCGACCCTCTATGCCCCAAGCCATTGCATTTATAGTAAAGTCGCGACGCCTAAGGTCTTCCTTCACGTCATTTACAAAAACAACATGTTCCGGACGGCGATGATCCGCATAGCCGCTCTCGGTCCGGTAGGTCGTTACCTCAAAACCGTATTTATTCTGCAATACCGTAATTGTCCCATGCTGCAGACCTGTAGGAATGCACCGAGGGAATATAGACACCACTTGCTCCGGCAGAGCAGAGGTCGTGATATCCATATCATGTACTGGCCGGTTCAGAAGCTCATCACGAATACAGCCCCCAACCCAATAAGCTTCATGCCCGTTTGCGATCAGGCAGTTAACTACAATTCCCGCCGCTTCAGCCATGCCGGAATCTGCCATTGTCCACTTCATATGAATGACTCCTTATCGCCGGACTGCGTCCAGATCCGGTACCTTGCAGCCTAGCACACGGTAATATATGTCCTCGTACTGCTTCGTAATTTTATCTTTATTGAAATCCTCACATGCACGTCTCAAGCAAGCTCCCCTAAATTGCTGAGCCTTATGCTCATCCGATAACAGGGTTATAGCATAATCTGCCATTGCCGCTGTATCCCCGACTGGGGCCAGGAAGCCTGTTTTACCATGCTGAATCAGTTCGGGAATGCCTCCGGTCATTGAACCAATCGTCGGAACACCACAAGCCATTGCCTCAAGAGCAACTAACCCGAAACTTTCCTTCTCTGAAGGAAGCAGCAACAAATCCGCCATTGAGATTACTTGAGCGATTTCATCCTGCTTGCCCAAGAACCTAACTCTGTCTTCCAGACCCATTTCAATGATCTTAGCCTGGATTTTAGGCAGCTCTGGACCCTCTCCAACAAGAAGAAGGCGTGAAGGAAGTCTGGCACTCACCCGAGCGAATACATCTATTACATCACTGACCCGCTTAACCGGTCGAAAGTTAGAAATATGCATTAATATCTTCTCGTCAGGAGAAGCGAAGTCATCACGCAAATCGGAAATATCCCGTGGATAGTAGACCCGTTTGTCTACAAAGTTATAAGTCAAATCAATATCACGTGATATATCGAGTGCCCGGTGCGTCTCTTGTATGAGATCTAAGGACACGGCTGTTACTGCATCACTTTCATTAATACCCAGACGAATTAGATCTTTAATGGATTCATCATGGCCAAGTACAGTAATATCAGTCCCATGCAGGGTTGTAACAACCTTAATTTTGTTGCCAAGCATCTGTTTGGCGAGAAGCGCACAAACCGCATGCGGTACAGCATAATGTACGTGAAGAAGGTCCAGACCCTGCATTTTAGCAACTTGAGCCATCTTGGTAGCAAGTGCCAAATCATAGGGAGGGTAACGGAAAACATAATAATCGTTAACCTCAACTTCATGATAAAAAATATTTTTTTGAAACGTTCCAAGCCGGAACGGGATACTATGTGTAATGAAATGAACCTCGTGGCCCTTTTCGGCCAGCAGCTTGCCCAGTTCAGTTGCTACAACACCCGAGCCGCCAAGAGACGGATAACAGGTAATACCTATTTTCAACATCCGTTCCATAGTTCCGTCCCCCTCTGACTTTTGATTTGACTTCTATTATACGTGAGAAGACCCTGTGGTGAACAAGTCCACGGCATGAGGTACTTTAGTTGCAAATCCCTCGGCGTATGGAATGAGCCTTCGCTGACCCAGCAGCGTATCTCTTGACCGAATACGCTCAATATAGCCGTTATTCAACGGGGTCGAGACATACTCTTCACCCGGAGTTTTCTGGAATTGTGAACGATAGCAGGAAAGTGCATTTTCTTTGGCTGTGTAATGGTCGGTAACATCTACAATAAGATCTGTACGCCCAAGATCATTAATGAAATAAAAATAGAGCTGCGGTGCTGTAACTACCGGTAGTTCCGGCATATATTTACGAAGTTTAGCATTAAACACGGCTTCCTCCACCAGCTTGCTACATGCAATATGGTCTGGATGGCGATCCTCCCAGTAGGGAGCAAATACAAGTTCTGGTGAGAATTTACGAATTTCCGCTGTGACTGCATCCAAATTCTCTTGGGTCATAAAAAGGCCCCGATCAGGGAGCCCTAAATTGGTGCGCACCTTGACACCCAGCAAATCTGCTGCTTGCTGGGCTTCCAGTTTGCGTTGTTCTACAGTTCCATTCGATGACATCTCAGCAGCGGTAAGATCACATAAACCAACAGAGAAACCCGCTGCCGTATGCTTCGCAATCGTCCCTGCCATTCCAATCTCAGCATCATCTGCATGGGCACCAAAGATAAGGATATCTAGTTTCATTCGTCTACACCTGGTTTGTATTTATGTACAAGATCTCGCCAAGCAAAATCACCACGGTCTATCGCCTTTACCAAGATCTCCGCTGTGGCAATATTCGTCGCCACCGGAATTCCATAAACATCACAAAGTCGAAGCAATGCTGTTATGTCCGGCTCGTGAGGCTGTGCCATTAACGGATCGCGTAGAAAAATGATAAGATCCAGCTCATCCTTAGCTACCAATGCGCCTATTTGTTGATCTCCGCCCAGCGGACCGGACATGAAACGATTAATCTTTAAATCGGTAGCCTCCATGATTCTTTGGCCGGTTGTTCCCGTAGAATAAAGTTCACGCCCTTCAAAAACATGTTCATAGGCGGTTACGAAATTCACCATCTCGTCCTTTTTGCGGTCATGTGCAATAAATGCTATCTTCATCTAATCTCTCTCCCGTCTACTCAATAAAATGATCGAACCCATATATCATGCCAGTATATTCCATTACCTTTTGAATCCCTAATTTGACACCAGGCATATACCCGGAACGCTCGTAGGAATCATGTCGAATCTTTAAGGACTGGCCAAACCCGCCAAAAACAACCTCTTCCTGAGCAAACACACCTGGAAGACGCACGCTGTGAATGCGGAATCCGTTATAATATCCTCCCCGTGACCCTTCAATGATTTCTTCCTCTTGAGGATTGCCTTGACGCAGTTCTTTCCGTACCTCCGAGATCATCTCAGCAGTTTTAATCGCGGTACCCGAAGGTGCATCAAGCTTCTGGTCTCCATGATACTCGATAATCTCCAAATGAGGAAAATATTTGGCAGCCTGTGCTGCAAATTTCATCAACAGGATAGCACCAATTGAAAAGTTAGGAGCAATTAAACCCCCGATTCCCTGATCCTGACACTGCTTGTCCAGCTCGGTAATCTGCTCCGGTGTAAACCCTGTAGTTCCAATCACCGGTCTCACACCATATTTAATAGCTAAAGCCGTGTTAGTATAAGCAAATTGAGGTGTAGTAAAATCAACCAGCACGTCTGCTGAGTACTTCGATAATGCAGTCTCCAAATCCTCGCATACGATCACTCCGGCATCTGGAAGGCCGGCGAGCCGGCCTGCATCCTGCTCTTGAGAAGAACGATCAACGGCCGCCGCCAGTTCTAATTCATCATCCTGAAGTACGAGCTTCACCACTTCTTTACCCATTCTTCCGCCAGCTCCGGCTACTATTACTCTGATTTTCTCACTCATTTAATGATTTCCCCGCTTTCACTAGTTCTATGGTTTACTGCATATACTTTTGTAGTGATTTCTGAAGGTCCTTCATCAATTGCCGTAACCCGGCGTCATCGGGATGCAGTGAAATGACTTCTTTTAAGGCCGCTATAGCCTCAAGGTGTTCATTCATACGACTATACGCGAGCGCAAGCCATACATAAGCATCACCATTTAGTGGATCAAGCATCACTGCTTCTTTTAATAATGTAATGGGTCGATAAGGGTTGTTCTTGCTCTTATCATCCGCTTCCAGCAATCCCTTGGCTTCCTGCACGAGCGTTAAGCCCTTCAGATGCTGTAAATGCAATGTATATTCCGGCTTAGTACCATCCAGCTTTACAGCAGCCTGTGCGTGCTCAATGGCTTTATCCAGCCTGCCGTTACGCGCGTAAGTAATAGAGCAGCGGTAACGAACTTCAGCATCGCCAGGACTTTGTGAAATCGCCGCCTCGAAACATACTATGGCTTCCTCAAAATCACTGCGTAAGATATATCGATACGCCTGTCTAATATAATCATCTGGACTCATATGCACCATCCCCACGGCTAAATGCCGGTCGTTTGGTACAGCATATGTTCAAGCAGGCTAATCTGTGTGTTTTTTGGTCCACCGATCAGCATCACGAGTATTAAATTTATGCATAACCTTATTATGAGCTTCCGTTAAATCAATGCCTAATGAATTCGCAAAACAAATCGTAATAAACAAGATGTCGCCTAGCTCCAGTTCAATGGAATTATCCGCTTCGTCATTCCTTTTCGGTTTTTCACCAAATTGGTGGTTAACTTCACGCGCTAGTTCCCCGACTTCCTCGGACATTCGCGCAAGCATAGATAAAGGGCTGAAGTACCCCTCTTTGAACTGGGATATATAAGCGTCAACTTCACGCTGGATGTCACCAAGACTTTTTTCCATAAACTGCACTTCATCCTCCCTGCTGCATCTTGCCTTCTGTTTGCCCCTATGTTATCGTAAAGACGTTTTGAAGACAAATCTTTTTTAAAAATCGAGGGATTATATGAATTCAACCAAAGCCATTGCAATCACCAAAACAGTAGCTCCAATCATGCTCGGTACCGCTATTTACGCATTCGGGCTGCTCTATTTTATTATCCCTAACCAGTTAATGGAGGGGGGCGTAACAGGTATTACAATTCTCCTGAATTATGCCTTCGAAATTCCAATCTTCCTGACGACTCTAATATTGAATCTTCCGTTATTCTTTTTAGGATGGAAAATTCTCGGCGGCAGGCAAATTGCCTATACAGGCGTAGGAATCGGAGCACTTTCATTTTTCTTATGGCTCTTCGAAAATATGATCAAATCAGGTTGGATTGTACCTTTCACTACAAAAAATGATTTCATTCTTGCTTCATTATATGCCGGGGTAACGTTAGGAGCGGGTCTTGGCATCGTTTTTCGTTTTGGCGGCACCACCGGTGGCGTCGATATTATCGCCAGAATTTGCGGACGCAACTTTGGTTGGAGTATGGGCCAAGTGATCCTCTCCATAGACATTGTTATTATTGGCGCTTCTCTGCTGTATATCCCAAGAGAACAAATACTCTACACTCTTGTAGCCGTCTTTATCTCTTCGCGAGTCATTGACTTTATTCAGGAAGGTGCGTATGCTGCTAAAGCCTTTACAATCATTAGCGATCATGCCCCTGAAATTGCCGATTTGATCACCGTGGAAATGGACCGTGGAGTAACATTGATTCCTGCTATCGGGGCGTATTCTAAGCAAGCCAAACATATGGTTTACTGCGTAGTTTCTCGGCAGGAAATCCGTCGGCTCAGTCAACTTGTGAAATCCGTTGATCCACGGGCATTCGTTATTATCAATGATGTACATGATGTCCACGGTGAAGGGTTCCGTGAAACCTAAAATTATTGAATTCCCACTATTCAAAAATAAAAAAAGAGCCAATTCGAATGATTTCACTCATTCAAATTGGCTCTTTTTTGTAGGGCGCAACGCTCTATCTTTTAAATTGTATGCAAGAAACTTAGATGGTTCTCCACCTTTGTTTATCCGCACGGTATTTCCGATAACCTGTATAGACCAGCGCCCCAATAATGAAGCACGCTGCAAGCAGCCCCCATAAACCGTATCCTTCTGAAGCCATAGGTAAAGATAGAGTCGGTTCATCCTTTTCTTTACCAAACAAAACTCTTACCGCTTCTTGTCCGTAAGAAACAATTTCTTGCAGCCGAGTACGTTCAACCGGCTGAGATGAGGTTATGACACCCGCAGCATACGAAATCCAGGAGTCAAAGGCATTTACCTCCTCAGGGGGTCTGGAAATAATAATCGCCGGTCTGATCGTATCATATCGGCTTTGCAACCGCTGAAGAGCAGCTTTCCAAGTTCCTATATCATTGACAGATGCGCTTTTCTCCATTGAATTCAGATCTTCACGAATCAGCTTATAGTATTGTGTCCATATCGGCTTACGAGGATGGTTAAGACTGTTGGCGGCCAGCCGCAATTTAGCAGCTGCGGACTCCCAGCGCTCAGGAGAAGCCTCTACCCCAGCTACTGCAGCTTTTAGATCCATAATCACACCGGATAAGGCGTTAATGCCTTCTACCGAGGTCAGATCACCAAAGGATGAGGAAACGAACAGGCGGGATATTTCATCCGTTCCCTGTCGAACCTTGGTTACATCACCTTCTAGGACATGCCCATATAAATTTTCTGCGGCTTGTTCCAACAGAAGTGCGCGACTTTTAGCATTGCCTTGCGCAGTTCCACTATCAGCTCCTGAGGCATTACCAGCGGTTTCTGCGAATGCTGTTACGCCTCCAAGAGTTAGGTACAATATCCAACAAACGATAAGGCCAAATATTTGATAATGCCCCTTACTCGGCATGAGAACATCCCTCCTGCCTTATAGTTATGGCAGTAGGACAAGGGATAGAACTTAAATGAGGCTTATAAGGCTCGTGAGCGCCCCTTCGGCAGCCAAGCTGCTAATGCACTGAATAGAGTCAACCCAAAAGTGAAGAATTGAACCTGTGTAACATCATCCTCGAGAACCGACGGCAGCCACGGATACACCCCATATGAATAATCCACAGTGTCATTAAATAGTGTCCATAACACGGCAAGGGGAAGCATCTTCCGATAAAAGAAGAACCGGGCATAGAGTAGAACTTCAACAGCCATCCCAGTGTGCGATATCATTAGCATCCAATCTTTCCAACTAATAACATCCCCTTGATATCCTCCAGCAACGATCATACTAACCGCCCATATCCCATATTTAATAGATGTAATGACGGCTAATGCCTCGATTAATCCACGCAGAGTTGTCCCCGCAATGCTTTTTGGGGGATACAGCAGGAATAGCAGTGCGATTGTAAAAAAAAGACTGGCCGTTGGACTGTCGGGCACAAAAGGGAGCAGCCAAAGCGGGTAATTGTCTGTTGTAAATTCTAATTGATTTCCATACCATATGTAGCCATAAATCGTTCCGAGAAGATTGACTGTGAACAGCAGCCACAAGAATCCCCGGTTTATAAGTATTTTCTCACTCCATTTTCCAAGCATAGATCCAATAGACCTCCCGAATGTGTCAGCTTAACATTTACTCACACAAAAGCCTGACCGCATATACGATCAGGCTTCGCGATATTTCTATTTTACTGTTCACTTTTTTGTTTCGCAAGCCAACCTGCCAGATCATCTACGTCTTGTTCGCTCAAGCCCGCTTCAATGGCAACATCATACATCTTAGGCATGTTTCCAGTACCTTCTTTAATGATTGTAAGTATGCCTTCTTTGTCGTACTTATCCCCAATACCTCGAAGGGAAGGTCCACCTCCACCTTTTAAATCCGTGGCATGGCAAGTTACGCAGGTAGCTTGTTTAAATAGGGCCATTGCGGGATCATCCTTGTCCACTATGGCAAGCTCTTCAGACTTTGGTGCACTGGAAGTAGGAAGCCCTTTAGCCTTGTTTTCCGCTGCCTTCTCCTCACGCTGAATATCCTCAGGGATTTGGCCCGTTGCAGCCATTTCATGCTTATATTCCGTCCAAGCGGCATTTGTAAGATAAATAACTGCTGCTAAGGAGAGAAACATAAGTGACGATGCAATAGGTCTGCGATAGAATCGACGCTCTCTGCCTGTATCTAGAAACGGTGCCAGAAGAAGAGCCCCAAAAGCTACACCCGTGACCCCAAGTGTTCCCAAAACGATGTAACTGCCTGATGCATAAGGAAGCTTCAAGTATTGATACAGAAAAAGAAAGTACCAATCGGGCATAGGAATTACTGTAGCAGTTGCTTTTGCGGGAAATCCAAGCGGTGCTGGCTCCGAAATCGTGAGTACTAATATCCCAACAAGTACGACTACCCCGACCATCCATTCTTTTAAAAGAAAATTTGGAATAAAGGCTTCAGACTTGCCTGGGTAAGCACTATAGTCTGGAGGTGTGATAAATCCATTGCCTCTGCGAACACGTGAATCACCGACAAACACAACCTTCTCTTTGGAATTATCTCCGTGTGCCATCATATTCCTCCTCTCTATAGTTTTCTTTTTATAGCGGTCCTGAAATACCCTGTCTGCGGATCATGATAAAGTGCCCAACAAGCAGACTAAGCAGTACCGCCGGGAGGAAGAATACATGGAGTGCAAAGAATCGGGTAAGCGTTTCTGCTCCAACAATCGTGCCCCCCTGCATCAATTCCTTCAGAACAGGGCCCATTACAGGTACCGAGTTGGCAATTTCTAGAGTAACCTTAGTTGCAAAGTAGGCTTTATTATCCCATGGTAAAAGATAACCGGTTAATCCCAGACCTAACATTACGAAAAAGATCAGCATCCCTACTACCCAGTTCATTTCACGAGGTGCCTTATAAGAACCCGTAAAGAAGACCCGCATGGTATGCAAGAACATCATAACGATAACTAGACTTGCTCCCCAGTGATGCATACCCCGAACAATTTGACCAAAGGCTACCTTAGTTTGCAAATACTCAACACTGGCGTAAGCATTCATAATGTCAGGTACATAATACATAGTCAGGAACATCCCTGATAAGATTTGAATTACGGTTATAAAAAAAGTAAGTCCGCCAAAGCAATACACAAACGCCGAAAAGTGGTGAGCCGGATTTACATGCTCAGGAACCTCATGATCAGCCACATCTCTCCAAATTGGCGTAATGTCCAAACGCTCGTCGATCCAGTTATAGACATTTTTAAACATCAGAATCTACGCCTCCTTGTTGACTTCGGAATTCGGAATAATATCACCTAAAAGCACCCAGTCGTTTTCAATTTTTATGGTGTATTCGTCTAATGGTTTAGGCGCTACGGCCAGGTTCTTACCTGACTTAGTGTAACGTGCTCCATGGCAAGGACAATGATATTCATCGGGAGAGCTTTTGTTATTATTCCAACCCACCGTGCAACCCAGATGCTTACACACTGGGGAGAGTGCATAAATTTCTCCTTGTTCATTTTTACGAATCCAGGCAGTTAGTGTAGCTGTACTCGCATACCAACCATCCTGCTGCGGGAGCTCGAAGGTGAATTCCTGTGGTTGATCTGTAATCATTTTGGTTTCTGCTACCTTAATAAAATTCCCCTTGCCCTTCTTATGTAGAATGGGGTCCACAGCAAACCGGACCATGGGGAGAATAGCGCCAGCTCCCATAAAAGCTGTTGCACCGCCGAGCGTGTACGTTAAAAATTGCCTACGGGACATCTCTTTGCGGCCGGGTGGTTTATCAGGCCTGGTCTCTTGCTGCTCATTATGGCTGCTCATATTGTTTATAACCCCCTCTTCAAAGTATCAAGCACCTATCACTGGAGCCTAAAAGATGCCATATTTCTATAAAAAACTCTTTTCCTGTGGACCATAGTCTTGCTGCCATGTTCATTTATAATGCGTTTTCAATGATAATAATCACAAGTAACATAAGATCAACCTAATCATATCTTATGGTTCTAAAAATCGTCAAGAATATTGTCCGTTTTGTGACAAGCAGGAAAGGTTTCATCCAATGAAATTGTCGCTATTTAGACACATTTAAAGAGGAACACCCTCCATCCAAAGTTCTTGTATTTTTTCAGATGTAAGTGCTTGCACATCCTTAGTCCCAAGGTCTCTAAAATTAGGCAGGGACAGAACTAAATCGCTTTCATTAAGCTCGTCTCTTGTGATCTCCAATTCAGCGGTCAGAACAATCGCATAACGGAAATTTAAGGATTTGACATTCCTGCATAGTTCATTGATAAGATCTATAAAGTGCTCTCCTCTATATTGTAAAACAGGATATGTAACAATACGGCCTCGGAAAGGTTTTTCAACCATGTCCATGAAATCACGCAATTTCTCTAGCGCTAACACAGTCTCTGCTGGTCCTTCCGATCCTGTCAATCCGGTGAACGGTATAAGGCATGTATCGTAATACTGACGATTTTCTTCCCATGTAATAGAATCAAAATCACTAAACTTCATATTTCCCTCTCCCAACTAATAGTTTCCTCAAATACTACAACACGAAGAAACGGAAGTCCTGTTCTTTTTGAACAGGATCCGTTTCTTAAGAAGTAACAAGGCCAGTACAAAGCACTTTACTTTATACTCCTTTACGCCAAACTCTTTAATTCTTCAGTCAAGTTTCGGAAAGCTGCTTCATCCCCCGCAGCCAGCGCTGTGTCAATCTCACGGTACAAGATGTCGCTACGGCGCTTACGCAGCGCTTCGTCCCACACCATTTCCGCCGCTAGACCCAGCATCACTTCATAGGTAGCCTTCATTTTGTCCATTCGATACACCTCCGCTGTTTAAGAAATCCCGTATTCCTTGCCTTTCTTCACATAACTTTGAGCCGTGTGCGCCATTCTGAGCAGGTCCTGTTCGGTCAATTCACGCACAACTTTGGCTGGAGAGCCCAATGAGAGCGTATATGGCGGGATCTTTTTGTTTTCGGTTACAATAGCTCCTGCTCCTATTAAAGCATATTCACCAATCTCCGCTCCGTTCAAAACAATTGCACCCATTCCAATTAATGTACCTTTACCTATTTTACAGCCGTGGATAATTGCCGCATGCCCTACAGATATCTCATCTTCTAATATAAGCGGCAAGCCTTCACCAACATGGCCTATAGCTCCATCCTGAATGTTACATCTTTCCCCTATCACAACCGGTGCCAAATCTCCGCGAAGCACAGCGTTGAACCAAATACTGGAGTCACGCCCTACCTTCACATCACCGACCAGCTTTGCTCCTTCAGCGACATATACGGAACCATCCAGCTGCGGTATGTAAGAACCATATGCGATCCGCATTTCCCTCTCCCCCTAATAACAACAGCTACTTGAGTCGTGCTGCCTCTATTCCCCAAGGAGTAACTTTTACAACAAGTCCTTCTGGGGTTTCCCCAAGCCGCAACAACCCTAAATTCAGCATCATACGCAAAACACGCTTTTCTAAAATTGAACTGGCATCGTCATAATAAAATGGCTTGATTAACCATCCCATCGCTTTTTCCAACGAAGTTACAGTGACCCATTCTCTTGTGCTCAGGCTGATCCAGTAAATGAGTGACGGCAAGTTAGGAATTGCGCCTTTATACAGTCTTAACCAAAAGGAGTATAACTGCATCAGGCTCTCGCATTTTCCTTCTTCAAGCACTAAAGTTCCAGACAGTGTAAGCTTGAGATGAGTACTATCCTCTGCAATCCAACGCCGGTAGCGAGCATAATCATACAACAGAGCCAATCTTGGTGGATAGTGCTCAAAGGCTCTCCCATACCCAAAAGTCCATCCTCCTTTGGTTAAGAGAGGTTCAGGAACATGTAGTGCATTCATGAGACCTTGTTGATAACGCTTATACAGCGCACCCTCAAGATTTAGCTCCGGCTCGTTATCCTTAACATAACGGAGCAGCAAGAACAGATCACGTACACTCATATCACCTTCATCCCTATAAATTTCAGGGTCACCACTCAACACAATCCGCTCTCTGATGTTCTCCCCCATATGATCACGGAAGCGTTCCTTCAGATCTTTGGGCACTTGATACAAATATCGGGTCTGCTGGGACGGACCGCTAAATATCCACCCACTGTTCTTAAAGCGGGAAATAATATCCCGATAACTACCTTTCTTATCCTCAGGGGCATCAAAGGTTGCTTGCCGAGCTGCAGCAAGCAAATCCTCCAGACTGAAAAAGCTTCTCTCATCAAACAATAACATGTTCATGAAACGAAGGTCTCCTAAAGAGCACTCCTGGATGTGATCCTTCATGAAATCTCTGCTGCCAAGCGTAATTAATATGTTCTGAATCAGGTCGTGCTTAGAATTTCGTTTGCATTCACATTGGTATCGGCCCGCTATAGCGGTCAATTGCCCAATATCTGCATAGGTGAGCATATCCGCCAGATTCATTTTTATCGCCTCGCCGTTTTACTACCATTATGGGAAATACTAGCCTTTTTATTCCCTTTTACGCAAAAAAAATAACCCGAAGTGCCGGGTTAGTGTTGCTTCTGCAAGATATGTTGAGAGCAATTGTACAATAGCGGGTTCCATTCCTGTTCATTTTTCTCCAAAATGGTCAGTGATAAATTGCCAATACGCTCGGAATACTTATCTTTATATAACGCATTGTAGAGCTGTGCTAGAAATCCCCCGTGAGACACAACAAGTATATTACGACCCGGATATTGTGTATAAAGATCCTCCAGAAAAGCAAGTGCACGACTCTGAAGCTGCTGATCACTTTCTTGTCCCAAATTCAACTGATTCCAATCCTTACCCCATTTATGTTCACGCTCTTCAGCTGTAAGTCCTTCTACCTGTCCATATGCACGCTCTCTGATTCTATGGTCAGGAGTTAACAGCGGAAGATTCAGCTTGGCAGCTATAATGGCTCCAGTCTCTTCTGCACGAGAAAGGCTGCTGGTAATGCAATAATCCCAGTGGTAGGTCTCCTCCTGAAGACGGTCTGCAAGCATCGCTGCTTGTTGGCGACCTTCATCATTTAAGGGAATATCACTTTGTCCTTGTATTTTCCCTACAGCATTCCAATCCGTCAACCCATGACGTATTAAGCCAATTATCATTTGCGCACCTGTCCTCTCCCGTGTTTTTGTTTCTTAATGTACCACGGATATATACAAATGTCTTCTTTTTAAGCATTTTAGGGATATAAGCCAACAAAAAAAGCCCTCTCTACATACGTAAAAGGGGCTTCTATGATCTGCGGTATCTATTTAAGCGTGTTAACGAGAACACGGACAAAGCTATGCCAAGCATTGACAGCATCATCCAGTATTGCGGATGAGAGGGTCCCATACTTGCGACAAGGGGTTCAATAATGCCGTTATCTGAAGCTGTCGCAGGATACGAAGACGTCCAATTCACTGACAACCCCGCCACACCTGTATCTACAATGCCACTCTCTGAGATCGTTAGGTTTGGTTGGACTTTGAACATGGTAAAGTATAGGAAGCTGCACAGAAATACTGCAAGAAAGCATGCAATCCAAAGACTAATTCTGCGGCGGAAAACAGTAGAATTACCTGCCGACTTCCCGTCACCCGGTAATAACCAAGGGCTCTCGAGATAAATCCGCTCCATAACACTAGCATTTATGACCTCAGCACGTTCTTCACTAACTTCTTCTTTAATTTCATGTATAAGCATACTGCTCTCTTGCCATATTGCCCATTCACTTGCACAGTAAGGACAACCCGCAATATGATCTTCTAGCCTAATCCGCCTAGTATCTGTGGGGGGAGCGTCCCACAAGAGCGGAATATAATCCTGCGCTTCCCTGCAGTTCATACGCCTTACACCCTCTCAACCTGCTCTTCAAATACAGGTTCATAAAAATAGGATTCGAGTTGGAGTTTCACACTGCTCCTGGCGCGGAACAACAATGATTTAACAGAGCTCACACTCTGATCTAAAATCACAGCAATTTCCTGGTAATCCATCTGATCATATTCACGTAGGATCAGCGCCGAGCGCTGCTTCTCTGGAAGGTTGTTAATCGCATCACGAACTAAATTCATACGCTCTTTTCGTAGTGCAGCCTGTTCAGGAGCAACCTCAAGCGGAGCTACAGGTGTGTATCCACTTTCTTCTAATGAAACATTACCAGCACGGTGCTTTCTTAGTTCACTAAGCACAGTGTTGCGAGCAATCGTATATAACCACGTTGAAAAAGAGGCATCGACCTCGCGAAAGGAATGCAGACTCCGGAACGCCTTATAGAACGTCTCTGAACAGAGGTCCTCAGCGATTAACTCCATATGGGAGTTTTTGAGCATGTGATAAACAAATGCTAGTATCTTGCGCTGGTACCGGCGCATTAATTCCGAGTAAAGTTCTGTATCCCCTTGTTTAATTAGCTGGATCAACTGGGAATCCGTCATGGTGGGATCGGCCCTCCTCGCCCTTGCACGTATAATCCCGTCCGGTCCTGATATTATTACCGGGCAGGTATTAAAAAGTTGCGGTATTTTAAAAATATGGTCTTACTTCAAACGACAGGCTTATGTATATTCACATACCCAAAAATCCAGGCATGTTTCAGTGGGTGCAGAAATATAGTAATCTATAAAAATACTTTCTCTATTGTATCACACATCTCGATAGAATTTCATTAATAGACCTCTGTTGGTAAATTTGGAGATATTGTTAAGTCCTATTTATGGTTATATTTGCGGGTAGTAGCCCAATAAACCAAAGACTGTCCCATCCCTAAGAAACCCAACAGCAACACCATTAGCATACGATTTTGAGGAAATAATAGAATAACACCAAAAGTAATAGGTAAACCAAAATTTAAAAAAATGTAAACATTACGACAAGCCCGGTAAATTATACATTGTTCCCTCTCATCATCCTCCTGAAAGTCCCAGGGATACCACCTTTTGAAATTCACCTGATGATTTGGATGCTTCTCCTTATATGATGGGCGAACGTAACAATCGTTCTAACATATATATTTCTCCTTTTCCTACTTATGCCTAATAGATGGGACTAATTGTAATTTATTCACTCCCTTATGTAAACGTTTTAAATAGAGGTTGACAAAATGTAAACGTATACATATAATAAAAGTACAGTATGGTTTCTCTCCACTCCTATCCAAAACTGCCGCTCCTAGTGAGCAAAGACCGCTTTTTGAAAGCGGTCTTTTTTTTGTCTATTTTTTGAACATCCATAGGCAAATAAAAAACCGAGGCAATGGCCTCGGCACTATACATAAACCATATAGTCATTATGCTGCAGTAAAATTTTAGCCCGTTCCATATCTCTTTCCTGTCGAAAGGATAGGCGCATAATGCCAGGAACGTCTTCGCGGCTCTCGATAATCTGTATGTTGCTAAGATTGATGCCCTCGTCTCCAAGCTCCGTAGCAATACGGCCAATGATGCCAGGATGGTCAGGAACATCAATGTGTAAATCAAACAAAGGTGCAATCATACCTTTTCGCCGTTCCGGCAATTGGCTGCGGAATCCATTCGCCTCATTAAATGCATCCTCAATGCCTGCTCCATCCTCATTCTCGAGCAAATCAACAAAGGATGAAACCTCCTGATTCCAATCCTTAAGCAGCTTCAGCATAACCGTTCGGTTATTTAGTAGAATATCACGCCAAATCACGGGATCACTCGAAGCAATCCGTGTAATATCACGAAAGCCTCCAGCCGCTAAGGTACTATACAATGAGTCCGTATTATCATACGCATGAATTTGATTCACCAAGGCAACCGCTATAATATGCGGTAAATGGCTGATCGCACCTACAATTTCATCGTGGCGTTCCGGATCCAGACGTACTATTTGTGCTCTGGTATGTAGTAACAAGGACTCCAGTGTACGATAGGCTTGTTCAGGAACTCCATCGGGTGGAGTCAGCACATAGTAAGCATTTTCGAACAATAGAGAAGAAGCTGCTTCTACGCCCGAACGCTCAGAGCCTGCCATTGGATGCCCACCGATAAAATGAACACCCGGGATGTCTAAAGTGAGCGCACAAGCGGCAATGCTTGCTTTCGTACTGCCAACATCCGTTATGATACATCCAGGTTTAAGTGGGAGCACGCTTAATTGTTGCAAATAACTCTCAAGCATACCTACAGGTACGCATAAAAAGATAAAGTCGGCATCCAAAGCTGCTTCCTCGAGCGAAAGTGTTGCACTGTCAACAACACCTCTGCTGACATACTTCACTGCTGATTCGGGGCGATGGGCGTGGCCCACAACGGTCAGGCCCTCCTTGCCCTTAAAGCAAAGGGCCAGAGAGCCGCCGATCAGACCGACACCGAATATGGCTATTTTTGTCGTCATGTTCTTTGAACTACCTGCCTTCTGTATGTTCTATTAAACTGCTGTTCTCTTATAACTATACTCTTACACCTTGATCGCTAAGGATCTGCTCCAGAGCTTCAACAAAAGCTTTATTCTGTTCCGCAGAACCTACAGTGACCCGGATATACGATGGGTATAGCCGATGACCCGCTCGCACTATGATCCCTTTACGCAGCAAGGCATCAAATACATCAACGGCAGGCTTACGAACATCGACCATAATAAAGTTGCCATGTGCCGGAAAGGACTCCAAGTCCAAACGATTAAATTCAGCCTGCAGCTGCAGGATTCCCGCAGCATTTAAACGACGGCACTCCTGAACATAATCCTGATCCCCCAATGCAGCCAATGCCGCCACCTGGGCTACACGTGAAGTATTAAAGGGCTCACGCACCTGATTAATTAATTTGATGATTGCAGGGCTAGCCACACCATATCCTATTCTAAGAGCTGCTAGACCATAAATCTTGGAAAAGGTCCGAAGAATAACTAGATTAGGATAACGCTCCAATAGCTTGATTCCATCAGAGTAGGAAAGGTCCGTTACATACTCATAATAAGCTTCATCCAGTACGACCATCACTTGTTTAGGTACCAAGTCTAGAAATGTAGATAATGCTTCCGCCGAAACAATGGTCCCGGTCGGGTTGTTCGGATTACATACCCAAATGACCTTAGTCCGCTCAGTAACTTGTGACAGCATCGCATCTAGATCATGTGTTCCATTAGCCAGCGGGACCTCTATCGTAACAGCACCCTCGATGTCAGCATTGCTCTTATATACAGAAAAGGTCTGATCTGCCATAATCGTCTCGTCCCCAGGCAGAAAAAAAGCTCGGGCAATTAGTGCAATAATTTCATCAGAACCGCAGCCAAAAATGATATTATCATTCTTAACCCCAAGATGAGCTGCCAAAGCAGATGTCAATTCAGCTGCAGACCCATCTGGGTATATACTAAGATTGTCCAGATCCGCTATAATAGCGGCTTTGGCTTTGGGTGAAGTTCCGTACGGATTCTCATTGGAAGCAAGCTTGATCACTTCTTTGAGCCCTAATTCCTTTTTCACTTCTTCTATAGGTTTGCCTGGCTTATAGACTGGTAAATTCACAATATTAGGTTTCGGATTCATTAAACGTCCCTCGCTCTCCATCATACTTGTTCTAGCATTTACTCTGCTGGTCTTAATTGTGCCACAAATTCACGGATTTGCAAAAGACCTTCACTTCTTGTCTCTGGATTGTCGAGCAACGGAATAACATCCTCAACTTTTCTAACGATCGCGCTGCCTACAACTACACCATCACAGATACTAGCGAATCGGGTCACCTGTTCTGCAGTAGAAATACCAAAGCCCACTGCCACAGGCAAATCTGTAGCTTGACGAACCGAGTTAATAAATTCTTCCACACCAGCGTGAAAAGAAGATCGTTCTCCAGTTACACCTAACGAAGAAACGCAATATACAAATCCACTAGCGCCTCCAACAATTTTGGCAATCCGTTCACTGGAGGTTGGGGCGACTAAAGGAATAAGATTCACACCAGCTTCACGGCTTCGGCGACGCATATCCTCGGATTCTTCTACAGGGAGGTCTGGAATAATAAGTCCACTTATCTCATGTGCGTTCACTTCTGCAAAAAATGTATCCAAGCCCATTTGTAGAACAGGATTGTAATAAGTGAACAAGATAAAAGGAAGACTGCTTCCAGCTTGTCGAGCTCTAAGTGCTGTTTCCATACAGGTTCGTACATGAATACTGCCCTTCAGAGCACGTGCTGATGCACGTTGGATAACAGGTCCATCCGCGAGTGGATCAGAATAGGGAACCCCTAGTTCCAGCATGTCTGCTCCAGCCGCCTCGAGCTCCTTAATAATATCAAGTGTGGTCTCCAAATCGGGATCGCCTACCGTTAGGAAAGGGATCAAGGCAGTACGCCCTTGCTGCTTCAGATTCTGAAAAGCCACATCCATTCGGTTCGTTGTTTCAATTGTCATTTCTTCTCCGCCCCTTCTGTATAGGCCAAGATAGATTCTACGTCTTTATCTCCTCGGCCCGAGAGACAGATCACAATAATATCGTCCTTTGACAGGTTAGGAGCAATTTTTGCAACGTGTGCTATAGCATGAGCTGATTCAAGGGCCGGTATAATCCCCTCCGTTACACACAGAAGTTTTAAAGCTTCCATCGCTTCATCATCTGTAACAGGTACATATTGGGCTCGTTCAATATCCTTTAAGTATGAATGCTCAGGACCCACACCTGGATAATCCAGACCTGCAGATATGGAATGAGCCTCTTGGACCTGTCCATACTCATCTTGCAGCAGGTAGCTCATAGAACCTTGGAACACACCGTGACTTCCCTTGCTCATTGTTGCGGCATGGAAAGGAGTATCAACACCTTTGCCGGCCGCCTCTACACCGATCATTCCTACGCTTTTATCTTCAACAAAAGGATAGAACATCCCTATCGCATTACTGCCTCCGCCTACAGCAGCAACAAGCAGATCCGGCAAACGTCCCTCAGCCTCTAAAATCTGACGCCGTGTCTCGTCACCGATAATCCGTTGAAAATTACGAACCATCATTGGATAGGGATGCGGGCCTACCGCAGAACCAAGTACATAGAATGTATCATCAACATGACTAACCCAGTATCGAAGCGCCTCGTTTCCAGCATCCTTCAATGTACGGGTTCCTGAAGTAACAGGAATCACTTCTGCTCCCAGCAGCTTCATCCGGAAGACATTAAGTGCCTGTCGGCGTGTATCCTCTTCGCCCATGAACACTTTACATTCCATTCCTAGAAGCGCTGCAACTGTAGCTGTAGCAACACCATGCTGCCCTGCTCCCGTCTCGGCAATAACCTTCGTTTTCCCCATCATTTTAGCCAGAATTCCCTGACCGATGGCGTTGTTGATTTTATGTGCGCCTGTATGGTTTAGATCTTCACGTTTTAAGTATATTTTAGCTTCTCCAAGATGCTTGCTGAGCCGCTCTGCATAATAAAGCGGAGTCTCCCGTCCAGAGTATTGCTTGAGAAGATAGTCTATTTCAGCCTGAAAAGCAGGATCGCCGGAATACTTACGGTAAGCCTCTTCCAGCTCTATTAATGCATTCATCAAAGTTTCAGGTACGTAACGTCCTCCGAAGGAACCAAAACGTCCATGTTGATCCGGTACTTGTATCATGATTGCTTCACCCTCTCTACAAAAGCTGTCATCTTAGCGATATCCTTTACGCCGTCCGTTTCTACACCGCTGGATACGTCCACTCCGTAAGGAGCATAACCTTCCAGCAGTTCACCCACATTATCAGGATGAAGACCGCCTGCTACAAAAAGCGGCAGACTAAGCGTTGCAGCTAGCTCCTTATACGCCGGAATTTGTCCCCAGGCAAAGGTTCGGCCAGAACCACCCTTTTGCTCAGGATCATAGGTATCCAGCAATAGTGCATGAACGGAACCCGCATAATCTTTAATCTTATTATTAATCCCAGAATGATCATTATTCGCCGTAACGGAGAACGCCTTCCATACTTGAACCCCGGGAAAAGCTTCTTGTACCTCACGGCAAAAATCAGGACTCTCATCACCATGTAATTGAATTACGTCCAGTGCGACTTTAGAGAGCAGCTCTCTCAATTCTGCGATTTCAGGATTCACAAAAACCCCGGCAGCACGCGGAGCCTTTCCGGTCTTCCAACCCTCTAGCTCTGCCGTAAGCTCCACAGCTCTTTCCGGCGTAACTCTGCGGCGGCTCGGCGCAAAGACAAATCCGATATAATCCAGAGGCAAGTGTACCATAGATTTTAGCACTTCAACGTCCTGAAGTCCACAGATTTTTACCATTGCATTAGTCATATTAAACCCGGTTCCTTCCTGCAGGCAGCGTACCCAACAATCCATTAATCGCATCCTCAACATTAGGTTGACGCATCAGATACTCCCCTACAAGAACTCCTTCAGCTCGTGTTCCTCTTAGAAACTCAATATCCATGGGTCCAGCTATCCCACTTTCACTAATAATGGGTACTCCGTGAGGAATAAGTGCAGCCAGCTCCAACGTAGTGTGCAACGAGGTCTCAAAGGTACGAAGATTACGATTGTTAATCCCGAGCAATACATGATTATGAACGGCCTTGCCGGTATCTAATACAGCTTCCAATTCACTGCGGTCATGGACCTCTATTAATACATCCAGACCAAGACTTGCGGCAGTATCTGTAAAGACTGATAGTACTGTAGGTTCCAATATGGCTGCAATCAGCAATACAGCATCAGCCCCGAGCAATCGAGCCTCATAAATCTGTTTCTCGTCAATAATAAAATCCTTGCGAAGCAACGGAAGATTCACAGCTTCTCGAACCTGCTGTAAATAAGCACCGCTGCCTTGAAAGTATTCCACATCCGTTAGTACGGACAAACAATCCGCACCTCCGGCCTCATAACCTTTAGCAATGGCAACGGGATCGAAATCCGCACGGATAAGTCCTTTGGAAGGAGATGCCTTTTTTACTTCCGCTATAAGCCCAACTTCTCTCTTCCGGCGGTTCGTAAGCGCATCTCGGAAACCCCGTGTAGCTGGTAATGAAGCTATTTCACGTTCTACACTAGCTAAAGAAAAGGTTGTATCAAGTAATTCAACTTCTTTCTTCTTAGTGGCGACAATTCTATCAAGATACATAGTTAAGCTCCTTCGTCATGGACACAAGCTGCTCCAGTTTACGGAGTGCCTGACCCGAATCTACAACTGCTTTTGCTTTCTCCACGCCTTCGGCCATGGTGCCAGCTAGCCCTGCAACATATATACAGGCTCCCGCATTCGCGAGAACGATATCACGGTAAGGAGTAATGGTGCCTTGAAGCACAGAAGTGATGATCTCCGCATTCTCGGCTGCATCCCCACCCAGAACATTCTCCAAGGGATGCATTTGAAGACCTAGCTCTAGCGGATTGATCTCATAAGTTGTGACCGTGCCATTCCGCAGTTCAGATACCTGAGTGGGTGCGGAAATACTGATCTCATCCAAACCGTCCAAACTGCTCACTACGAGTGCTCGTTTCAAACCTAGCTCTCGGAGTACAGTTGCCACAGTTTCAGTTTTATTGCGATCGTATATTCCCAGCAGCTGACGATCAGCTCCTGCAGGATTAGTAAGCGGACCGAGCATATTGAATACTGTCCGGACACCAAGCTCGCGGCGCGGTCCGGCTGCATGACGCATGGAAGGATGATAGATTTGTGCGAAGAGGAAGCAGATCCCGATTTTGTCCAGACACTGCTTAGCTTGCTCTGCATTGAGATGGATATTGACACCCAGTGCCTCCAGTACGTCCGCACTCCCTGCTTTACTTGTCGCTGAGCGGTTACCATGTTTGGCAACCCGTACCGAAGCCGCAGAGGAAATAATCGCTGAAGCCGTCGATATATTGAATTTGGATATACCGGATCCACCAGTACCGCAGGTATCCAGCAGCTGGGAGGTTTCAGTGACCACATGAGTCCCGAAGCCGCGCATAGCCTCTGCGAATCCTGTGATCTCATCCACGGTTTCACCTTTAATACGCAGTGCGGTCAATAAAGACCCGATTTGGGCTGGTGAGGCTGTCCCCTCCATTATTTCCCCCATTATATCCTTTGCCTGCTCTCTCGTAAGGTTCTCTCCTTCAATCAGTGACCTGATACCCGCCTGTATAGTATGCGTTGCTTCCATCTTGCTTCCTCCCACCCTTTATGAAAGTCTTTTTATATAGTTTTTAATTCAAGTCTACTCAAGGTGTATATTCATACAAGTAATCCTGATTGATGACCTCATTTTCTCTTACAGCCGGTGGGAACATCGCCTCTGCCATTCGAATCGCTTTCAGCATACCTTTAGCTTTATTGACGGTTTCTTCATATTCCTTCTCAGGAACTGAGTCCCAGACAATTCCCGCTCCCGCCTGAACATACGCCCGGCCTTTACGGAAAATAATTGTGCGGATGGTGATGCAAGAATCCATATTTCCAGAGAAGCCGAGATAACCAATCGCTCCAGCATAAGCACCTCGGGCTTCCTTTTCCAACTCTGCAATAATTCCCATAGCCCGAAGCTTAGGAGCTCCCGAGACCGTACCTGCTGGCAGACAAGATAAGAAGGCATCAAAGAAGTCTTTATCTTCCCGTAAAGTGCCGGATACATTGGACACCATGTGCATGACGTGGGAGTACTTCTCGATTTCCATAAATGAATCACATTTTACAGAGCCAAACTTGGAAACACGACCCAAATCGTTACGTCCTAGATCGACCAGCATTAGATGCTCTGCCCGTTCTTTTTCGTCCTCAAGCAGCTCCGCCGCAAGCGCCCGATCCATAGCTTCGTTCTCACCCCGAGGGCGAGTTCCGGCAATAGGTCGTGTCTCAAGTCTATCACCATCCACTTTAACCAGTGCTTCCGGTGAAGTACCCACTATGATTTCTTCATCCATTTTCAAATAATACATATAAGGGGAGGGATTCAACGTACGCAATAGACGATAGACATGCAGTGGTGATACTTCAGTATCAATGTGGAACCGCTGGGATAATACAACCTGAAAAATATCCCCCGCACGAATGTACTCCTTAGCCTGCTCTACGTTTCCAATATATTGTTCCTTAGTTAGGTTGGACTTGATGTCACCAAGCTCAATATCCTGTGGGATGCTGCGGCGATTCACATTTTCCTTAGGGCCTTCCTTTTGCAGATCCTCCGCCATATCCTCCAGCTTGCCGCTCAGCTCCTCGTAGTTGGCTCTGATATCGGAATCGGTATCACCGTCCTTAATATGCAGGTTACCAACAAGCAGGATCTGCTGTTTCACATGATCAAACACGATGATGCGATCACAGAACATGAAGCGGATATCATCCATTTTAAGATCGTCATTTACGTGTGCCGGCAGCTTTTCATAATATTGCAGCAGATCGTATCCGAAAAAACCAATAGCTCCACCTGTGAATGGGGGCATCTCATCGAGCTTTGGACTCCGATACGAACGAAGCAGTGCTTTCAGTTCTTCAATAGGCTTACCATGGAGTTGTTTCTTTTCTCCACCACACTCTACGTTGATAACTCCTTTTTTACCTGAAATCATTAAAAAGGGATCACTGCCAATAAATGAATATCGGGCCCACTGAATGCCACCTTCGACACTTTCAAGTAAAAAGGCGCGATCACGGCCAGCAAAACGCTGGAAGATCCGGATAGGCGTCTCCATATCGGCGAGCAGTCGTTTCACAACAGGGATTAAATTATATTGCTTTGATAATGCTACTACTTCCTGAGCGCTTGGGTTCGTCATTATGGGCCCTCCTTAGGGGATATTTAGGGTGTTAAAAAACAGAAAAACCTCCACCGAAGTAGAGGTTTATGTAAGTAAGTATGTTTAAAAGAGCATAGTACCGGCTGCGAATTCTACAATAAATCATCATTTCAGAATACACTGAATATCACAAATAAACTCCAGCGTATATTAAAAGATGAACACTGTAAATACGTAATCCGATTATACTAAAAAACCATTAGCACTCTGCTCAACTATACTCAACTCAACTTGCTCTGCTCTACTCGTCTAACTACACTATACATGAAGCTTACAGTCATTGACAACCCCGAGCTTTAGATTAAGCTTTACTCTGGGATAGATCAGGACGCAGCTTCTGAGCTTCGTTAAGATATACATGCTGAATTTCGCGCTGACTCTTATTGGTGTTGACTTGGACCATCAACCTGATACATTGCGGCAGACTCCCTTTAACGGGGATCTCTGTCGAACACATAAGCGGCACCATTTCCCAGCCCGCCATCTCCCGAATGGCCCGTGCTGGAAACGTTGCATCCAGATCAGCAGTCATGGTAATCCATACACTGCAAATATCCTCTGCAATAACGTCGTTACGATCTACAATTTCACGCAGCAGTACCACGGTCTCTTGTAAAATCTCTGTTTCCTCATTGCGGGTAACGGTTGTTGCTCCGCGAATCCCTCGGTTTACCACGGGCTTCCCTCCTTCTTAAGTTGTGCAATAACCTCTCGTACAGAGGACTCAGGCACATTATTGACAATGCTGACGGAGCCTATAGAATCCGGAACAACAAAGGTCATCATGCCTTCCTTAAACTTCTTATCATGCATCATGGCTTCCATCAACTCATCTTCATCATAATGAGAAGGGAGAGTCACTGGGAGAGAGAGGGCAGACAGCATAGAAATCGTCTCTTCATAAATGGACTGTTCACGTCCCAATTTAGCAGCTAAAAGGGCAGATCCAGCCATGCCTATAGAAATAGCCTCACCATGCAAAACTATTCCGTAACCACTAACTGCTTCAATAGCATGTCCAATCGTATGTCCGAGGTTCAGGATTGCTCTAAGACCTTGTTCCCTCTCGTCCACTGCAATTACACTGGCTTTGATGGCACATCCACGCTCTATCGCGTAACCCAGTGCTTCAGGATTTAGTGAAAGCAGCTCCGAAGCGTTGTCCCGGCACCAGTAAGCAAAGTCACGATCCACTAGCAGACCATGTTTCACGACTTCAGCCAGTCCGGAGGATACCTGACGAGGTGGGAGCGTGCTGAGCGTATCGAGATCATACAGGACCATTGATGGCTGGTAGAAGGCTCCAATCATATTTTTAGCAAGAGGATGATTTACAGCAACCTTCCCCCCAACACTGCTGTCATGTGCAAGGATGGTGGTAGGTATCTGCATAAACCCGATCCCCCGCATATAAGTAGCGGCCACAAAGCCAGCCAAATCCCCAACTACGCCGCCACCCAGAGCAATCACAGCAGAACTTCGGTCTAATCCGGATTTAATAGCTGTAGTCATAATTTCTTCGTAAGAAGTCAGGGACTTCGACGCCTCACCTGAGGGGATAATGTGACTAACTACCGTATATCCATGTTCACGTAACCGGGATTCCAAATCCCCTAAATAAAGAGGGGCTACGAAGCTATCACTAACGATTAGCAGCGGACTCCGAACCGGATAACCAGCCTCGACACACCGTGCACCAATGTTTTGTAAAAGCCCGCTTCCAATATGAATAGGATAAGAACGTTCGCCCAAATCTACTGTTATACTTCTCATACTTAGTAGCTCTCTAACTGCAGAAGGTAGTTGTTATAGTTAGCCTTAATCTCATCTATGGAATCGCCGCCGAACTTATCCAAGAAAGCCTTGGCGATTTCCCAAGCTACTACATTCTCAAGTACGACACAAGCTGCTGGAACCGCGCATGCATCCGAACGCTCCACCTGAGCTGTAAAGGGTTCTTTAGTATCAATATCCACGCTTTGTAATGGCTTGTACAATGTCGGAATCGGCTTCATGACTCCGCGCACTACAACGGGCATACCATTCGTCATACCACCTTCAAAGCCACCTAACCGGTTACTTGCTCTGTAGTAGCCTTGCGCCGCATCATACATGATTTCATCATGTACCTGTGAGCCCCGCAATTTGCCAGCTTCAAAGCCAATACCGATTTCCACTCCCTTGAATGCATTGATGGACATTACAGCTCCGGCAATGGCTCCATCAAGCTTGCGGTCTGATTGTACATAGCTGCCTAATCCAACGGGAAGGCCTTCAACAATACATTCCACTATGCCGCCAATGGAGTCGCCTTCTTCTTTGATCTTGTCTATATAAGACTCCATCTTAAGCTCCGTTTCTTTATCTACCACCCGTACAGAGGACTGTTCGGTTAATTCAATTAATTCGTCGATCGGTAAATTATTAGCTGGTGCTTCGATTTCGCCAATCCGAATGACTTGGCCGGCAATCTTGACACCAAAGGCAGCCAATAGCTGTCTTGCAATTGCACCGCAGGCCACTCTAGCAGCTGTTTCACGCGCACTGGAGCGTTCCAAAACATTACGAAGATCTGTCAGATTATATTTCAATCCACCATTCAGATCCGCATGCCCTGGTCGCGGTCTATTCACCCGGCGTTTCTCTTCATCGCTGCCTGGAATCGGTTCAATATTCATAATAGTCTTCCAGTGTGTCCAGTCCTTGTTCTCTACGACCAAGGCAACAGGCGCACCCGTCGTGGAGCCGTGCCGAACTCCTCCAACAATTTGAGCTGTATCCTTCTCAATTTGCATACGCCGTCCTCTTCCATAACCCTTTTGACGTCGTTGCAGTTGAAAATTAAGCTCCTCAAAATTTAGTGTCAGATTGCTGGGCAGACCCTCAATAATGGCTGTAAGCTGGGGTCCGTGCGTTTCCCCCGCCGTCAAATAGCGTAAACTCATGCTGCGTTCCCCCTTCACACTTTTAAACTGTAAACCGCTAAAATCCTTATGATCTTTGCTCATTATAGTATAGGGAATCCTCTTTGACAAGAAACTGATGTTACTCAAAACAAAAGCGCCGCACCCTACCCATACGGATAGAGGCGACGCCGATTTAGTCTTATCTGGATATTACATCAACTTCCGGTGGGCTGACTTTGGTGTGGAAACGTCCGCTTGCTCTCTTCTAGCTGCAAGAGGCGCTTAAGCTGCATTTCCTCCACACCGAGGATTTGCCCGCATTCATGAACCGTAATAAATCCGCGCTTATATGCGGCAATAACCTTGCTTTTGTCCATTTTTGTTTTACGACCTTTCACTTTACATACTGAACCTACTCTTGCAGTATCCGTTTGTACAGAAGAAAGTATACGCAGAAACATTTATGGATATGTACTAGGTTGTTATTTTTATTTTTTACGATAGAAGAATGTTTCCGTTGATTCGAAGTTGTATTGAGACGGCGTAAAGATCTGCTCCGTGCTGCCTACGAACAAATATCCACCAGGACGAAGGCTGTTCGAGAACTTTTGGTAAAGCTTACTCTTGGCCTCTTCGGTGAAATAAATCATAACGTTACGACAGATTATAAGGTCAAAACCCTCATCAAACTTATCCAGCAGTAAATTCTGTTTGCGGAAATCTATATTTTTCTTCAGTGACTCACTAACTTTATAGACAGGCCCCTCAGGTGTAAAGTATCTCTGGGCTACATCCTTAGGCACATCCTTAAGTGAACGGTCCAGGTAAATACCTTGTTTGGCTTTGGCCAATGCTCCATCATCAATATCTGTGGCGAGAATCCCTGTTTGCCCCAAAATATCTTTGTCGGACAGAATCATTGCCAGCGTATAGGGTTCTTCTCCTGTAGAACATGCAGCACTCCATACCTTCAGTCTGCGGCTGTTCTGCTGAAGTTCAGGCAGGATAACGTCCCGCAATACTTCCCAGCGGTTAGGATTCCGCCAGAATTCCGATACATTAATCGTCATTCGGTCCAAAAACTCATAGAATAAAGCCTTGTCTTTCATCATTGCCGCAAAAAAATCAGCAAAGGTATGGTAACCATTTTTCACACGGAGAGTGGTCAGGCGTCGCTTCATCTGGGCTTCTTTGTATTGAGACAGATCAATACCTGTACTCTTGTTAATATTATGAATAAAGCCGATGTAATCAGGATCCACGGCTGACACTTCACGATCGGACATAATCTTTCCCTGCCTCCTGCCTGGATCCTACATCCAAGCTGCGATGTCTTTTTGATACTGGGATAATTCTTCTGGAGCAAAAAAATTGCTGATTTCGCGTTGGGCGCTCTCAGGTGAATCAGAGCCATGGATCAGGTTAAGGGGTGTATGGCTGGCAAAGTCCCCACGAATAGTACCCGGCAATGCCTCGCCTACTTTGGTCTTACCAATGAGCATCCGGGACAAGGTTACCACATCATCACCTTCCCAGACCATTGCAAACACAGGCCCTGATGTAATAAACGAGACCAGTTCTGAGAAAAAAGGTTTTTCTTCATGCTCGGCATAATGTCTCTTAGCCTGCTCTTCCGAAATCGTTAGGAGTTTGGCTGCCACCAATTTGAATCCTTTGTCTTCCAAGCGGGCAACGATGCGGCCAATTAATCCACGCTGTACACCATCCGGTTTGATCATCAGATATGTTTGTTCCATAAGGGCACTCTCCATTTCATTCGAATGATGTGTTTTTCGATATTCTAACAGAAACTTTAACTTATGTGAACGCTTAATATTGCTCCATATCCATTCTTTACAAACTTAATAGGCTCTTCCTGTAACAAAAAAGGCGATATCTCTCAAATTGCGCTTCGTCTTGTTGTTCGGCAATCCATCGAGTGCTGCAAGTGCTTTGGAGATATAACGGGAAGCCAGTTCCTCCGCTCGAGTAATGCCTTTTCCAGAAAGAATCAGGTCAATTGCACGCCCTACATCAGTCCGTCCTCCACGAATTAAATCCAATTCCTCTAGCAACCTCTCACGAAGCCTGTCATCCTCTAAAGTATAGATTACAGGGAGCGTGATGTTGCCCTGACGCATATCACTGCCTGGCGGCTTGCCAATCTGCTTCTCCGTACCGGAAAGGTCTAGTAGATCATCACGGATCTGAAAAGCCATACCGACGTTGTATCCATAGTTATAGAGTAGCCGTGCATCCTCAGGATCCGCATCTGCGGCAAGTGCACCCAGCTGACAACTGATAGCGATAAGAATTGCTGTTTTACGGCGAATTCGCCGTAAATAATGGCGTACACTTTGCTCACTATTGAAGAAATCACGAATTTGCTCCATCTCTCCGATGGACATTTCTACCATGGCTTTAGATAAAATCTGGTGAATTCGGGGATTTTTCAACTCACTGGTCATGATTAGGGCTTTAGCGTAAATGTAATCACCAGTGTACATGGCAATTTTATCGCCCCACTTAGCCTTTACAGTAAGTTCTCCACGCCGGAGCTCTGCATCATCAATAACATCGTCGTGAACGAGCGAAGCACTGTGAATCAGCTCCAGTGGAACAGCTATACGTTTGAGCTTCTCCAGATTGTAATCTCCAAATTTGCCACCCATGAGCACAAATACAGGACGAAGACGTTTCCCCCCGGCCTTCAGCAGGTGTAGAGATGTCTCGGATAACAAGTCATCCTCCCCCTGAACACTGCGATACAACTCTTTTTCGATATGATCCATATCTTTATTTAGCAAACCGAATATTTGCAGTCGTTTCATTCCTTCACCCTAGTCAGCAGATTGTGGCTCCAAAGCTCCATTTTCACTTCCTGCGGCAGCAAGCCCATTTCATGGGCATAACGGAAATAGAGATTTAGACCTTTCTGCTGCCTTTCTCCAAAATCATAACATAAATTACGGAAATATCCGTACCAGTAGGCCTCTGAACCTCCAATGGCGAGGCAGGCATCTTGGACAATAGGGGCCAAATCCTGCAACCCGAGTCTCTTACTTGCTGCAAAGGCATTAACAATTTCAGCTATGACTTCCTGCTTCTCTTCTGCTGCATCCCTGTTCACGGCCCACACTGCAAAAGTCATTCCCAGCCCGGTCCACTCTTTCCATAGTTGCCCAAGGTCGGTAACAATATATCCCTGATCCTGCCAGGATGCCTTTATGGCCTGATCCCCTATAAGAAGACAAGCATCTGCAACCTCCATCATATCTTCCAAATGGGGATCAGCACTTATATACTGGGGTTTACCGCCGAATGCCTTCTCAAGTAAAATTTTCAGAAGATTTACTGAGGTTGCAGAGGTGTTGGTTAAGGCAATAATCCCATTAGCAACCACAGTCAAAGGTGCTCTTGAGAAGAGCAAAATGGATTGCACCGGGCCATCCGAACTGACGGATAAATCCGGCAGCAGTAACAGCCTGTCGCTGGCCTCAGCATAAGCAAAAGAAGATAATGCTCCAACATGAATGCTGCCCTGACTCATCCCCCGATTGAGAACCGCAGGGACTTCAGTTACCATTTCTGCTGGATAACGTAGAGAAGAAGGATGGAAATTATAAAATACCGGCCATGAGTTTGTATAGCTGATCTTACCGATAACGGTGTACCCGTCATTTCTCATAAGTCAACCCTCCCATCTACGGAATAACGCATGCTCAATATCAAAGCTATCCAATACCTTCCCAACCATAAAATTAACAAGATCATCCAAACTCTGTGGTCCGAAATAAAAGGCCGGCATAGCTGGAATCATTCGAACTCCCAATCGGGAAAGCTTCAGCATATTTTCAAGATGTATTGCATGCAAAGGCGTTTCACGAGGTACGATCACAAGCGGCCGTCCCTCTTTCAGCATTACGTCTGCCGCACGGGTCATCAGGTTATCTGAGGTCCCAGTCGCAACAGCCGCGAGTGTACCCATCGAGCAAGGCATAATAATCATGCCCTCAACCCGGAAGGACCCACTGGCTATTGACGCCCCGATGTCGGCAATGGGGTGATAGAGTAGAGAACCGGGGCAGTCTTTGAACTTTTCGTCCAAAAAACCGTCCCGGTCCGAAGTGTTAACACCGAGCTCTTCTTTGAGAACACGCCACCCCGCATTACTAATCACCAGATGCACAGTATATCCCAGAGACAACAGGGTTTCAGTTAAACGAACTCCATAGATCGCACCACTTGCCCCTGTAATCCCTACTACAAAGCTCTTGGGTTTGGAGTGGGTCATTTATAGAACTGCACCACCAAATCAATTAAAGTAAACGAAAACACCACAATACTCAACACGCCATTCATTGTAAAAAAGGCAGTTTGCAACCGGCTTAAGTCGCTTGGAGATACAATGTGATGCTCATAAAAAAGAATGATATAAGCAATTATCATGCCTGCAACATACCACCAGCTTAAATCTGTCATAAATAGCAGAGATATGAATCCGACACCCGTAAGAATGTGGAACACACGAGCAATGATCAGAGCATTTGCAACACCAAATCGAACCGGAATAGAGTAAAGACCTTCCTTCGTATCAAACTCAACATCTTGACAGGAATAAATGATATCGAAGCCCGCTGTCCAGAACACAATCGTGAAATAAAACACCATCGCTGTCCAGTCAACATTGCCTGTAACGGCGACCCACCCACCGAGCGGCGCCAATGCGATAGTCAGACCAAGAATAATATGACATGCCCAAGTAAACCGTTTGGTAAAAGAATACAAAACAAGTAAAAAGACGGCTATCGGCAAAAGTTTTGCAGATAAAGGGTTCAGCTTAAATGCAGCCCAGAATAACAAAAAGAAAGAAATTGCAATAAACAAAATTACTTCGCCTGCTTTAAGCAGACCCGCTGGAATAGCTCTCCCAGCTGTGCGGGGGTTCTTAGCATCGCTAATTCGGTCAATAAGGCGGTTCAGCCCCATAGCCGCACTGCGTGCACCAAACATGGCTATCACAATCCAACCAATTTTACTCCATGATGGCAATGATCCGAACATAACAACAGAACCAAGCAATGCCCCCATAAAGGCAAAAGGTAAAGCAAACACAGTGTGTTCAAACTTGATCATTTGTAAAAAGATGCCCATTTTCTTAAACATCCAATTTCTCCTTGAGTCCAATATGCAATGCTGCGATGCCCCCGGTTAAGGGAAATGACTCCACTTTATGAAGTCCGGTTTTACGAAAAATGGAGGCCAACTCTTCCCGGTCGGGAAAAAGTGCCAATGATTCAGGCAGCCATTTATACTGCTCATAGCTCTTAGCAAACAGCTTGCCGAGCAATGGAAGAACACGCTGAAAGTAAAAATAATACACACCTTTGAACGGCTGAGTGGTGGGTTTGGAAAGTTCCAAGCATACTACCATCCCCCCAGGTTTTACAACACGCTTCATTTCGTTAAGAACCTGCACAAGATCAGGCACGTTGCGAAGCCCGAAGCCAATCGTTGCATAATCAAACGTATGATCTTCGAAAGGAAGATTCATTGCGTTACCCTGTACTAGGGAAATACGGTCTTCAAGTTGTCGTTCTTTAACTTTACGCTGGCCAACCTCCAGCATTCCAGCGCTAAAATCCAACCCGATAACTGATCCAGTTTGGGTGGTTTCAGCCATAGTAATACTCCAGTCACAAGTACCGCAGCATAAATCTACCGCATAGTCACCTTGCTTCATAGCCATTTTCTTCATTGCAAACTTCCGCCATGCCTTATGGCGCCGAAAACTTAAAATATCGTTCATAATATCATAATTACCTGCGATGCTCTCAAAAACGGAGTGCACGAATTGCTCTTTGGGCTTCACTGTGTTTTCTGAGGCCGTTGTTGTTTTCTCTATAGACAATATTAACCCTCCCCGGCAGCCTGTCCCGATATTTTCATCTGCAGTAGGAAGCGATCCAATGCAGCAGTCAGCTCATGAATTAAACTTTCATCTTTAACACCTTGAAGAATGGCCTGAATGGACTCCACGGAATGATGCAGCTTGTCCTTCAGCAGAGAATCACATTTATATTTCATTTTTAATTTTTTCCAATCCTTAAGGTCGATATTCCTGTCCTGCAGCAGGTGTCTCTCGTCTTCTGTCGCTGCGTTCAGCAAATGCCAGTAACAGTAACCATCAAGTGCACCTTCAGGATCTCCACTGCGACGTAACTCCTTAACTACCGTCTCACAGTGGCTGAACTCTCGTAACAGACTTTGCCACAGATCGGCAATCGATTCTTCAATCATTGGGGTAAATGAAAGGAACAGCTGCATATTCAGCTGTACCGTGTGCCGCAGATATTGTTCCGCAGAGAGCAGCATGCCCCGCATTTTAATATATAGACTCGCCTTCATTACATTTAATTCGGCAATGGCTGTACTAAGAATACCCACCATCTCAATCTGCTCATGTTTTGCAAGTAGTTGGTAGAACCAGCTGCTAAAATAATCTCCAGCTAGTACCTTGAGCTGGCGAGAACGCATAATGTCTTTTTCAGAGTCACCGTTACGGTCGATAACTTCATGGGTATCCAGCCCCAGCTGAATTAGTGTGGTTACTAATGTATATAATTCTCCGTTATGTTGTGGGCTCGAGGCGCCATGATTAAGAAAAATATATAACAAATGTCCACGGACATCAGGAAACGGCGGCAATTCCGCATGCCGCTGAATCATATCGTAGTCAGTATAAGGTTTAGCTAGCTGTGGTATGCGGTACGGTTTCATTTCAGCCTCCGAGCCATTGACATTATGACAATTTTTTTGTTCACAATCTTGTCTATTATATCACATGTTTTTTTGTCACGCACCGTGGATGGTCCTAGTTTCTTTTACCCCGCTTAGGGAGCAATGAACTGTTTTTTCCATAGATCACTTTCGCTAATCCGAAAGCTCGCTTTAATCCGATCTGAGAGGGGGGTGTTACCTGTAGAATCCAGCTCACGCTGCAACTCGTGGGACCATTCCGTGCGTCTGATATCCCCAGCCAGCAAAAGCCTGCGGCTGCCAAGCCACTTATCCTCAACAATAACACGCAGCAGTAGCTCGTTCACATTGATCGTGTTTTGAAAAGCAAAGGAGATCGCTTTAGCCATATCCTTATATATATCCTCAGGGTCTGGATCATTGCTAGTAATCTTCAGATCCAGTGACAAGGTGTTGTTCACCCAGCCAGCGCTGTCGATCGATAGCAACAAAGGCAGCGACCCTAGCTGATCAACTAAATTATTTTCATCAAGAATCGAATCCCTGCCGTCTATAAAGGTCTCTAAAGCTCCATGTTCCTTATTGAGGATGGAATCCATATCAGCCAGCTTAGGCAGCATTATTGAAGATGCTGCACTTAGCAGCAGAACAGCTCCGACCCACCATGACCGGTTCATGGACTCTCCCCCTAATATTCAGCGTATCCGTGTCCTTGTTGCTTTATACGATTCTCATACTTACTATATTTCGAAAAAAAGCAGGCTATGCCTGCTTTTCAGCTTTCACTCTCCAGTTGTCCGTGTTTCGTCCAAATTTCAGCTTTACCACGAATTTTCATCGCCGAGGTATGATCGGTAAATTGAGCGATGAGCACCTCACCTTTATCCAGCTTCTCCGTATGATGAAACCTTGTATCCAGGCCTCTGGTCAGACCGATTACCTGTACACCATTTTCCTTCGCCTTGACCACGATATAATCGCTGCCAGTAGGAACGGGGCTGCCGGCATTATTGTTCTCACTCATCTCTGAACCTCCTCTGAACCTATTAAATTTCCCTTTAAGCTTTCAAAAAACAAATGCCGCCTTGGAGGGCGGCATGGTTGTTTTAACCAAAATATAAATGGGATATGTAGAAATCTTTATTTGATTCCGTCTTTAAGAGCTTTACCCGGTTTGAATGCCGGAACTTTGCTCGAAGGAATTTCGATTTCTTCACCAGTTTGTGGATTGCGGCCTTTACGTGCGGAACGTTCGCGCACTTCAAAGTTACCAAATCCAACCAATTGAACTTTGTCACCGCCTTGTAGAGCTCCCGTAATGGCTTCGAATACTGCATCTACTGCTTTGGTAACGTCTTTCTTGGGAAGTTCAGTTGCTTCCGTTACTGCGTTGATCAAATCTGATTTGTTCATGTCTTCTCACCTCCCCGATCAATGTGTTGCAATATCACTCACTGTTTCCGTTTCAGCGTAAAATATACGTGATAAACCAGTTACAAGCAAGACTTTGGCGCCCAGTGACCCTGAAGCGCAACAAACTTATAGTAATACAGCCCAATCATAATTTCAAGGCGTTACTCAAAAAAGGAGTAGAAAGTATCACCTTTCCACTCAAAAACGTATGATTTTCTAGACCTAGCCCTCCTAAAAATGCAAAAAAGAGCAGGACATGCCTGCTCTTTACTCAACTACTATAACTTTCTTTTGTCTTACAGGATAATGGCGATTAAGCCCCCAGAGCCTTCGTTAATAATGCGTCCAAGTGTTTCTTGAAGTTTATAGCGGGCATTATCCGGCATCATGGCTATTTTCCCTTGGATACCTTCTCGAACGATTGAATGCAGCGATCTTCCAAAAATATCCGACTCCCAAATCTTGATCGGGTCATTCTCGAAATCCTGCATCAAATATCGTACCAGTTCTTCACTTTGCTTCTCTGTTCCGATAATCGGAGAGAATTCTGATTCTACGTCTACACGGATCATATGAATAGATGGTGCGGTCGCTTTCAAGCGGACTCCAAATCGCGAGCCTTGGCGAATCAGCTCCGGTTCATCCAGTGCCATCTCTGCGAGAGAAGGTGCAGCAATTCCGTATCCGGTAGTCTTTACCATTTCGAGCGCTTCCGCAAAACGATCATATTCCCGTTTAGCGTGCGAGAATTCCTGCATTAATTGCAGCAGATGATCCTTGCCGCGGATCTCAACGCCTACGACTTCCATCAATACTTGATCATAAAGCTCTTCTGGAGCGTATAGATCGATTTCTGCTACACCCTGACCCATATTCATACCGCTCAGACCGGCTCTATCAATGAATTCATACTCTCCGAATTGAGCTACCAGACGGTCCACATCCCGCAATCGGCGGATATCCTTAACGGTATCACGAACGGAATTTTCGTAGCTGCTGCGCAGCCAATGGTTTTCATCCAGAACCATAACCCAACTAGGCAGATTCACATTGACTTCATGTACTGGGAACTCATAGAGAACCTCACGAAGAACCCCAGTAACATCATCCTCTGTCATATTCGCGGCACTAAGCGTCATAACTGGAATATCATACTTAGCAGCAAGCTCATTACGAAGCTGCTGGGCTTCCTCACTGCGCGGCCGAGTGGAGTTGATGACAAGCACGAAAGGCTTGCCGACCTCTTTAAGCTCCGCAATGACACGTTCTTCGGAGTCCACGTAAGAACTACGGGGAATCTCGGCAATTGTACCGTCAGTAGTTACAACGACTCCCAACGTGGAATGCTCCTGAATGACCTTTCTTGTACCAATCTCTGCTGCTTCTTGGAACGGAATTGGCTCCTCAAACCACGGTGTCGAGATCATCCGAGGTCCATTTTCGTCTTCATAGCCTTTGGCACCATCTACGGCATAGCCTACACAATCTACCAGCCGTACATTCACCTCAAGCCCTTCCGCCACCTTGATTTGAACAGCGTTGTTAGGGACGAATTTCGGTTCAGTTGTCATAATGGTTTTGCCTGCCGCACTTTGTGGAAGCTCATCTATTGCCCGTACACGATCAGCTTCATTCGTGATGTTAGGCAATACAATCGTCTCCATAAAACGCTTAATGAATGTTGATTTTCCCGTGCGGACCGCGCCGACGACTCCAAGATAAATGTCTCCGCCGGTTCGCTCGGCAATGTCCTTGAAAATATCCACTTTTTCCAAAAGAGATCCCCTCCTCATATTACTCCGAAGAAAAAATGCCTGAAGAGCATCGACTTCGCGTTCCGCCGGCTATCATGACCTTATTAGGGACATTAACCGGACTTTGCGTATGCCCGCCCGAAGCTTAGCCGCTTACATTGGCGGAACGTACTGCCCCGCGCTAAACTCCGAATGCTCGGACATGCATTTGGACTAGTATCATCATATGTATCCAGTACGGATTTATGACCTGCAATTGCGCAATTTGATATTTCATTTTCGAATTGAGCTATTAACGCATGCAGTCGTAGAGCGCCCGGAACCTTTCTCATCAATCATATGAGGACGGGATCTTGAAAAGAACTACTACTTAAGGCAAACATAAAAAGTCGCTAATTCCTAAAATGGAGGAGCTCTCCACTTAGAAATTAGCGACTGCGGATTCAGAGGTCTTTAGGTTAATTAGATGCTTGAGGGACAGGTTGTTCATTAATCCACAGATAAGGCAAGGATTTAACAGGTACATAATAGGAGGCCTCTTCCAAGTCAAATCTCAGATCCCTATTCTGCTGCTCTGGTCCTCCATTTTTATTAATAACCGTCATAATATCAAAAACATAATCGACGTATACATTCCCATCCTTGTCCATAATAAATGGAGTATCCTCACCTGAATACACACTAGACAGCTTGATGGATCCTGTACCTGCCTTCTTGGAATCAATGGAAAATAACCCTGGATAGATCTCATCTCCTGCCGGAAGCACTCCTCCATGAGCAGATTTATATCGAGTAATTTGAAGCTGTACGTCATTTACTTTCTGAACCGTCACAAGATCCATAACTTTTACCGTAGGGTCGCTCTCTTCATTCAAGATAAGAAAATAAGCGCTTCCGCCCTTCTCAAAAGCTGTGGAAGGAATATCATCCAAATATCCTTTCTTGTTCAGCATATCTAGATCGATTCGGAATTTTTCATATCTCGGGGTTGTAATATCTGCGTTAATTATCGGTAAAATCCCTTCTTCTTGTTGAAAATCATCCACGGCAGACTGAATTCTCTTCACACTTTCACGATAATTTACCTTAGGTATTCCCTCGTCACTGTCCGGGTACAGACATCCGGACAGTGAAAAAGTCAAAATAAGCAGAACTGTTCCCTCGCATAGTGTACGGATCAGAGATTTCGACTTCGTTCGTAAGTATTTCAAGGTGTCATTCCCTCCTTGGTGCTCTACCACAACTCTTCTTCCTCTCCATTCCTCGCAGCCTCCAGCTTGCGTCGAACGGCTGCCTTCAATGGATCCTCAGGAATAATCACCGTAACATCCTCCCACACGGCTGTCTGGCAGGCTAAACGTACTCCGTTATGTAGTAAGCTGCCCAGCTTGCGGCGCTCGGCCTCACCCGCCGGACGGACTGCTGCCGCTTCCTGACCTTCTACCTTTACCTTACACATAAGACAGCCTGCCTTTCCTCCGCATCGTGTAGTAATCACTACACCGGCCTTACGTGCGGCCTCTAGTATTGTCACACCATGGGGTACAACAGCTTTCCGACCCTCCGGCTGAAATACAACAGTCAATCCTTTTTGTGTTTTCATGATGTCACTTTCCTTTCCTAGACGGGAGACAAAGACACTGACAGAAGTTCTTCAAGTAAACTCAAGTGGAATTGCTCTAATGAATTACGATTAATCAAAGTATTCAAAAGTGGTATATGGCTGGCTAGATCTTCCCTCATTACCGCAGCTATATTTTCATATCGGTCATTTCTGCTTCGAAGGATGTTAAACAACAATTCATGAGCCAAAGGCATTAGCCTTAGGAAACCAATATTTTCATAATATTTAAAAGGTGCATCCTTTAATAACAGGCTTGTCTCCACTGTATATTGCGAATATCCAGAGCAAACCCTGAAGCCACATACAAGTTCAACAGGGTACCCTCCAAGACTGTAATGACTCGTAAGAGAGAAACAGCCTTTGCTGTAATTTTCCTCGGGGTTATCAATAGACCATCGGCTTAATGCGGTATGGAGAGAATCGGCTTCTCCCAGATCGGCATACAAATCTATATCACGCGGCGGTACCGCTAAAGGAACATGTTGGAGCAACAGCCCGCTGCTTCCTCCAAGCAGGCAAACCGAAGAGCTCCCCGCCCGTTCAAATAGATTGCATACACTCCTCAACGTTTCACGTAATTCAGGCGGCATCTCAGAAACAGCCATCCTCCACACGCTCCATTTCCACAAAATTACGGTTTACCCTCAATGAGAACCTTTGTTAGAAATACGTTTTGTTCATTGCAATAATGACTCCTGATGTCTTTACGATGGCCTGGCAAGCCAGACGATAACCTTCCTCCAACTCTTCAGGATCAAGGCGCCGTTCTTCAGCCCTTGTGGGTTCCTCCAAAAACTCTACTCCGGCTTCTATATAGCAGCGGCACCGTGCGCAAGTCCCTTTTGTACAGAGATTTTGCCAATCCACCCCGTGCTTCAATGCGTGCTCCAAGAGGGTTCGACCCTGTTGCGGATGCACATCCTTGGTTATGCTTCTCCCTTTTAAAATTAATGACACTTCCATCTCCCCCAGACTTCAGCATGGCATGATATTGTCTCATGTAAGGGCTCACATAATAGAAGCCACTCCGCCTAAGAAGCCAATGATCATCGTTACAAAAGCTACCACGGACAGAATTACTCTGATTAGCCCTTTTGTCTTACTGCGTGCAAAAGTAATCAGAAAAACAGACACGCCCATAATCAATATTGCGACTAGGGACAACCACATTTTTGCCATTGGATCCATGGTCTAATCCCCCCTTAAGTTGTGTTATATAGTCCATATTATATCATGAACCCCATTTCAATTTCTTTACAGATCGTCAAAAGCTATAATATTTTTCACAAAAAAAATGCCGATTCTTAATTTAGTGTCTGCTTTGCGAATTCATCTAGAACTACAGTCATACCATCCCCAAAATATATTAAAATTGAATGCTTCTTAAGAGAAATCGCAGATCAAACCCCATTACTTTTATAATACCATAATTTGGAACTATACAACTTGTAAACCGTATCATTAAAAACTAGCAAGCAGCTTGTACCTCATACCATTCTTAATATATGATTTGTTATGAAAATCCGGGTAAAAAAAGAGGAAAAAGAACCGGTCAAATGTTGTCCGATTCCTTTTCCTCTTGTCTTACTGCATCAAGCTATTTTTTTAGCATCATTTTCATTAACGCTTCCATGGTTCCCGAACTGGCGCCGCCTTTTTTGACAGCGTTGATAATATCCTGCACAGTATCTTCACTGACAGGTACCTTAGCCATTGATGACACCTGTTTGATTAACTGGCGGAGCTGGGCTTCATTTTGCATCGTCCCCGGCTTGACCGTACTGGCCAGCTTTTTGACGGCGCCTTCCGTAATATTCTTGCCCGCTTTTTTGTTAATGGCGTTCAATGCATCCTTGGAAAAATCCTTACTCACTTTTCATCCCTCCTCCGTCAATCCCCACTAACAACATATGAGAATTTCAGTAAAAGGTGAAAAGCTTAAGAATGCCACTGCTCCCAGGTTTCCTGAGAGATAGCTTCCATCTCTGTCTTCCGGTCACGTCCCATTAACGCCTCAACGGCACTCCGAGGGCTTCTCCCCTTGAATAGGACATGATAGATTTGATCGGTAATCGGCATCTGCACGCCTAATTTGGCCGAAATCGCATAAGCTGCCTGTGTTGTACGAATTCCTTCCACAACCATTCCCATGGACTCCAGAACTTCCGTCAGCGGCATTCCCTTTCCAAGCATGGAGCCGGCACGCCAATTACGGCTGTGCTGACTAGTTGCTGTGACGACAAGGTCACCTATACCCGCCAGACCGGCAAAGGTCAATGGGTTTGCTCCCATCTCAACCCCGACACGGGATATCTCTGCCAAACCGCGTGTAAGCAATGCGGCTTTGGCGTTGTCACCAAAACCAAGCCCATCCGAAAGACCCGCTCCTAGGGCAATGATATTTTTAAGTGCTCCGGCAAGCTCAACTCCAATCAGATCACGATTCGTATAGACTCGGAAATCATTGTTGATGAACAATTCTTGCGCAGCAGCTGATGCCTTATCGTCTGGTGAGGCAACTACAACGGTAGTTGGACAGTGGCGTACAACCTCTTCAGCATGACTAGGTCCCGAGAGGACGACAACTTCACCTTCAGAAATACCTAGCTCTTCTGCTATAACTGTCGACATCCGTTTCATGGTTTCCGTCTCAAACCCTTTGGTAGCATGAACGCAGAGCATACCTTCCTTCCAAAAAGGCTTCAGGCTGTGTGTAACCTGCCGCATTCCTGATGAAGGCGCAACTATAACTACCGCCTTAGAACCCGCAACAGCAGATTCCATATCGGTAGTCGCGATAATATTAGCAGGGAGAGCTATTCCCGGTAGATATTGTTGATTGGTGTGAGATTCATTGATCTCTGCCGCCTGATCAGGATTTCGCGTCCACAGATAAACTTCCGAATGATTGGCCGCCAGCACGCTTGCCAGCGCAGTTCCCCAGCTTCCCGCAACCAGCACGGTGACTTTATCAGACAACGCGGTTTCCCCCTTTAGCTTTAGAGCCAATTTTATTCTCCCGTCCTTCGAAGATCTTCACAATATTCGTACGGTGCCGCCAAAATGCGAAGACTGCTATGATGATACTGCTCCAGAGCACTGGCTGAGTAAAGTCTGTCAGCAAGAGCAGCACCGGTGTTAACAACACAAATATGAGTGAACCTAGTGATACATAACGTGTAATACAGATACACAAGATGGCTATGATTCCCGCAGACAGTGCAGGCCAGAAACAGAGCGTAGCCATGACGCCAATCGTAGTAGCGATGCCTTTGCCGCCACGAAAATGGAAGTATATAGGCCAGTTATGACCAATGATGGCAGCGATCCCGCAAGCAACAGCAACCCACGTCCCCCAACCGCCAATCCAGGTTCCAAGCCAAACAGCGGCGATCCCCTTCAATACATCCAGAAGCAGCACTATTATCGCAGGTCCTTTCCCCAAAACCCGCAGCGTATTCGTAGCTCCAGCATTGCCGCTTCCGAACTGACGAATATCAATTCCTTTTAGAAGCTTGGCCAGCAATACACTAAAACTAACGGAGCCGAGCAAATAGCTTACAACGATGACCAAAAATTCAAGAGCCACTCTGATTCTCCCCTAACTCTCGTCGGATTTACGCCGTGTAAAGATACGGATTGGCGTCCCTTCAAAATTAAATGCTGCGCGGATTTTGTTCTCCAAATACCGCTCGTAGGAGAAGTGCATCAGCGAAGGATCGTTAACAAACACCACAATTGTTGGTGGCTTAACCGCAACCTGCGTTACATAGTTAATCCGCAAGCGTCGGCCTTTGTCCGTTGGTGGAGGATTAATGGCCACGGCATCCGATACAACATCGTTAACCAAGTGAGTTGTAATCCGCAGTGAATGCTGCTGGGCAACATGCTGCACAACAGGCAGTAGTTTTTGTAGGCGTTGCTTAGTTAGTGCGGATAAAAAGACGACTGGAGCATAACTCATAAACAAGAAATGGTCACGCACATTCTTCTCGAAATTCTGCATGGTTTTATCATCTTTTTCAATGACATCCCACTTGTTTACAACAAATATAGCTGCTTTTCCCGCCTCATGTGAATATCCAGCGATATGCTTGTCTTGATCAATAATGCCTTCCTCGCCGTTAATCACAACGAGCACTACATCAGCACGTTCAATGGCACGCATAGCCCGCATTACACTATATTTCTCGACATTCTCGTACACCTTGCCGCGTTTACGCATACCGGCTGTATCGATCAGGACATAACGTTGTCCATCCTTTTCGAAGGGAGTGTCAATTGCATCACGTGTCGTTCCTGCGATTTCACTGACGATAACACGATCTTCTCCAAGTATAGCGTTAACCAGTGAGGATTTGCCTACATTTGGACGTCCTATCAAAGCTACACGAATGACATCTTCATCATATTCATCCTCTGTAAGCTCCGGAAGTCGCTCCGTTACGGCATCCAGCAAATCACCCAGCCCAGTGCCGTGGCTTCCTGAAACACCAATAGGGTCACCAAATCCCAAGCTGTAGAACTCATAAATATCGTCTGTACGTTTCATATTGTCTACTTTATTGATGGCTAGCACTATGGGCTTGCCTGATCGGAATAAGAGCTGTGCTACCTCTTCATCCGAATTCGTAAGTCCACTCTTTGCATCGCACATAAATACGATGACATCAGCTTCCTCAATCGCCAGCTCTGCTTGAGCACGAATCGATTTCAGAATCGTATCATCACCGTCAATTTCAATACCTCCGGTATCAATTACACTGAATGATTTGCCGTTCCAGTCTGTAATACCGTATATCCGGTCACGTGTAATGCCCGGTTTATCCTCAACAATGGCTACTCTTTCACCGATCAGCCGATTAAAAATCGTCGATTTACCGACGTTTGGCCTCCCAACGATTGCCACAACGGGTCTTGCCATATTCCATTCCTCCTGTCTTCCTTACGTTACTCATCATAGCAAAAAACAATAAAATTGGCTAACGCTCTTCTAAGGTACCAATCTCACCGTCAAATTTATTATTGCCCGAATCATAGACCTCAAAAACACAATCGGCGAACCCCCGTATCGAGGGTTCGCCGACTACTTTACCCGGTTAAGTTAAGGGATTAGTTATTACCCTTAAATTTGTCCAACTTATCGCCAAAACGCTCAGCAAGAGTAAAGCTAAGGCCTTCATTGCTTAACGAAACGTTAGGGTTGTTAAGCACTTCTTTAGGGGCTCTGTCTCTGTCTCTATTGCCGCCGCCGCTTCTTTCAGGTCTAGCTGTAGGAGCTGGCGCTTCTTCTGTTTCTTTAATGCTAAGGCTCACGCGTTTTTCAGAAGGGTTGAAGTCGAGTACTTTCACTTGTACTTCTTGTCCTTCTTTCAACACTTCATGCGGAGTGCCGATATGTTTGTGGGAGATTTGGGAGATATGCACAAGGCCTTCAACACCCGGAAGCAATTCAACGAATGCTCCAAAGTTAACAAGGCGTTTAACTTCACCTGTAACGATATCACCGATTTTGATTTGCTCTCCTGCAGAATCCCAAGGACCTGGAGCAGCAGCTTTGATACTCAGGCTGATTTTTCCTTTTTCAGGATCAACTTTAAGTACTTTAACGCGGACTTTATCTCCTTCAGAAACTACATCCGAAGGCTTCTCAACATGGTTCCAAGCAATTTCGGATACGTGAACGAGGCCATCAACGCCGCCAACATCAACGAATGCACCGAATTGAGTCAAACGCTGTACAGTTCCTTCAATAATTTGACCTTCAGAAAGCTCAGCCATAATTTTAAGCTTGTTAGCTTCAAATTCCTCTTCTAGTACTTCTTTAGCAGAGAGGATAACTTTGCTGTTCTCACGGTCCAATTCTTTAACTTTAACGCGCAATGTACGTCCTTTGTAATCACTGAAGTCTTCAACGAAATGACGTTCAACCATAGAAGCTGGGATAAATCCACGAGCGCCAACATCAGCCACTAGACCACCCTTAACTACGTCAGCCACAGTAACTTCGAAGGTTTCTTGGGAAGCAAAAAATTTCTCAAGATCTTCCCATGATTTTTCGCTGTCAATCGCACGTTTGGAGAGCACTAGGCTTTCCTTGTTATCGTTGATGCTGACAACTTTGCATTCTACTTCTTGTCCAACTTCTACTGCTTCTGCAGCGTTGTCCAATTGTACGGATGACAATTCGCGAATCGGAATTACGCCGTCGTATTTATATCCAATGCTTACATAAGCTTGGTTATCTTCGATTTTGACGATTGTTCCTTTCACGGTGTCGCCCTTTTTCACGGAAATGATAACTTCCAAATCCTCTTGGCTCGTCAATTCTTCTTCATTACCGGCAACAGCTTCTGTTTCTACCACAGCGGACTCAACAGTTTCTGTCACTTCTGCGTTCTCGTTGTTATCAACGTTATCCGCAGCTTCCTGATTTCTAATTTCCTCAGACATGTGATTACCCTCCTCGATTCAAAACCCCATTTATTTAAACCCGCGTAGAGCAGAGTTCAAAACAATCAATACTTGAGATAAAGGATAAAATTCCTTAATCTCCATGAATAGTATGTTCTAAAATGTAACGGCTATGCCGTGTACCTTTTACAGGTGGTATATACCTTACCATTATTTGCGGCTTGGTTTACCTGTCTCTAGCATCTCACGAATTCTGCTCATAATTACATCAGTAACAGCATCCAGTGAGTCACTGCCGGCACCTGCAAATTCACTGAGATCTATAGGAGCCCCATAGATAATTGTCATCCGCCGAAAAACCTTGTAACGCCCGATAATGGCTGCAGGAACAACAGCAGCACCACTGCGAAGAGCAAAACTAGCTGCACCCTTCTTAGCAGCCCCCACATCGGAATTACGCGTACCCTCGGGGAAGATTCCCATGACGTTACCGCCACGCAGTGTATTAAGAGCCGTTTTAATGGATTCTTTGCTAACGCCCTCTCGTTTCACCGGAAACGCGCCAACTTGTCTTGCGAGCCAGCCAATCACAGGTACCTTGAAAATTTCTGCTTTAGCCATGTACTTAACATGGCGATCCAGCTTAATTCCCATAGTAAAAGGATCCATAAGGCTGATGTGGTTCGCACAGAGCAATACTCCACCTTCTTTTGGCACATTCTCTTTTCCCACCACTTTTAATGGGAAAAAGATAGCGTAAATGAAGCGCAGTAATCCTCGGCAAATTACATAAATCATAAATGATTTCTCTCCCCGTCAACATGAGATCTGCATTGTGACACAATGGCTTCAACAGCTTGATGGATATCCATAGACGTCGTGTCTAGAAGAATAGCATCCTCTGCACGGCGCAACGGTGATATTTCCCGACTTTCATCAAGTCGATCCCGCGTGGCAATATCCTTCTCCAACTGCTGTAGACTCACTGCTTCCGCATCTCTCAATTCCTTATAACGACGGAGCGCCCGTTCTTCTACACTTGCCGTCATGAATATCTTCACTTCGGCATCAGGCAATACAGTTGTACCGATGTCGCGGCCATCCATAACTACCCCCTTGCGGAGAGCCATCTGACGCTGCAAATGACTAAGTCTGGATCTTACACCTTCAATTTTCGAATACTGCGACACCAGGCCATTAACCTGAAGACTTCGAATATGCGGGGTTACATCTTCCCCATTAATCAGCACTTTCTGCACATCTTTCTCCGGTATTAACTCAATCACCATATTGTGCACCTTTTGACACACATTATCGTAATCTTCCGGTGTTATGCCTTCACGGATCATATACCAAGTAATTGCCCGGTACATCGCTCCGGTATCGACATAGATATAAGACAGCTTCTGTGCTACCAATCGGGCTACAGTACTCTTGCCTGCCCCGGCAGGTCCGTCGATGGCGACGTTAATTCTGTCGTTAATGTGTGTACCCTGCCTATCCAACGGGGCATTCCTCCTCAAACACTCTTCATCAAGAAAAAAGCAGGCATTGCCTGCGACTTATAAAATTATACCACAGTTTGTACGTCAGTGCAAAATCGCACAGGGTAAAAAGAGGATATAAATACAGCTTTACCGGTTACGAAAATCAAACTGTCGTTCAAAACAGTATCGGATAATTTTTTGCCGTTCACCATCAGTAATGGAAGCAAATTGTAACATGGCTAGGCTTTTTCCGTTGTCTAAAAGTTTAATTCTTACTACTTCACCTATGAAATTAACATGTTCCGCCATCCCGCTGCGGTACGGCACCAAAAGCCAGCAGGAAAGCTTATTTCCTACTTCGAGTTTGACATTAGCATCTGACAGAAATGACGTCCCGCCACCGCCGATGTCATCAGTCCGAACAAGAAAACGCGTTCCGTTTTCTAACTTTGCAGCAAGCTCCAATTCAGCATTAACGCGTAAAAAACTGCGTCTTTGGACTTTGAAGATATTATCTAATTCAGGTTTATTTATCCGAATCATACGTATAACATCTTCTTTATGGCCAATTACATGCGTATAAAAATAATTTTTCACTCCGCCTTCTGTGACGAAATAAACGGAAAGCTCATCTCCGATAAAAAGCTTTTTAAGTCTGCCGGTTTTTTCTTGAATCGGAATTTCTATTAATAGCGTGTTATCTTCCGTCTCGGCAATTCTGGATTTGTATTCAATTTCTGCTTCCTCAGCGTCGCTTGTAGCGATTTGTATATATAGATGATCATTTACTTTAGGGAACAAACTTGTCACCGCCACTTATGTAGTTAGATATTCAATTGATATTATAACATGCTGTTTTGAAAGTCGGGTGAGAAAAAACATTTCATTTATATATCTTTGATTGTATACATTAACTTGTTAACGACTTCCTTCCACAGTTTTTCACCAAGTTCAGAACTTGCATGTGTAGGATCTCCGATTACTCCCGTAGCTGTATATTTACTAAAATCTAAATTGGGGTCGTCCCAATCCGGTTCAAGGCTGTGAGGATGCTCAATTTTATCAGCCCTTATATCTTCCGGATGCTTAAACAGTGCTATAGAAGTCATAAAACTGTCTGCATGCCCGCCATCAATAGAAGGGTCGCTGCAATGGCACCAAACCTCATGAAAGGGGTGGGATATATTAAATACTTGTGAGCTATTTTTATATTCTGCATTGAATTTAGTAACAACATTATCTAATTGATGGCCTCCACATCCACGCCAAAGAATCAATTTTCCAAACCCCTGATCGGATAAAGATTTGAGTATCGAATAGATAAAATCTTCATATATATTTTGAGGAATATGGATATATCCACTTCCAAAGTTTATATGTTCAGGAGTAGGCCCAAACGGTACTGCAGGTAATACCAACGATTTAATGCCGTATTTGCTGAATAATTCCTCAGATACTTCATTCATTAGTTCCTCTGCAAACCAAGTATCGAAATCAACCGTAGCATGAGGTCCTTGTTGTTCGGTACAGCCCGTAGGAATAATAGCGATATATCCTTCCTCTGCTTTCTGTTTGATTTCTAAATATGTACACTTGCTAAATCTCACATTCATCCCCCATTTTATTCATGATATATTTATTTTAACAAAATGAAGGTACATATTGTAAAAAAACAGGCTGTCCCCGTTTGATTGGGGACAGCCTTCGCATTTGTATATAAAACCCGCATTGCAGGGATCACGCTTATTGTTCCTGAGCTCCTGTAGAGGATCTAATTTCTTCCACTGTTTCTTCATGCCCATCTGATGCATTCAAATATATTCTGTATTGGGAGCCATTAATTTTACCGCCAAATTCATAGGTCAGCAATTCTTGACCATCATCATTTTCGATCCAGGCAAGACGATCATAGAGCTCTTTGAATTCAGGGTTAAGGAATTTTCTAACCTCCGCAAGGGTTAACTCCGGCTTAGGAATGACACGTTTATCGTCATGCTCATTGACGTAATCACTCGCTTGAAACCCGGTAACTTCTCCTGAGTCGAGGCCCACACGAATGGTTATTTTCTCAGGATAAATCAATACGCCATCTTGCTCTGTAATAAAGGTTAAATTCCCTAAATTATCGAAGCGGTCTGATCGAACAGCTGTCATATTCGGATAACCCTTTTGGTTCAGAAACTGTTCTGCTTTAGTTACAGCATTGGTCATGGATACCTTAGCAGGACCTACCTCACGGTTATCATTATATGAAATTAGGTGACCTCCCCTAGTGGTGAAATCCATTGTAATAGGCAGTGCAGATTTTGCGCTCTTTACAGTGGCTGTATAGGAGGCCCATTCTGTACCCATTCCATTTTCTTTGACGTTGACTTCAGCTCCGCTGCCCGCACCCGCAAATTTAGCAGCTTTCGCTCTAATTTCTTCCGCAGTAACCAGGGAACCTCCATTCTTTTTGACAGCTCTTTTATTATAAATACTGGCAACTGATGGTCCATAATCCAATTCAGGATAAGCGGATACTCTTTTATCAACGGTTTTAAATCCATCGATAATCGTGTTATCTTTCACTTCTTCTTCGGAAGCCAAAGCGGATTCAACATCCATCCACCGAAGCCGATTTTGAATAACTTTATTCTGTACCTCCTGCAGGTCCTTGGAAATTTCACCTGAGCTTTTATAGAGTGCTTTTAAATTACTCAACTCCCCGTCTGTCAGGGGTTTTTTAGTAAAATCACGGATCGCAGCTTTATAGGAAAAGTTGGATATCTTAGAGAGAAACTCCTCAGTCTGACTGAACGGCAGCAGAGTTAGAGGCAGCTGATTGATCTCGTTCTGAGCTTCACTAGTCAGCCGCCATACATTAACCAAACCTTTACGATGCATCCCAGAAGAAGCTGAATTCACTGCCAAAGTATTGCCTAATTCACCATGCAACCGTTCTACATGATAGGATAAATCATGAAAAGCTCGTTGATATTGATTTTCTGCCTTGATCAGAATTGAGTTTTTCTCCTGATTCTCCTGATATCCCCATACTAGCGCTCCTATCAGCAGCAGCGTGGTAAGCGGGAACATTATAGCACTCAGTCTTTTATACATAGGACTGCAAAACTCCTTTCTATAGCTTATTGCCGTTAGTTTGACAATAACGAAGGAGTCTTATTCACAAATATCCCTACGAAGATTCCATTTGCGATGATTAAGCTCGCTCTTCAATCTGAAAACCGCTGCTATTATTGCACAGACATTGCTTAAAGCCCGTTTGAATCATACCCTCTTCTTTGATTCCTCTTAAAATGTAGGTTTCCCCGCACTGTTTACAAACAATTCGAACTTTTACACGCAAAAAAAGACACCTTCCTCCTGACTGGAATTCCTCACTTTCGGAACTACCTTTCAGTTGTAAGTGTGTCCATCTCAATTACAGGTTAACCTCTTCTTCCCGATTCAAAAAGCGAAAGGGTGAGCGGTTATTTGCCTTTGTTACCTTCCCCATGCCTCCGTACCATAATACGGCCATTAAAGGAACTATGAACCAAATCCAATAATTTGCTGTAGTTGTGAGAATAAAGTCATATACCCCATGCCATAACCAGGGCAGAAGAAGAGATATAACGAGGATACTGCGGGTTCTAACTCCTTGCGAGAACTTCGCCCTACCCATGTGATATCCCATAATTATACCGAACATAGCATGTCCTGATACTGGCAACAATGCTCTTAAAAACATGGTGCCTATTGAAGCATGGCTAAACCAAGCGTACATAACATTCTCTATTGTTGCGAAGCCAAGCGAAATCGCTACAGCGTATAGTATCCCATCATATGGCTCGTCAAATTCGGTATGATTGTAGATCATATGGTACAGCACAAACCACTTCAAACATTCTTCCACGCCAGCGGAAATCAGAAAGGAGCCTACATAAGGACCGCCTTCTAAGCCCAAAACCAAACCTCTCTGAATAATCATTACCGGAAAAACGATTAATAGACCCAGTAAAAAAACCTTGATTACCATATGAAGCGGCTCTTGATCATACTTGTCTTTCAAATAAAAATAGGTCAGCAGAGCAAGTCCCGGTGCTACTGCTGACGTAATAACCGATAACAAAAGCACCGAATAACCTCCCTGCACGGGCTGCCTTAGGCGACCCGAGTTACATATCTAATGCTCAAACAGCCTGCTTATTCCTGACGTTTAAAATGAGTGCAGAGCAATTGTACCGCATTCTCTGGCATTACCGTCTTACCGTATTCATCTAGCATCGTTTCTGTAACATTCGATGATTCCGCGAACTCTGACAATACGGCTATAAGCCCTAATAGAACAGGTTCTTCATATTCCTTCGGATCGAAGTACAGGAACCATTTATCGTTATAAGAATACAGTTTACCACCGGAAGTAATATTGCCGATGAGCACATGAGCCGCTTCAATCAGAACTTCAAAATCGCGGAATGCGTACATAATGGAGTCGCTTTGTTCAAGGGTAACTTCCATTTCGTAAATCTCTTCTGGCAATTCCTCTTCCCCGGACAGACCGTACTGATGATGATCATATTTACCCCGGGTCACTATAACGACCATACCTTGCGCGGGCAAAGCGAACACTTCCACGGCAAGCGGACCAGTTGCATCAAATCCAAGTTCACTGTAAGCCTGGTCCATCATTTCCGTAAACAGGTCGTGTACCTTAGGAACTTCTTGCCACATGTCTTCCTTCTGGATGCCCCGCTCGCTCAGGTCGTCAAAAGTGAGGAAAATCCGTATCTTATCTTGACTTAATCGCTCTATTCTCATGACAGGATCCTCCTTTTGCAAGCTCAATTTATTATAATGTATGATGAGTCCTGAGTAATGAGCCAAAAATGGTTACTATGTATGTATGTTATCATTTCACCGCCATAAATGCACGAAAATAAATATACAAAAAAAGAATCATTTTGGAGAAATATGCATCCCCAAAATGATTCTGCAGGAGCTGTTTGTGGTTACAAACCCGATATAGTTGTGTGCGTTTCTTTAAGAATCTGTTGCACTTCATGTTTTACATCAGGGTTGCTGCGAATGAAATCCTTTAGCATATCTAGATTAGCTTCCTTCGACTGAATCGGAGAATACTTGTCAGTACTCATTTGTGCTGCGCTTCCTTGTGTAGTGCTTGATGTGCTGTTTGTTGTATTACTGGCAGATGTACTTCCAAATCCGGTCATGGCCATTCCCATAATTTTATCCTTTGCCTTATCAGCTGCTCCAGTCATGGAACCCTTTGATTGGCCAAAAGAAGACATCATCGAAGTCCGTTTTCTGGACATATACATGCTGGCAGCTGCACCAACTAGCACTCCGCACAGAAATGTCGAAGATTTCATATCTCTAACCTCCTTGTATGGTAAAATCATGACTAGTGTTCGCGGAAAGATTCCGACTCATACAGTCTAATAAAAGGAAAGCGAGATGAAAATGTGGGTAAACAGACAGCAGCGGTGCTTCTAGCAGCATTTCTTCTGGTTTCGTGCAGCAATTCTGGCGAGAACAGCAAGGATACAGCTAAGGAGACTAACATTCAGCCCACGGCGGCTGCAACAGAAGTGGCAACAACACCAGCAGCAACAGACAATACAGGTAGCGATTCAAGTCCTTCACCTCAGCCAAGCCCTAGTGAGGCCGTTCCAGCAGTATCGCCTAGCCCAGAAGCAGGTGTAAACCCGGATACCAGCAGTGGGACTACAGAAGAAATACCTCTTCTTTACCATATGAACAAAAATTATGATCTCATCCCGAATGCAGAAGGTACGCCTAAAAAGGTAGTGTTGCTAACCTTTGATGACGGGCCAAAAGAAGCTGATGTGATTAATCCACTGATGGATATTCTAGACAAACATAAGGCCAAAGCCATATTTTTCGTAAATGGCTATCGTGTAAAAGAACATCCGGAACTGCTGAAGCTCATTCATGACAGGGGCGGGATTATGGGGAACCATAGCTGGGATCACATTGTCTTAAAGGATGAATCCTATACCACTGTTAAGAAGCAGCTGGTGGATGTTCAGAATATTGTGAAGGAAATTACAGGCGATGTCCCCCATTTCTTTCGTCCACCGCATGGTGCGGGCGGTGATGTAGGAAAAAAAGTTGCTGCAGAGAGCGGAATGCTCTACATGACTTGGTCCGTAGGTTCCCTAGACTGGGAAATGAAAGAGAACGAACCTGGGAAAACTGAGAAGTTGGTCAAAAATATCACAGATCAACTGCATTCAGGCAGTAATATCCTGATGCATGAACTTCCTTGGACTGTTGAAGGCCTTGACACTCTGCTAAGTACCCTTGAGGGTAAAGGTTACAGCTTCATCGATCCTCGGAGTATTGAGTTGAAAATGCGATGATTTATAGGTCAGGCAGAAGTTCCCCGGCGTAAGGTCAAGACATGCATTTGAGCTGGGCTGCCCCAACGGAGCGGCAGGTGTGCAGTTCCAAATCCACGGCTGATGAGAACTTTGGCAAAATCCTTGTTGTTATCCCCCTTGGGCCATTCGAAGGTTCCTGCATCATAGGTATGATAAAAGCTTTCGATACGCTTGCTGCGACCAATGAAGGGTAAAATAATTTGTCCACCATGCGTGTGGCCAGCCAGGACAAGATCAGCCGGCATAGAACTGCACTGCGAAAGCCATAAAGGATCATGAACAAGAATTATACGGCATGGATGATCAGTTTCACTAAATGGAAGCGGCGGCAAAGGAGCGTAAGCGATTTTGCCGCCGCTTTTAGGATAATCGACTCCAGTCAACCAAAGTGTTGTATCCTGCCTCTCTATAGCTACATTCTCATCTTGAAGCAACCGTACTCCCTTACTCCGAATGATATTATCTACGATCGTGATGTTTGCTTTATAATCATGATTTCCATGTACAGCATAGGTTGGTGCAATGGAAGCTAGCAGCGTCATATTATAGTCTAACCGTTCCAAAGGACTGTTTCTCTCCGTTAGATCACCACCTACAAAAACCACATCAACTTTGCTCTTTAATAGCGACAGCTGCTTGGATGGAAGTCGCCGGCGATGGATATCCGTAATAAAAAGGATACGAAAACCATCAAATGGCTGAGGAAGGGAATTTAAAACTATTTCCTCGGTAATAATCTCCCTCCCAAACGCTTTGGCAACCATAAGGCCCAACATTAACAAGGGCAGCAACATCAGACAACCCATAGTGTATAAAAAAGCTACCACAGGAGTGTCCCCAGCTTCGGCGCGCCTTCTATCCCCCACCATAAAAGAGAAATGAGTAATATTACGAATAATACAATAAGAGAATTAACAAACATTTTACTAAGCTTCACACGCTCTGAAATATAGGTCTGTGATCGTGAAGGTGTAGCTTCCCCATTCAGAGTCCGCTTCTCTTCTTCTTTTGTAACCTTAATTGGTGTGGTTTGAGATTTAATCCTGCCTGCTCTAGTCAAAACTCCTGAGTTTATTTCCGACTGTTTCGGGGGCTCCTCAAGTGTTTGTTGTGCTTTTTTTACCTTGACAGTGGGTAGTGTCTCACTCTTATACTGCTTCTTACGGGACTTTACCCGGCTAAGCTCGTCACTCATGACTCCCTCCTATAGCGAATCACCAGTCCTGAGAACAGGTCGATGAAGAAATGACATACAATCGGAGCCCATAAGCTCCCAGAAAGGATATAAATATATCCGAGGCCATAACTGCTTAAAAATACCCACCCGGTGGGGATCCAATGCCGTAAATAACGAACATGGATAACTGCAAAAAGAATACTCGTCCAGTACGGCCCGAATGCATACTGAATCGCTCCACGGAACAAAAGTTCCTCACATACAGATACAACAGCAGCAATAAGTAAGATATGCCATGCAGGCCGTTTACGGAACAGAAGCTCGTTGATTCCTCCGTCATCCATCGCATTTTCAGGCACAATGTAAGTCAAGAAAAAATCTACAACCAGCATAATTCCGGCAAGGCCAAGCCCCCATGCCACAAAATGTCCACTCTCAGGAAAATTTAATACTTGAAATGGGTTTCTTTTCTGAAATAAAATCCAGATCAAACCGATAATTAATGTAAGACCCTGAGTAATATAGAGATTCAGCAAAAGCAAGCGGTCTGTTAACTGCTGCGGGGTAGCCCTTTTCAGCTTAATATCGCCTAATTTGAATTTTTTCATCATAACCTGCCTGTTCTATTTTGTTTATTCTCCAGTTATTACATAACAATATTACCTATAGAAAAAGGAGCACATATTATGAACAACCGTACCTCACGCACTCAAATGTTATACACACTTGGTTTATTATTTTTTCTAATCTCTGGGTTTGCCGCCTTTTTTACCGGTGTAAAAGTAGGTGCGGATAAAACAGAAGACAAATATGACCACTTGAACAGTTTAGAAATAACAGAGGAATTTTCCGGGTCCTATCAACAACAAGATCTTGTTACTTTCTATCATAACGTATTTTTGCCTTACCGGGAATTCAAACGGGATTGGAACAATCAGGTGGAGAAGCTTGCGCACAGTAACAACTCCCGCGAGAACAATGCAATTCTTAAAAACCTTGGCATTCTGGCAGACAAACAATATAAAAAAGTAAACCAGGACTCTATTTTCAAAAATTCACCTCTGTTAGAGCAATCACAGCTTAATATTCTAAAAAGTCTCACCCTCTTCTCCCAAGCTTCTGACAAGGTGGAAGCAGGTTCTGGAGGGCCAGATACAGCAAAAGTGCTGAAGAGCAACACATTTACAACCAGCGCTATCAATTATGGACTCCTTGCCCAAAAGAATTTCTATGATTCTATGCTGAAGTGGGGCGCTAAAAGCAACAGTAAAATTCCGGATAAACTAGGTGAAATGAAAACTCTTAACTTTATTGAGTGGAAAAAACTTCCTTTACTCGCCAAAAATGCAACCATTGCTAATTTGATGTTGAATAATAACATTTACGCCGGATATGATCCGCAGGATATTACAGCAAAAATGGATGACTTAATCTACTCTGGTATTGCGAGCAATCTTAAACTTAAGGATATTCAGTCTTCTGTTACACTGCTAATTTCTACCGGTGCTGTACAGCAACAGGATTTCATCAAATGGCGGGAACAATATTACGGGAAAGAAATCCTGCCCCAGCTTCCTTTTTTCTCTGAGTAAGACCAGTTATTGCATCATAACGAAAAATGATGTCCACTTCAAGATTGAGCCCTAATGAAAGAACCTGATGAATAACCTATTGACACTTTTGGCATCACCATGTTACATTATGAAAAATTAATCACGCAAAACCGATGATAGAACAAAGATTCTGAAGGTCTTCAGAGAGCCGGTGGGTGGTGTAAACCGGTGGCGGACAGATATCTTTAGCACTCTTGAGATATTGTATCGAAATTACAGTAGGTACAGTCGGATCATCTCCGTTATCAGTGTGGCCTTTCCAGGCCAATGAGGCTGTGAATTAACTTCACAGTGAATTAGGGTGGTACCACGACGACTCTCGTCCCTTACTATGGCATTAGTATGGGGTTGAGGGTCTTTTTTGTACCCTAAAACAATAAACACAGTTATTTTATAGGCTATATCCAATATTTCCGGCCTAGTCTCACCCTCTTTCTTTTGTGCGGCACCGCGTTGCTCCGTTGTTTTCCGAGTTTTATTTTTTCTAATACTACGTTTCGATTACTACAGGTACTGTGGACCGCCCCATTAGGGCATCCTCAACATATTATGCTTTTTAACTTTAAGGAGGAAAAGAAACCATGTTTAAAGTATTAGTATCGGATCCTATCAGTGATATGGGTATTCAGAAGTTGATGGACGCAAATGACGTAATAGTAGAGAAGAAAACAGGACTTAGTGAGGATGAACTTATTGCCATTATCGGAGAATATGATGGTTTGCTCGTGCGCAGCCAAACGACGGTAACGGAAAAAATCATCGATGCCGGTACCAACTTGAAGGTCATTGGTCGTGCTGGTGTAGGTGTAGACAATATTAATCTGGAAGCAGCAACCAAGCGTGGAATTGTTGTTATTAACGCCCCTGATGGAAATACAATTACCACTTGTGAGCATGCTTTCGCTATGATGATGGCTCTGGCCCGTCACATTCCACAAGCCTACGCCAAAACAATCAGCGGAATTTGGGATAGAAAAACATTCCTAGGAGTTGAGCTTCGCGGCAAAACATTGGGCGTTCTGGGAATGGGCCGGATCGGCAGCGAAGTTGCCAAACGTGCTAAAGCTTTCGGAATGGACATTCTCGCTTACGACCCCTTCCTGACCGCTGACCGTGCGGAAAAAATGGAAGTTAAACTTTCCTCTGTAGACGACATAGTACGTGGAGCAGATTTCATTTCGGTACACACTCCACTTACTCCAGAAACACGTCATATGATTTCTCGTCCACAGTTCGAAGTAATGAAAAAAGGCATGCGCATCATCAACTGTGCCCGTGGCGGTGTTATTGATGAGTTGGCCATGGTAGAAGCCATAGACAGCGGCATTGTTGCCGGAGCTGCATTCGATGTATTTGAGAAGGAGCCGCCAGAAGCCGATCACCCTTTCCTTTCCCATCCAAAAATCATTGTAACCCCGCATCTGGGTGCTTCCACTGTTGAAGCTCAGGAGAATGTTGCCATTGATGTATCGGAACAAGTGCTGCACATTCTGCGGAACGAGCCTTTTATCAATGCTGTTAATATCCCTCCGGTTGCTCCTAGTGTAATGAACAGACTGCAGCCGTACTTCAATCTTGGAGAAAAACTAGGCAGTTTTGTAACCCAAATTACAAACGGAGCTATTCGTGAAATTAATGTTGAATACGCCGGAGACCTTGCCGATGTAGATACTCAGCCATTGACTCGCTACATTGTAAAAGGAGTATTGTCCCGTCACTTTGCAGGCGATGTGAATATTGTAAACTCGATGCATTTGGCTAAGACACGTGATGTCAACGTTGTTGTAACCAAAGCGTCCAAAACAAAAGGCTTTACCAACCTGCTAACCGTTACCTTGAAAACAGATCAAGATAACGAACAATTGGTAGCCGGTACGTTACTCCAGGGTTATGGAGAACGAATCGTTCAATTAAACAAATTCCCGGTTGATATCGCTCCAGAAGGTCATCAAATCTACGTATCCCATAACGACAAACCAGGTATCATCGGTCTAGTAGGTACGCTCCTAGGTCAGAATGATGTCAATATCGGATCCATGCAGGTGGGCCGTAAAATCGTCGGTGGTGCCGCAATCATGCTTTTGACTGTTGATAAGGCCGTTCCTGAAGAAGTGCTTACTAAATTGGCAGGATTATCAGAGATCAATACTGCAGAAGAAGTTATCCTGTTATAGAATTTCTACTATAAATAGCAGTAAAAAAGCCCTCTTCCATTTTCAATAGGAGAAGAGGGCTTTTTTATGTGCCAAATCCATGGATTGAGATTATTCTGTTACTTTAAAAATTGGAACCCTTCGTCCGTCGATATCCGTAAAGTCGTACTCCTCTGCTAGTAATCCAACTTGCTGTGGAGTTCCTGTTTTCTCAATAACTAAGGGATCCGATGCCAACGCACACACGGCTCGCCCAATGTACCTAGTGGATTCGCTAAGGTGTAGAGCCTCCACTTCATGCCAGTGTTCCTCATCCGTCTCCATACTTTTCAGTACCAGCTCGGTTCTCATCCACCCTGGAGATAAAGGAATAACAGCGATCCCATCTTTTTGAAGTTCAATAGACAATCCATAGGCCATACGGACAAGGGCATTTTTGGCCAAGTCATAATAAAAATTACCGATATATTTATACTGATCCCAAAAGGTCGTGTGAATAATTAATCCGCCATTCTTGTTGTTCCGCATGAGAGGTATTGCATAATAATTCGTCATTAACTGGGCTCGGACTCCTGAATTGAACATATGATCCCAATGCTCTACAGGAAGCTCCCATAAGGGCTTATTCGCGATCTCCAGCTCATTGCCGCCCCAGACGTTGTTAACCAGAATATCCAGCTGACCATGCTCCGTTTCGATTCGCCGAATTACACTCTCTGTCTCACTATCTATAGTATGATCACAACGAATGGCTGCCCCCTCGCCTCCCTCCTGCTCTATCTCAGAGATCGTTCTGTCTATATCTCCGTTCCCTTGACTGGTTGAATGAGCAGATGTAGACCTGCCTGTTACATAAACAAATGCCCCGGCTTTCGCCAACTCTATAGCAATGCCTTTTCCCGCTCCTCTGCTTCCTCCAGTTACAAGCGCTACTTTACCCTGCAATGGTTTCATTCCAAACACCTTCTTTTCTTGAAATGTATTCGAGTTATATGATTAGCATAACCTTTATATATGTCACCTTTTGTCATATTAATATGATACACTGAACCACAAACATGATGAATCTTAACCAAGAGGAGGAATCTGCTGTGAGAGCTGACCGGTTATTAACGATACTGCTACTACTGCAAAACCGAGGTAAGATGACTTCTCGTGAATTGGCCCAAACGTTGGAAACGTCAGAACGGACAATATTTCGGGATATGGAAGCTTTAAGTTCAGCTGGAATACCTGTGTATGCAGAACGAGGGCCTCAAGGAGGCTGGATGCTCACCGAAGGCTACCGCACTTCCCTGACCGGAATGAAGCCTACGGAAATAGGCGCTCTCCTACTCTCTACCGATTCCACAATATTAAAGGATCTAGGTATTCATGAGGATTTCACGACTGCTGCCCGCAAGCTGGAAGCTGCTGTCTCCGGAAATAAATTCCCTTCGGCAAGCTATTTCAACCAGCGTATACATATAGACAGTGAAGGTTGGCTTTCGTCTGAGGAAACTTTTCCTTTCCTGTCAACACTCCAGACCGCTCTCTGGGAAGATCGGAAGGTAAGTATCTCTTATCTTCGAAATGGTGAAACCAAGAACCGGATGATTGGTCTTCTGGGCCTGGTGGCTAAGCAAGGAGTGTGGTATGCTATCGGGCAGCATGAGGAGCAATACAGAACATACCGAGTTTCGCGAATCGTTGCTGCTGAGATTATGAATGAACCTTATACACGTCCTGAGAATTTTGAACTATCGAGTTACTGGGAATCGTCTAAAATATCCTTCAAGCAAGCGCTCCCCAGTTATAAAGGCAAGTTTTCTATAAAAGCTTCCTTCCTCCAGGAGTTAAAACGGGAACGCTATGTCACTTTGCTATCTATAGAAGAATGCTCAGACCCCTTATGGCTGGAAGCCGAAGCTGAATTCAACACCATAGAATCAGCTTTACGTATAATGTTGTCTTTGGGTCCCCATGTGATCGTTAAGTCCCCAGAGGAACTACGTATTAGTGTTTATAGGGCTGCATTAGGAACAGTCTTATTGGGACGCAGAGTAAGACGTCTTTTTTCTACGGATTCAGTTTAGCTGCTTCATCAAGTTTCTTTAAAAACTCTTCTGGAGTGCATCTTCCATCCATTAAGGATTGATGAGCCTCCATGACTTTATTTTTGAATTCATTGGTTCCTTGATCCTGTAGTGGCGTCCCGCTGGAAGTCGAAATGGAGCTAAAGATATCTACCAATCCTTTTTGCAGATTATTTTCGGCTCCAGTTAGGAACTTATCGAATTTTTGAGCAGGAATTCCTGCACCGCTTTGCCAAATTTGCTTAGCCCAATTCTCTGGAGCATAGAAATAGTTCAAAAATTGTACCGCCTCTTTTTTGTTCTTGGAATTGGCAGAGATAGAATATCCCCCGCCGAACCAAGCTGCTACGTCGGTTAGCTTGCCCATCTCAGAAGCGGGATACGGTGCAGCGGCGACATTATTTCGGAATTCTTCTGAGAAATCCTCATCCGTTGCAAGACCAGATTCCCAGCTGCCCATCAAAAAGAAAGCCGCTTTACCTTGTCCAAACAAGTTACGAGATGCGCCGTAGTCCGCTGTCAAAAAACCATCTGCAAGTGCCTTGTCTTTCTCGAACTGCTGTAATTCTATAGCTGCTTCAAGAAATTGTTCATTACCTGAGAAGGTTGCTTTGCCTGCAAGAACATCGTCCATCTTGGTGAAATCACCTGTATGGCGCTGAGCTATGTATTCGAACCAAATCGGTAGTGACCAGCCTTCAATGGCGTTGGTTGTAATGGGATTAATGCCTTTTTCTCGCAGCTTCTTAGTGGCCTGAAACCATTCAAGTGTTGTTACAGGAACCTTAATGCCGTGGTCAGCCAATAGTTTTTGATTGTAATACATAACAAAGAAGTCGGTATTTCTAGGTAATCCAAATAATTTACCACTCTGCATAAAGCCATCGAAGGAGCCGGACACGAAATTATAGTCTGTATAATCCGATTTCTGCAGCTCTGCCAACAGGCCCGCATCTATCAGCGGTTTGATAAAAGAGGTCTGCCCCCAAGATTGAATAATATCTGGAAGCGTATTAGATGAAGCATATATTTTAATTTTGGATTTGTAAGGTTCATCCTGCAAGGCTTCTACTTCAATTTTTATATTACTATGCTCTTTCATATAGGCGTCTATGATTTGCTGTTCTATTTTCCCCTGTCCGTTGGAACGATCCGCAAGCGCTGTGAAGAATTTCAAAGTGATATTCCCCGTTGTCTCCGTACGGTCTTCAACTTTTGCCGCAGGGGGATTAGAATTGATGAGGTTGATACTAAACATTGTACATACTATTAGACTGACAACGATGAGAATAGCTAGTACAGAATCTTTTCGTTTCATCTCGTAACCACCTCTTGAGAAGCCGGATTTCCTAAAATTTAGGAAGCGGTACATTTATTATTATCTTATTTGTAGTTATACTGATGATATTCTATTTGAAGCAGGGTGAGAAATCATTAAACCAATTGTTACACGCTATCGGGATATTTCACTGCAGTATAAATTAGTGATATGGGTCATTCCTCTTTTGATCCTTACGGTTGGTCTAACTGGCCTATATTCTTATTATATTGCTGCCAATGAAATCGTCGATAAAATCCGCCAAGCGCAGAGCCACATGGCTGCCAAAACTACGAACCAACTTGATTTTATCACCACCGGTACCATTAGCACAGGTAACTTCCTATTTCTCAATCCTGCCCTGCAAAATATGGTTACTACTACAGATACACTCGAAGTAAGAGAGGAGATCTACAAATCACTACTCCCTTTAATGGTATCGAGCGAATCCTTTCAGTCCCTGCTTGTTTATCGCTTACCTACTGGACAAGAGGATAATCAACCCTTCGCTATTACACAAACTGGCATTGCGAGTGCTGCCTCGTTCTCCGAGTTCCAAGAAACCCGGTTTTTCAAAAACATTATGAAATCAGCCGGTGAGCCTATTTGGGATATGTTGTCCCCTGAAGATCACCTGCTTCATGGAGATAGACACCACAAACTCGTTATGATCAAACCTTTTAAGGACTTCAATAACTATAAACGAATTGGTGTTTTGATGATTGGGATTGATGCAGATCAGCTCAGTAATCATCTTTTTCATAAGGAAAATAATGCTTATCAATTGGTTATCAATAACGATGGTGTTATTCTTGCCTCTACAGAATTGGATAATTTGGGTAAGTCTATCGGAGATCTTCCCTATTTCCAATCCGGGGATACCGCTCTTTCAAAAAATGATGCCTTGAATTACCTGCTCGATAGAGATGACTTGGTTGTCTCTCAGACCACTTCTCCGCTGACGGGCTGGCACTCTTTGGTAATACAGAATAAAAACGATTTATTGAAAGAGCTAGATTATATTAAATCCATTACCTTTCTAATTATGGCAGTGTTTACTTTGGTTATGATTCTGTGTACTTGGTTAATCGCCAAAATTATTACGAACCCTGTCAAAACATTGATTCTATCCATGAAGCAGCTTCAGCGTGGAGACTTCACTCAGCAAGTTAATTTTTCAGGAAATGATGAGATCGGCCAGTTGGGCTATTGGTACGATACGATGGTCAAGCGTGTCAAAACACTAATAGATGATGTGTATACTTCACACCTGAAACAGAAAGAAGCAGAACTTAAAACGCTGCAATCCCAAATCAACCCCCACTTTTTATATAATACTTTAAATATGATTAGTTGGACGGCCATGCAGAAGAATGAGCGGGATATTGCAGAGATGGTGCAATCTTTGTCACAGGTGTTTAGGTTAAGTCTGAATAACGGTCAAGACAATGCTACACTGCTTCAAGAAGTTGAATTAATCGAAAATTATTTGTTTTTGCAAAAGAAACGCTTTACTACTAGATTTCATTTTTCCATTCATCTAGATGAAGATATCCGTCATATCCAAGTTCCAAAGTTATTACTGCAACCTCTTGTTGAAAACGCCATCATTCATGCTATTGAACCCTTGGAAGGAAGCGGAATGATATCGGTATCCTGTTATGTCGAAGAATCTTGGATTGTATTGGAGGTTATCGATAATGGGAAGGGTATGACTCCAGAGCGGGTAGAGAAAATTTTATCAAAACCTCAATTAGTTACACCTTCCAATGGACACTCGGGCCTCGCATTAAGTAATATTCGTGAACGGTTGAATCTGTACTTCGAGCTGACAGAATTTCATATTGAAAGCACTTTAGGTCTTGGTACACGAATCCAAATCCGAATTTATAAAGGGGATCACTAAACGATGCTAAAGCTGCTGATTGCTGAAGACGAATTGTCATTCCGAGAAGGAATTATTCAGAGGATTGATTGGCCCTTTTACGATATTGAGATCGTGGGCGCTGCCATGGATGGACGAGAAGCAATAAATCTAATGAGAGAAAATAAGCCGGATGTGTTACTAACAGATATTCGCATGCCTTTTATGAATGGACTGGAATTGATTCAGACCGCTCAAGACGAAGGGCTATCCTTCTATTCCATTATTCTTACAGGGCATAGCGATTTCAACTACGCAAGGGATGCCGTCCGATATGGAGCAAGCGAATACTTATTGAAGCCCTGCTTACCTGAAGATATCCTCGAAGCCATACTTACCGTGAAGGAAAAAATCGATAAAGATCAGAAGAATGGATCTGCATTGCAGCAATTAAATCAGAATTGGACAAAGAACATTCCGTTGCTTAAAAATCAGATCCTGAATCAGTGGCTGTCAAATCCCCCTCTTCCACTAGAAGATCGAGAGCAAATCATTGAAGAGATGGGAATCTCCCTGAAACACTCGAAGGTTCATGTTGGATGCTTGCGGATTGATACCCCTGACCGCCGGGAGGAATCTAAACTTTATAAACGCGATATAGCCTTGATTCGGTACGCTGCTATTAATATTTTGACAGAAACCTTATTACCTCTGTTCCATGGATTTATTGAACCTATTCGCTACGGAGAGGAAATTTTATGGCTGGCTAACATACCTGATAAAGAAACCGATACATCATTGAAGAAGAAGATGGAAGAACTGCAAAGGAATATGGAGACCTTTCTGAAAATCTCCATCACGATCTCTATCTCTTCCGTAAAACCTTCTCTCGATGAGGTACATACTGCGTACTTGGAAGCTTTGGAAGCGATGGCGGGTCGATTTTATCAAGGCAAAGGAGGCGTTTTTCTTTATTCCGAGCATAATCAGCGTTGCATGGTTCACACCTCGATCTTGGAGAATGAAGAATTACATCAACTGGAGCTAGAAATAAAGTCACACCTGGAAAATCATAATTATGAACAAGCGTTAGATCATATGGACCATTGGCTGGATTACATTCGCTGCACCTCTCAATATGAGAAAAATGAAGTCCATCTAAGAGCCACGATTTTCATACTAGAGCTTCAAAAATTCTCACAGGAACGCAAGTCTTCAGCCTTCGAATGGAAGGATGATCTCATTAACTGGGTGGAACGGGTACCCTCTATTGAAACATTAGAAGAGCTGGCTACCATTATGCAAAAAATCATTCAAAGCATCGTAGAAATCGACTCTCAGCAGAAGCCCCTTCATCGAACAGTTCAAGCTGCTCTCGAATGGATTATTCATAAATACAACACCAGTATTTCGCTGGAATCTGTCGCTAAGGAAACGTATGTATCTAATACCTATTTAAGCTCCTTGTTCAAACAAGAACTAGGGATTAACTTTTTGGATTATTTGCATCAGTTCCGTGTGGAAAAAGCTAAAGAATTACTGAAACAAAACTACAAAATTTATGCGGTTGCCAAGTTGGTTGGGTATCAAGAGGAGCGGCATTTCAGAACTACTTTCAAAAAATGGACAGGCCTGACCCCAACCCAATATCAGAAAAATGTATAAACACAAAGAAAAGGCCAACCGATTAATTACGGTTGGCCTTTTTTCATTCTTATTGCACAGCTAAATTTATTGCAGATTATACATCTTATAAATCATAACTGAAGCTTCAGCACGGGTTGCGTTGCCCAGTGGATTCACGCTGGTCCCGTTACCAGATACGATTCCATTCTTGATCAGCGTTGAAATACCTTCAACAGCAAATGGAGCAATCTTTGCGGTATCATCAAACCCCACTAGATGATCTGAAGATCCTTGTTCCAAATGAATTTGTGCAGCATGCAATGCTCTTGTGGCCAATGTCATCATTTCTTGTCTCGTGATGTTAACTTCAGGTTCAAAGACATTGCCACCTTTCCCTTGAACAATCCCGAGCTTCTTAGCGATACCAATGGCCTCTGCATAATAAGCTGTGGATTTCACATCAGCAAAGTTATCATCGGCTGCCTCTGTCAATCCAAGTGCTTTGACCAATAATAGGATGAAGTCCGCTCTTTTGATGTTTGCATTAGGAGAAAAGGTCGTATCTGACGTGCCGTTTATGACGCCTTTTGACGCCATGACCTCTATCGCTTGCTTTGCCCACCCATATTTACTGATATCCGCAAATGACTTGTTAACAAATGCTACAGCATATGAGCTAAAATGCGTTGTGGTAAACGTAACCGTTTTGGTTGTCTCGTTGTAACGGCCGCTTGGAACGGATGTTATCTTCCCTTGACCATCGATATACCAGACAGTGATATGCTCTTTGTCAGCCAATTCTGTCACCGAAGGCGTGTATGGAATAAATACTGTTACCGGTGCTTGGGGATTGTTCCATGCAATTACTTGATTACCGGCTCTTAAGGTCAGCTCAATGACTGGTCGTTGCCCAATCTTTGCTTTGACCACAGCATCCGTTATATCAGCTGCCGCAAGGGTTATCCCTATGTTGTCAACGCCACCCACCACCATACTTTTGAGCATGTTACTTGGCAAGACCACCTTGCCAATAGACGTTACCAATTCCAGCTTCGAAGTTAAAGTGTCCGTGGTCAGATTCCCCACAGGAAGAATCATCTCGTATCCCGTTTGTCCAGCTAGCTCCTCAACTTCTATGGATACTGTTGAGACTCCATTGACAGGCTTCGCAGCTGCTAAAGCTGTCTTAAGATCAGCACTACTGATCGTTGTTGTTGCCCGGCCGGTGTCAAGGTTCACAACAGGTTTTGGAGCTTTGATAATCGGCTTTACCCCACTATCAACAGGAGTGTTACCAGGATTGGTTCCCGGATTGGTTCCAGGACTCGTTCCAGGATTGTTATTGTGATTTGTAATTGTGTAAGAAAACTCAGCGATATCACTGTGATTTAAGGCGTCTTTAATGGAAATCGCTTTAATGGTCACGTTATCATTAACCGTAATGGGTCCAGCATATAAATTGCTCGTTGTCGTTGGGACGGTACCATCCATTGTATAATAAATGGCTGATCCTGCCGTTTTACTCGTAAGATTTACTTTGACTTGATTGTTATAGGTTCCCGCATTTGGACTCGCTGTTGGCGACGCAGAAGCTGTTGCATAAAAGGCAACATAACTGTCATCCATCCCCGCTATTACAACGATAGCACGAATTACTTTGGAAGGTGACAACGTGATGGCCCCCGTATACAATGTGCTGGCCTTTGTCGGCAATGTTCCGTCAGTGGTGTAATAGATATTCGCGCCTTCAATTTTCGTAGCTAGCGTTACAATTTGCTCGTCACCCTTTTGACCCTCTTTATACGAGATCTCAGGTGCTGTTGCTTTCTCTAAGACAGGTGTTGGAATCGAATCTGTGGGTTCAAGTTGGAATTCATCCAAATTGAAGCCATCTCCGTTAATGACAAGCCGAAGCATTTGCGTGCCGGCCTCCAGATGGAGAACCGATGTGGCTTCCGTATAGGTGTTCCACCCCCCTGTGCTTGGTAAGCTTGTTACAGCTTCCGTATGACCATTTGAGAGCAACGATACAGAAACTCCACCTTGAGCCGTCGCATACTTGTATTTAACTTTATAGTAACTGGACTTCGGTACTGTAACTGTGTAATCCATATAAGTTCCTGCTGCCGTATAACCGACGTTGGTAATGGGACTTCCCACTTGGATTACATTTTGGCCCGCCTGTTCGAAGCTTTCCCCTTCGATCTTCAGGATGCCATCCTCACCGACTGTATGAGGAGTAACCTCTTCGACTATCATGTGCTGCATTTCAAAGGTACCTACACTGCCAAGGATTCTAATAATCTGCTCCCCTGCCTCCAAATCCACCGAAGTACGTATGTGGTTCCAATTGTTCGGCCCCGAGGGAATGTTGAATGTAGCTAGTGAGGTGTTACCATTTTTCAATTGGAAAGAACTACCGCCGCCACTTGGAACTGAAGCATTTAGCGTGAACGTGTATTTGCCAGCTTGAGGAACATTAATCTTAAAATCTACCCAATCCCCTGCTCCAATATCCGTAAACTTCCACCCGTCCGTAAATTTCACTCCCGAAAACTGTGAATAAACATCTGATGTTACTGTACCCGGTATAAGTGTAGCTGGCGTTTTTGTTACAGTTCCTTTTAGTTTCACATCTGCTGAAAGGACCTTGCCATCGGTTGAATCAGAGTATGCTGTAGCAGGGACATTTACTGTCAGTTTCAAATCATTATAATAAGGTGTCCCATCCCATGCTAGTTTTACTTTAACTGTATCCGGGTTGTAGGTAGCATAGGTAACTGAGGTTACTGTCACTCCCTTAGTTGTTGCCTCTCCAGATAGTGAGATATCAGCTACATTCAGACTATTAAAAGTACCCCCGCTAAGATTAAGCGTAACTTCTTTGCCCTCTACGTCATAATCCAATTCTGCCGGAGAAAGACTTAACACTTTCTCATTTCCCGGAAGTGTTTGGATATCACGGTTCCAGCGGTAAGTAGCTACTGACTTTGGTGCTAGCGTTGCCGCAATTTGTGTGCCGTCACTGACAAGCTTGAACGTTTGTGCTGAAGCAGACTGGTTGATAACAACCGTAACGATCGTTTTCTTGTCCGGACTGATGAACGACACGTTCGTCACACTATCCTTATTACCGTAATTACTGTCAATTCGCGTGTAGCCTGGTTCCACGAACTTAGTGAAGTGGCCCATGAAGTAATACTCAGGTGTAAGCCAATAATTATCGTAGTTCGATGAATCTTGAACTAACATCGTGGGATCCGGAGTTCCAATCCATTGATGCGTATTGATGTCACTATCAAGCATGAGTACCCATGAATTATAGCTTCTTGCCCAGTTACGGAAATACTGCGCTATTCGATCCGTACCTACCGTCCCCCACACTGCACGTTCGGTTAGGTAAACATCCTTTTCAGGATACATATCATGCAGCTGAGACATAAGCCCAAGATCTCCGCCGTAATCGTGAAAAGCCGTTCCATCAATCGCTGAGTAATTCTCAGCATCAGCCAGCATTGGAGCCGGATAAGACATCGTGTCTCCAGGGTTGTGGTCGAATATCCACAGTTTCACATCCAGGCCCGCTTCATCAAGCTTCTGCTTCAGCAGCTTGGCAAGTTCAGCTTCTTGTTGCCAAGGCATCTTCGTGCTCGGATACTCGATTTCGAGTAGCGGCTCATTCTGTAAGGTCATCGCTTCGATGATAATTCCTTGCTTCTTATACTCTTGAATGAATTTCACATAATAATCGGCTAACACAGGTAGGTATTCATCCTTAACCTGTCCCTTAATCATGCTATCCGTTGTCTTCATCCACCCGGGAGGGCTCCATGGTGAAGCAAAGAATTTAAGTTCCGGGTTCATCGCCACCATTTTTTGCAAAGTTGGAATAATACCGTAATCGATATCCTTCTGGATAGAGAAGTGGCTTAAGCTGGTATCGGTTTCTCCCTTCGGCATATCATCATAAGAATAAAATTTCTGAGCCGTAAAATCAGCTGTACCAATGGTCACGCGCATCATGCTCATGCCAATACCTTCTGTCTTACTCACTAGCTGTTTCAACAATTCGTCCTGTTTAGCGGGAGACATTTTAACCAAATTATACACTGTCGATTCTTCCATCGAGGTTCCAATCCCCATCATCGACTGATATTCCTTGCCTGGATTAATATTGATCGTTGTAACCTTAGCATCAGCAGCCTTGCTTACCTCCGTTAAGTCGAGGTTTGGCTGCTGCTCAAGCTTCTTGTCGCCTTCTTGCCAACGAGGTGCGTAATACCATCTCATGTCCTGGGAGTCACGTTCTGTGGTCACCCAGTTCTCTACAGCGTTCGCCTGTATGACTGGCTCAGGTGTTACTACTCCACCTGCATCGGTTTCTGGAGCGGCTGGAGAGAAGCCTATGGAACCAAACCAGTTGAAGTTTATCCCGCCTGCCTTAAGTACTAGCTTGATTTTCTGAATACCCGCTGTCAGGGCTACGTCCTGAACTGTAGTGGTCTGCCAATTCTGCCAGCCTCCTGTACGATTAACGGATAACTCACCGATTTTTACTCCTGATTCGTTAAGAATATCAAATCCGGTGTTGTCTCCTTCACCCGCATGGCGAAAATCAATATCGAATACCCCGTCAGTTGGAACATCAATCAGATATTCCATCCAATCCCCTGCATCTGTATAGCCAATATTTTGTCCTCCACCAACGTCTCCAGTGTTCTCTAACTGAATCCCTTGCTGCTGTTTGAAGCTCTCCGCCTCTACTTTTACATAGAGTGGGTTACCTGGTTTTTGTGGAAGAGCAGGTAGTTCAGGCGTTTGTTGGCTCTTAGTCAACCCAAAGCCATAATCAAACAGAATATATTGCTGTTCTAAATTGGTTGTGCCTGCTTTCGGAGTCGAATAAGCCTCAGTATAGAACGGCCAACGAACCGGTAATTTCCCTGTAAAATCGTAATCACCGAATAAGACATCGGCAACTCCTTGCCCTTCCGTTCCCGGCAGCCACGCTTCTACCAGTCCTTCCATATCACCTAATTGATCATTCAAGATCATGGGTCTTCCGGATACGAGGACAACAATCGTCGGTACACCAGACTCGCGGATATTGTTTAAGGTAGCGATATCTTCCTTATCCAACTTTAGACTATTCAGACTATCGCCGGTTCCCTCCGCATACGGCTTCTCCCCGATAATGGCAATCGCAACATCACTGCCCGCTGCACCGCGACCATGCTTGTTGTACGTTACTGTCTTAGATCCACCAACTGTATTCTTAATCCCCTGAAGGATCGTCGTTCCTTCCGTGGTTTTTCCGGATTGACCCTGCCAAGTAATGGACCAACCACCCGATTGTATGCCGATATCATCAGCACTTTTGCCTGCTACGAAGATCTTGTTCATATTCTTAAGCTGGGAAAGAATGGGCTTCCCGTTCACCTCATCGTTCTTGAGTAGAACTAGTGATTCACGAACTGCTTGTTGGGCAAGTGCGCGATGTGATTGGGAGCCGAAGGTACCTTCAAGGCTTTTATCTGTCATCGGATGTTCGAATACACCCGACTCGAACTTCACACGCAATATACGAGTTACTGCATCATCAATACGACTCTGTTTAATGGAACCCTCTTCCGCCAAAGCCTTTAGATGAGTGATGGTAACTTTCCAATCTGCTGGCATCATCAACATATCAACACCGGCATTCACAGTTACCTTAATCTGATCCTTCAATCCACTGACCGCATTTCCATCCCAATCCTTGGTGATCTGCTGCACGGCATTATAGTCCGTGATCACAAAGCCTGTAAATCCAAGTTGACCTTCTTCTGTACCTTTCAACACATCAGTAAGAAGACGTTTATTCGCATGCATTTTCAATCCTTGTATACTGCTGTAAGAAGCCATCACTGTTCTAGCGCCAGCTTCTACTGCCTTTTTGTACATTGGCAAATCTAGATCGAGGACTTCCTGCTCCGTCATCCCGGAAATATTACCTTGATTTGCACCGTTATCCGTCAATCCTTCTCCGAGAAAATGCTTCGCTGTGGCGATCACTCTATCGCTGTTCTTTAATTCGCTAATTGTAATTCCCTGCAATCCCTTTATGTAGGCCGCAGCCATTTGTGACACAAGGGACTGATTATCACTGAAACCTTCATAGGTCCGACCCCAATTGATATTTTGCGGATCAGCAATTGTTGGTCCAAATACCCAGTTCGTTCCGGAAGCCTTTACCTCTTGCGCTGTTGCAACTCCAATCTGCTTGACCAGCTCTGGATTTCGCGTAGCTCCTAAACCTATGTTATGTGGGAACAAAGTCGCACCGATTAGATTGTTCTGGCCATGTACGGCATCAACTCCATAGAGGAGTGGGATGCCAAGCGGAGTAGATAAGGCACCTGCTTGGTACGAATCCACTAGTTCCACCCAGTTCTCAAGTGTGCTGTCCGATTGCTTCCCGTTCGGGAAAGAACCTCCGCCACTAAGAACAGAACCTAAGCTATAGTTCTTGACATCTTCTGGTGTGACGGATGCACGCTCCGCCTGTACCATTTGTCCGACTTTCTCATCCAGAGACATTCTTCCCAGTAAGTCTGCCACTCGGATGTCAACAGGCAATGAGGCGTTATAATAGGGAACTAGGGCTTCTGTAGAAGAAGCTGCCGCATAGGAAGTTGCAGGCATTACTCCTGCCAGCGTAGACCACAAGAGCATTAGAGCGGTGGCCGAGGAAAGGGTGCGTTTCAACATTACGGATTGCCTCCTTCGGAAATTAGTGATCTTTGAAATCGATTACAACTTTCTGTTTTAAAACAACCTCCTTAAGCCATTTTACAAAGAGTTTGTAAGCGTAATTATTTTGTCATTGATTAATCATAGATTCAGTGTCCACAAAAAAACAGGAGTCATTTTTTAGATCATATGCAGTATTTTTTAGATAATAAATTTACTTAGTAATTGCAATGTCCTGAAATTGAATTATGTCAGTTCTTACAGTAGACCTAATGTCCTAAAATCACCTATAATATTACAAGATACAATTAAATAAGGGGGACTTATTTATCATGGCCTGGATGAATAAACTTGCTTTAAAAGGAAAAATAATTGCCGCTTGTTATCTGGTTGCCGCGCTATTTGCTATTCCTGTTCTTATTACTTTTCTGATTTTGGGCAAAGTCGTTGTAGGTATTATCTTGGTTGCCCTGCTTGCCGGCCTTACCTATCCTCTTGCGAGTTTTGTTGAGAGAACGCTTACATCATCTTTTGATGACATCTCCAACGTTACCCACTCTATATCAAAAGGAGACTTTACAAGCAGAGCTGATGAAAAAGGTTCCATGGGAGAAATAAGCCGTTCCTTTAATAGCATGATTGACAAGCTAAAGAAAATTTTGACGGAAGCGTCGCAGATTACCCGCCAAGTTATGGATGCAAGCCGCGGGATTGAAGATAAGAATCAAAATTTGAAAATTGTAATGGCTCAGGTTGCTTCCTCCTCCAATGAACTGGCTCTTGGAGCTAACGAAATATCCGTTGACATTGCCGATATGACAGAGTCCATAAAAGACATAGAAACTAAGGTTTCGAACTACACTAGTTCCACCAAAGAAATGAACAAACGATCCATACATACGCTGGAGCTTGTTGAAAAAGGCAGACAATCCGTAGATACTCAAGCTTCCGGCATGCGTAAAAATATTGAAGCCACTCAAAAGGTGGCAGAGACGATCGAAGCTCTCTCTCAGAATGCCAGAGGGATTACGATGATTACCAAAACAATTACAGAAATTGCTGAGCAAACCAACCTCCTTTCTTTAAATGCATCAATAGAAGCTGCTCGGGCTGGAGAGCATGGTCGAGGCTTCGCTGTTGTTGCACAGGAAGTTCGTAAATTAGCGGAAGAATCAACAGCTTCGACTAAAGAGGTCTTTGGTTTGGTACGAAGCATTGAGAATGATATCAAAGAGGCTATCGAGAATATTGCAATTAATGAAGAAGTAGTGCAGGTCCAGAATGAAATGATTATTGAAACCGCACAGATCTTTGCTGAAATTGTAAAGAGTGTTCAATACATAACCGAGCAAATTTCATCATTCTCTGCGGAAAGTGACATTATGCTGGAGAGCGCACTCAAAATCTCTGGTGCGATTCAAAATATCTCTGCCATTACTCAGGAGACCGCTGCTGGAACAGAGGAAGTATCTGCGGCAATGAATGAACAGATCCATGCTCTTCAGACGGTTGCGGATGAAACAGAGATTATGACTAAGGCCGTATTCCAGCTTCAGAAAACCATTCATGTATTCAAGTTTTAGCTACCTTATGTAGCTGTATGTCATATTTTTCGCTTTTTTGTATATATTCATTGACAAAGGAATTTGAGGAATATATTGTAAAGTAAAAATATGTCTTATTTTAAATCAAAACAAGAAGGTCTCAATGGCGATTTATGCATACCAGCCTGTGCTCTGTATTTGAGTACAGGCTTTTTTTACATAAAATACTTAGTGAGAGGTGTATCCATTGAAGACAGTTGCAGATCATCTGGCGGTAGCCCTGCGTAACCTTGGAGTAACTCATGCGTTTGGTATCATAGGTAAATCAATTTGTCCTCTGGTCATCAAAATGGTGGATTGTGGCATTGAATTTATACCTAGTAGACATGAATCGAGTTCTGGATTTGAGGCCTCTGGTTATGCTCTAAAATCTAAAGGTTTAGGGGTAGCTATTGGGACCTCAGGCCCTGGAGGTACAAATCTTCTAAGTGCCGCCGTCCATGCTAAGGCTAATAACTTACCTGTATTGTTCATTACCGGCCACCAGTCTATAAAAGAGCTGGGTATTCCGCAATGCCAGGATTCATCCTCTTATCTTGCTGATTTAGCTGAAATGTTCAGACCCGCGACTTTGTTTAGTAAGCTTATTGAACGCGGAGACCACTTCAGCACCATTTTCAACCATGCTATTTCTATTGCCTTAAGTGGTAAACGCGGACCTGTTCATCTCTGTATCCCTTTTGATGTTCAGACTGAGTTGCTTGAGGAATTCAATGTCGTTATCCCTCAGGAGGAATTTCTGGTAAGTTACGATACTCACGATCGTGTGCTAACAGCTATTAATAATTCTAATAATCCCTTAATTATAGCCGGTAAAGGTGTTAATCGATCTGGGGCTCACGACGAGCTGGTTCAGTTTGCCGAGACCTTTAATATACCAATCGTGACCTCACCAGGCGGTAAAGGCGCTATCTCGTGGGATCATCCTTTGTATCATGGACCTGTTGGTGTCGGAGGATGCACACATGGCGATGATCTGCTGAACCAGAGTGATTTGTATATCGTTCTAGGATCCCGTTTAAGCGATATGACCATTTGTAATTTAAAGCGGGCAAATCATCCGGAAACATTGATACAGTTTGATAATGACCTTACCTTTGTAGGAAAAATACTAACCTCCAAAACCATTCCAGTTACCGGAGATCTTCGCCATAATCTTAGATTTTATCTGAATCATTTGAATTCTGACAAAATTAATAAACGCAGAATTGAATCCGCTTCTTATACAGAAGATCTCCCTGTTCTTCCAAAACTCTCACTGGCCTCTGTTCTAAGTACCCTGAGTGAACAAATTCCTTATGACAATACTCTTTTCGTTGACGTTGGCAGCCATGCCTTCCACGCAGTCAAATGGTATAGAGTGAAAAAACCTGGCAGTTTTATCATTGATGCTTACTTTGCTTGTATGGGTAATGCAATCGGAATGGCAATTGGAGCTAAAGTGGCCTCACCCGCAGAAACCATATTTTGCCTTACGGGGGACGGTTGCTTTATGATGCTGGGCACAGAAATTAATACTGCTGTATGTAAAAATATCCCTGTTATCTTTATAGTTGTGAATAATATGCAACTGGATATGGCACTAAAGGGTATGGAAAAAACAGCAGGCCGAATAGATGGAACACTGATCGAAGCACCTCTGGACGTTGTGAAATACGCTGAATCATTGGGGGCTTCTGGCTTTAAGTGTGAAACCGCAAATGAATTCTCTTTAGCTATTAAGGCAGCTATTAATTTGAATTCTGTGGCTGTCATTGAATTGATTACAGACCGTGACGAAATCCCGCCAACAGCACACCGTACGTTGAACCTTTAATAGGAGGATAATATGGGCAATAATATTAATATTGGTTTAGACCATTTTTCTAATCTATCCGGCGACTATGGGGCTAAATTGTTAGCCCCTATCGAAGAGAATTTCCCAGAGCTTACTGAATTTATAATGGGAACCGTCTATGGTGATATATTTAAGAACAGTACCATCGGAGACGACTGGAAGGAAATTGCCATCATCTCTTCTTTAATCACGATGGGACAATTTGATCAACTGGGCCTTCACTATGTAATGGCTCTTCATGTCGGTATTACAGTTGAACAAATCAAAGGAACCTTGTTGCATCTAACTCCATGTGTAGGATTGCCTAAGGTAATTACTGCCTTTAATGTACTGCTTTCTACACTTGAGGAAATCAAATAGTAAAAAGGGTTGATTCAAGCGTAAGCAGGTCGCCACGTGTATAAAATAAAAATAGCCAGTCTCGGGCAACCCCGAGACTGGCTATTTTATTACATCTTCCTAGTACAAGCAGGAACTAATTCACTAATACAAGTGGGTAGCCCTTTTTAATGCTTCTCCCAGCCCATAGTCCGCGAGACTGCATCCTGCCAGGCGTGGTATCGTCTATTGCGTTCATCCTTCTCCATAAGAGGAGTGAATACCCGCTCCGACTTATTGAAGGTGAGCAGCTGCTCTCTTGTCCAAATACCAGATGTTAAGCCGGCAAGAAGTGCTGCACCAAGCGCAGTAGTCTCAGCGTAATCAGTACGAGTAACCTCACTGCCTAATATATCTGCTTGGAATTGCATCAGCAAATCATTGCGGACGGCACCGCCGTCTACTCGCAGTTCAGTAAGCGGCATCCCTGCATCTTTCTCCATAGCTCCAATCACATCCCGTGATTGAAAAGCAAGCGATTCCAAGGTTGCACGAACCAAATGCGCAGCTGTTGTTCCACGAGTTAGGCCAAATATTGCCCCTCTAGAATACATATCCCAATAGGGTGCCCCTAGCCCAGTAAAGGCCGGTACGACGACGACTCCTTCACTATCCTCAACTTCTCTCGCTTTATCCTCAGAGCTAGCAGGTTCTGGAATAAGGCCCAGACCTTCTTGAAGCCACTGTATGGCCGCACCTGCGACGAATACACTTCCTTCTAGCGCATAATACATTTCATCTCCAATTCCCCATGCTACCGTTGTGAGTAAACCGTGGCGTGAAACCACAGCCTCAGTTCCCGTATTCATGAGTATAAAGCAGCCTGTACCATATGTATTCTTAGCACTGCCCGCTTCAAGGCAGGTATGGCCGAACAAAGCCGCCTGCTGATCTCCCAGAACTGAAGTGATAGGAATGCTTGCACCGAACCAATGAGCTTGAGCCGTCCCGAATTGTCCACCAGACATTTTGATCTCAGGCAATATAGAACGCGGAATATGTAAAGCCTTCAGCATGGAGTCATCCCAGGTCCGAAAGTGTAAATTAAAGAGCATGGTGCGTGAGGCATTGGTTACATCTGTGGCATGTACCTTACCTCCGGTTAGCTTCCAAATCAACCAACTATCAATTGTCCCAGCCAGCAATTCACCCTTTTCTGCCCGTTCCCGTGCACCTTCTACATGGTCTAAGATCCAAGCAATTTTGGTTGCAGAGAAATAGGCATCGACAACAAGCCCAGTCTTGTTGGCAATTTCCTCCTCATAACCATTTCTTTTTAACTCCTCACACACCTCAGCAGTACGTCGGTCCTGCCATACAATGGCTGGATAAATAGGCTTGCCTGTACATTTGTCCCAAACCAATGCCGTTTCTCGCTGATTAGTGATACCTATAGCTAAAATTTGATCCGGAAGAATAGCACTGCTGGCAATTGCATCCCTCGCAGCAGATAACTGACTCTCCCAAATTTGTTCGGGATCATGCTCTACCCAACCTGGACGGGGAAAAGATTGCGCGATCTCATACTGTCCTTGTGAAATCACATGAGCTTCTTGGTCGAATAGAATCGCTCGTGAACTCGTTGTACCCTGATCCAAAGCCAATATGTAGCCTGTCATCATTTAATGACCTCCTGAGCAATACTGGTTATATAATATTAATAAGTTACATAGGCATTGTTCCACGAAGAACAAGATTTATATGCCTGTTTCAACAAAAAGCACCTCTGCTGTCAGAGGCGCTGTCAAGCTTTGTTTGTATAATTACAATTTTTCGACAGGAAGTCGAAGCGTGAAAGTGGAACCTTCCCCAAGCTTGCTTAATGCCGAAATATGGCCATGATGAGACTCTACGATATTTTTAACGATTGCCAATCCCAGTCCAGTTCCCCCTGATTCTCCCCGCAGACGAGCTTTGTCTGCTTTGTAGAATCGTTCGAATATAAAAGGCAAATCCTCAGGTGGAATTCCGAATCCTTCATCAGCAATTGTAACCTCTAGATAGCGTCTTCCTTCCAGCTCTATTTCTCCTCCAGTAATTATAATGCTTTTACCAACAGGAGTGTGGCGGAAAGCATTGTCCAACAAATTAGTCAGGACCTGCTCCAACTTATCTTCATCCGCTTCCTTCAAGAACAGCTGATCGCTTAACTTGTTATACTGCAAGTGAATCTCCCGTTCCTTTGCACGTACAGCAAATTTGCGGTACATTCGCTCCAGAAGATCATCCATATTGATCTGCGCCTTCATCATATCTGTATGTCCGGCTTCCATACGCGCAAGGTCAAGCAAGTCCTTAACTAGACGTCCCATTCGCAGGGACTCATCATGAATAACCTGTATAAGTTCGCTGCTCTCCTCGGGAGAGGAGGCCATTCCATCCAGCAGCGCCTCGCTGTAACCTTGCATCATAGACAAAGGTGTACGAATCTCGTGGGATACATTCGCTACGAAATCGCGACGCATTTTCTCAAGACGCACCTCTTCAGTAACATCACGTAGAACAGCTACCGCACCACGAATATCATCCTGAGCATACAGCGGGGCCATGTGTACAGACCATACTCCCTGACGTACATGTACATTGGAACGTTGATCTCCGCCCTGGGCGAGTGTACTTTGGAATAAGGGTTGAAGCGGCAGCGGAACATCACTCTGGTCTTTACGCTCGAGGAAGAGCTCAGACTCACTCTCCTGCTCCCACTTCAAATCACTCCAGGCCTCTAGTAGAGATCGGCCGTGAGGATTTGTCAGGATAATCCGCCCATCAATATCAAAGGTAATCACTGCATCACTCATACTGCGTAATACGCTTGAGAGATGTCCCTTCTCATGATTCAGGCTTCGAATATTTTTCTCCAAATCTTCAGCCATATGATTGAATGAAGTAGCTAACTGACCAATTTCATCACTGTTTACAAGCTTAAGTCTTGTCCCATATTCACCGCGACGAATGTTATTAGCTGCCTCAATAACGCGCTGCAAAGGCTGTGTGATTTTAGTGAATAGAAACAAAGCAAAAAAAGTAGTTAATGAAAATCCGATCATACATGTATACATAAATAAGCGTTTGATTGCCCCGGAATTGGCAAAATTACTGTCGATGTAGGGAAGCAAGAATAGCCCTAGCGTGATAAGCACGACCGCGACCAGACATATGATCGTAAGCCAAAGCTTACCTACAAGACTTCTCCAGAAACTCACTTATTTAGGAACCTCAAGTTTATAGCCTACTCCCCATACTGTCGTAATCATCGCAGCCGATTCCGGTGATACTTTATTCAGTTTTTCACGAAGTCGTTTAACATGTGTATCTACCGTACGTAAATCTCCAAAAAACTCATAATTCCAAACATCCTTAAGCAGCTCCTCACGGGAGAATACTTTGTCTGGTGAAATAGCCAAATAATGCAGCAACTCGTATTCCTTCGGAGTCAGGCTCACTTCCTGTCCTCCTGCAGTTACACGGTGTGCGTCATGTTCGATAATAAGATGCGGGAATACAATGTTATTGCTGGAATTGCTTTCTTTAGATAAAAAGGCTGTTGCTGAAGATCTGCGCATAATTGCCTTCACCCGGTATATTACCTCGCGTGGACTGAAAGGCTTAACTACATAGTCATCAGCACCCATTTCAAATCCTTGCACCCGGTTAATCTCTTCGCCCTTCGCAGTAAGCATCAGGACAGGTGTGGATTTAACACCTCTAAGTCGTGTAAGCACTTCAATACCATCGATGCCTGGAAGCATTACATCCAGCAAAATTAGACCGTAATCATTGGCCGTTGCTTTGCGGAGGGCAATTTCACCATCTTCTGCTTCATCAATTTCGTATCCTTCTTTTTCCAAGTACATCTTAAGCAGGCGGCGGATGCGCTCCTCGTCATCCACCACCAGGATTCTATTCAAATGCTCTGCCATTTCACAACATCCCTTCATCAATTACAGTAGAACAATACCCGCACTTAAGTGCTTCTTAAAGAGCCATACCATATACTCAGTCGGTCCCGGCATAGGAATGAAGTCCAGCGATGACCAGATTTACGCCAACCAGTGTAAACATTACGACCAGAAATCCAAGTACAGCAAGCCAAGCGGATTTGCGTCCCTGCCATCCACGGGCAAGCCGTAAATGGAGATAAGCGCTGTAAAACAGCCAGGTAACGAGTGCCCATACTTCCTTTGGGTCCCATCCCCAGAACCTTCCCCAGGCAACCTGAGCCCATATCATTGCAAAAATTAATGCCCCTAGTGTAAAAATAGGGAAACCAATCGCAATCGCCCGGTAGGTGATCTCATCAAGATCATCGGCGTCAATTCCATCCATAAGAGGATGCAGAGCCTTGCCCAGCGGTTTGCGCGCAATAAGACGAATAATGCCGTAAAGAATTAACCCCGATAATAGTGACCAGATCACAGTGTTAAATTTCCGCCCAGCGTTGACACCATTCATCCATGACGGAGCTTCAAAAAGGGGTTCTTTTATGCCAAGAAACGGCTGAAAGCTCTCAATTTCGTTATGGTAAGGTGCCACAATCGGCGGCATTTTATAACTCACTCTCTCTATTGTACTATCTTCCTGCCCGGGGCTGTCAATCGTAACGTTTTGTCTTATGAAAACAGTTTCGTATCCAGCCCCGCGGAAAGCAAAAACCGAGCCGAGAAAACCGATTATGACAATGATCGAAAACAGCGTAAACTCTACTAGTCTTTGCTGTTTTTTGTCGCTTTTTGCAACACTGTCAAAGTTAACAGTTCGGAGTAGATACATGAGTCCTGCAGCAAAACCAACCGCGAAAAAAGATTCTCCTAGTGCAGCCAGAGTTACATGAATGTTCAGGTAAATCGATTTTAGCGATGGGATAAGAGGTTGAACCTCCTGCGGGAATACCGCTGCATATGCCATAATTATAATTGATATAGGGACTGCAAAGAGACCCAATACTATTTTGCGGTAAATAGCGAACATCACTGTAAATGCAACCATAACCATCATGGACAGAAAGGTCATGAATTCGTACATGTTGCTGACGGGAATATGCCCTGATCCGGCCCAGCGTGTGAAGAAGTACAGCATATGACACAACAGGCCTAAGGAAGAAGTTATAAAAGCAATCTTACCCCAGCGGGCAGTATGCTCCTCCGGTTTGCGGCCAGACCACTTACGACCCATTATAGCGATGGTGTATAACATGAACGCACCGCTGTATAAGAAAAATGCGGCTATAAAGATATTACTGCTAAAATCGAGTAAGTTCACGTTAGACCTCCCCCGTTATCCAATGATTTTTCATCAACTGTCATATTCATCTTTCCTAGGAAAGAAACAATTTCACGGCGGAAGCCGAACCAATTCTTGTTCGTATGTGCTCCCAGTATCAATTCTCCATTTTCTAAAGTTAGCCAAATACGTCTATGCTGCCAATAGAACCCGAGTACGAGGCCAAGCATTATAATACCCGCACCAAGCCAGATAAAAGGCATTACCTTATCCACACGGATATTAAGATACGTAGTTGATTCCGAGAAATCAACATCGTCCATCGCTGTAACCTCAAACTCCAGAAACCTTTTATCTCCACTCAGCTTGTCATTTATGGCAGGCTGCTGAAATTTCACCTGATCTACTTGTCTAGGAAAATACAAATATTGCTGCCCTTCAGGAAGCAGATCGGGACCCTGAATCAGGAAAAGAAAAGCAGGCGCATTGGGATAAGGTGATTTAGAGACAGGCTTCCCCTCTTCATTTAGGCCAAAGTCCATATATTTTTCTTTCAGAGTAAGCGTATAAGGACCCGCTTGATATTCACGCTGAGGATTCTTCATCACTAATTTAAACTTGCCAAAAGACTCTCCAGTAACTGAGTTAACCAAATTAGGCTGTACTGAACGCAGCACAGGAGTAAGATCATAATCAAATTGATACGCTTTCAGTCCTTTGTAATTCAAAGGATCATTAACCTGTATATCATGCGATGTTACTTCAGTCAGCTTCGGTTCCTTGGAAGGGTCTCCGCAATCAGCTGTACATTCGTATAGAACTGCCTTGGTTTCATACAACTTTGGAAGAACTTTTTTGCCACGAAACTCCTCAGGCATTTCTTCCTCTGTATAGAACTCAACGGTAAATTTCTCGTTCTTCAGATAATAGGATGTATCCGGAATTTGGACAGTTTCACCTTGTGGAAAAGCAAGATGCTGATCCATATTAAGGCCGGGTAATCCTCTAACCAATACAGCGAGTAAAAAAATAATAAGGCCGATATGTATAACATAAGGACCCCAACGGCTAAAACGGTGTTTCTCAGCTAGCAGCGCGCCATTTTCAGTAACGACTCTGTACCCTTTTTTCTTCAAGGGCTGAACCGCTTTTTGAACCCAGGCGTCAGGGTCTTCATCAACCTTAGTAACGAGGACTATCTTTTGCCGGGTCAGAAATTGACGATGCTTACGGATCTTCTGTCTGCTAAGCGCTTTGTACAAAGGTAACACCCGATCCAAACTGCAAATCACAAGTGAAGCACCAATCATGACCAGAAGAGTAACGAACCACCAGGATTCATAGGTATGCGAAAGGCCCAGCTTATAATAAATCTCCCCTGCAATTCCGTATTCTTCTTCGTAATGAGTGGATGCATCAATGTTAAGAAAAGTGCTCTCCTGTGGAAAAATTGTACCCAGCATGGAGCCAACCAAAGTGAACACGATCAGGTAAATCGCTATTTTAACCGAAGAAAAAAAGTTCCACACTAAATCAATAAGACCTGGATTTACACGCTGAGATCGACGGGCCCTTCCGTCATAGCGCATTTCAAGATTCTCATTTGAATTCCCATCATCGTCTAAAGGTTTGCCGCACGCTTCACACAGCACGGTTCCCACAGGGTTTTGATGACCGCATTCGCATTTGGTATTCGTGATAAAGGGTGTACGTTGATTCATGGCTTCACCAGCTTCCCGATGACATCATCCAGAGTAGTGAGATCTAGCTGTCCGATATGAATCGTATCGATTTTGCCTTTAGGGTTGATAAAAAACGTGGTTGGCATAGGCGAGATACCGTAGCTGCGCACAGCAATCCGGTCAGGGTCCATAACAATCGGAAAATTGATGCCTACTTGCTTCACAAAATTCTCCACGGTCATTTGATCCTCACCCACATTAATCCCTACCACAACAACGCCTTGATCACGCCATTTCTCCCATTGCGTTTGCAGAGCCGGCATTTCCTTAACACATGGAACACACCAGGAACCCCAAAAGTTCAATACAACTGCTTTGCCTTTATATTCATCCAGCGTATGGTTTTGGCCATCCAGACCCAGCAGTTCAAAAGAAGGCGCCTTACTGCCTTCTTTTGGCGTACCGTCTCCTCTAAAAAAAGAGGAACCAATAGCATATCCGCCGAGAATAACAACCAGAAGCAAAATTACAATCTGAACAGGCCTTCTCGCTTTGCCCACACATAATCCCCCTTCTATGACGTAACTCATAACTTTGTTGTTAGGTGTGAACATCCTATGAACATTATAACGAATATTGTCACGACTTTCGGGGGTTGTATTGTGAACTTTATGTGTCTTTGCGCGGTGTTTTTGATTTGAGCAATCCAGACATGGCTATTTGCTGCAAATGATTAATCTCATCCTTAGTCAAATGGCGATAGGAGCCGCGCTTTAAATTTTGTAAAGAAATATCCCCGAACGAAACACGCTTCAATCGGAGCACGGGGTGTGATATAGCTTCAAACATACGTCGAACCTGACGGTTTCGTCCTTCATGAATAGTGATGCTGATAACCGCTTCCTTGTTAACTTCATCAATATCCTTATACTCTAACTCCGCAGGAGCTGTCATGCCGTCCTCTAGATTAATACCAGCTTTCAGCTTGTCCAGTGCACTGCCATGTGGAACTCCTTTTACCGTTGCATGGTACGTCTTAGGTACATGATGCTTGGGATGCGTCAGCAGATTCGCAAACTCCCCGTCATTCGTAAGTATTAGAAGACCTTCCGTATCGTAATCAAGACGGCCTACTGGGTATACGCGTTCGTCAATACCTTTCAGGTAATCCGTTACGACTTTGCGTCCTTTGTTATCAGAAGCGCTTGTAATAACACCTTTTGGCTTATTGAACATAACATAGATTTTCTTCTCGCCTCTTATGGGTCTACCCGACACTGTGATCGTATCCTTATCCGGATCGGCTTTTGTACCGAGTGTAGTTACAAGCTCCCCATTGACCTCAACTTTGCCGGCCAAAATCAATTCTTCACATTTACGTCTGGATGCTACACCAGCTTGCGCTAAAATTTTCTGTAATCTTTCCATTTTCGACTAGTCACCTCAGATTAATGATAACCATCAGAGGGATAAATCACAAGGTCATTCCAAGGAAAAAAAGCTCCGGGGCATGAATCGTTGTGGGGTTCGATGATTAATGGGGAAATTTGGTACCGCGCGGACAACTCCAGAATCAGCTTTCCTGCTGTAAATAGCTGATTTTCCCGGTTAGTATCAAGCCCCTTAACTGTCGAGAAGGTAAAATTTCCCTCCAAGCAAATATGAATGTAGTCCGGATCTGTCAGAAGCGGCGCAGCAAAGATTCGACCCTCGGGATCAACCCAGAAGTCAAAGCCCTTGCCATTGATTGAGGTACAATGCGAGTGGTGCAAAATAAAGCCTTTATACTGCATGGGTGTTCACCTCCATATTGCTGGGATAGCATATGATGGGGAGGTGTTCGGGGTGACGCTGCTTGTTGAAATTATTTGGCGGTGGTGGTGGGTTGGGCTGGGCCGGGGTAAACCGTTGACTGGGGGTGACTGCGAGGAATGTTTGGACTTCCGATCGCTGTTATGGTTGGATTTCCTGATTTGAACCGCCACGCGGTTGAAATCTAACCATAAAGGCGAACGCTGACGCTTCTCCAGTTCCAAACTTCCTCTTCGTCACTCCGTCAACGGGAAACCCCTAAAAACCCACCTGCAAAATATAAGTTCAAAAGAGCAGCCTCAAACCGAACTGAGGCTAAGTATAAAAAGAAAAAGGACTCAAATCTAAAACTAAGGTTTGACTAAATGGCTGGCTGAGCCTAAAGAGAGAACCGGTCTGTATACGGACAGAGAAGACCTTAATTGAGCAAAACCAGTCGATCAGGGAATTATACGGACTCCAGAGACGTTATTAGATAGTTTTTTTCCCGAAAGAGGCTGTTTTGGATTGAATAGTGTCTCCTGAGTCCGCATAGGATCCGCATGACCTTTTGAGACTTAAATAGCGGCTGTACAGTCCGCATAGAAGTGTGAAGTGAACTAGTTGGAGATCTTACCAACTTAACCAAAAACAATCATACAAATCACGATGGCGGCAATAAAACCGACGATATCAGAGAATAAGCCAACCTTGAGTGCGTAACGACCATTACGGATGCCTACTGCCCCGAAGTATACAGTGAGGACATACAGAGTAGTGTCTGTACTACCCTGAATTGTTGAAGCTATAAGTCCGATCAGGGAATCAGGCCCATGAGTACGAATCAGTTCGGTTGTATAAGCCAGAGAGCCTGTACCAGTAAGAGGGCGAAGCAATCCAAGAGGAAGAACTTCGGCTGGAACACCAAAACCTTGAAGCAAGGGGGCAATAAATCCCATGAAATAGTCGAGCGCTCCAGAAGCCCGAAAAACACTTATGGCTACCATCATACCAACCAAATGTGGAATAATTGCAATAGCCGTGTCGAATCCATCTTTGGCTCCCTCTACGAAAGATTCATAGACAGGCACTTTACGTGTATATGCATATAATGGAATAAACGTAATCATGATGGGTATAGCCCATGACGATATGAGGCTGATTAATTGGAGCATAGGGGGTCACCCTTTCACAGAAGGATAGGAGAGTGGCCCACTCCTAAGAGCGGGGTCCTTAGGTCCTGCTGAAGGCGGCTCTGGCGGCCTGCGGAGCAGCGCTAGACGTCGACACAACCGATCCGCTGCAATCGCCGCTAACGTAGCTACAGCAGTTGCGGCAAGCGTTGTACCGACGATCCCCGCTGGATCCGTTGAACCATAGGTCAGCCTGATCGCTATAAGGGTTGCCGGAATAAGGGTTATACTCGCCGTATTTAAGGCCAAGAGTGTACACATGGCGGGTGTGGCGGTGTCCTTATTTGGGTTAAGCGTCTGCAATTCTTGCATCGCTTTGATTCCCATAGGTGTCGCTGCATTTCCCAGACCTAGCAGATTGGCGCTCATATTGGAAAGGATATACCCAATAGCAGGATGCCCCCGTGGAACATCCGGGAACAGAAAGGCTACAACAGGCCCTAGAAATTTGGCGATTTTCTGAAGTAAACCCGCATCCTCTGCGATTCGCATAATGCCAAGCCAGAACACCAAAACACTAATTAAACCAAAGCTTACGGTCACACCATTCTTAGCTCCATCGAACACGGCTGCCGTCAAATCATCCATTCTGCCATTGACTGCAGCAAACAGGAAACCGATCACAATCATCGCTAACCAAATTAGATTAATCATAAGATCTCCTTCCCTCCAGCCTGAAACAAAGCCCTCAGGGCACTTCCAATGGCCTGTAACCATGTATCCGAAGGGTAAGCAGCAGCTGATGCACTACTAAGTCTCTTGCCATACACTGGCGGTTTTGGAGGTAATGCATCCGGAGTATACAGCGGTATACGTCGAATCTCCTTACCGCCAAGCTGCAGCTGCAAAAACCCCTTTAATCCAAAATCAGTTGTACGTTTGGAATCTGATTGAAGAATCATTGTAGTGACTAGTCGTTCTTGCTCTCCCTGTCCCAGCGGATAACTGAAGTCATCTCCTGTCACCAGCTCATATCCACTTACTTTATCCCCGCGCTTGATTAAAGATTTGAGAGGATAGTGATTAAATCCAAAATTAAGCAGCGAGGCATGGTCATTCCAATCATCACCATCATTGAGTGTTACCGCTACAAGCTGCTGTCCGTTTCTAGTTGCTGAGCTTACCAGACAGCGCAGCGCTATTTTCGTATACCCTGTCTTCACTCCATCTGCACCTTCATACAAACGCAGCATTTTATTTTTATTTCTCCATTTGTAATCCCATTTTTCATAAGGGTTATCTGCTGTTTTTTCTTGAGTCTTCACGATTTCTTTAAATACAGGATTATGGAGCGCATAAGCGGTCAGAACAGCTAAGTCATTGGCACTAGAAAAATGCCCCTTATCATCTAATCCATGAGCGTTAGCGAAATGAGTGTGCGTCAGTTGAAGTTCCTCGGCCTTGGCATTCATCATATAAGTAAAACCTTCCTCTGATCCTCCTATATGCTCAGCGATTGCGGATGCAGCATCATTCCCGGAACGAAGCATTAGGCCATAAAGCATCGTTTCTAGGGCCATCTCTTCGCCTAACTTCAAGTAAAGGGACGATCCTTCTTTGGCGTAAGCATTTTTACCTACCTTCACCACACTATCCAAATCTCCATTCTCAATGGCTACAATGGCAGTCATAATTTTTGTCAGACTGGCTATAGGCATTGACTCATCGCCCCGATTGCTATACAGAATTCTACCGGATTCCACATCAATCAGCGCTGCCGCCCTAGCATGTGTGTTAATTGAGCTGTTCTCTGCCCTTAGAGACGGCATTGGCAACTGAAGCAACAGAATGATGCATAACATTAAGGAAAAAGTCCATTTACGTTTTTTTGTCTTCATGTTCATCCTCCGGCTTTTTATCAGTTCTTGTTTTGGCTAAAAAAACCCGTTTGTATTTGTACAAGTGTATGCAAATTGAAGGGATGGTATGTCCTTTCTCCTTCATATAGCTTCTTAAAGATACCCATATAAAAAAGGGACATCGCCCTATAGAGGCAATGTCCCGGATTAAACACTATTAGTGTTTCTTATGATCTGATTCATTAATCGTAATCGTTTCACCTTTAACCACTGTTTGATTGACTGGTGCTGCCGAAGCCCCCGGAGTTGGAGGTGTTGGTGTTGGTGGCATAGGTGTTGGTGGTGTTGGTGGCATTTGTGACATCGCCCCTTGACCTGAGGAAGAGCCTTGGAACATCGTTTGAATCTTATCGATCAGACCTGGGGTTGCATCGATAAGTTTTTCAAATATATGAGTTTGATTATCAAGCGGCACAATATGCACGCCTTCTTTGCCTACTACAAGAAACGCAATTGGACGAATGGAAACCCCGCCCCCGCTACCGCCACCAAATGGAAGCATTCTGACACTTGCAGCACCTGCAGCATTCCCTGCAGCAGCACCACTACTCTTCTCATCTTCTTCTATACGGAAATCACTACCCCCAGCAGCAAAACCAAATGCCACCTTACTGATTGGCAGGATGACGCTTCCGTCCGAAGTTTCAACAGGATCGCCAACGATCGTATTCACGTCGACCATGCCTTTGATGTTTTCCATCGCGGTCTGCATCAGACCTTGAATGGGATGTTCATTCATATTGTTATCCTCCTTTAGCTTTAGTGAATACTCTTCTTCCACAGCGTATATCATCCCCACAAATGCACCTTAGTATGTAAGGACACACCCTCAATTTTTTAATTCTTATCTGCCCTCATCTTTTACCGCGAATAAGGTCTTTCCATAGATGCAATCCACTCTCGGCTCTGTAGGCTCGGACTAGAAGCTGCATACCTGCATAGAGGGTATAAGCCATAGAAATACTTCCAGCGCACACCATTTCAGTAGCAAATACGACTCTATCTTCTCCAAACACAGGAACAACAAACATTCGAGGACGTCTTTTCAATCGAACCCATTGCGAACCCCATCCAATAATGCTCCATTTCAAACCCCATATTGCGCCAGCAGCCGTTGCTGTAACTGCAGCATCTCCCAATGAAAAATCTGTGGACCAATCAAATTGGTTGATTTTCACATGAGACATCATTTCCTTAAACCATTTCTTTAGTCCCTCAGTTGCCCTTAATGCTGTTTTAAACTTATCTACCCATTTATCCACAACTTCTTTATCAACTTGTCCCTCTGCTTCGCTATGCTTATCCACGGCTGGCATTACTCCGCTTTGTTCTAGTTTGACACTTACTCCGCGTTTGATACCCTCAAAAATAATATAGGGCAGCTCGTAGTGAAGCTTGACTAATCCATATAGCAAAGAAATGTCTATTTCCATACGGTCATCCTTGCCACGCTTTCGCAGCCGAAAATGAAAAACAATAGAAGAAGACAACAGCAGAACGATAGCCACAAGTAGCAATGCGAGGGGTATTGCGAGCCACAACGTCACGTGTTAACCTCCAAGTAACCAGTATTGGGAACCTTTGGTTTAGTATGGCAAGATATTCCGCAAATCATTCCGTAAATTGGGTAAAAAAGTCTAAATTATTCGTAAAGCTTAATAACGCACATCAACATTATGCCCATTTATCGCAAAAAAAGGCAGTTCAGGAAAAACCCTGACTGCCTTTTTCATTCATTTATTGCTCAATTTCATCTATTGTCAATTGTTGACTGTCCAGCTTGCTAAATAAAAGCTGCGTTTCTTCTTCCAAACTGTCAGAGTTATCTGCACTATTAGGTTCCGGCAATTCTTTCAATGTGCCTAGCCCAAAGCTTTCCAAAAAGGTCTTGGTCGTTCCGTATAGAATAGGACGCCCTACGGCCTCCGCTCGACCCACCTCATGGATCAAATCTTTATTATTCAATGTATGAATAGCACGCTCAGATTTGACCCCCCGGATCTCCTCAATCTCTACCCGAGTGATCGGTTGGCGATAAGCGACAATAGCCAGAGTCTCTAATGCAGCTTGGGACAAGGAAGCACGAGAAGGGGAGTAGGCCAGCCTTTCAAAATAGGGCGCATGATCCGCAAGCGTAGCCAACCGGTAATTCCCAGCGATCTGAATTACCTGCAGCCCCCTTTTCTGTGATACATATTCATTTTTCAAATCTTCCATAGCACGGGATACAAGCTCATTACGCTGCTCCGTAATTTCTGCAATTTGCCGGATAGTGAGACCCTCGTCTCCCGACAGAAACAATAAACCTTCAATAATCGACTTCAGACTCTTGTAATCCATTGAAGTGTTCTCCTCCTCTCCACTCCATAACGATATCGTCAAACAGCTTTTCTTGATAACACCAAATAGCCTTCATTTTCATAAGTTCAAGAATAGCTAGAAAAGTCACTACTATCTCATGACGAGCCATTTCATCATCCAGAAGCGCAGAGAAACGAAGTTTCCCCCCCTTCCCACCTCGCTGTAAGGCTTCAGACACATCTCTGATCCGGTCTTTAACAGAGATCTCATCTCTGGTAATTCGTTGATAGGAGGTACGTTTAGCAGCCTTGCTAAGCGCTTTCCGGAATGCGGCAATCAAATCGGCAGTATGCAAACCTTTCAGCGTATTGTCAATTTGATTGGGTACGAAAGGAGCTAGATCTTCAGGCTCTTTCGTAAAAATAAGACTCCGTTCACTTTCCATATCTAAAAGCTGGATGGCAATGCTTTTAAATTTACGATATTCAATCAGCCTCTCCACCAATTCCGCACGGGGATCGTAGCCATCATCTTCATAATATTCGAAATCGTCTATCTCGATCACCGGCGGCTTGGGAAGCAGCATCTTGCTCTTTATGGATAGCAAAGTAGCGGCCATAACCAGAAACTCACTCGTAATATCCAGTTCAAGCTCCTGCATACTTCGCAAATATTCCATGTACTGATCGGTGATTTCACTGACCGGAATGTCCTGGATGTCAATTTCCGCTTTATCGATCAAATGCAACAACAAATCAAGCGGACCCTCAAACGTCTCCAGCTTGTACAATACAGCCACGAGTCAGCCTCCTGCCAATAAAAAAGTAAAGTGCAGCGCCGCAAAGGACGCTACACAAGTAGAAAGGATCTTATTATCCATGCTTTCTTCTTATACATATAAATAAGCACGATTTATGGACATTCGTCAATAGCAGTTTACTTGAACATTTTGTTCAGGTTGGCCATTTCGATCGCTGCATTAGCCGCATCCCAACCCTTATTACCAGCTTTGGTACCAGAACGTTCAATTGCCTGCTCAATATTCTCAGTAGTAACCACTCCAAATATGGTTGGAACTCCCGTCTTGAGGTTAATAGCAGCTACTCCCTTAGCAACTTCGTTGCACACATAATCATAATGTGTAGTAGATCCACGAATAACGGTACCCAGTGTTATTACTGCATCATACTTGCCGCTTTCAGCCATTTTTTGAGCGATTAACGGAATTTCAAACACTCCAGGAACCCAGGCAACATCCACTTCATCATCCTTAGCACCATGGCGTTTGAATGCATCAAGTGCACCTGTAAGCAATTTACTTGTAATAAACTCATTAAAACGTCCAACTACGACTCCGTATTTAAGTCCCTCGGATACTAAATGTCCTTCAAAATAATTCGGCATAACAATTCATCAACCTTTCAGCTTATAGTTTGTAATTTTTAATTAGAGGATTCTTCATTCTGTTCAATATTGTCAAAAGTAAGCAAATGTCCTAGCTTGGATTGCTTCGTATGAAGATACTTGCTATTGTCTTCATTCTCAGCCATTTGAATAGGTACACGCTCAACGACTTCTAAGCCATACCCTTCCAAACCTTTGATCTTGCGCGGATTGTTGGTCATTAGTCTGATTTGACGTACGCCAAGATCCTTAAGAATTTGGGCTCCGATGCCGTAATCACGCAAGTCGGCCGGGAATCCCAACTGAAGATTCGCATCAACTGTATCCAATCCTTCTTCCTGGAGCTTATACGCGCGAAGCTTGTTAATCAGACCAATTCCTCTGCCTTCTTGACGCATATAGAGCAGAACGCCTTTCCCAGCTTCATCAATCTGACGTAGAGCCGCTTCAAATTGTGGTCCGCAATCGCAGCGGTGGGAGTGGAACACATCACCTGTAAGGCATTCAGAGTGCACCCTTACCAGAACAGGCTCATCAGGTGAAATATCACCTTTTACCAAGGCAACATGCTCTTTATCATCTACCTCATTGGTGTATGCAATGGTCTGAAAAACACCAAAGTCCGTAGGAATGCGTACAGAAACTTCCCGATGAACGAGCTTTTCCTTCTCATTGCGATAATGAATAAGGTCCTTAATACTGATCAACTTAAGGTCATGCTTGCGAGCAATTTCAATCAAATCAGGCAAACGAGCCATTGTTCCGTCTTCCTTAATGATTTCGCAAATTACACTCGATGGATAAGCACCACACATACGGGCTAGATCAACAGCAGCTTCTGTATGACCGGACCGACGAAGAACGCCGCCTTTTTTCGCAATTAACGGGAACATGTGGCCTGGTCTGCGGAAATCTGATGCCTTTGCATTCGGATCCATAATCGCTTTGATGGTTAAAGATCTTTCGCCAGCAGAGATTCCGGTGGTTGTATCTTTATGGTCAATGGATACGGTAAAGGCTGTACCATGATTATCCGTGTTTTGACTTACCATAGGTTGTAAATCAAGCTCTTCAGCCCGTTCTGCTGTAATTGGCAGACAGACCAATCCACGGCCCTCGGTAATCATAAAGTTAATCACTTCAGGGGTTGCCTTTTCAGACAGGGCTATGAAATCACCTTCATTCTCACGGTCCTCATCATCTACCACAATGATAACTTTACCCCGCATTAAATCATAGATCGCTTCTTCTATCGGGTCCAATACAGTTTCTTTTTTTGGCGCTTCACTCATAATTCTGTCCTCCTAAAAATATCACGTTACCTTTATTTGATCCTATTTCATACAAATCCATTAGCCGCAAGAAAATCACGACTTATTCCAGAGGATGCCTTTTCATCTTCGTCAGGAGCACTTGATCTATAATGGAGTAGATGATCCACATATTTGCCCAGTACATCACATTCAATATTGACACTATCGCCCCCGCGTTTATGCTCCAGTACAGTTTCACCCAACGTATGCGGGATAATCGAAACTGTAAAGGAAGAAGCTGAGGTGTTGACAACAGTCAAACTAATGCCATCAATCGTGATTGAACCTTTAGGAATGATATATTTGAAAAGGGATTTATGATCAGGACTCACTTCGAATACAACCGCATTCTGATCACGTTTCACGCTTTTAATCACACCTGTACCATCGGCATGCCCTTGCACGATATGTCCCCCAAATCGACCTCCCGAGGCCATGGCTCGCTCCAAATTCATTTTACTGCCGGCTCGCAATTCCTTAAGATTTGTATTGCGATAAGTTTGGGGCATAACATCCACCGTGAAAGTATGATCTCCCACTGTTGTAGCCGTAAGACACACTCCATTAACGGAAACACTGTCACCAATTTTTAGGTCATCCATTATAACGGAAGCTCCAATTTTCAGAACCATGACCTCGCCTCCGGTGGAAACTCCCCGAAGGACGCCAACTTCCTCTATCAATCCTGTGAACATTTCACACCTCCTAATGTTTTAAGGAGCAGATGTCTCTTGAGATGCGCTTCCCCTAGGCACAGGTGTACCACTGATACACACATTATCCCCGAGGGTCTCCACTTCAACTCCCTGAAGAGTGATAGCATCTTTCATCAGCTCCACACCTGGGAATATAAAGGTTCCTGGCGCTTCTGCACCACCACCTGAAATTTTAGGAGCAAAAAAGAGAATTACACGGTCCACCAATCCATTCGAAAGCATCGCACCATTCAGCGTACCTCCACCTTCAAGCAGGATTGAGCCGATCTCCAGTTCTCCCAGCTTCACCATGGCTTCCTGCAGATCAACACGTGGTCCTTCACCGCAGACCAAAACTTGCACACCGGCTGAAATCAACGCATTCTTGCGATCGATATCTGCTCTCTCAGTTGTAACAATTATTGTAGATGCCTGACCGTCTGTAATGACTTTAGCTTCCAGTGGAGTTCGCAGATCTGAATCAATAATAATCCGCACTGGATTAAGCCCAGGAACTTCCATTCTTGTCGTCAGCGAAGGATTGTCGGCAATTACCGTATTAACACCTACCATAATTCCCTGATGACGGTGTCGCAACGTATGTACAATACCCCTTGACTCTCCATTAGAAATCCACTTACTGTCACCGGTTTTAGTAGCTAGTTTACCATCAAGTGTACTTGCGCTCTTTAGCGTAACAAAAGGCTGTCTAGTTAGAATGTACTTAATAAATTTCTCATTTAGGCGCAAGGCTCGCTCACGCAGAAGCCCAACCTCCACCTCAATGCCACGATTGCGCAGCATTGCAACGCCTCTACCAGCGACTTGAGGATTAGGGTCTTCGCAAGCGATAACGACTCTAATCACCCCTTCGGCAATCAATCGCTCGCTGCAGGGCGGCGTTATACCGAAATGACTGCAAGGCTCCAGTGTTACATAGGCTGTACTTCCTGCAGCTTGACCTGCTGCCATATTAAGTGCATGCACCTCTGCATGGCCTTTTCCCCTCTGCAGATGGGTACCCAGACCAATCATCACTCCATCCTTAACGATCACGCAGCCAACAACAGGATTAATACTTGTTTGTCCTTGGGCACGTTCAGCCATATCAAGAGCGAGGGACATGTAAAATTCGTCATTCATTTTGTCCATACCATCCTCCAATCTGCAGTCGCCTTATCTTTAGGGTATTTAAAACAGAAAAAACCACCTTAGGATCTCCAGGGGAGAACTTAAGATGGGTTGATTGAGAGTTTGCAGCAGATTAAATAAAGTTGTGCGGAAATAGCCGCCCAAGACGGTATTGTGAAATATCGCACATAACATTAAAAAAACTGTCGGGGTTCCACTTGTCAGAAAAAAAACAAGCTTACATTCTCTCCTTCTTCCATCCAGACTATACTGTCGGTCCCGGAATTGCACCAGGTCCACCGTCTGCGTTATCACTAACAACAGCCGGGTAGCGGACTAAGTACTGCTTACTATAAGTATAGTAAGCAGTAGCATCACCGCCGGTAGGGAATTACACCCTGCCCTGAAGGATCAAATCTGTATTCAATTGTAGAACTAATAAAATAAAATTAACATTTACACAATCAAAATGCAAGTGTAAATATTACACTTACTGAATTAAGGTAACTGAATTGTGTCCTTAGCTTTTCACTGACTAAGGTCTACTAGTTTGATTTGCATGCAGCAAGTCACGAATCTCGGTAAGCAGAGCAACTTCTGGTGCAGGAGCTTCAACTACTTTTACCACTTCTACTTCGACTTCTTTACGCTTGAATTTGCTTAACAGCTTAATCACCATGAATATGCAGAATGCAATGATGAAGAAGTCAACCACCGTTTGTAAAAATACACCATAACTCAAAACTACTTCGCCCCGGGTATACTTAATATCCTTCAAGTTAATGTTGCCAAATAGCATACCGAAGATTGGCATAATAATGTCATTAACCAGGGAAGTGACTATCTTCCCGAAAGCAGCTCCGATAATTACTGCAATCGCCAGGTCAAGAACATTACCTTTGAGAGCAAAAGCCTTAAATTCTTTCCACATGTATAATCTCCTCACTAATTGTTTTTTTAATTATATCATTCAGCTTGTCCTTAATATAGATATTATTAAACAACCTAATGGCTTCCCGGTTGTAAAGTCCTAATAAAAAGAATAGCAAGGCAACTGGAGTTGCCTTGCTGATGGAATAAACTATCTAACGTGTGTGAGTATTATTCTGATCCTTTTCTTCTTTTAAAGGTCCGGTTCAAAACATACCCTGCAAGTATCAATCCCATACCCGTCAAATATAGCGGTAAAGGACTATTTTCACCTGTTTTAGGCAAACTTTGAACATCAGGATCTGTGCTGCTTGTATCCGGTATAGTTCCCTTAGGCACGTCGTCTTCATCGATCTCAATGCCACCCACTGGTACATTATCATCAGGCACTTCCTGAACTAAAGGCGATGATGTAGGTTGAGCCGTAGGGGGGTTAGTTTGAACCACTCCCGGTCCAGCAGGCACGGACGGTTCGACGATTACAATTTCACCAGGAATGCTAGAAGGTGTCGGACTGATTACTACCGGAGGAAATGTAACTGTCCCCGGTGTAGGTGATGTCGTGCCTGGTGTAGGTGAAGCTGTATCAGGTGTCGGCGATACTGTCGCTGACGGTGTAGTTGATGCTGTCGGTGTCGGTGTCGGTGTCGGTGTCGGTGTCGGCACAACAACCAGCTTCTTATTCGTAACCGTCAACACAACATTTGCTCCAGGATTAAGGGTTACTGCCCGGTCTTGTGAATCCAATACATAACCATCAGGGGCAGTAATCTCTTTTAGAATATAATTCCCTGACAGGATACTGCTAAACACAGCGGTACCATTAGGCTGCGTGGTTTGAGTATCAATAAGAATGCGTTCTGCGTTCGAGATGCGGTATAGATTAAATATCGCTCCGCTAAGTACCACAGTATCATTCTCAGAATCAACCTTTTTCACTGTCAATGTACTTCTTTCTCCGCTTCCAGTTCCAGAACCGCTGGAAACCCCGACAATCATTATTTTCGTGACTTCTCTGCTGACCAACTTAACATTGTCTCCAGTTAATTTGGCGGTATTCGTTACTCTTTCACCATGTTTAGCAGCAATTAGAGATTGGTACAGCAACAGATACGGAGTCTTAATATCCTTATTAAACTTTAGAATAAAGGTTTGTTTACCGGAAGCATCCGTTAAAAATTCCAATGTATAATCTTTATCTATTCCTCTAACCAGTTCGGGTGTCGACTTAACAGGAATTCCATTAGCACCTACAGTAGTTGGATATAAATGGAAGGAATCCAGGATAAGTTTTTGATTAGTACTAGGTGTATCTGTAATTACCGCATTTTTAATATACGATTGTCCCCTGTTAATAGGTAGTGTCCAGTTAATCTTATCACCGACCTGAACGCCATTTTTGTCTACAATCTCACCGCCGTAAGGGATGTTTACGGTAGCCATTAAATCCTTAGACAGCAAGTTTATACCATCATACAGATTAGCTTTATTTTCTGCCTTAGAGCTAGTCAATTTTCCTTCAAGACTTGTTTTAAAAACAACATAATATGCCGAGTTAATGGAACCTAACTTAAAATTCAACAATGTATCGTCAGCTACTGTTGATGTCTCAACGGAATAATTACTTGAATGAACTTCATCCCCTTGGGTAGGTGTGCCATCAACCGCAATGTTCATTTTATAGACTTTTAAAGAGTTCACTAGCAGAGTCTGTGGAGCCTTCAGCAGATCCGAAACTCTAGCATCATTAAGACTTCTGCCATTATAATTCACTCCGACAGTCCAAGTGATTTCCTTAGTCGCTGCATTGTACGATCCAAATTTAAAGCCGTTATTCTTCACTTCATCCCTTGGATCAAATAGACCCATAGCTGTTGCAGAATGTGCTATTGAAGAATCATCCACCCAGTTTATAAGTGCTGTATTGTGGAATTGCTCCGTCTTCGTGGTAATCCATTCGTTATTGAAATCAACGGAATAACTAATCGTGTAACTTCCCGTAATTTTGGAATGAAAACTTACTTTGAAACCTTTATTAGGCTGAACTGGATTGGTGTATTCCAAATCGTATTCTGAGGCGTTCACCAAATTACCTAATCCATCCCTTACTTTAAGAGTATCTGGAATAAATTTAAGTCCTCCTTGAGGAAAAGAATCCGTGACTACTACATTCCCCATAGGATAGTTATCGCCATTAATCGTTATTTTCCAGTCTGCCGTTTTGGTATTGTAATTGACACCATTTAAATTCTTGTAAATGACAGTCGGACGAATGATTTGAGTTGCATCATCACTATACGTACTATCTGAGACTGAATTCGTAATTGTAGTATTATTCAAAATACGCACTGCTGATTTGGTTTGATATTCAATGTGGTAAGCAGAAGAGATATCTGTTGCAAATACCAGCTTAAATCCGGTTTTATCTGCACCTTCCGCGATTTCCAATGAATAGTCTATATCGTTTGTCAGTAAGGGTCCTTTAGTAGCATTTCCTGCTGAGTCAAAGGTTATCGGATACACTTTAAGAGATCCTTCCACCATGTCCTGCGTATTCGTAAATAGATCCGTCAGAATAGCATTCTCTTGTTCAATTTCTTTCTCACTATAGTTATAGTCAATTGCCCAGGAGATGGTCTGTTTGCCCCAGTCGTAAGCTGTAACGTATTTATTTAAATCCTCTCCACGTTTCACCGTTACAGTTGCAGTAGAATCAACCGGTGTAAAATCCTTCCCGCTGAAAGTAGCTTTATTAACAAAACTTTTTATTGTTCCATCCGTAATGGAGGTGGTGTACTCGATCCGGTAAGCCGTTGTAAGGGTTGAGTTGAACGAAATCTTAAGAATTCCATTCGTAACTTCAGCCGTATAGTCGGTAGGCGGAACTATATCTCCCTTTGTTCCAGTTCCGTTAAGAGCTATGTTTAACCGGTACACTGAAAGTTCGGCTCCAACATCTCCAAGGGATAAGCCCGCCGGGATTGGATCAGTTACCGTAGCCGCTTCAACCGTATCCAGTTTTTTGTTTATATCAACGGTCCAAGTGATTTTTTTAGCGTTATACCCGTTAGGAAGTCCCTTTTTATCGATCGTCTTACCTGACGGTTTGAAAAGAAGTGTAACGGTCTGGATATCACCGTTAATGGGAAATAGAATTTTCTCCTCAATGTTTTCCTTAATGACCTGCTCGTCAAATTTGGTGTTAACCTGCAATGTACCCTGAACATTATCATGATTTTGAATATAGCTATTAAAAGTCATGACTACCTGGTGTGTATCCTGGCTAATTTTAAAGGTCCCCACACTACCTTCTTCTGATTCAAGCGTCCCGTGAATATCATTAAATAATTTAAATTGATTTGGGAGGTGAAAAGAAAAGGTATCTCCAGCGTGATAATCATGGCCGTTTGGCAGTGCCCATGTATAATCTAAGGCAACTTTGGAGCCTTGTTCGTATACAGGACCGGGATCAACCTGGCCGTCCGAACCGTATACAGTAAGGGTAACGCTGGTAAGAATGTCAGTCTCAATGGCTTTAGGTACATAAACAGCCTCAGTGACACTGGTTGTCTCCCCGTTCCCCTCAGCCTTTACTTGTGCCGGAACACCGAAGCCATAAGTATATTGTGTGAAAAACATTACGATAATGACCAGTATGCTTAATCTTCTCTTAGCCATTGACTCAACCCCTTTTTAATTTATAAATTCTTGTTTGTGTCATACCAAAAGGAAGTGGAGAAAGTGGCGTTCCTTAGCGAAGTTCATTAAATAAACCATCGATTGTAAGTTATGTAAGCACACAAATCCCCTTAACTAGCGACCTATATTTTATCTCGTGATGGGAGAAGCTTTTTGCCTTGGGTCACTCCAGTCAAGCAGTAAGTTATGTAGTCACTTGCTATATTTCGTTTATTTTATGAACAACAGCAAAATGATATGACATTCATCAATGAATTTAAATCATATATACTTATATCACCAATATCCAGGTCTTTAGAATCATAATATCTAAAATTATTAATACAAATAATTCCTTTATTTTTCTTGAGAAAATCAGTATTCTATTTTTAGTAATGCTACAAGGAGGGCTATCCTGCCGTGGATCTTTCAACCCTGTTCGACCGCCAGCGAACAACTGATTTCATTATGTTTTCAACATCACATTGGATAGGACTCACAGTGCTTGCGTTAATAAGCCTACTGCTCTATTTCTCAAGATTTACAATCCGACAAAAGCATCGACTTCGTAATGGACTTCGCCTGATCCTAGTAATAACGCTTATTTCATGTGAAGTAGGACTCCAGTTATGGTACGTCTCACAAGATGTCTGGAAACCCACCCATTCACTGCCTATGGAACTGTGCGGTATTACTCTAATGCTTTCCGTAATTATGTTAATAACGCGAAATCGTTTACTGTATTCTTTCTTATATTTTGCTGGGATCGGGGGAGCCTTTATTGCATTAATTACTCCGAATCTGGTTTACCCTTTTCCACATATTCGTTTCTTGTTGTTCTTTGTAGTCCATGGAGCCATCATATTAGCCTCTTTATATATGACCTGGATCGAAGGGCTCAGGCCAACCTGGAAATCACTTTTCTTCACAATGATTTGTCTTAATGTTGTTGCGGCAGCAGTATGGGTGGCCAATACTATTCTCGGAGCCAATTACATGTTCCTGTCCCACAAACCAGACACCTATTCATTTCTAAATTACTTCGGCCAGTACCCATACTACCTTCTGATTGAAGAGTTGTTTGCATTCGCAGTATTTCTGATGATGTACTTGTTTTTCTTTTGGCTGCCGGATCGGTTCAGAACCCGTTACACCAAAGGTGGACATTTTCGCCTTTAACGCACAAAAAAGCCCGATCCGTTAAGGATCGAGCTTTTTTATTATACATTGGTATTGATTTCTTACGCTTCAAAAACCTCTACAGAAGTCATTTTGTCGCGGCCTTTGAAAGTATCTACTTGATCCATGCCACTAACTACTTTACCGAATACTGTGTGTACTCCGTCCAGATGCGGTTGTGGAGCATAGGCGATATAGAACTGGCTTCCGCCTGTGTTCTTGCCGGCATGCGCCATTGCAATGGATCCGCGCTCATGCTTGTTTGGGTTAATTTCGCAATTGATGGTATATCCTGGTCCACCGGAACCTGTTCCAGTAGGGCAGCCGCCTTGAGCAACAAAACCCGGAATGACGCGGTGGAACACCAAACCGTTGTAGAAACCGGAGTTTGCCAGCTTCTCAAAGTTGGCTACAGTGTTAGGAGCATCTTGTTCGAACAAATCCAGCAGCACTACGCCGCCATTTTCCAATGTAATCTTCGCTTGCTTAGCCATATGTAAATGACCCCTTTCGAAATTAACAAATGTTAGACACTTGTATTAGTTTACTATGAATTACGCCGCTACGCAAAAAAAGCAAAAAAATAATGATCTTAGTTCTTAACACCTTAACATCAAACAAGACCGCCACCCCAAGGGTATGCCGTCTTGTTTGTGATTCACATTCTCTAAATGCTAGGGTAGTCAGGAAATTATTTCAACACTTCCTGCTTCGCAATACGTTCAGGTACTATATCATTAGCTACAATATCAGAGTGGCTCTCTCTACGGACTACAAGATCACTACGGCCGTTCTGAACAAATACAACTGCAGGACGCCGGATACGGTTATAATTGCTTGCCATGGAATAATTGTACGCTCCTGTGCAGGCAACAGCTAGCAGATCTCCGCTTTCTGCCTCAGGCAGATCCAGATCCCAAATGAGCATATCACCACTCTCACAGCACTTGCCGGCGATAGAAACCTTCTCAGTTGCTGCTTCGTTGGCACGGTTAGCAAGTATCGCCTCGTACTTTGATTCATATAGGGCCGGCCGGGGGTTATCCGTCATTCCTCCATCCACAGCCACGTATTTGCGTACGCCCGGAATATTCTTGTGGGTACCTACGGTATAAAGGGTGGTTCCAGCATCCCCAACGATACTGCGGCCTGGCTCTACCCAAATTTCTGGAAGAGTATTGCTGATCCCTGCAAAGTGAGTCTTCACAGCATTAGTGATCGCAGCCACATATTCCGAGACTTGAAGAGGAGTATCACCCTCAATATAACGAATTCCAAAACCGCCCCCAAGATTTACTACCCGGAAATCTACATTTAATCCTTCTTTGACGCTGCGTGCAAAGCCAGCTACGCGTTCAACAGCAAGCTGGAAGCCCTCCGTCTCAAAAATTTGAGAGCCAATGTGCGAGTGTACTCCAAGCAGTGTCAGGTTGCTCTGTACTGCAGCTTGTTGTACAGCTTCATAAGCGGAGCCATTTCCGATATCAAAACCGAATTTGGAATCCGTCTGCCCTGTGGAAATATATTCGTGCGTGTGCGCCTCAACACCAGGTGTTACACGCAGCAGGATGTTCACCGTTGCTCCTTTATGCGCAGCTATAGCTTGTAAAAGGCTAAGTTCTACCAGATTATCGACCACAAAACAGCCGATACCCGCATCTATAGCCATTTCAATCTCATCAGGTGTTTTGTTATTCCCATGAAAATGAATACGTTCCACTGGAAAGCCAGCTTGCAGCGCCGTATATAATTCACCATCCGATACGACATCAAGGGATAACCCTTCTTCGTCAGCTATACGACACATTGCCATTACTGAAAATGCCTTACTTGCATATGCAACCTGAAAGCCTAGGCCGGAAGCCGTAAAAGCATCAACATATTCCCGGCAGCGATGCCGGACCAGCTGCTCGTCCATAATATATAGCGGAGTTCCATAATCCGCCTTCAATTCTGTTACATCACATCCGCCGATCTCTAGATGTCCAGCATCGTTAATCCGGCTCGTCCCGTGTAAAAACATTGTGCAGTCCTCCAATTTCTGTGGAATATCCAATTCCATCTGTCTAGTGTATTCAGTATAGCAGACGGAAGGAACGCCATTGAATGGATTAATTTGCAGTTGATTTGTATTTTACTACGATTGTCTGCGTTTTGTATCGGATGCCGGCACCCTAGTATTATCTATGGCTTTATTGAAAGATGGCCTTGATTTCGCGTTTAATACTGGACGGCGCACAAGGATAGCGCCCATAGCCATTGCATTAAAGGGTATAAAGGGCCACAGATACGACGAATTGTAAGACCGATTTATCGTTAAGAAGATAATTAGCAGCGTAGAGCCGATTACGAACCCAGGCACCTGGAAAGCGGAGACGGCAAGCAGCAGCACAAGCCTGACTATCCGGTTAGCCAAACCCAGCTCATAACTAGGGGTTGCGAACATCCCAATAGCGGCTACGGCCATATAGAGTACTACCTCGTTAACAAATAATCCGGTCTGAACAGCAATATCGCCAACTAATATAGCGGCAATCAGGCCCATGGCAGAGCCCAATGGTGTTGGTGTATGTACGGCTGCCATCCGTAATAAATCGACTCCAAGCTCCACGAAAAGAAACTGGGCAAGCAGAGGAATTTTGGCCATCTTCTGGGGTCCAATAAATTCTAATGCAGGTGGTTTTAGCTCTGGATGGAGTACGAGAAGCATCCATAGCGGCAATAAGAACATGGAGGAGAAAATACCTATGAAGCGAACCCAGCGTAAATACGAACCTATGAAAGGGGTTTGCCGATTCTCCTCGGCGTGCTGACAAAGATCAAAAAACGTTGTTGGAAGAACCATGACACTAGGTGAAGTATCCACAAAAATAACCATGCGCCCTTCAAGCAAATGTGAGGCTACGATATCAGGACGTTCCGAATACCGAACCAACGGATAAGGATTCCATCCCCCTCCCATGATTGCTTCCTCCAATTGTTTATCGGCCAAAGGAATCCCATCGATGTTTACAGCCTTTATTTTATCAATTACTGCATTAACTTGAACTTTGTCTGCTATATCATCAATGTAGGCAACACAGATATCCGTTCTTGTCCTGCGTCCAACAGAAAAGAGTTCGTACTTTAACCCAGGATCTCGTATCCTTCTTCGGACTAGCGAGACATTGCTGAGCAGGGTCTCCGTAAAGCCATCACGAGAACCCCGAACTACTCTCTCAATTGAAGGTTCAGAAGGGCTCCGCATAGGATACGACCGGACATCCATCAGAATGACTTGGGATTCTCCTTCTACGAAGATAGCACTCATACCCTTAAGTATCTTGTTAATACTCTCACTTAACAGCTTGCCTTTCTCAACCTGTAAATGAGGGATATATTCGCTTATAAAGCTTGGAAGTACATCAGAGTTAACATCTTGGGGGGTTAAATAAGTCAGTCGCTTAAGAATCTGGTCTAAAATAGCATCATTTGTAAAGCCAGTTACACAGACCAGCGCTGCTTTTCGGCCGCCAAATGACATTTCACGAAAGGCAATATCAAAGGTTGTTCCCAACCCCATAACCTCTGTTAATGTTTTTTTGGTATCTTCTAATGAACTCGGAATATCGTCATTTCCTTGCCAATAAATAATCGATTCATGTAAAGAATCCGATCTCTCTTCATGGCGTTTCTGTTGCATTGAGTCTTCCGTTCTTCTGGTTTCAGGCTCTTCAGATTGTTTAGCAGACTTTTTGGAACTTTTAGTTTTTTTTGACGCTTTGGTTGAATTCTGTTGTGTCTCCTTTTTTCCTGCTGAATCTGAATCATCCGATTCCTCGGATTCTTCGTCATCCTCTTCTTCGTCCGTGTCATCATCTAACCCAAACAGTCTGGCGAATATCCCTTTGTGAGGGGGCTCCTGATCTTCCTGTCCCAGCTCATCAGAAGCCTCTGCATTCTGCTGGCTATTCCCCTTTGCATTCTGCTGGCTATTCCCCTCTGCATTCTGCTGGCTATTCCCCTCTGCATTCTGCTGGCTATTCCCCTCTGCATCCTGCTGGCTATTCCCCTCTGCATCCTGCTGGCTATTCCCCTCTGCATTCTGCTGGCTATTCCCCTCTGCATTCTGCTGGCTATTCCCCTTTGCATTCTGCTGGCTATTCCCCTTTGCATTCTGCTGGCTATTCCCCTTTGCATTCTGCTGGCTATTCCCCTCTGCATCCTGCTGGCTATTCCCCTCTCCTTCTTCAGGTTTTTTCTTTGGGTTTTTCTTTGGTTTTTCCTCAGGTTCTTCCTCGGACTCTTCCTCAGGCTCTTCCTTAGGAGCTTTCTTAGGTTTTTTCTTTGGCTTCTCCTCTGGTTCTTCCTCAGACTCTTCCTCTGGCTCTTTCTTTGGTTTTTTCTTAGGTTTCTCCTCTGGTTCTTCCTCAGAATCTTCTTCGCACTCTTCCTCAGGTTCTTCCTTAGGCTCTTTCTTAGGTTTTTTCTTAGGTTTCTCCTTTGGTTCCTCCTCGGACTCTTCCTCTGGTTCTTCCTCTGACTCTTCTTCGGACTCTTCTTCGGACTCTTCCTCTGATTCTTCCTTAGCCTCTTTTTTAGTTTTTTTCCTTGGTTCTTCCTCTTCCGCTTCCTCTTCCTCTTCCTCTTCCTCTTCCTCTTCCTCTTCCTCTTCCTCTTCTTCCTCTTCTTCCTCTTCTTCCTCTTCTTCCTTTTCCCCTTTCTCTTCCTCAGATTCGGATTCTGCTCCGGAATCCTTTTCTTCTTCCCTATTCATCGAGTCTGACTTCCCAAGTTCATCTGAAGCTTCGGTGTCTTGATATTTATGGTCCTTACTCTTTGGCTTAGAGCTTCCATTGTGTTCTTTCGGATCATCTTGTTGGTCAGAGAAGTTTTCTTGAACAGAATTTACCTCTACCTTTATTTGTAGGGTCGATTCAGCTTCGTTTTGATGATTGGATTGTCCCTCTTCATTAACGGAATCGCCGCTGTGAAAATATTTAGTCACCTTTTTACCCCCCTGTTTAATGTCTGTAAACCACCCAGTCGAACAAAGATCCCGCTACCTTTCCGCTTACCATCGCCATCAGCAGACCGAAAAGATATTGTGTCATATTTAAACGCTTGGCCAATATCGGCAGTACATTCAACACCTCAGTCAATGCAGCTGCCAGTAACCCGATGAATATCCCATCAAACAACCCTACCCCTAACTCAACTAGAGGTCCTGCCGATATCCTCCAGTTCCAAAAATCACTTAAGGTACCTATAAGCGAACCCCCTACCATCGCTCCTTCGTACCAGTGAACTTTGTGATAGGAGGCCGTTAATTGAGCCAGTCGCGGAATCATATCAAGAACAATAAACAATGCGATTACCCCACTGCCTACAGCAATCCCGCCAGCAATGCCAAGGAGCAGATTTAATCCCAGAGATATCGGAGCGGTCATCCAGAATCTCCCCGATTCTCATGTTCACTGCCCTCAACTTGCTTCATTTTGTTGTATTCCTGATGGATCACATAGTGATCAATATTTTTCTGGTACAGGAACATCTCCACTTCGAGAGGCGTTGGCTCTTCATTCCACTTTTTCTTGAATAAGTGGTTAAAGAAAATAACCATCCCAAACCCGATCCCCACAGAATAGGCGACTTGGAATACATATGGATGCTCGTCTCTACGGCCTGTTATCATCTCAACAATACGAATTTGAACCTCCTGCATGCTGACATCGGCGTGGAAATTCATGATTGTTAAAGCAGAACCAAAGAAAAGAATCAGCCAGACCAGTACAAATAAAGCTGTTGACGGTTTTTTCGTGCCTGCCGAATCTGCAATCTGAACAATCGTCCTTCCTTCACCAAACGACTCAATATTGGCGCCCGGTACAAGCTTTTGAATGCATGGGATAATCCTCAGCATATCAATCAAAATAAGGTTGCCATCACTCTGTTGCGGTTGAATCAGCAAAACAGAATGCAGCAGCTCCTTGTACTCGGGCTCAGTAATGATGATCGCCACATCACGAAGCATAACGCCTTTGCCTTTGGGTATCGTCACCCGGTTTTTAAGTTGTATATAAATTGTGGGATCAGAATGGCGTTTCATCCGCAGTCCTCCTAAAGGTTGTGTGAGAAGATCTCAGCTGCAAGATTAACGATAGTATGGGAGGAAAGGCTATTTTTTACTCTTTCGAAGTTGAAATCATTGTTCTAAGCTCCTTAATGGAAAAGTTCATTTCAAAAGGTGCTTAAATATTGAATGTTTATAGGTATCCGGAACAGCCCAACCATCCTACAATCTTGTTAATAAATAGAAGGGAGAGATTTTTTGTAAGCGGATACAAGTGTCTATTCATTCATTTTTTAAGCTTCATTAATCAGCATCCCAATTTTAGGAGGTCTTTTATGAAAATGAAAAACTCAAATTCAATGGTAAAACTGTTCCTCTGTCTATCCCTTTTTCTAAGTGTGTGTTTTAATATTAAAATTTCCAAGCCAGTTGAGGCGGCGGCGACCTTTGCTAAGGGTGCGGATGTTGGCTGGTTGTCCGAAATGGAGTACTATAAATGGTCCTTTTATAATGACAGTGGAGTGAAACAGGATTTACTTCAAATCCTTAAAGATCATGGTATGAACTCGATCCGGCTGCGGGTATGGGTTAACCCCTCCATAAATTTTTCCAATAAAGCCGATGTTATTAAACAGGCAGTCCGCGCACAAAAGATGGGCTTTAGAATTATGATTGACTTTCATTACAGCGATACCTGGGCAGATCCGGCCAATCAGAAAAAACCCGCTGCATGGAGCAGCAAGAGCTTCACGGACCTGAAGACTGCTGTATATGATCATACTTACGATGTGATGAACACCCTTAAGAGTAATGGAGTTACACCTGAATGGGTTCAGGTCGGAAATGAGACGAATAATGGAATGCTATGGGAGGATGGTAAAGCATCCGCAAGCATGGGTAATTTCGCTGCACTTATTAATTCAGGATATAACGCTGTAAAAGCGGTTAGCAGCAGCTCCAAAGTTGTTGTACATCTCTCTAACGGGTATGACAATTCCTTATTCCGCTGGATGTTCGACGGGTTAAAAAGTAACGGAGCTAAATATGATGTTATCGGCATGTCGCTTTATCCCACCACAAGCAACTGGTCTACGCTAAATAATCAAACGCTAACTAATATGAATGATATGGTGGCCCGATATGGCAAAGAGGTTATGATTTCGGAGGTTGGTATGGACGTAAGCGCCCCAACAACAGCCAAGGCGTTTCTGTCCGATATTATCAGCAAGACCAAATCCGTGTCCGGCGGTAAAGGTCTAGGTGTGTTTTACTGGGAGCCGGAATGTTATGGCACCTGGTATTCCTATACAAAAGGAGCCTTTGACTCTTCTGGAAAACCTACTGTGGCATTGGACGCCTTCTTGAATTAAGGAGCATACAACAAAGGCAGCCTAGGATTATCCCTAAGCTGCCTTTAAATATAGGTAGAACTACCTTTACACCCTCATACTCAAAACTCCAGCGAATCCAGCTTCCGTACTGCAAAATCAAACAGGGTCAAATTACTCCTTTACTGAACCCAGCGTCATACCTTTAACAAAATATTTTTGCAGGAAAGGATAGACTAGCAGAATAGGTGCTGCCCCGATAAAGATTTGTGCCGCTCGAACCGTTGTCTGAGAAATCATCTCCATCTCTTTCGGATTTACGCTCATTGAGCTCATGTCTCTTTGAATGATAACCGTCTGCAAAAAAGTCGCGAGTGGGAATTGCTTGGAGTTGTTCATATACAGCAAACCATCGAACCATGAGTTCCAGTGGAACACCATGCTGAACAATGCAATTGTGGCAATGGAGGGCAGCGATATCGGCAGGAAAATACTGAATAACGTTCTAAAATGTCCCGCACCGTCAATCAGTGCCGCTTCCTCCAGTTCTTTAGGAATTCCACGGAAGAAGTTAAGCATCAGAATGACCAAAAACGTGTTCACAGCTCCAGGCAGCACAAGCACCCAGAAGGAGTCCATTAAGCCAATCTTTTGGATCACGATGTAAAAAGGAATCAAGCCGCCATTAAACACCATACTGAAAACGAACAACCAGGAGTAGACATTGCGTCCTTTAAAGACCGAATTCTCCTTGGATAACGGATAGGCTGCCAAAAAGGTAATGAGAAGCGTTAGTGCTGTGCCGATAACTGTTCTTTTAACGGATATCCATATGGAATGCAGGAACACCGGGTTATCTATCGTTTTTTTATAGGCTTCCAAAGAGAATTGTTTCGGCCACAAGCCTACTAGATTAGCATCCGCCGCCGATTTGGCACTGAAGGATACGGCAAGAACATGAAGTAGAGGTACAATACACATGATTGCTAACAGGATTAGAAAGCAGGTGTTAAATATGTTAAAAATGCGATAGCCTTTTGTTTTGTAATACATAATTCTCCCTCTTTCGTAGGTAATTTAGAATATGCGATAACCCGCCCATTTCTTAGCCATCCGGTAGGATACGAGTATAAGTATCATGCTAATTGCAGATTTGAATAATCCAATTGCTGTACCGAAGCCCATCTCACCATTAAGAATTGCCGTCCGATACACGAAGGTATCAATGATATCGCCCTTTTGATACACCAGAGGGTTATATAAGTTGAAAATCTGATCGAACCCTGCATTCAGTACATTCCCCAACGCTAGCGTCCCTACTACGACTGCCATAGGAATTAAGGAAGGTATTGTGATGTAGCGTGTCTGTTTCCAGCGGGTTGCCCCATCCACTTCAGCAGCTTCATATAGAGATGGATTAATACCAGCGATAGCAGCCAGGAAAATGATTGTATTATATCCGAATTCCTTCCACACATCGGTAAGGATAACCGTAAACCGGAACCAGTTGTTATCTCCTAAGAAGAAAATAGGCTTCACACCAAATGATCCAAGAATCTGGTTCACAAAGCCGTCTGTAGCGAGCAGGTCCAGCAATATTCCACCAAGGATGACCCAGGACAAAAAGTGGGGCAAGTATACTAAAGTCTGTATCGTGCGCTGAATGCCAACCTTGCGGATCTCATTCAAAAGAATAGCAAAGATAAACGGAACAAGCAGATTAAAGACCATTTTCAAAATCGCAATAATCAATGTGTTCCAAATGACCTGCATACTATCTTCACGTTCAAAAAGATAACGAAAATTGTCCAGCCCTATCCATTGTGAGCCCGAAATACCAAGCCAAGGCTTGTAATCCTGAAATGCCATCACAATTCCCAGCATCGGAATAAAACTGAAAATAATTAGGCATATCATTGCTGGCAACAGCATGACGTGAAACGGCCAAGTTTTTTTAAGTGTTCTCATGTGTGTTGATCCCCCATATCGTTCAAATCTTCTGTAACCATACTCAAATTATATCAACGCTAGAAGTAGCCAAGTAGAGAGCAAAACCAATATAAATGGTACAAAAGCAATGTCTTATTTGTTCATCAAAAAAGGCCGTCTTTCGGATAGAATTCTCTACCCAAAAGACGACCCCTTATGCTTATTCATCAGAATAATCTATTTTATTTTACGCTGTCATACCATTCATTAACTTCCTTCGTAATTTGATCGCCACCGCCTGATTTCCAAGTATCAACGAAAGTATCAAAGGAGTCAACAGGTGATTTGCCATAGATGATTTCATTGAAAGTCTGGCTCTCAATTTTGTTCAAATAGTCCATCTTGGATTTCATAGTTTCTGTAGTAGGCCCTGTGAACATGTTCTTGAACGATTTATCCTCTTGGCTCAACAGTACTTTAGCCGCTGCCGGAGTGTCCTTGCCGTAATTGACTGCTACATCCTTCTCAAGTCTTGTTGTAGGTTCAGCACCACCTGCAAGATTGAGCAGTGATTGCATTTGGGCATCAGGAATACGTGCACCGTCACGTACCAGGAGGTAACGAACACTGTTCACATAACCACCAGCGATTTTATCGTTTGCTACCATTTTACCACTTGCATCCAGTTCATAATCATAGCCGGCAAAGAGGCCGTTATCCAGTTCGCTGCCCGGTTGCGGGTTGGCGAAGTTGTCGAACAAATAATTTTGATACGTAAAGAAGGCTTCCGGATTTTTCATTTCGGTACTGATCAACGTTACGCCATTCGTAAACTGCGTACCATGACGCATTACAGATCCGTCTGGACCCGCTGGAATCTCAATCGGGCTCCATACTGCACCAGGTACGTTCTTAACTGTATCAAGCAAAGGCCATCCACTCATCCAGTAAGGTCCCGGGATAATACCCGCTGTACCGGCAACTGCTGGTTCTGATGTTTTGTTCTCATCCCAAAGTGCAGCTTCCTGCGGAATGTAACCCTTTTCCAACCATTCCTTAAGCTTAGTAAGACCTTGCTTCATCCCTGTATTTACAGAACCATACTCCAGTTTACCATCTGTACCAAGGTTCCACTGCTGTGGGAGGGTTCCAAAGGCTCCGAAAATCCAAGAAGGATCGCCCATCCATGTGTTCATAGTCGACTTAAATCCAATACTAAGCGGAGTTACCTTGTCCGGTGTAAGTCCATCCGGGTTCTGATTTTTGAATGCATCCATTACCTTCTCCAACTCGTCGATGGTTGTAGGAGCCTTCATGTTCAGCTTATCGAGCCAATCCTGGCGAACCCACAGGATATAATCATGATTGTAGGCATAATCGAGTACCGGGATACCCATTTTTTTGCCATCACGGCTGTATTGGTTCCATACGTTAGGATCCTGGGCCATAGCCTTTTTCCATGAATCAGAAGCATATTTATCAAATAGGCTGCCAACTTCAGCGTACATGCCGGAGTCGATCAAATCCTGGGCAATAGCAGAATCAGCAGTACCTATTGTTACTACCTCAGGCATTTCTTGTCCAGAGGACATGGAAAGACGAAGCTTTGTTCCAAATGCACCGTTGGTATCCGTAATAGACCACAAAGACTTAATGTTAATACCGAATTTCTCTTTGGCCCATTGGGTAGCTACGTTGTTTTCAATCGATTCACCGTTTTTGAATTTCAGTTCTGGATCTACGCCCCAAACGGTTGTTATGGTTACTTCAGGATCATATTTATCCTTGTAGGCGTTTTCAGTTGTACTCGCTGCATTTGCTGGCTTATCACCGGCAGTATTATTTTCTTTCGCATCATTATTACCAGAGCAGCCCGCAAGGCTACTGGCTAGAAGCACACTCGCCCCTAGGAGCGGCAGCCATTTTTTTCTCTTCATTGCGCTCATTTTGTTTTGTTCCCCCTTAGATTCCTTAAGTATTGGTTATATGTTAATTATAAGGAATGAGCCTAAGGCCGAATATGTCATTAAAACAAGGTTTCTGCACCTTTCACAACCTCTATCCGTCCCGAAATTCATTTGGTGTCATACCATAGTGCTTTTTGAACATTTTGCTGAAATATTGCGGATTTTGATATCCGAGCTCTGTTGTAATTTCATATATTTTTTTATTCGTATTCTTAAGGAGATAGAGTGCACGTTCCATACGCATGCGGATAATATAATCACCGAGCCCTTCTCCCGTCTCGGCCTTATAAATTTTGGACAAATACACGGGATGAAGGTACACATGGTCTGCAATGGTCTTCACCGACAGTTCATGACCCAAAGGGTTCCCAACGAGCTCATGGACTTGCTTGATAATATAGCTTTTCGTATACTGATCGCTTTCCGACAGTTCCTCCTGCAGCTTACCCAGCATTTCTAACGCCCAATCGCGTAGCTTGTTTAATGAGGATAGGATACTCTGAGTCAGGAGTGGATCTAAGGCGTATTGGTCAATTTGCGAGATGAACTGTCCACCCTTGTGAGCAATATACATAAAGGCATTGGTTATGGATAAGAACACTTCATATAACTGCTCTCTAGAACATCGTGCGTTTTCCATATCACTGAAGACATCCTCAATTTTCTGGCGGGCGGTATCCCATTGCTTGGACTCCAATAGATGAATAAGTGTAGGTGGACGGTAAAGAGTTTCCAGCGACTTAATATTTACTCCCTCTTGAGGATGACGGTCTTCTAGAAAAATAACTGAGCCTGTTTCATTCTGTACGGTTAGATACATGGAGCTTAATCCGCCTCGGTATGCAGCCGTCATTCCCTCAGGGAAGGTGAACCATTCGGAAACAATAAGTGAAATATCTCCCTTGAGATAATTACTTACATTCATACGAAACTTATTGATGGCCGCTTTGAGAAGGTTCTGCCGTTCAAGAGTATAGCTGTCCAGCATCTCTAATTCTCTGGCCACTTCCGGTCTCATTTCAACCAATAAAATCAGGCAATCATGAGGAGCTTTGCAGAACCAGACATGAAAGTGCTCCTTAAATAGCTCTTCAGCGATATTGCCAATCGCATATTCCATCAAAGAAATCGTGTGATGATCCATTGTCATATAATGCTTGCCCAATTGAATCAAGAGCAAGGCCGCTGAGGCATCCATATCAAATGAGATTTCATATTCCTTAAGCTTTGCACTCAGTGTGCGCTCGGACATCACCCGTCCCAGCAGCAAATCATGCATCAAATTGGCATGAAGGACACTATAATCAGCTTTACGCTTATAGAGCAGCTGATGGTATTTATCATGGGCATCCCATTCATCCTTTAAAGCTTCAATAGCACCGGATACACTTTTGATAAACTCCTCATCGCTGACTGGCTTCAAAATATAATCGAACGCCTGCAGCTGGATCGCTTTCTTGGCATAATGAAAATCCGAGTACCCTGTAAGCAAAATCGACCGTATATGCGGCCACTTTTCATTTACAGCTTCTATTAATTGCAGCCCGGACATCCCTGGCATGGATATATCAGAAACTACAATATCTATGTCATGCTGCTCAATAATTTGAAGAGCTTCGGCAGCGGAAGCCGCCTGATGTACCTTAATTACTCCAATTTCATCCCATGGGATGGTTCGGGCCAGACTTTCTGTTACATAAGATTCATCGTCGACTAACAACAGTTCTATCATAATAATACCTCCTGGATGTCTACCATTAGTTGTCAGCAAAGGGCAATACCCACTGCAGGGTGGCCTTCAATCCACCCAGAGGAGAAGCCGCAAAGGTTAATCCCGCCTCTTCTCCAAAGCGCAGGCGCATTCTCTGGTGTACGTTCCAAAGACCGCAACCCATCTCTTCATCCATCGCCTTGTTCAGCTTGCTTTCCAATTCAGCTATTCCTGCAGCTGTCATGCCTTTTCCATCATCCTCAACGACTAACATCATTACTCTTCCCCGGCAAGAGCCAGTAATCCTCACTAACCCTGCTTCTGCAATGGGCTCAATGCCATGAAGAACAGCATTTTCAACAAGCGGTTGAAGGAACAGTGGAGGAATGTCTAGTTTCCTCATTTGTGGGGGAATCTCCACAGAATACTGAAGTCTGCTCATTCTCATCGTCTGAATCTCCAGATAATGTGTCACAAATTCAATTTCTTCGGATAAGGCTACCAGATCACGTTCTTGGCGCGTCGTGTATCTGTAGTAACGGGAAAGATTATGTGACATGCCTACAACAGCCTTCATATTATCCAGCTTGGCCATACTTGTAATGAAAGAGAAACAGTTGTAAAAGAAATGCGGATTAATCTGCGATTGAAGCTGCTTCAATCGGGCTTCACGTACATGAATTTTCTCCATCAATACATTCTCAATCAGCTCTTGAGTCTGCTCAACCATGCTATTAAACCTTCCCGAAAGAAAGCTAAATTCATTTTTACCTTTGATCTCCACCCGAGTAGAATAATCACCCTGCTTCAATCTTTGAAAGCCACCTACCAAATTCCGGACAGGTACCTGCACTTGCACATACAGTAAATAAGCTACCAGACAGCTCATCAGCAATAAGGCACTGACAGAAAAATAAAACAAGCGATTAGAGGTATGAATAGGCTTCAATATCTCAGAAAGCGGAATGTAATCGATCAAATACCAGCCCATCTTGTCCGAATAAACGATGTTTACACTGTAAGATTCCCCGTCAATGTCAATTGTGCGATTTTCACTGCCTTTCAGCTTTTCTTGCTCCAGCCTTTCTACCAGTTCATTAGCCAATACCTTATCGGCGCTATGATTGAAGATAAGTCCAGTTCCTTGCTTATAATAAAAAGGGTCTCTTCTGCCGCCGCTTTTGAATTTATCCAGCATATCTTCTATATTTCGGCTGTCAAACTCTACCTTCATAATCGTATTAGCTTCCTTTGGAGAGAACTCAGCCTTGTAAGGGGTGAAGGAAAACCAAGAGAATAAGAAACGATTCCCATTCTGATCTTCAATTTTGTCCACGTGCCAGCCTGATTTCACTTCTCTTCGCAAATCCTCATCCTGGTAGGGATTGGCATTACTCTCGCTGACTACCCGGTGGATGGACGGTGAATACAAGTATAATTTACTTTTCCAATTGGATGAGCTTTCCTGAATACTGATCTTCGTCTGAATACGTTCAATTAAATTTATGGCATCCAGATTCAGATAACCATTCTTCAGGTATGTATCCTTTAGGCTCATTATATCAGGGTCATGGATAAGGAGTATGGGCCAGGAGGACAGCAATTCCATGTTCGTCTCTACCTGATTCTGAAAAAAGCTTAGCTGATTGCTGTTTGACAGATTCAGCTCACTTCGCAGAACATCTGTTGTAGTCTTATTGGAATAAAAATAGAGAATCGTGATCGGTATTAACATGATGACCATAATGCTCACTATTTTTGAGAATAGATTATATTTATACATGTTCTTCACACCTTTAGCGAAATGTCTTATATATGATGAACTTAAGATATGAACATAATATTCGGTCGTTTCTACGGTGAATGTTTGGACTTCCGGCCGCTGTTGTCTGCAGATTTCTTGATTTATACCGCTCTTCAGCGGTGGAAATCCGCAGACAAAGGCGGACGCTATCGCTCCTACAGTTCCAAACTTCCCCTTCGTTCCTTCCTGCTTTTTGTTACTTTCTTTTGTTCATCTTATATAGTTCTTATTGTACAAATAATCTATCTGGGCGCATAGATAAATGGGTAATGTTCCATTGTTAATTAGTGGGCAGGGAAAGCTTCCATCTAATGATCCCTTATCGTAAACGTATATCAAAAAGCTCCATAGGGCACATATGCAACATTTAAGTACTTATTCCAATCAATATTGTAATTACATTGGTATATGGACACTAAACACCCATTCACAGAAGGTTTTTCTGTAAATGGGTGTTTAAGCTGCGACGACCCGAGGTTTTCATCTATGTATTTTGAATTGTGACGAACTGATTTTAACCTGTACACTTTCCCTCATAGAGTCCCGATATTAAAGTATAGCCTATAAACACAGAGATGGTAGGGATTTGTATATGATTAAACATGGTTTTCTGACTGTACTGCTGTTGCTCCTTTTATTTGTGACTGCTCCGGGATTGGGTCATGCAGACTCCACAGAAACACGTATTAATTTAGATGGAAAAGAGCTTGTAATCTCAAAGGACGCCCAGGTTCAGATCGTAAATGGAAGTGTCATGGTGCCTCTTAGATTGGTTACCGAACAGCTAGGATACGCAGTCAAATGGGATAACGTTACAAAAACTGCGATTATAGAGCAAGCAGGTACTATATTGAAGCTCATGGTAAACAATGCTACCGCGGAGGCTTCAGGAAGACAAATCCAGCTGGATACCCCACCATTTTTAAACGGAAGTACAACTCTAGTGCCCTTGAGATTCGTTGGTGAGGAGACAGGAACGACTGTCCGTTGGGACAATCCCTCAAAAACAGTATATTTAACTTCACCCGCTAAAGCACCATTGAGCAATCCATCGACCTTAACCAACATTAGACCTGTAGATACAGAGACCCGGGAAGAACTGAACCCCTCAGGGTCTGCTCTTACCAATCTCACCTTTAGTGAGAACAAGCTGATGATAAATGTAACCGGAAGTGTAACGCCAAGTGTTTTCGCCATAACTGGAAAGGACCGAATCGTTATAGATTTGCCGAATACCAGCTACTCTCAGAGCTTTCTTCTTAACCCATCTTTTGAAAATAAACAGAATGGTACCATTGAGGTTACAGGCAACCCAAATGTCTCAACCCTTCGATATTCATTATTCAGCCATTCGCCCTCAACGATTCGGGTAGTAATTGATCTTAACAGCGCCACTCCATATAGTGTCATTAATGCTAACGATGGGCTTATTATCATAGACCTTAATGGGGTAACCGTAACGCCTGCTCCAACAAATACCCTTGCGGCTCCTCCGGTGAAGATTCCGGCAGTAACTCCCTCCCCATCAACTGCTCCAGCGGGTAAGAGATTAGTTGTTATTGATGCTGGACATGGTGGGAAAGATCCGGGAGGTATCAGTCTCAGCCAATTTAATGAAAAAGATTTCGCATTATCTACTGTTCTAAAAATAGAGAAACTGCTAAAGAAGGAGCCTAACCTAGAGGTTGTACTTACCCGGAGCGATGATCGTTATCCAACTCTGCAGGAAAGAGCCAAAATCGCTAATGATCTGAAGGCAGATTTGTTCGTCTCCGTTCATGCCAACAGTATTCCGGCGGGCAGCAAAAGCAATCCTAGCGGCTATGAAACGTATTACACACGCAATGACAGCCTGGAATTCGCCAAAACAGTCCATAAGTATTTGATTCCTGCAACTGGGCTTTCAGACCGTGGTGTTCGCCAAAGCAGCTTATATGTTACTAGAGAAACAAAGATGCCAGCGATCCTGCTGGAATGCGGCTATTTAAGTAATGCAAGTGACGAGGCCCTACTGTTCAATGATGATTTTCAGCAAAGGGTAGCGGAGGCGGTTGTAGCCGGTATTAAGGAGTACTTGAAGCTCTAATCCAATCCACAAAAAGGCCAGCCTATATCCTAGGCTGGCCTTTTCATATACATAATCCTTTTTACGGTTCAAAACCAAAACTAGGGTATCCTATTTAAATCCTTGCGAAGGTTATAAAGTCAGTGTTAACTGGCTCATGGCCCTCTATCCGCAGGTAGGTAGAGATCTGACCTCTATGGTAGCTTCCGTGCAGCGGCACATGGCTCAAGATATCCAAAATGGAGGTCTGAAATTCAGTCCCTTTACTGTTACGGTAAGCAATTATTGTGTTCAGGTCTATATCTCTTAGCGGCTGCAGAAACAATTGGTACCCAGCATAATTCTCCTGAACGAGAACCTCACAGTCCTCTAGTCGTGTTATTGGCCAGATACTTAGATGGTTGCTGTCTCGTTGGTTCAGGCGTTCCAGCCAAACCTTTTCTGCGGAGAGAAGGTGTCCAAAAATAGAGATAAGCTTCTCAGATATAGAATCCGCTTCCCGCAATACCTTCAATATTTCTTCGTTCCCCCAGTGAGCATGTTGGTACAGACGAAGCAAATGTTCCTTTTGAGCCTGAGTTGAAGTTGTCATAGACTACCTCCCATGTTATGAATTAACCGCTCACGCTTCTCCTGTTCAGGATCATGCACAATGCGCGTATGTTCATCAAAGATAAGGGTGGCCCGGTCTTGCGGATGATATTGCGGCCACGGAACTTCAGGTGTTCCCGGGTCCCTGCGATGCGCAAAGGCTGCCCATGCCCCTTGCATAGCCTCCGCCAATCGCTTCATGGATGCCGTCACCTCTAACCCAAAACTGCGTAACAGTGGCAGGTTATTAAAAGCAAATACAATTTCTGCACCATGTACAGCTTTGTTCAGCAAAGGATGATCGGACACAGCCCAGTCAAATCTGTACATCCACACCGGCGCATGATCCCGTTGTCTCTCCGCAAAAGAAACTGAGCTGCACCAAAAGTATAGATCCGTTAAAATGTCTGCCTGACCTTCCCAAGATTCGGGGTAATGCCGGGCAACCTCGGAGAGATTGTCCACACCCATTAGCATTTCAAGCGCTCTAAGAGATTGTTCAAAATCCGCTGTATTGGAGCCTTCGCGGAAGAAGAGATTACCCTCATCTCGATTCGTGCCAATCAGTAGTGGGATGCCCTTTGCTGCCCCCTTCGCGACTGCCTCAGCGGGGTCGCTGGGCAACGTGTGGTTGTCAATTACGGGTTGAAAATACATACTGAGCGAATCTCCAGATAATTTAATGGTCATCTGCTCAGCTGCTTCCATAATATCCTCTACCGGCAAGGAAGTTAATAGGCTAAGCTCACCTTGAGGAGAAATCCCGAGCTCTGTCAGCAATGCTGCGGTAATCCCCTCGGCTTGCTGTGGTTGAAGCGTCTGGGAAGTTCCGCTCTGCATGATTGCACCTGAGAACAATCCCCTTGCAGCAGGCATCGCCAATAATGCAGCAATACTCATGCTGCCCGCTGACTCACCGAATACGGTCACACGCTTGGGGTCTCCCCCAAAGGCAGTGATATTGTCCTGTATCCACTCCAAAGCGGCAATCTGATCCAATAATCCCTGATTCGATGCGAATCCTTCTCCCCAAGGAGCTAAATGAAGAAATCCTAATGGCCCAAGGCGGTAGTTAATAGAGACCACAATCACATTGCCCTGGCTGGCTAGGCTGGTTCCATCGAACAGCGGTTGACTTCCCGCACCGGTCACAAACGTTCCACCATGAATCCAGACCATCACCGGCAAAGCTTCTTCAATAACAGCAGGCGACCAAATATTCAGGTATAGACAATCCTCAGAATGAAGGGGCTGTTTCCCTCCAAATCTAGTGCCTCTACTATCAGCTGGCTGATGGCACACCGGACCAAATTCAAAAGCATCTCTAACGTAACTCCATGGTTCGGGTGGTTGAGGAGCATGAAAGCGAAGCGATCCAATAGGCGGAGCGGCGAAGGGAATCCCACGCCAGACGTTCAGGTCATTAGCTTGTGTTCCTTTAATCTTGCCATATCGAGTATTTACTATGGGTCCTTCCATTGCAGTCATCCTCTCATGTTATTCCTTCATCTCATCTATAGGGGGGTACAAGCCGGAACGGAAGCGAAACCACTGGTATACATGAGTGACTACTACCTTTAGCACTGCGTAACCAGGTACCGCAAGAATGATGCCAAAAATTCCGAACATTTTTCCTGCAAAAATAATGACAAAAATAATAGTAATCGGGTGGATCTTCAGTGTCTTACCCATAATCTGCGGGGAAATGAACTTTCCTTCAATCAACTGAACAGCGGTCCAGACAATGATCATTTTAAGGAGCATGAACGGAGAAGTTACCATTGCTACCACTAACGCGGGGGTAATGGCAATAGCCGGTCCCAGATAAGGTACAACAGCGGTACAAGCAGCCGCGATAGCCAGTACCAGTGAATACTCTAACCCGATAATCAAATATCCTATATACAGAAGTGCACCAATACAGCAGCTGACAATAATTTGTCCACGAATGTAGGAAGCCACTTGGCTGTTCATTTCTGACATCACCATTCTAGACTGCGGCTGCAGGCTTGTAGGGATGAATTTCAAAATGAAATCCGGCAATCTTTTTCCATCCCTCAGGAGGTAAAATAAGATAAAAGGAGTAGTAACTACGGCCAATACGATCTCCGTCAGTGTTCCAACAAAATTACCGACACCGTTAAGTGCATTGTTTAAAAACGTCGTGACCCAGGTTGTAACTCGACTCGTAATATCACTAACGTCGGTACCCACGTTTTGCTGGATTTTAAAGAATAACTCACTGCCGGTAAGGCTGACAAACTCTTCTTGGATTTGGTTACTGTACCTTGGAAAGTTATCTATCAGACCGATCAACTGGCTGCGAAGCATAGGGATAACTGTTAGTAGAAATAATGTAATTATACCGGCGATGACGAGATATAACATAATAATTCCATAGACACGCTTTACTTTGCTCTTTCTCTCTAATCGGTCTACCAACGGATTGAGCAGGTAATAAGCAATTCCCGATAAGAGTAAAGGTGCCGCAACGGTATGCAGCAATACAGAGATAGGCTTAAAAATGAACGGCACTTTGGAAAACACCAGAACATTAATTCCAATCAGCAATAAAATAAGCAAAAACACAACAAATCTATTGTTCAAAAAAAACTTTTTGAACTTCTCCGGCCATACCTGCAGCCTCTCCATAATTTCAGCCCCCCTGCAAGAAACTTTTAATTCATTTGTTTCTTAACAGCATAGTCAACGCAATGACCACAAGTCAACTTTTCAACTATATATCTAGTTACTTTATTAACGCAAATAACAGCCATTATTAATATCAAAGGTAGCTCCCGTATAGGCTCTTGACTTATTACTTAATAAAAAGATGACGGTATCAGCAATATCCTCTGGGGAGAGAGGCTCTTTAATTAGTTGGTGCTCTTGATATTCCTTTTGTCTCCACTCCGGAATCCGGCTTATCATCGCTGTATTAACCATAGTTGGAGCAACTGAATTTACCCTGATGTAGGGTGAGAAGTTCATTGCGCAACTTTTAGTAAGGCCCAGTATGGCTGCTTTGGATAGGCCATAAATGGCGTCAGAACTGCCTTCAACACCTGAAACAGATGACATATTTACAATAACACCCTGGCTTTTTGTCTCAAGTATCCTTTTGCCGAACCATTGAGAGAAGTAAATACAGCCCTTAACGTTCGTATCCAGTACTTTGTTGATATCTTCTGGAAGGTAATCGATAATATTTTTCCCAAGATAAATACCTGCGTTGTTAACAAGACCGTTGATGTCTGGATGCTCTCTTTCAATAGAGGAGAACAATTCTGTTACTTCCTCAAACCTGCTGACATCCACACTGTATGTATAGAGTTTGGCGGAGGCCATTTCTCCCCTCAAAGACTCTAGAGCCGATTCGTTAAAATCACAGGCTATAACTACTGCGTTGTTCTGCAAGCTATGCCGGACGATTTCTTTGCCAATGCCAGAAGCGGCTCCAGTTATAATGACTTTCAAAGAACTCAGCATATTATTCAATCTCCCTCAGTCAAACTTAATATCTGCTATCCTGCCCGTTTCTATAAAGCCTATTGACTGATAGACCTTGTTAGAATCAGGGTTTTTGCCATCTGCGTAAAGCATCGGCGTTATATTCTCCTGTAGAAGCTTGGAACATACACCGGCCACAGTCGCACTGGCGTATCCTTTTTTCCGATGGGTGAGAGGTGTATATACAAGGTTTATGCGGCCATGCCTAGCGCTGAGATGGCCTATTTTTGCCATAGAGACCGGAGTCTCATCTACAATCCACAAATACAAATCGCCGGAGCGTGCGGCTTCTTCTGCCGCTGTCAGAAAACTCTGTGGCACCGCAGCTACACCAAGAGCATCCTCAGAGAACCCAGCCATAAATTCGGCAATGTCTGCGGAGTGTTCCACGGTGGCTTGCAGCATATATCCGTTGACCTTATCAAGCTGGATTAGCTCAGGACAATGATAGGCAACAAGTATCATATTCGTATGGAATAACGCACCTCGCCCCTCACAAAACGATTCCGCAAACAGCCTTGCGGTATTCGGTTCTGCAGATATCCCCGGGAAAGAATCGTCCTTTACCTGGTTCACTAACTCTTTTACCCACACACTCCTTTGATCCGGATCCAGCTCCTTAGAAACCCATAACCAAGGATTAAAACCTTTAGAATGAGCAAAAATCAGCTGATTATCGTCCGATTTTATCTTGGTAGAATCTTCAAAGGTACTAATCATGTGGATTAAATTGTGTTCCACCTCTTCCTGCACAAAAGCCTCATTACTAAGAACTCCATCACCAGCAGCAAATTTTTGAAACATATTAATCCCCCTAAGTTAAATCCTTATCATAGTACATTTAGACCTGTTCCCTTAATTCCTCAAAACTATGGGATTGTTTGATCAGCCGGAATGGTAACAAAAAGATGATGATAACTATTGCCACGCCGCAACCGAATGGGATCATGATCGAACTGAATGCAAGGTTTAGATTGACTTTAAATATAGCGGTAAGAGCCAGTGTAATCAGAATTACGTATAAGCCTAAGGACATTAGTAAGCTCAAGAGAAGTGCAAATATAGATTTTATAGCCAAATATTTATACAGAAATCCTTTTCCAATACCTAGTGCTCTTATAATTACTGATTCTTTGTATTCATTTAAGTAATTCATATAGACGATGTTGAGATTGAACAATATAGAAGATAGAATACAAATCCAACATAACCATTTGAAAATAGTCAAAAAATCCTGCATCCGCTTCATAATAGACATGCCCATTATGCTGATATGCATTAGAGAAACATTGTTTATACTATCTTTGAATTCACTGGAGCTCGCCTTTACGAGGAACAATAAACTACCTTGTGAAGAATTAGTGGAAGGCTTCAGAATAAACGTCTCATTCACTTGACCCGCTTCATAAATTCCTTTGATTCTGTAATTCCGTTGTGATCCAGCTTCTTCCATTCTGAGCGTATCGCCTAATTTTACATGAATCTGTTCACTGTAAGCGGATGAAATAAGCACCTCATTAACTGAACCCTCAAATAGATCTTCACCTTGCAAAATCTTGTACTTAATAGAATAGTCGTCTTCGTTAACATAGCCGATTTGTACAGATTTCAAAAAATCTTTGTTATTCAATATAATTCCGCTATGTCGGTAAATTTTGGTGAATCCTTCAACTTCAGGCGACTCTATAAGAGCATTCTCCAGCTTAGCAGCATCTTCACTGACGACTAGATAATTATAATTCACTTTTTGCTCAATGCCAGAAGTGTAGCTGTCCCGAACAGTTTTTTCCAAGGTATATCCGACTAATAGAAACAGACTAGTTAAGGTCAAGCTTAATACTGTAATTACAAAGGTATAGCGGTTAGCTTTGATGCTTTTGGTGGTGTAAATCCATAGTTTGTTCTTAAAAGGAAGTGAGGACAGCAGTTTGATGCAGAGCAGCGTGATCACAAAAAAGACAGCAATGAACAGAACGATCAATAGGCTGCTCATTAACGCTGATCCTCTGCCTACATAGATTGCGTAGATTAACAAGGTTATCAGAGTGAACAAAATGGATAACCCGGTAACCTTCCGCTTCGATCGTTTCCATGAAACTGCATCATTCCGGACCACAAACATCGGGGTTATAGCTTCTAACGCTTTTGTCGCGATATTTATAAAAATGAAATAGATAACCAAAAATAATAAAAACCCAGCCATTACTTTACCTAATATTGAAGTTTCAAAATTAGTGTTTCGTATCCCATTTGACATCAACAATTGTCTGGCCAGAGGAATACTTGCTGCACTTCCAAGCAAAACCGGTATAATAAACACCAAATATAATTCCATTCTTAAAGCTCTTCTGATCGATTTCATACGTATGGAGAGCATTCTCATAATAGCGATATCTTGCTGGCGATGTACAATAATCATAAATATGCTGCTCAGTACGGACATAATCGTCATAATATAGCACATCGTATTGAGTATATTCAGTGTAGCTGCATTCGTATTAAGTTCTTCTTCGATATCATCATACTGATCTTCAATGGTTGTGTAGATATAACCCGGCTCAGCATCCTTCAATGCTGCTTTTACTTTCTCAATTTCCTCACTATGAATTAAAGTTAAGTATGTATAAGGGATTTCAGTTGTAATTTTGTAGAAGGAAACCTTTCCATAACCAACCATCTCAGACTGGCCGTCAACACCCTTGGGCGTGTTCTCAATAGCTTTAACTCTGTATGTATGACTTCCAATGTTCACCTGACTGTTCGGTTTAAGATTCAGTTCCTCAGCCAAATTCGAATATAGAATAATCTCATCTTCCTTTAACCTGTAATCCCCAATGATCAAACTGCCAAAGACTTGCTGATTACCCTGTTTAAAGTTGGTAGATACTGCGGTGGATTTACTAACTTCAAGTCCTTCACTTTTAAGTTGTTTTACCTTTAGATCAAATGCATTAGATGCGTAGGAGCCCTCAACCTTCAGATCAGCACCGTTCAACTCTTCCGCTTGGCCTGTTAAATAACGGTTTGTTTCTGAGATAATCTGAGGAATAGAGAGGGAAATACTTACGGCAATGGCTACTGACAGCATTACGAACAGGTAAAGCAAATAATTACTCTTCTGCTTACGCGCATTATAGAGCTTGAAAACGGTTCTCCACTCCAAGGATTTCACCTCCGTGTAAAACAATTTTCCGCTCCCCTTGCTGCCCTATCTCTTTATCATGGGTGACAATTACTAAAGAACAGTTGGTCTGTCTCCTCGTTTCTAATAATAACTCCATCACCTTGCTGCTGTTCTCCATGTCCAACGCTCCTGTAGGTTCGTCACATAACAATACTTCCGGATGATTGACGAGCGCTCGAACGATAGCTACTCGTTGCGCCTCTCCCCCCGAAAGCGATTTAACATGATGTTTAGACTTGTTGCTAATCCCTACCCTATCCAACAGTTCTATGGCTGTGCTTTTTTTCACTTTGTAACTTGCAGTGGAATTCATCGGAAGGATGACATTCTCAAGTACATTTAGGCAACTTATTAAATTTGCGTTCTGAAAAATAAGCCCAATCTTATTCCTTCTCAACTGCTCCAGGCTTTTTTCCTTCTTAAAGTCCACTAATTGATCATCAAAGTAAACTCTACCCGAGGTGGGTTCCGTCAGTAAGGCTGCAATATTTAGTAAAGTGGATTTACCGCATCCTGAAGGTCCCATAATCGTAATGAACTCATGCTCATGAATGGTTAGGTTGATCTCTTGAAGAATTTTATTATCCCCTTCCCCATCCACATAAGACTTATAGATTTCCTCTAACCTTATCATTACTGTGTCCCCGCTTTCTTTAACAAGTCTCCGCATAGTAAATTTGAAAGTCATAAAAAATTATATTAATCTCATAAAATGTATATATCTGTATATTAGATAATTATCTAACTTTTGTATGTAGATACATTGTGAACTGTAAAAGGCCCTTCTCAAAATTCTTTTTGAGAAGGGCCTTCAAAATTTCAACTCATTTTTTCTTCTTACCTTTTGTTCCGCTTGCACTTGCTGCTACCAACTTCCCATCATACGTATAAACCACATTCTCTTCCAGCCGTTCACCTTGTAGATGCTTTCGTACCAGAGCTTTTGCTGATTTTGGAGTAATCTCCTTATACCATACACCCTCTGGGTAGGCGATAACCACGCAGGCATCTGAGCATCTGCCGTTACAACGAGTAACTGTCGTATGAATAAGGCTTTGGGCTCCTTGCTTCTCAATCTCATCCTCTATCGCTTCAGCTACCTCTTCACCTTTGTGTTTTTTGCAACTGCTGCCGTTACAGATGAGTAGGTGACTTACGGTTCCTTGCAAATTCCATGTTGTCATGGACTATTCGTCCCCCAATCGCCCCTATAGGTTTTAATTCAATCTACCTGCTTGTTAGTGGGCTGTCAATGGTTACTCTCCAGTGTTCATGGAAACAATAGCTTTAACTTTCTAAATCTAATGCAAGTAGCTGCACATTTTCAATTAGGGAGGTGACACTAAAATGAAAATCCTGTGGGTGTATTTCCTGCTTGGAATACTAGTCTTCTCCATGGTTTTAGCTGTTGATCTTACTTCAGGCATGAGCTTAACTATGGAATACCAAACCATTCACGCGATCCTTGCCACTACGACCATGCAGGAATATATATTTGCGATTATGTTCTTTATGCTTCCCTTTATTATTGCTATCAACAATTACTTAAAGAAACAAAGAGGGGCGAAGCGTTAAGCTATCGGTAGAGACCCCATCTTTTGCGAATACGATGAACCACAAATAGCAAAAGGGGGATGACTGCGCATAAAATCGGCAAATAGTATTTCAAAAAGGTTTTTCCTTCATCCATATGTATGGGATAATTCTCTGCACTAAAATAGGAGCTGAAGAGAACAACAACACCTATAGGTGCAGCCAGTTTCCGGACATCTTTTATTTTAAATAAGTCCGCTGCCACTGCGGCAGCGGCGTAACAGTATATTGTCATCTTAAAAAAAACTCCAATGATCAAAGTTAAAATAACCAGCGCATCGAGCCGCTGTATGAAATTTGCCAGGTCAACCAGTGTAACCGTTGTAAAGAGTGGAAAAGCCGCCCTCGCATACATCCCTTCCCCGAGCACTGCAATTTCAACAGCATGAATGAAGCATAGAATAAGCCCACTAATTACGATGGCCCAAACTCCCGTTTTTTTTGCTTTAGGTGACTTATTGAGATGCGGAAAAATAGTCGTGAAACAAACAGCTTCTCCAAATGGAAAAATTAAAATATTCGGATATGCTGATTTCAAAGAATCCATCCAATCCTTTGGATGTAATGGGAATAAATTTTTAAAATCGACAAGACCCGCAGCGATAACAACAATTAAGGTGACCATTCCCATCAAGAAGAGAACGATCATATAGATTTGAGCTGTTCTAGCAAATACCTCTATACCTTTGGTCAGCATATAAATAACAGCAATGATCATCAATGAATCAATGATAAATACTGGGGTTTGATCATAAGCTGCCGATATTAGTAAACTACCTGCTTCCCGTAAATTTCTGGAGCCATTAAATAAGAGAGGTGGAATATACAGCAGGCTGAGCGGCCACCCAATATATTTACCCAGTATTTTCCGAGTATATTGACTGATAATCATATCAGGATATTGTTCATATAAATAATTATAAATAAGATACAACAGGACGCCTCCAGGCAGCGCCATAAGTATGGATACCCAAACCGCATGTCCATTTTCAAGTCCGATTGGAACCACCACGGCCGTACCCATTTCGAACAATATAATCATGGCAAATAGCTGCCTTGGATTAATGACCTCTTTTCTCATTAAGCATCCTCCTCCTTCCTTTTCCTCGCAGCGTTTATTCTTTTTCTAAGACGTACGGCTTTAATCGCATTCCTGTAGAAAGAATATACGCTTCGACTTGGACATCCAACTTCCCTAAAGCAAATATATCGTGCCAGTTTCCACTTACTTTTGCCCATGCCTCAGGCTGGGTACGTTTCATTTCCATTCCAAATTTGAAAATATCACTTTTCATTCGTTGTGTTGCTTTTAGCGCTTCTATTACTTCAGCCTTCGTCTTTTCTTCCAGCATTTTTTCTAGTTTTACAATTTCCTCTCTTTTGCTGAAATCAACAAAACCCTGAGTCTCATCTACCTTACCTTCCTCTTTAATGAAAATGTGAAAGACGGGCACCCCATCCTGAAGGTCAACCTTAATTCTGGTTTTTGAAAGAACGATATTGATGGCGATAGCTTTCTTATCTTTTTCAGTATTGATATTTACACTGGTTTCTTTTAATTTATTTTGAACCCATACTGCTCCTCTGGCCTCAGCGCCTTCAATCCATCCTTGTAATTTCCCATCTTTGAAGACACCTATTCCATTCATTTCAACAGAAGCCTTGACCTCGGATTGCTCGAGATTTGTTTTTTTCATTCCTTCTTCAGCATCTCCTACAATTTGAACACCACTTATGGATAAATCCCCCCCACCTGAAACTGTGTTTATCAATTCAAATACTTTTACATCACGGCTTTCTCCCCATAACGCCGATGTGTTTCTGGACTTTTTGGCCAAACCCACTGCTGGTAGATTCTCTATCGGGACAAACACTTGTAGAATAGATGCTGCGTCCGTGTCCCGAGATATAATTACGGAAGAAGTAAGCCGAAGCTCATGTGATCTTTCAAAAATATCAAATATTTCTTCGATCCCCCCCCTTGCCAAATTCTCTCCTACAATGACAAGCTGAGTGTGAGCAAAAAACAGCTGTCTCGATGCTTTTCTTGAAGTTTTACGCAACGCTCCAAATATAGTGCGATCTGTTGAAGAATAAGTGGTTATTGTAGATTCTCCGGAGCCTCCCCCTGTGGTCGTTGCTGTAGAGGATGGATTAACCACTTGAAATGTAATTAAAAATTCGTCTGAACCCTTCACCTTATCAATGGCTATACCCGTGACAATAGCCAATTCATTTAGTTCTCTACCTTGTAAGCAACTTGTCAGCAGTGATAACAGTCCCAAATAAATAATGATACGGATTATCCATTTCACTTTCATTTAGATCCCCCGTTTGTTTTATTCATTTCCATTCTCTTTTTATTCTTTTGACTAACTAAACGAGGACGTGTTTTAAAGTACTTAAAGGGCATACGTATAAAGGTGTCCTTCTGGTCCTCTGGGATAAAAGGGGCCACCGGAGACATATAAGGAACCCCCAATGACCGCAAGCTGCACATATGGGCAACCAGCATAATCCCGATAAGAGCAATACCGTACAGCCCCGTAAATCCAGCAACAAACAATATGACAAAACGGAGAAACCGTATAGATAGCGCCATGTTAAAGGATGGTGTCGCAAAGCTGGAGATCCCTGTAATAGATACCACGATTACCATAGCAGGAGAGACAATACCGGCTTGCACTGCTGCTTGCCCTAGAACAAGACCCCCAATAATGGATACCGTTTGACCAATTTGGGACGGCAGACGAATACCGGCTTCACGAATGATTTCAAAAGTGATTTCCATCATGACTGCTTCAATAAACGCTGGGAAGGGGACTCCTTCTCTCTGTGAGGCTAAATTGATTAGCAGCGGGGTAGGAATCATTTCCTGATGGAAGTTGACGACAGCTATAAATATAGCGGGGCCAAATAACGAAATCAGCAGGCACACAAATCTTAATAATCGAATTAATGAAGAAACATAAAAACGTTGATAATAATCGTCTACAGATTGAAAAAACAAAAAAAAGGTGGCAGGAGCAATCAATACAAAGGGTGTTCCATTCACAAAAATAGCGATTCGGCCTTCAAGCAAATTGGCAGCAACGCTATCCGGCCGTTCCGTATTAAATATGGTCGGAAAGGGGGAATATATTTTATCTTCAATAAACGGCTCAATGTATCCGGATTCCAATATTGCATCGATCTTAATATCCTCTAGATTAGATTTTAATTTCTTTACGGATTTGTCATTGGCAATCCCATTTATGTACATAATAGACACGTCTGTTTGCGTCACTTCACCTATTTTAAAGGACTCCACCCATAAATTAGAGCTTTTTATCCGTCTGCGGACAAGTGCAAGATTTGTCCCAATGGCTTCTGTGAAGCTTTCTTTAGAACCACGAATAGAAACCTGAGTAGTAGCTTCCGTAACGGCCCTAACCTCTCCACCACTGGTGTTGCCACTTATGCCTTCTCCTGAATCATCAATCAATATAACCGTTTCACCGGAAAATAGGGCGGCAAACAACCCTTTCCAATCCTTAATAACTTTTTCTTCACCTATGCTTAGGGCTTTTTCTCTTATATAGGCAAAAGCATCTGATCCAGAAGCTACCTTCTGCTGACCCTCAGTAAGCTTATTAAGCGACATAGCATGAGTAACAAATTCATCCACTATTACCTTATCTACTAATCCCTCAATATAAACAGCAGCGACTTGAATCTGAGTATGTATAATTGCAAATTTACGAATGATCATATCTGGGCTGTTCCCGAATTTCCTAGTGAGTTCTTGAACATTCTCTGTCAACGAAGTAGAAATCAAAGATTCTTTCTCTTGACTTTGACTCTGGCTCTCTGCGGTTTTGCCGGATTCTTTGTTCTTTGGCATCATGACTCACCTCCTGATCATACTATTTGCTACCCCTTCTACTTTTATACAAGTTATGGCACTTCATGAGTCTGCTTATACTGGTCGGAGGCAAAAAAAATCCCGATAAAGCTCTTCATGAGCTCATCGGGATTTGATTAAATCTAAGATTTCATCCGGGCGAGTAAATATAAGAAATAGGGGGCTCCTATAACAGCTACAACGATTCCGGTAGGCACCTCTGTGGGCTGAAGAATCCATCGGCCTAAGGTATCCGCTGTAATAACCAGCAGCGATCCAAGCAATGCAGAGGTTGGAAGCATCAGTTGGTGTCTGGGCCCAACCAGCCGCCTCGCTAAATGAGGGCCGACCAGGCCCACAAAGCCAATCCCTCCACTTACAGCTACACTAGCGGCAGCAAGTCCAACGGCAGCAGCCAAGAGACGGAATTGCTCTTTTTTTACCGCTAACCCAAGCCCAGTAGCTGTCTGCTGGCCCAAGTTCAGTGCATTCATCACCCTGGCTTTATAAAAGACATAAGGTAAAAGAATCAAAATCCAAGGCAACAGAGAGAGTACAAACTTCCAGCTTGTCCCCCAAATACTTCCGGCCAGCCAAGTAGCCACAAACAAGTATTTCTCCGGATCCAGCCGGAGTGTTAGGACAATCATCGCTGCACTCATCCCTGCCGCAACGGCTACCCCAGTCAGCAGTAACCGAATTGGGGATATGCCTTGATATCGTGTATAAGATAGCCTATAAATAAGGGCAGCGGTGAATGCTGCACCCACGAAAGCTACCATGGGAAGTAAATATACAGGAGCTGCTGATGTTGTCGGATAAAATGAGATCAATAGCATGACCATCAAACCCGCCCCCGCATTAATACCAAGAATTCCTGGATCAGCGAGTGCGTTGCGGAAAATCCCCTGCATCACCGCTCCAGAAACTGCGAGCCCAGCGCCTATAAGTATGGATAAAACGATACGTGGAAGTCGAAAATCAAATAATATCAGTTCCTGCTTGTCCGTACCTTTATTGAAAATAGTCTTTAGTAACTCCATAGGAGTCAAGCGTATGTAACCAGTATTCATACTAATAATAACAGCAGTAACAATCATTAAAAAAACTATAATCATTACGGTCAGGCCTCGCTTACGTCTGGCAGCTTCATAGGAAGAATAGCTTGTATTATTATCCACGGGCTATAGCTCCCTCCTTTCCTTGCTTGCCAGGTATAGAAAGAAAGGGACTCCAATAAGTGCGATGATCGCACCTAGCGGCGTTTCATGTGGCGGGTTAACCATTCGTGCGACCAAGTCAGCAAATACAGCCAACAGACTGCCTAAAACAGCTGAGCAGGGAATGATCCATCGGTAATCCACACCTACCAGATAGCGGGTTAAATGCGGAATGATAAGTCCAATGAAGCCCACTGCACCGACTACAGCAACTGAAGAACCGGCCAGTATCAGCACGATTACCGCACCTATTAATTTAACTAAGGCTGTACGCTGTCCAAGCCCTTTAGCTATATCCTCACCTAGACTAAGCAAGGTAATAGAAGGCGATAATAGAATCGCCCCAAGAAGCGCTGCTCCGATCCAGGGAAACATAATTTGAAGCTGTACCCATTGGGTGCCTGCCACTCCACCAGCAAACCAGAAGGCTAAATCTTGCCCGATGTGGTAGTAGAGAGCCACGCCTTCACTTAGCGCAGATAAGAGAGCACTGAATGCAGCACCAGTCAGCACTAGCCGTGCAGGTGTTAATCCTCCCGGAGCAATAGACCCTATCCCATACACCACTGCAACTGCAGCAGCAGCCCCGAGGAAAGCATATAGAATCAGGCCCATGAATGATAAATTCGGCATGAAAGCAAAGCAGAGCGCCAGTGCAAATACAGCACCAGAATTAATACCCATTAATCCTGAATCGGCTAAGGGATTCCGAGTCATTCCTTGCATAATTGCCCCAGCAACCGCAAATCCGGCACCAATCATAGCCCCACCTAGTACACGAGGCAAACGTAATTCCCGAACAATCTGGTGATCAGTCAGCTCAGGATGAAAATCAAAGATAGCTGCCCAAACCGTAGAAAGCTTAATATCTGCAGCTCCGAACGAGACCGAAATACAAATGCCTAAAGCTAAAGCGATCAAACCGCCAATCAAGATTAGCTTTGCTGCCCATGGGCGTGAACTGAAATTCTTTTTCTCCCTTTCCTCTTTGACCGGAGTTCCCAGTAAAGGCTGTGAATTCATTTAAGCTTCACCTTATTTCCGTGAAATTGATTCTCATTATCATTTAAACATTGTAATTGAAGTTGTTATTGTTTGGCAATGGACAAAACAAAAAAACAAGAGTGTCCCTATACCATATAAATGGAAACTTGGGCACCCTCGTTTTTCTCGCAGTAGCATCTGTATAGATTGAACATGAATCCGTAGCACCCCCCTCTAGATGTACGAACACGCGTCGATGTCTGCTCAAGAAGAATGCGTAAGCTATATGGACTCAGGGGACGCTATTTACTCTATTAAGTTGAATTTCTTATCCATACGGACTCAGAAGACCTTATTTCCAAGAATTCAGCTAAAAATAGCCCAGTATTCATAAATAGCGGCATCTGTGTCCGCATAACTTTCTTATAGAGCAATTTATAGACAATAAGGGATCTGTAGTCCGCATAGCGTTCCCCACCCGATCTAGTTGCTGCTATTTGGCTCAAGCTAAGTTACTAGTTTCATGTATATAAGCTGAACGAAAGGAAAATCAACCTTCTCCAATCCGCTTATTTAGCTTATCGAGTATAATCCTCATAGTCATTGCGAGAGTTCAGCTTTTTGAACATGTATTCATCATTTCTCAGCCTATAAATCCCCCCCATACCAGAGAAAACAATAAATAGCACCAACATTAACCCATAAGCATAGGAGAACTTATCAATATAAAAAAAGAAGATTATCGCAGCTATATCCAGGATTAATAATAGGAGGCCGATCCTTGTTAATACTTTTTTCATCATCTACTCTCCTTCTTACTGCTTGTCTAGTCCAATTTCCTTTAACATTCTATGAGTATATCTTCTGGTATAAATCAAGTAAAACAAAACCTGAAGGCCCAGATACATTCCACCTAGTAGCAACACTTCACTTAGAGGTTCAATAATCTGACGCGCTGCGATTTTCACGGCATACACAAAATAAAATGTGGAAAGAACGATTCCAAGTAAATAGGGAAAGAAAAAAAGAAGCCTTAACGGTTTTGTGATTATTTTTGCCAATTCCTTAGAGGTAATGCCTATTCTTTTCAGCTTCAGAAATTTGATCTTCTCCCTTTCCCAGTCGGTTAGTATTCTAAAATGCAGAAGTACACCTGATGAGAGAAAAAACAACAGCCCTTCGAAGGTAAATAACATAACGCCAAATTCACCAGCTTGTTTAAGATGAGTATACTCAACGATTCTGGACTGTGTTACAAATACAGCGGCATCATGTCGGTCATCCCTATACCAAGACACCGTATTCTCTTTATTGTATTTCACTAATGCTACATTTAGTTCGGCATCTAATTCAGCCGTCTTCTTCCAATTCTTAAAATTAAGTAGATGGATATGTCCAATTCTTTTGATATTAGCAGTCTTTATGGCTATGTAATCCTGTTCATTCAGGATCACATAAAGTCCATTTGAGACTATCGGGATACGGTTAAATAACATCTTTGCTATTACTCCTTGGGAGATCAGTGTTTTTTTCCCAGCTGGACTATCCAACTCGTAAGTAGCCATTCCAGGGATCTCCCCCTCATAACCTTCGCTCTGGTCATATAGAGACAAATTAAGAAAGTGTCCTTGCTCCACCTTATAATGACTGCCAGTTATTGTATTCAGTTTCTGGTCTGAGAATACTTTAAAAGGATGTAGATCCATATACTCCAGTACCTGATGTGAGTTAAGGGGTGTTTTTCCGTCGTCTAAGATCTTACTTAGCGTTTCTTGTGGGATACGATTCTTACCAAACACTTCGGCATAAGCGATGTGATAGGGGTTCTGTCTAGTGGCCATGTTAAGCGTATCTATGGTTAAAAATAGCACCAAACTATTGAGCATAAGACTAAAGGTAACTAGAATCGTGATGAGGAAAAGTACGATTTTGGATTGGCCGAAGGAATATTTTATATCCGATACAAAAAGCATGTTTTTATGATTATTCTTACTGAACCGTTTTAGAGCAAAGGAAATCCAGTCACTAAGACTGGACATGACCAAATATATTCCGACGAAACAAATCATCAGGCTTCTGAGAACTAAGTCGCTCTCTTCTGCAGTACGACTAAGCCAATCCCCTACAGCGATAGCTACAAGAACGATACCAATGATCCCAGGTACACTGCCATGTATCAAGCTGCGGTCAGCCGTTCGGGCTTCTTTTAACAGATTTACAATACTGTATCTTAGAGTTAACACTAGACTGCATGCAATGACAACGCTATAGATGACTACAAAAAATATGACTGTGTCCTTATAACTTTCCATCGTTAGTCTAAAAGAGAGATCTTGGACATCAACAATTAAGGATACCAATCCAAAAAAAATCCCCGAAAAGACAGTTCCGAGCCCTAATCCAGTGAGGATGGAAGCCACTGCGATCATACCATTCTCAAATACAAGCATCTTGCGTATATTATGATGGGTCATACCGAGTACCATAAATAGCCCGTAATCACTCTTCCTGAACTTCACAAAGGCACTTTGAGCATAGATGAGGAACAACACAGCAAAGACTTTAAGTATAAGAGTGGGAGCATAGAGATTGCCGGATATCATCCCGTTCACTTTATAAGAATCCATGAAATCAGGGTTATTAGACAGCGTGGCGAAGGTGAAGAAAATCATGATCGTAAAGCTGCTGCACAGAAAAAATAACAGATATCTTCTCAGGTTCGCCTTAAAGATCTGAAAAGCCATTCGCCTAAAGGTCATCTTCTCCCCCTCCAATAAAAGCCAAGCTCTCTAAAATGGTATCAAAAAATGCCTTTCGCTCACCCTCACGGATGATTTCAAAGCCGATCTCTCCGTCTTTAATGAAAACAACTCTTTTGCAAAAGCTAGCGGCATACGGATCATGCGTAACCATGACGATCGTTGCTCCTTTTAAAGAATTAAGCCTGGAGAAGCATTTCATCACCGTACTCGAGGACTTGGAATCCAGATTGCCCGTAGGCTCGTCCGCAAATACAACATCGGGATCATTGATAATAGCTCAACATATGGCGGCTCGCTGCTGTTGACCCCCTGATACGTTGTAGGGATATTTGTTCTTTGCCTCATCTAAATCGAATAATGACAACGTCTCATCCGTTTTAGCATTAATCAATGCTACCTCTTGTTCGTCCAAAAGCATGGGTAGCATTACATTTTCCCGCAAGGTCAGACTGTCCAGCAGATTGTAATCCTGAAATACAAACCCCATATGCTGCCGCCGGAAAAGTGCAAGTTCATCTTTAGTCATCTCACTAATACTGCTCTCTGAAATGCGAACAATCCCACTATATTCTGCATCTATCCCGCTAAGAATGTTCAGAAGTGTAGTCTTCCCGCTGCCAGAAGGACCCATGATTGCAATAAATTCACCACTGTCCACGCTTAGATTAATCCCGTTCAGTGCCTTGAACACATTGGATCTGTCTTTACCTTTACCTTTGTATTCCTTAACCAGGCTTTCTACTTGCAGTATAGACATCCGGAATCATCCTATCCTTTTAGGGTTATCCCAATACCATACAACTTTAGATATTACTGTTATGTTAATTTTTTCACACTGGCCCAGTTGTTTCCACCGACAATACCTTCTTTAGGGTAAGTCCGCGTAATTGTTATATTCTCTAAGTCCCTCTATAATCTCAATGGATACCAAAATTTGTGTTATAAGGAGATTAATCTATGAACCAAAGACGGTATGGAAATACGGGGAAATCTGTTTCGGAGATTGGTTTTGGCGGATGGCAATTGGGGAATCAACAGGACTGGGAAGCTATGGAGGATACAAAGCGATAGACCTTGTGCATGAGGCTTTGGTTGGGCATACCGCTGACGGAAAAACAGACTTTTCTGCAGCTTCCCTTAGAGAATCTGTGCAACAAAGCTTATTACGCCTGCACACCGACTACCTGGATTCCATACTTATTCATAATCCACCTTTTGATTATTTGGATGGTAAATATGGCCACTTTGAACACTCCCGCCACCTGTAGAGGTGGAGGATTCTTGGGTAGTTGCTTCCAATGAAGCATAGTTATGATAATTTTATTTCCCAAAATGGAAAATCGAATCCCAAGCGATCCCTGTGGTTCCCACAGTTGAATGTATTCTGCTATATAGCCATTTGTTTGATGTTGTGTGCAGCATTCTCATCCCGATCATGAAGTGCATCACAACATGGACAGGTCCACTGCCGCATCGAAAGGTTTTTCACTTCTTGGTTGATGAAGCCGCACACATGGCACGTTTGGCTGGTAGGTGCGAAGGTGTCTGCGATCTTAACCGTCCGTCCGTACCAACTCGCCTTGTATCTAAGTTGGCGTTCGAACTCGCTCCAGGATGCATCGGCAATCGATTTCGCCAGCTTATGATTTTTGAGCATATTCGCTACACGTAGATTTTCTATGCTGATCGTTTGGTTTTCACGGATCAGCCTGGTGGTCAGTTGGTGCAAAAAATCATGGCGACCGTTCGCAATCTTCTCGTGGATTTGGGCAACCTTCTGCTTGGCTTTTAACCAATTGGAGCCGCCTTTCGTGCGACGAGCCATACGGCGTTGCCAGAAGGCTAACTTTTTCTCGTAGTGGCGAAACCACTTCGGATTGGCCACACGTAATCCATCGGAGCAGACTGCAAACTCCTTGAGTCCAAGGTCTATGCCAATCTCCTTGTTGTTCTGCGGCAGGGGATGTATTTCAACCTCACAGACAATGGATGCAAAATACTTGCCAGCCGCATTTCGTCGCACGGTGGCAGAAAGGATGCGTCCATTTAAGGCTCTGGAGTTTGCAAACCGAACCCAACCGAGCTTCGGGAGCTTAAGCTTGTTTTCCTTGATTGCAATGTTGCCGTTGGTCTGTTTCGTGGTATAGCTTTGCACGGGATGCTTACGGCTTTTAAACCGTGGAGCCTGATTCTGTTTTTTAAAGAACCGATCCAAGCTATCTGCCACGTGTCGAACGGCGGATTGTAAGGCGATACTATCCACCCCTTTGAGCCAATCAAACTGCCCTTTGAGAGCAGGAAGTTGTGTGGCACAGGTGTTGTAGGATAAGCCTTTGCCTGTTGTCGCATAGGTATTGTTCCATAGTCCCAAGAAATGATTGAACACAAAACGGCAACAGCCAAACATCTGATGGATGAGTTGCTGTTGTTCCTTTGTCGGATAGATTCGGTACTTATAGGCTTTATGGACACGTTTTTGTGCACCAAAATATTGATCCGATGACAGCATGCCACACCTCTCTTTTCAAAAGGACTATAGAGATATACTAGCACATATGTTCGATTTCTTAAACCGCCGATTCATCCCCAACCTATAGAGGTAGGGGTGTTCTTGGCTTTTATTAAGGTGCATACCCTGAGCTTACGATTCAACGGAGGACTGAGCCGGAAAGTGTGTTTGGCCAACTGAAGAACAACCGGGGATTCCAGCGTTTCCTACTTCGAGGGTTTCAAAAGTGACGCTCGAAATCGGGCGGTTTTTGCCATAACCTAAAGCAGCGCTTACGGATCAATAACGAAAACGAGCCAGCCTCCAATAACCCGGAGACTGGCTCGTTTTTAGCTTTTAAGGCTTTGAAGTACAAGTAACTACTTCACCGTCACCGAAATCGTTACTGTTTTTGTACCAAACTTCCCTTTAATGGAAGCTGTTCCTGGGGCTACTGCAGTAATTACACCAGTTGAAGATATCTTCGCAACAGATAGCTTCGAGCTGGTCCATTCTGTACTATCTGTAACTACAGGGGCAGCACCAGTATCATATAATGCTGTTACAACTATAGAGCTAGAAGCCCCAGGTGCTAATTTAAGTCGAACTTCGTTAGCTGTAAGCTTAAGCATCTTAGGGACTACTGTAATTTTGACACTCACAGCAATACCTTGGTAAGACCCAGACAATGTGGAAGTTCCTTCCGCCAATGCCTTAACTGTCGCTCCCTTAACAGAAACCGCAGATGAATTGGAAGATTCCCAATTTATAGCACTTGAGAAATTTGCTGTTTTTCCGTTAGTGAAATAACCGGTCACTTTGATCGCTTTAGAGCCTTTGATATTCATCACTAGAGCTGTTGGTTCTACTACCAACTTCACAACCTTTTGTTCAATGGTTACAGGAATGGAAATGGTCTTATTACCATAAGTTCCTTTTAACGCAGCCTTGCCCTTTATCAGTCCCTTAATCACTTTACCCTTGGACGTTTGCTTGATAATGGCATTGGATCCACTTAAAACCCAAACGATGCTATCGGACACATCCTTCTCTTCACCGCTCTCCATAATCGCAATAACTTCTGGAAGCGAGATCTCTTCACCGATAACGATACCGAAAGAATCCTCTGGTCCAATGAGTACATGAACCTTGTCTTTCACTGTAACATGCAATTCAATGCTTTGGTCCCGAATGGAGGATCTCCCCGTTGTAACCTCACTGCTTTTTAGTTTACCCGTGATCGTAACAGAACCAATAGCACTATCTGCCACAATCTTTCCATCTTTAATCTCCGCAATCTCTTCGTTCGAAGAAGTCCATACTATTTCACCGCTAATATCTATCTTGCTGCCGTCAAGCTTCGTACCACTTACCTTTGGAAGACTAATAGAATCTGTTGTAAACAGCTCTAGTTGAGTTTTATCAACCCCCAAGGCTTTTAGAGTAGGATATACAGTAAGCTTTATATCTTTACTTAATCCCAAGTACTCAATCTTGAGCGTTGAAGTACCTACGGATTTTGCAGTAATTGCTTCATATTCACTATAAGTAGCTACTGTAGCAACCATCTGGTTACTTGAGCTCCACACAGCAGTCGAAGAAACGTTCTTCGTAGAGTTTGCCGCATCTCTAACTTCAGCCGTAGCCTTGATCATTTCATTGATAAATAGCGATTGGTCCTCAGAAGGCTTAACTAGTAATGCTTCGTAAGGTGCACGTACATATACATCCAAGGAAGACGATACACCCAGGTATTTGACGCTGATAACCGTTTTCCCTGTAGCCAGAACCTTGATTTCACCTTCTTTTACTGTAGCTACCGCCGCATTGGAGGATGTCCAAACAGCCTCTGTCGTAGCTGGCGCTTCAGCATTATCTACAGCAGCCTTTGTTGTAGCTGTAACCTTTAACGGGTCATCCCCAACCAGCATTTCGAGTTCATTGATCAAGGTGCCATTCTTCTTAATCTCAATAGCAGAGAAAGGTAATTTCACCTCAGCCTTAAAGGAGTCTGACAGCCCTTTATATTTAGCAGTAATGGTTGCCGTTCCTTCTCCCACGAGGGTCAGTTTTCCTTTGGAAACGGTCAAAACACTGCCATCCGAGCTGCTCCACTCCGAAGTTTCAGCAACGTTCTTTACGGTTGCAGCTGATTGCCCGCCTGTTGCGTTGGCTGCCACATTAAGGACACTCTCGTTATCCCCTAAGGTGTATTCGCCATCGGAGGAGTAGACCAGATCTAATGTACTGAATGGGTGAGTCACTGATACCTCTATTGTAGTTACTGCACTGTTATATGTAGCTGTAATGACAGCAGAACCGCTATCTACAGGAGTAAGCATTCCCCCAGTTACTTTAACCACGTTATTATTGGTGGATGTCCATGAAGCCGATCCTGTTACATCTCTTTTGGTAGATGTTCCTTCAATAGTAGCTGCAACCTTCAACTGCTTGGGCGTTTGGCCTACTACAAGCTCTAATTTGGCGGAACTGTCAAAATCAATAGAAAGGGTATCACCTGTCGCCGCCATAACGCTGGACGGAAAAATAGCAGTAGCTAGTAATGTGATAATCAGAAACAATTTCGTTATTTGTCTGTTCGCAGTTTCTTTCATCATTTCTCTCCTTAGACATAATAGGGTTCGGTGGGATTTCCACACTCTTCCACTTATATCGACATTTACAGCCCAAGTGTGTACCCTAATTTGGTAACCATTGGAGTTCAGGACTTTCTACCTAGGAAATCTTGAGACCCAACCGCGCAAATGCCTTGCGTAAAATATACAAATTATTAGCGTAGGCACTCCCGTTCCCTCTGGCCCAAGCTGCTGACGGTTCATGCCATTCCACAGCGCTGATCTCTTCTACCTGTGCTTTCGTGATACCGCCTTTGGCTTCGACTAAAAAATAATGAACTTCCTTATCCACATTGCCGTGAAGTGGATGCTTATACGAATATTTGATGACGTCGAGTGGGGCTTTAATCTCGCCAATCGTGCCTGTCTCTTCTTGAATTTCACGCAGTGCCGTTTGTTCTACCGTCTCCCCAGCCTCCATCTTGCCCTTAGGAAGGGATATTTTACCGTATCGGTCCACAATAAGCTGAATTTCCAAACCATCGATTCCCGAACGATACACAACGCCCCCTGCTGAAATCTCTTTGTATGTCATAAAAATACTCCTCTCAAAAATTACCAAAAAGCACAACAGCAACAAGGACTTCATTCTCCTTTGAGAGAATAAAATCCTTGTTTGTCTTACTCCAATGGAATGCTTTTAACTTACGGTTTGTTCGCGCTGGAATTCCGAAGTTTCAACACTCACCAGTTCACCCCGGCATTCGTTCACACCAGCTTCTGTTATTTTAACTTGGCACAACTCACCTTGCAGATCATCATCACCTTCAAAAAATACCTGCAAATAATTATCACTGAAACCATGCTGAATCGCTCGGCTTGGTGCGTCCTTTGCTGATCTTTCAGGAATGACACTTAGAGTTTTACCTACAAATCCATTGGCGTATGACAGCTGCATTTCCTCAGACAGATCAATAAGATCTTGAACACGGGCATTCTTAATCTCTTCGTCTACTTGGTTATCCATCCGGGCAGCAGGAGTACCTGTGCGTTTGGAATATGGGAACACGTGCATCTCTGAAAAATTAACAGATTTCATAAAGTCATATCCGGCGCGGAACATTTCGTCAGTCTCGCCTGGAAAGCCAACAATAACGTCGGTAGTGATTCCAACATCCGGCATCGCTTCGCGAATTAACTGTATTTTGGCGTAATACTCTTCTGTCGTATACTTCCGTCGCATCACTTTCAATACATCATTATGACCCGCTTGCAGCGGTATATGAAGATGACGGCACATTTTGGGGGAACGATTCAGTACCTCCAGCAGTTTCTCATCAATTTGACTGGCTTCAATAGAACTAATGCGAACGCGTTCTAATCCATCCACTTTATCCAGCTCCCAGAGCAAATCAGAGAGGCGGTAATTATCAAGATCGTCACCGTATCCTCCGGTATGAATTCCCGTTAATACGAACTCTTTATAACCGGCTTCCACCAGTTGATGTGCTTGAGCTACAATGCTCTTGGGGTCCCGACTGCGCGATAACCCGCGCGACCATGGGATGATACAGAACGTGCAGAAGTTGTTGCAGCCATCCTGAATCTTCAGGAAAGCTCTTGTTCGATCGGCAAAACCCGGTACATCCAATTCTTCAAATTCACGCGTCTTCATAATGTTGCGGACTGCATTAACAGGTTGGCGTGACTCCTGAATATTTCTCACATGCATCATAATTTGATCCCGGTCCTGATTGCCGATTACAAGATCAACACCAGGAATGTCGAGGATCTCACCGGGAGACGTTTGCGCATAGCATCCGGTAACAGCCACGATAGCCTCCGGATTACGCCGTACTGCACGGCGGATCATTTGCCGGCTTTTTTTATCACCGGTGTTCGTCACTGTACAAGTATTTATCAAGTAGACATCGGCGGATCCTTCGAAATCAACCTGCTCGTAACCTTCATTTTTGAACAGCTGCCAGATGGCTTCAGTATCGTAAAAGTTCACTTTACAACCTAAAGTATAAAATGCTACGGATGACATTTCTTAAGCTCCCCCCATTTCACCAGATTCATATAAAATACAGGCAGCGGCAACCATGCCCGCTGTTTCACAGCGAAGGATTCGCCGTCCCAGTCCTACTGAAACCGCACCGGCTTTTTCCGCTTCAAGACATTCGTCTACACTAAAACCGCCTTCTGGACCCACAACGACCAGCACAGTACGGGAAGAATCTTCCGTTAATGAGGACACCCATGGCGCTACAGCACTTCTCAACTGCAGTCCTTCTTCCTTCTCATAACAGAAATAAACAGCACCGTATTCCCCAAAGGATTGCAGGAGCTTCTTCCACGAAAGCGAGGAATGAACTACCGGAACCCGGTTCCGATGAGCCTGCTCTGCAGCTTCTTTGGAGATTTTACGCCAACGTTCCAGACGTTTGCTCTCTTTGCGCTCATCATATTGCACAATGGTACGCTCGGATAAAAAAGGTACAAAAGCTACCGCTCCGATTTCTGTACATTTCTGAATAACCGTCTCCATTTTGTCGCCTTTCGGCAAGCTTTGGGCCACTGTAATCTTAAGCGACGCTTCTTGGGTCATATCTAAGCTCTCCAGAACCGTTGCCGTAACTTCACCTATTTCAATTAGAGCAATCTCTACTAAAGCCTCCCGAGAAACACCATCACTGACGATAAGCTTGTCTCCTGCTTTTCCACGCATTACTTTGGCTATATGACGGGCATCCTCCCCATCAATTCTCACTGTATCACCGCTGAACTGCTCCGGTGTAACAAAATACCGCTGCATCCATATCAACACCTTGTTTATTATTTCAGGAGAAAAGGCGACATCCCTGCCCTCAGGAACACTGCCGCCTTCACCTATTTTATGAGCTAAAATTTATCATACAACGATTATTGTCACCTTGGTAGTCCATATCTCTTCTTAGGTAAATAACTGATAGAAAAAATTCACCGAATCTATATACATCAGATACGCCCAAGTATATAAGGGAGCAATAGTATTCTGCCGTAAGACTGGAATAAACAAGATCAGTAGAAAAATAAAGATAGACCACTGCTCGAATTGCTGCAGCTTGCCTCTAATTGAACGAGGGGCTAGATCCTCGAGAATCCGGTACCCATCCAGTGGAGGGAGTGGAATCAGGTTAAAGAAGAATAAGAAATAATTCAGGGAAATAAATGTATAGAAAAAGATTTGCCCCGCTTCCTCAATCCGGCTGGCAGGAATAGGGCTCAGTACTCCGGTAGCAAGCAGCACCGCATAAATCAGTGAACCCAAGGTAGCAAGCAAAAGATTGCTGATAGGTCCCACAGCAGAGACAATAACACCCATCAGACGTGGGCGACTGAAGTTTTCCCGATTCACAGGAACCGGTCTAGCCCAGCCGAATCCGGCCAAGATCAGCAATACAATACCAAAGAAATCGAAATGCACTGCAGGATTAAGCGTCATACGTCCGAGCAGTCGTGCTGTCGGATCACCGAACTTATTTGCAAAATAAGCGTGGGCAAACTCATGCACTGTAAAAGCTATCAGAATGCTAAGCAACAGGAACGGCAATTGATCAAACGGAACCGCAAAGAAACTCTCCAATGAATCCATTTCTACCTCTTTCCGGCTGTAAACGCCACCCAATCTTCTTCACGGGACACTTCAAGAATATCGAAGCCCGACTTCGTCAATGCCTGTTCAACAAGCCCTTCTTTATCCTTGTAAATACCGGATGTAATATAGATACCGCCTGGTTGCAGCGCACGGTAGACATCATCTGTAAACAGCACAATAATTTCGGCTAAAATATTTGCCACCACAATCTTCACGGGGAGAGTAACCCCAAGGCTATCCTGAGTCGCTGGCGCAATAGAGGAACTAGAATCAGACAAGAAATGACCCGGTCTGGCTGAAGGCCACATGTCACCTGCCTCCGAATCCGCTGCACCTTCCCCGCCAAAGAGCGACAATAAATCACTTTCTTTCACAGTAATGCGATCTGCAAGTCGATTCAGCTGTACATTTTCCCGGGCACTCTCTACAGCAACCGGATCAAGATCCAGTGCGAGGACGGACTTCGCCCCTAGCAGTATAGCCCCCACAGCCAATATACCCGATCCTGTGCCTACATCAATAACTTCCTCGCCACCGGTAATGTTCTTCTCCAAAGCCCGCAGACATAATGCTGTTGTAGGATGTGTACCCGTACCAAAGGCCATGCCGGGATCCAATTCAATAATAGCTTCATCCGGGTGAGTGGGTGTATATTCCTCCCAGGTAGGCTTGATGGTTAGACGCTCCGAGACGCGAAGCGGTTTAAAGTACTGCTTCCATGCATGAGCCCATTCTTCTTCATCTACTGTTTTCCACGAAATCAGTGCTTTGCCGGGATCAATGCCGAACCCGCGAAGCTCCTCAACACGAGGCGCAAACTCAGCTATGACTTCATCCATAGAGACGGATTCAGAATAGTAACCTTTAATAACAGCTTCACCTTCAGGGATATCATTCAGCGGCTCATCGTATAATTCACCGTAGCGAGTGTCTCTTACTTTATTGAGCGTTCCCGATTCTTCAATGGAAACACCGCCAGCTCCTGTTTCATACATTAGATTAGAAATCATTTCTTGTGCTACCTCAGTTGTATGTATCGTAAGTTCATGCCATAACATCGTGTATTAAATCCTCCTTAAAATTGTGACCATTAACTATTATAACATTTTGTTCCGGCAAAAGCAGTCTAGCGTATGGTCATCCACCATTCCCGAGGCTTGCATGAATGCATAACAAATCGTTGAGCCGACGAATTTCATGCCCTTCTTTTTCAAAGCATGGCTCATGGCATCGGATTGTGGGGTGGTTACTGGAACTTCATCTTTACGAGCCCAGTAGTTTACGACCGGCGTACCCCCTACAAAACTCCACATAAACTCGGCGAAACTGCCCTCTTCCTTACAGATTTCCTGATAGATTTTCGCGTTGCTGATGATGGAATTAATTTTCATGCGGTTTCTAATAATCCCGGAATCATTCATAAGCTCAGCGAACTTCTCTTCATCATAATGTACAATCTTTTCCGGATCAAATCCGTCAAAAACAACTCTATACCGATCCCGTTTCTTCAAAATTGTATACCAGCTCAGCCCGGCCTGCATACCCTCCAACATTAGCAGCTCGAAAAGCTTATTATCGTCATATAAGGGTTTACCCCATTCCTCATCGTGGTAGGAGTGATATAAAGGATCTTCATTGACCCAAGAGCATCTTGCAATAATCATGGAGTGTCTTCCTTTCTGTTGCCTTGGAATTACGGATTCACCGTATCTCTCAAGGCTTTTCCGCTACAGATTCTTCAGCTTATAAAATTCCCCGTTCATAGCTAGCAGCTCATCGTACGTCCCTACCTCTACGATCCGCCCCTTTTTCATGACAACAATTCGGTCCGCATTACGGACGGTAGACAAGCGATGGGCAACTATAAAAGTGGTACGTCCCGTCATCAACTGCTCAATCGCTCCCTGAACATGCCGCTCAGACACATTGTCCAGCGCCGAAGTTGCTTCATCCAGAATAATGATGCGTGGATCGCGGACTAGAGCACGGGCAATAGCAATCCTTTGGCGCTGTCCACCTGACAGGCGACCCCCATGCTCCCCAATAGATGTATCCAGCCCTTCTGGCAGACCATCAATCACATCCTGTAAATTAGCCATGTAAACAGCCTGCTGGATCTGCTCATCCGAAATATGGGGCAGACCGTAGGAAATATTTTCACGTATGGTACCTGAGAATAAAATATTGTTTTGCAAAACAATCGCCAGTGATTGACGATACTTCTTCATACTTAGCTCATCCATGGGGACTCCGTCAATTCGGATAACCCCCTTCTGAGGTTTATAAAAACCGATAATCAGACTAAGAATCGTGGACTTGCCGGAACCTGACTCTCCAACAAAAGCGATCCGTTCTCCGGCTTTTACCCCAAGGCTAAAATGATCCAGGACATGCTTATCTGACTCCTTATAGCGGAAAGAAACATTGTCAAAGCTGAAGGCGCCCTTGAAAGCTTCCGGCTTCGTACGTCCTTTATATTCCTCTGTATCCGATGAGAGTAAAACTTCCGTCACCGAATGCAGCGATTCCATTCCTTTAACCAAGTTAGGATATACATTTAGGATAGAACTGATTGACCCGATAATCATATTAAAAAAGCCCTGATACATTACAATATCACCGATCTCCATGTAATCCAGATGTACCAGATAGGCAGTGAAGAATAAACATCCTACTTGGAAAAGCTGAAACACAACCCAGCTGGAGGAACCAAAATAGGCTTCCAACACATCCAGCCGATGCCCCCGCTCCCGGATATCCTGAAGAGCCGCATCTACTTTTCGGATTTCTACATCCTCCAAACCGTGTGCACGAGTGACCGGAATCATCTCCACGGTTTCTGATACTTTTCCGGACATGGCCTCAATATTTTTACGAACCTCGCGGTTGCGAGAGGACATTTTATTGCGAAACACTCTGACTAAGTAGATGGAAGCTGGCGCCATCAGTACAAAGAATACGGCAACAATCCAACTATGGTAAAGTGTAAGCCCTATAATGACTATGAGGTTGATCGCAGCAGGGATGATCGTCATCATCATTTGTCTGGATAGAAAATCAATTGCCTCCACATCACGCAATACCTTGGATTGTAAACGTCCAGCGTTCATATCGCCATGATAGCTTAGAGAAAGCTGCTGAAGTTTTCTGACAAGTGTACTTCTCAGGCCTGCCTCCACATGCCGAACAGCCTGACTGATATAGCTGATATGCAGCGTATGCGTGGGTATATTTTGCAAAATAAATAGAATGATAACGATCAAATTGAACCAAAACTCACCCATCGTGTGGCGCTCAGGATAGCTGACAATGTTGATTATGTTGGCCGTAACGAGCGGCAGCAGCCATACCGGTGAAGCTTTAAGCATGTAATAGAAGGCGGAAAGCCCCACTTTGCGTCCGTGATCCCTGAACAAGCGCGTCAACAACGCGAAAGGATTAACTTTGGCACTTTGATTGTTCTCTTCCTGGAACCATTTCATGTAATCCAGTGTAATTTCCGGTTTTGCCATGTTATCCACCCGCTTATTAGACTATAATTCAAATCATTAGTCAGTATAGAACGGTAAGCGATAAACGCCTATAACATATTCGGTCTTATTTACGCTTATCATTAACATAATCGGACTGGAAGGAGATGACAGACTATAACTACTCTCAAGGCAAATCACATTAATTTCCCACACATTCGGCCCGATATTTGCCTCTATGCTCCCCATATCCGGTCTGTGCCTGCAGGGTGGACTTGCGGGAAACATCTTCATCATATGATGTTCGAATTTCTATTTGTCCTTGATGGTAAGCTTACCGCCTTTCATGGAAATGTAGAGCAGGAATTGAAGGCGGGTGATCTTGTACTCATATCGCCGATGCAGCTTCACGGGTACGAGGTTCAACAGGCAGAGGGTGCCTCATTCTTTGATGGGCATATCCAAATTGAGGATGAAGCTTTACTTCATCTGTTTGAGACAGAGAACCTGGCTTTTTATTCTAAGTCTCACCCGCTGAATGAAGCCCTGCGCCCTTGGATTATGGATTTGATGGAGGCTCTACAGGAGAATCCCCTGCGTTCAACCAAAGTAATGCTGAATGTTCTTAACATTATTGAAGAGAGTCATTCTTTTTTTAAGAATACAGCTGCTAAAAAAGGACCGAAGGAGCACCGTGAACCTGCTTATATAATCGCCAAGGAAATCGAGAGGCTTATGCGAAAGTCGCCTATTCTGGAAGAAACAAATACATCTTTCTCAGGAGCCGAAGAAGGTTTAGTGCTCGGAAGCAACTGGTTGGAGGAAATATCTCGGCAACTTAACATCAGCTCCAGACACTGTCACCGTTTGTTCCGGCAGGCCTACGGCATGTCCCCACGCCAATATCTGATGATATTGAAGCAGCAGGAGGCCATGCAGCTGCTGGCAAGCAGCAATGAAACCATAGAACATATTGCCTACCGGCTGGGTTACGTGAACGCTCAAAGCTTCAGCCGCCAGTTCGCAGCCTGGGTGGGATATACGCCCGGTGCTTTTCGGAAAAACACCCCAGAAGCTATTACCTATTTGAGGTCACTGCCGCAGAGCAAATAGGGGCGTCGCGTGCTCGTATGGCCGATTTTTCGCTCGTATGGTCGATTTCTCGCTCGTATGGCTGATTTTGAGAGAATTAGTTGTATTTTTACACTTGGTTCTGCTCGTATGGTCGATTTCGGGAGTATTAGTTGTATTTTTACACTTGGTTACACTCGTATGGCGATTTTGGGAGAATTAGATGTACTTTTACATTTGGTTTGGCTGGCTCATACGGCCGATGTTACTCCACTTTCATACCTGATGACCAAAAACCGCACCAACCTACGATAACTATCCGTAGAGATGATGCGGTTTTTCTTTTAATCGAATCGGTCTTATTCACAGAAAAGAGCCTGCTCCATCCCAGAACCTAGGGGAGCAAACTCTTTTCAATAGAACAACTACTATTTCTTGGGTCCGTAATCGCCCATCTTAATACCCCAGACCGTGTCTTTGTGATAAGCTGCGGCTTCCTGCAGATCTGGCAGCCTTTGATCCTGCGGATAATGCCGTTCTAAATACATTACAAACGCACGGCGCAGTCCAAGCTCAAATTCTAATTTATTGTATTCGTTCGGGTGCTTCTCCATCTCAGCCAGATTGGATTCCCACTTCGGCAGGTCCTCCAGCGATGATTCGCCGTTCCTAGCTTTTTCCGATAAAACCCGAAGTTCACGATAAGCCACCTTAACCTTAGATGAATATAATTGCTTCTGATTTAGAAAAGTTAATGCTATAACAATGACCGCGAGACCGATCCATAATATCATTGTGTCTATGTCACCCCCAACTTATATATCTCATTAATTATACATGCTAACATGCAAAAAAGCCCCTCCCCCTTATTGTAATTCTCAGGGGGTAAGGGACTATCCTCCAATAAAATACTCTTCTTAGCATTTTTTTAGTTAATCTACTTCTTTTTGCTCTTCCTGCAGAATTTCGTGTAATTGCCGTTTATCCGCTTGCTGACCCCGAACCTGTGCCTCTAGGTCATCCATATCGGCTTCGGCTGCTGAGAACTCTACATCCTCTGCTTTGGCTTCGTACAGCATTTTCATTTTTTCAGTCTTCGAGGGTATTTTCGAATGTTTATCCACTCCGCGATCCCCTTTCTATGAATACCTGTATAGGTCAGATCAATCCTCCGGCTTCTTCTACGATCCTTAAAGCTTGATCAAAGGAATCGGACTCTACTACAACGGTCAATAAAATATCCCGTCCAGTAGGCCCTCCATCCCCTCCATGGCTCATTCCACTGGCACTTACATCCGCTGACGCCAAGATACCGGCCGAACGACTATCTATGGAGGAATTAAGGGTCATTGTTGCCAAGCTGGTAATATCACCTGTGAGCGGATTTTGGCCCGAGTACCGCTCATCTCCGGGATATTTACCGAAACGGTCAATGGACATATCAATCACTCTTAGCGACTGCAGCTTGCGGGAGACCGCTTCGGCCTCCTCTGGGCTTTTAAAATAGGCGAGTATGTTTTTCTCAGACATGTGTATCCCCGCTCTCTTTTGAGGTCAGTAGCGCCTTAGGAGCGTACCTGCGTTTAGTGTGGCTAGAACATTTTACATTTATACAAAAGGATTACAGCAAAAAGCAGGCTAAGAATAAACGCTTAGCCTGCTTCATATAACGAGTATAATAGGTTACTGCTCAATCTCCACGAAATGCACGCTTCATACGGTCAAAGAAAGATTGCTCCTGCTCATGGGTATGGGCACCATCATGCGATGAGAACTGGCGTAGAAGTTCCTTTTGCTCATCACTAAGTTTACTTGGAGTAACTACGATTACTCTAACATGCTGATCCCCTTGACCGGAACCCCGCAGATGTGGAACCCCTTTACCTTTAAGACGGAAGAAGGTACCTGTCTGAGTACCCGCAGGAATCTTAAGTTTTACTTTTTCAGTCAGGGTCGGGATTTCGATCTCATCACCCAAGGCTGCCTGTGTAAAGGTAAGTGGAACTTCGCATAAAATATCATCATTCTCACGCACAAAGAAATCATGTGGTTTCACACGAATAATAATATACAGATCTCCAGCTGGGCCGCCGCGATGGCCGCCTTCGCCTTCACCAGTCATGCGCAGTTGTGCACCGTCATCCACTCCGCCAGGAATACGGACATGAATCTTGCGTTGCTTCTTAACCTTACCGTGACCGCTGCAAGTAGTACATTTTTCCTTAATGATTTTGCCTGTACCACTACAAGTAGAACACGGACGACGATTGCGCATTTGTCCAAGTGGTGTATTCTGTACAAATTCCTGCTGACCACTGCCTTTACAAGTTGAACAAGTCTCTGGTTTAGTACCCGGCTTTGCTCCGGAGCCAAAGCAGGTGTCGCATGATTCGGTACGCGGAATAGTAATATCGGATTCTTTGCCAAATACCGCTTCCTTGAATTCAATGGTCATGGTATATTGCAAATCCCCGCCACGCTGTGGGGCATTAGGATCTCTGCGTCCGCCGCCACCGCCGAAAAACATATCGAAGATATCGCCTAACCCGCCGCCGAAATCTCCGCCGCCGAAGCCGCCACCCATCCCTTGATTCGGGTCAATATGTCCATATTGGTCATATCTTGCACGCTGCTGTCCGTCACTAAGGACGTCATAAGCTTCTTTGACTTCCTTGAATTTAGTCTCTGCGTCACTAGCTTTATTCACGTCCGGATGATATTGGCGCGCCAACTTACGGTACGCTTTCTTGACCTCATCCTCCGAAGCGTCTTTGCCTACGCCGAGCACCTCATAATAATCTCGTTTATCTGCCATTGCTTTCACCTCCGCACATCAAATGTCCGGTACTATATGCACCGGGCTCTATCTCTGATACTGTTTTACAGTCAAAAGGAAAGCCAAAACACGGGATGCTCCGGTTTTGACCTTCCCCTCTTAGTACAGGTATCGTTTAAGGTTACCCTTGATTCTTATCTTCGTCAACAACCTCATAGTCTGCGTCTACTACATTGTCTTTCTTGAAGTTGCTCTCAGCGCCTTGGCCGTCAGCTCCACCCTCTTGAGCTTCGCCAGCTGCTTGCTCATACAGCTTCGCAGATAATTGTTGTACAATCTCAGTCAACGCTTCTGTAGCCGCGTTAATTTCCTCGAGATTATCGGATTCAAGCGCCGATTTCACTTTTTCCTTAGCTTCGTTTGCTTTTTCCACTTCAGAAGCATCTACTTTATCACCCAGGTCTTTAATGAGTTTCTCAGTAGAATATACCAACTGGTCAGCACCGTTTTTCGCTTCTACCATTTCCTTGCGTTTACGGTCTTCTTCAGCATGAAGCTCGGCATCCTTCATCATTTGTTCTACTTCAGCATCGCTTAGGCCGCCGGAAGAAGTAATGGTGATTTTTTGGCTTTTGTTCGTTCCTTTGTCTGTTGCAGATACATTAACAATACCGTTGGCATCAATGTCGAAGGTAACCTCGATTTGCGGTACACCGCGTTGAGCCGGAGGAATATCATTCAACATGAAACGTCCCAGCGTCTTGTTGCCGTTCGCCATTTGACGCTCACCTTGCAGGACATGAATTTCTACGCTCGGCTGGTTATCAGCAAAGGTAGAGAACACTTGGGATTTACTTGTAGGAATCGTAGTATTGCGCTCGATCATCTTCGTAAATACGCCGCCTGCAGTTTCGATACCCAGGGAAAGCGGAGTTACGTCAAGCAATACAACGTCTTTTACATCACCAGTCAATACACCTGCTTGCACAGCTGCTCCCAGGGCAACAACTTCATCTGGATTAACGCCTTTATGAGGATCTTTGCCTGTCAACTTCTTAATAGCATCTTGTACTGCAGGAATACGAGTAGAACCACCTACAAGTACGATTCTATGAAGGTCAGCAGGAGTCATACCCGCATCAGTTAATGCTTGACGTGTTGGGCCCAATGTACGTTCTACCAAGCTTGCAGTCAACTCATCAAATTTCGCACGAGTCAGGTTGATCTCCAAATGCTGTGGTACTCCGTCAACAACGGTAATGAACGGCAGGGATACTGTAGTTGTCATGACACCAGACAGTTCCTTCTTAGCTTTCTCAGCTGCATCTTTCAAACGTTGTACAGCTGCTTTATCCTTGCTCAGGTCAATGCCCTGTTCTTTTTTAAATTCGGATACCAGATAGTCCATAACCAATTGGTCAAAGTCATCTCCGCCAAGACGGTTATCTCCGCTAGTTGCCTTAACTTCGAAGAAGCCATCGCCCAATTCCAGGATGGATACGTCGAATGTACCGCCACCAAGGTCATATACGAGAATCGTATGGTCTTCGGATTTCTCCAAGCCGTAGGCCAAAGCTGCTGCTGTTGGCTCGTTTACGATACGAAGCACTTCCAAACCAGCAATTTTACCTGCATCCTTTGTAGCTTGACGCTGGCTGTCATTGAAATATGCAGGAACCGTAATTACGGCTTGAGTTACTGTTTGTCCCAGATATGCTTCTGCATCAGATTTCAGCTTTTGCAGGATCATTGCTGAAATTTCTTGGGAAGAATAGTCCTTACCATCGATGGTTTCTTTGTGGTTAGTACCCATGTGGCGTTTGATCGAACTAATAGTGCGATCCGGGTTAGTTATTGCTTGACGTTTTGCCGTTTCACCGACAACACGCTCGCCGTCTTTCTTAAAACCTACAACCGAAGGGGTTGTACGCGCGCCTTCTGGGTTAGGGATAACAACGGCTTCGCCGCCTTCCATAACTGCAACGCAAGAGTTCGTGGTTCCTAAGTCGATACCTATTACTTTACTCAATGTATTTTGCCTCCTTGAAATTTTTTACCCGGAGCTGTTGCTCCTAAGGAATAGTTATGTGCTTTAGCTTTATAATCACGATACGATTTCAATAAGTGAAAATACTCACTGGATACAAGCTCCAGCGATCATGCTTCCGCTTCTTGGCGGACAGAAACTACCAGCCTATATGGACAGACTACATGCTAACTTTGACCATGGCAGGACGAAGTACCTTATCCTTCAGGAGATAGCCCTTTTGGACTTCCTCTGTCACGATACCTTCTTCGTACTCCTCGCTCTCCACCTGCATGATGGCCTGATGATATTCAGGGTTAAAGGGCTGTGCTACTGTTTCCATTGCTGTAAGTCCCTCGTTCTTAAGTACCCCTTCCAACTGACGGAAAATCATATTTACGCCCTTTGTAAAAGCTTCAAATTCGGGAGTAGCTGGTGCCGTTGCCAATGCACGTTCGAAATTATCCATAACCGGAAGCAATTCCGCTACGAGCTTAGAAGTAGCATATTGCGCTAGCTCTTCTTTTTCCTTCACAGTACGACGGCGGAAGTTATCAAAATCAGCCTGTACACGTAATGCCCGACCCTGAAATTCATCAGCAAGACCTTGCAGGCGTTTAAGATCATCACCAGTCTCAGTATTCCCTCCACTAACTTCGTCTGCCGTGAAGGCATCGGTCTCAGAGACCGTTTCAGCTGTATCAGCTGCATTGTCCTCATTTATAGCATTATCTTGAATTTCGTTGGAATCTTGAACTTGTTCCTCTTTCAAGTTGTCTTCACCTCCTTAAAATAATCACGACGTTAAGTTCACTTATACCAGTGTGCCAGCATCGCTGTCAAATCTCTAGACAGAATGCCCAAAATCCCCATAACCCTTGCATATTCCATTCGAGTCGGACCAAGAATCCCTATGCTTCCCAGTGCCTGCCCGTCGAGCGAATAAGTCGCTGTAATCAGGCTGCAGTTCGCAATCGCTTCATGACTGTTCTCCGTACCTATACGGACTTGAATCCCCGTACCCCCAGACGCTGGTGACAGCATTTTAAGCAGAGTAGGTGTCTCTTCCAGCAGATCGAGAATATGCTTCACCTTATCAACATCTTTGAATTCGGGCTGATTCAGCATGTTCGTTGCCCCGCTAAGATAAATACGTTGCTCCTGATCGCTCTCAAGAGCCGTATCCAACACTTGCATTAACTCTTCATAATGAGAGATATGCCGCTGCATTTCTTGACCTAGCTCCGAATAGAGACGACTCTTTAGCTTGTAGAGAGGGACATTAACCAGCTTACTGTTAAGCAGGTTGACTACTTGCTCCATATCTGACACCGAAATCTCCGGGGGAATATTCACTGTCCGGTTCTCTACCTGCCCAGAGCTTGTAACAATGATTGCCACTGCCGTTGTATCGTTAAGGGGCAGTAATTGAAAATGGCGCAAAGATGTATGAAAAACTTCCGGCCCCAGCAGGATGGAAGTGTAGTTCGTCATATTGGAAAGAATCATCGCTGCATGTTGATTAACCTGTTCCATAGCATTCAGCTTCTCAGCGAAAAAAGCACGGATTGTGCTCACTTCTGCCGATTCGGCGGAATTCCACGGGACCAGGTGATCCACGTAATAACGATATCCTTTATGCGATGGGATTCGGCCTGCGGATGTGTGAGGTTGTTCGAGATACCCCAAGTCCTCCAGATCAGCCATTTCATTACGAATCGTAGCAGGACTGTATCCTACATCACCCCGTTTAGAAATACTGCGTGAGCCCACGGGCTCAGCCGAAGAAATATAATCATCAACTATGGCATTAAGTATCATTCTTTGACGTTCAGTTAACATGTTATTTTCCTCCTATCGGCTGTAGCTCACATTCGTTAGCACTCGACTGAGATGAGTGCTAATCACTAATACAAAAATACCAAACTGACATTGCCATTGTCAAGTCAGTACCGTATCTTAAATCCACCTATTTATTCGTTTCATGCAAAAAACCACGCTCTCTTGTGGCACTTTGTTAGTGGCCCATTGAGAGTGTGGTTTTTAATTGTACAATCAGCTTAGCATCTTAAGTACCGCTATTTCATCACATGCATGCTGCTTAGAGCAGTTCACGCAGTCGGTCCATACTTTTTCGGGGAAGATCTCTTTTTGTACAATATCAAATCCGTTTCTGAGAAAAAAATCAACGGCATAGGTAAGCGCCATAATCTTCGGGATTTTCTGACGTCTGGCTTCTTCAGTAAGCTCATTCACGATCAATGAACCGATCCCTTTACCTTGATATTCATCACGGAGGCCAAGTGAACGTATCTCAACAAGGTCATTGCCAAGCCTGCAGAGCGATCCGCAGCCAACGACCTTTCCATCCATTTCAGCAACGACAAACAGATCAATCTGGCGCTGCAATGCCGCCCGCGAACGGGGAAGCATAATACCCTTTTGGGCATACTCCTCTATCATTAGATACAATGGCTCAATATCATCCACCGTAGCACTTCTGCATGTCGCCATTCCATTTTTGTTGTGAAATTCATGACGGGCCAACTTTGCAATCACCTTGCTTCACTCCCCCCGTTGATATTATTGAATAAATATACATCAGAGTGAATTTGAATTCAAGGGTTATTTTAAAATTAAACCTCTGTCAGCGCACCTACAAATTCCCCGAAAACATCATTTCCAAAAAGGATTCCCTGCTTACTCAGACGATAGATGCCATTCTCTTGCTCCAGCAGTCCGGCATTCAACATTTTATGCAGAGACTTGCCAAACACATCCTCCAGTTTCTTACCGAATTGTGCTTCAAAAGTAGCCTCTGATATCCCAGCACGCATGCGAAGTCCCACCATCATGAAATCCTCCATCGCTTCTTCCTCGGAGATTGCATAGGTATTCAGCCGTGGCAGGCCCTTACGGGAAGCTTCAATGTAGGGATTAACTCCCTTGATGTTTACGTGACGCTTACGTCGGGCATAACCATGAGCTCCCGCACCCAAACCATAATAATCTTCGTTACGCCAGTAAGTAATGTTATGAAGGCTCTCCTTACCCGGCTTGGCAAAGTTACTGATCTCATATTGCGTATATCCCGCTTCTTCCATTGAAGACATCAGCAGCAGATACATCTGCAGTTCATCCTCTTCATTTGGGAGCGGAAGTTTGTTCTTATTGAACAGGGTGTGGAAAAGAGTATTCTCCTCTACCTTCAAGCTGTAAATAGAGTAGTGGGGTAAATCCAGCTCCAGTGCCTTTTTAATACTCTCCGATAGCATTTCAACCGTTTGATTAGGTAATCCAAACATCAGGTCAACTGAAAGATTATTCAGTCCAACCGCGCGGGCATTCTCCAAGCTTCGATATACGTCGTCGACATTATGAATACGGCCTATTCCCTCCAGAAGTTCATTCTGGAAAGCCTGAACACCGAAGCTGACCCGGTTTACTCCGCCAGCCTTCATCACTTCCAGCTTATCGCGATCAGTAGTTCCGGGGTTCGCCTCCATGGAGAACTCTATATCTTTATTCCAGTTCGGAAAGTGTGTGCGAATTGACTTCAGGAAAAATTCCATTTCATCCGGCTTCAAAACAGTCGGAGTTCCCCCGCCTACAAATATACTGTTGATGACACCGGGAGGGTTATCTCTAACCGTCAGCTCCATCTCACGATCCAACGCATGGAGGTAATCCATAACGGGCTGGTCTTTCAGTACATATGAGTTAAAGTCGCAATAAAAGCATTTGTTCGTGCAAAATGGGATATGAATATATACCGCCTCAGGGGGACGGCCATTATTGGTGATGTTAGACATTAGCTGTCTCCTTTACTTCTGTAATGTAGAATAATAGATTATATTCCTTCTGATTGTAGCAGAAAAGGGAAGCCTTACGGCTTCCCTGGCAGGACAATGGTTAAGGATGAGCTGCTTTTAACGGTTAGTACACCTTCAGGTGAAGACGAAGGCTCAATAGTTGCATTATCTGCAACTATTAAGCCTCCTAATCACCGAACAAACCGTTTAGCTGTATTTAGTACACTTATATCCCGCATTTAGGGTGTTCATGTTCCTTTTTCTGCTTTTTAGGTGTACAAAGTGCAACTTAGTTGACTGGCCTAGTCGATCTCAAGAACCGCCATGAACGCTTCTTGCGGCACCTCTACGCTGCCGACCTGCTTCATGCGTTTCTTACCTTCTTTTTGCTTCTCCAGCAACTTACGCTTACGCGAAATGTCGCCGCCGTAACATTTGGCAAGTACGTTCTTACGCATTGCTTTAACGGTCTCACGCGCAACTACCTTAGTGCCGACAGATGCCTGAATCGGTACCTCGAACATCTGGCGGGGAATGATACCGCGAAGCTTCTCGCAAATGATCCGTCCGCGGTTATAGGCACGGTCGCGGTGAACGATGAATGACAAAGCATCCACTTGTTCGTTGTTCAGCAAAATATCCATTTTGACCAGATTTGAGCGACGGTAGCCCGATACTTCATAATCGTAGGAAGCATAGCCCTTTGTGCCGGATTTCAGCTGATCAAAGAAGTCATACACGATTTCTGACAATGGAACCTCATACGTAATCGTTACCCGATTAGCATCCAGGTACTCCATGTTGACGAACTCGCCGCGCTTGTTCTGACAAAGCTCCATTACGGTACCCACGTAGTCGTTAGGGACAATAATCGCAGCCTTAACGTACGGCTCTTCGATGTAATCAATCGTGCCAATTTCCGGATAGTGAGACGGGTTGTCGATCGTTATCGTTTCACCGTTTGTCAGCAAGATCCGGTAAATAACACTTGGTGCTGTCGTAATCAACGGCAGATTGAATTCACGTTCAATCCGTTCCTGAATAATCTCCATATGCAGCAGTCCTAAGAATCCGCAACGGAATCCGAAGCCGAGAGCGCTGGAGCTTTCCGGCTCGAAACTTAGTGAAGCATCGTTAAGCTGCAGCTTTTCAAGGGCTTCACGCAGATCATTATAATCAGAAGTCTCGATAGGATATAGACCGCAATAAACCATTGGGTTGATCTTACGGTAACCAGGCAGCGGCTCAGGTGTAGGATTCTTGGTATCCGTTACGGTATCACCGACACGGGTATCGCCTACATGCTTAATGCCTGCTACGATAAACCCTACATCCCCTACATTCAATTCATTTACAATTGTCATACGCGGCATAAATGAGCCAACCTCAATAACCTCAAAGGTCTTCTCGGTAGCCATCATCTTGATCTTGGAACCGGCACGAATGCTGCCGTCCACAACACGGACATAAACAATAACACCTTTGTACGGATCATAGTGAGAATCAAAAATCAGCGCTTTAAGCGGTGCTTCTGAATCACCCGTTGGAGCCGGAACCTGCTTAACCACCTGCTCCAATATCTCTTTGATACCGATACCTGCTTTGGCGGAGGCCATAACAGCTTCACTGGTATCCAGCCCGATTACATCCTCAATCTCCTGCTTCACCCGTTCAGGATCAGCATTAGGTAAATCAATTTTGTTAAGAACCGGTAGAATTTCGAGATTGTTATCCAGCGCAAGATATACGTTCGCCAGCGTCTGTGCTTCAATTCCTTGAGCCGCATCCACTACCAGCAAAGCCCCTTCACAGGCAGCAAGACTGCGGGACACTTCATACGTGAAATCGACATGTCCTGGTGTATCAATTAGATTCAAGAAATAATCCTGACCATCATCTGCACGATAAGTGAGACGAACGGCCTGCAGCTTGATTGTAATCCCGCGTTCACGTTCAAGATCCATCTGATCTAGAACCTGCTCCTGCATTTCACGGGAGCTAAGTGCACCGGTATATTCGAGTATTCGGTCAGCCAATGTCGATTTACCATGGTCTATATGGGCAATAATCGAGAAATTGCGAATTTGTTGTTGTCTTTTCTGTACGTCAGTCATTCCTTACCCCCACAAACAGCCTGATGTTAATCAATCTATTATAACAGTACAAGCTCTACCCATCAATCCCGCATCTGCGTTACCAAAAAGAAACAGCATCCCTCGCTTTTTCAGCAAGACAGCTGTTTTTAAGATCTTCTTAATTTTCTGAGGATTCAAACAAGGAAACTACCCATCGAATGCTTTTTTGAGAAGCTTTCTGCAACAACCCTGCAGTCTTGTCTGCAAGAACATCTACTTTAGGCTTTTGCTCCTCAGGGACAAGAATTTGCCCCGGTGTTAGGGTGCTGTAATCCTTTACCTCTTGCTGTGGCAGGCTTGTAACAGCTCCGGTAGTCGGATCTATAGTTACAGGCACGTATACGTAGGTCGGACTGGATGAAGGAGGGGTTTGCGTCTGAGCAGCGTTCTGCGTTGCGCCTGCTATGACGTTCCAACCGGGAACCTGGGAGACCTTCGTTCCCTCACCGATGCTGCCGAACTGCATTCCTATCAGAATTCCGATACCGGCCCACATTCCCACAACAAACAGCTTTTTACCAAAACGCGACATATCGCCACCCCTTCTTTACAAGTTCTTTACCACAACCTAAGAAGCATCGGTTGCCGAGTCTTTAGTATTCTGCTCCTGAGTCGTATCCTGACCCTGAGTCGTATCAGAGCCCATTGACTTCGTGGCTGCGTTTGCTTTTTCAGCATCATGACTGCTCCAGTACACATCGGCAATGGCATCGCCCAAGATTTCTGAAGTACGTTTCAATTCTTCCGCTGTATTGTCAATTCCACCTACCTCAATTAACACACTGTTAGGAGACAGGGACTGATTATACTCGCCGTTATTGCCCTTGTTAGCCGCTTTCCCCCAGATTCCACGTGAAATCCCCGGATACTCTTTCTCCAGAAGCTGGTGTATCTTGTTCGCAAATTCCTCATTCTTCTTCCAATCTTTATTCGCATGTCCGAGGATAAAATACACCTGAGCATAACTTTTCCCATCGATAACGGTAGTTGTTTTCGTATGGCGCTGAGAATCCCTGTGTATATCAATGAGTTGATCCAATCCGTCATTTTGGGCGAAGGCAGCCTTGATCATCTGCCGGGAGTATTTGTATGAAAAGTTCCAACTATAATCTTCGACTTGGGTCGCATAATCTACTTGCGAGTGAATGGATCCAACTCCGCGTTTTTCTAATCTTTTAGATACATAGCTTCCTACGAGCATTACGTTCTTTGAAGGCGAAGCCGAGCTGGGATTGTCGCTAGTTGACCCTATTAGAGGGTTATATGCTTCACGCGGGTGCGAATGATAAATAAGTATTCTTTTCTCCAAAATATCTTGGCCCTCACCGTTCTCATTATTGCCACTGTTTTTCGTCCCATTTCCGGCTGCGTCAGGCTCTACTGTTGCTTGGGGAGCAGGAGAAGTACTATCCTCAGGCTTGTCCCCCTCTGCATTAAGAGAAGGTTCCGGTGTAGGAGTGCTGTCCTCTATGGCGAGCTCATCAGTGCCAGGGTGATAATCAGCAGGTGCATCCTCACTACCCCCAGCAGCATTTCGCAGCAGTACAGCCTCATCGGCAGCCATACCCGGAAGTTCACGAGCGAGCAAGCTTTTGGGGTCATTTGGATTCACACTGGTCAGTAACTGGAACACAAAAGAGCTAACCTTTTCCCCCGATAAGGCACTGAATTCCTTGCCCTTAGGCAAATGCGGCATCTCCATACCTATGATTTCCATAAAAAATCCACTAGAAAGCGAAGTGGCCAAGCCTTTCATAGAAGGAATAGGTGAGGAGTTTAGTTTTTGGCCTGCCATCCCTCCTGCACCTAGCAATATGAAGAATAAGAAGGAACCGCCGACAAGCAGCAGCATCGTTCTTCCCAGCGACAGCATATCCAGAAATCTTGCACGTAACCGGCCAATGTTCCATAGCTGAAACCATTTTTTGTTCAACATTCTTGTGTCCTCCTCGCAGCCCTCTGTAATCTCTTATATTTCAAATCTATGAACCTAAGAGCAACAGTAGAACCGAAATACGAGAAGAACAAATAGAGTTCATTCTATTTAATAGGGGAGTCTAGTACGTCTTATATTTAAAAAACGCAAATCCGCCTTTACGCCTGCACTGGCGTTGGTGGATTTGCGTTTTTTGATTAGTGAGTGTAAGCCCCTACATTGCCTGGATCCACAGCTTCATGCAGGGCTGCATTGAGTCCGCTAGCCACGATATTAGCGATTTCTTCGATGAATTCGTCGATTTCCTTAGGTGTTACTATTAGATCATGCCCGAGGGGTTCCAAAACTTCTTTAACTAATGAAAGTCGTTCATTCTCAGATATATCATTAAGCATGCCCATAATTTTTTGGGTGTGGGGAGTGCCCTGTCCAAAGTGCGTTTTCATCATTTCCAATACATTATTAACTATAGTTGAAGCGTAACAGACAGTAGGTACACCTATAGCGATACAAGGGACACCTAAAATTTCTTTAGTGAGTCCCCGTCTCTTATTCCCAATACCGGATCCAGGGTGAATGCCGATATCCGCTATTTGAATCGTTGTATTAATCCGCTCAAGAGAACGCGAAGCCAGCGCATCAATGGCAATAATAACATCCGGTTTCGTACGATCCACAATACCCTGTACAACCTCACTGGATTCAATACCTGTTAACCCAAGAACTCCCGGTGCTATCGCACTTACGTTCCGATATCCAGGCTCTACTTGATCGGGAACCAATTCATAAAATTGCCGTGTAATCAGAGAATTCTCTACCACTAAAGGGCCAAGCGAGTCCGGGGTCACATTCCAGTTGCCAAGACCCACAATAAGTACTTTAGAATTTTTATGGATACCAATACGGGTCATAAAATGCTCAAACTCACGAGCAAAAACGTCAGTTACCTTTTGCTGGAGACCTGTATCACCTCCCCTTAAAGCAGGTACCTCCAACGTTACATAATTGCCAATGGTACGCCCGATCGCTCGTGAGCCCATTTCATTACTAACCTGAAGCCGTGTAACTTTAATGCCATCCGCTTCTTGCACTTCTTCGTTCACACCGGGGATGGGGTTCCTTTGCGGCCCCTCGGCCAGCTCTTTGGCCTCTAACGCCAAATCCGTACGTACCGAATACAGCTGAAGATCCAGTTCCATCGTTATATCAGCCTCCTTTTCCTTTTGTCGATAGTGTGCGAGAGAAAGCGGCTGTTTATACAGAGCGGACTGGTTTAATTTGAAGAGTTTTAGTGTTGCTTTTTACTATCACACATGCTAAACTATTTTAAGTTGTGAATCATTTGATGATTTCGAATGTCTTACAGGAGGTGAATGCAATGCCAAATATTAAATCCGCAGTAAAACGCGTCAACACGAACGAAAAACGCCGTGCACTTAATGTTTCTCAAAAATCCGCGCTTCGTACAGCAGTTAAAGCCGCTGACACCGCGCTGGCTGGTACAGAAGTTGAAACTGCTCAAGCTGCTTTCCTAGCTGCTTCCAAAAAGCTGGACAAGGCCGTTTCTAAAGGTCTGGTTCATAAAAATGCGGCTTCCCGCAAAAAATCCCGCTTGGCGAAGAAATTGAACGCTCTTAGCGCGCAAGCGTAAGACGTACTCATAATGAGCAATTTAAGAACCTGACCGCTATCCTGTATACGGTTAGGTTTTTTTGTTGTCATTTTTCTAAACAACGCAAAAAGAGCCTTCAAATCCCTGAATATAAGGGCTTGAAGGCTCTTTTATTGTAATTAGGCGCCGAGCTTCAGCATGAACAGCTCCAGTCCTAGTACCTTGTCTATAGCTCCAGTCTTCATTTGGTAATCAAGATCAGCCATAGCGCTTAGGATTTGACGTAACCGCCCAGCCTCAAACTTACGGGCCTGTTCACCGGCAAGCTTAACGGCATAAGGATGTAATCCCAACTGAGAGGCAATCTGTCCCTGAGAATAACTGTGTGCGGACAAATCCTTTACCTGCAAAATAATCCGGAACTGTCTGGCAATCAGCGCAGCAATTTTAATAGGCTCCTCACGCTGCTTTAACAGTTCATATAAGGAATCAAGAGCTTTGTCTAATCGTAGATTAGCGATATCTTCAACCAGTGTAAATACGGTCTGCTCTGTCCCACGATGGACTAGGCTCTCAACAGCCGCTGTATCCACTGTACCGCCTTTGCCAGCAAACAGGCATAACTTATCCATCTCTCCCGATAATCCCTGAAGTCCCGTCCCAGCACTTGCTATGAGCGCCTCAGCCATACCGGGAGCCGAGACACAACCCCGTTCACGAACTGCCTTTTCTACCCACCGAAGCAGCTCCTCAGCTCCCAGTGGATTAAAGGCTAAGACAGTACCGGCTGTTTTCACTGCCTTAACAATCTTTTTCCGCTCATCCAGCTTGTCGTTATTCACCATAAATACAATTACACTGAAATCTACTGGTTGCTGTATGTAATCATTTAGCGCTTCAATCCGGTGCTCCAACTTGGCATTTTCTTTGCCAGCGGTAAATAGGGAGGCGTCGCGCACCAGCAGCAGCTTACGAGGTACCATAAATGGAACGGTCTCTGCCTCCTCAATTACAGCTTGTATCGGTGTCTCCGAAAGATCAAAAGGAATAACCGCGAAATCGCGATCCTCTTTAGCAATTAGCTGGTTCTCCAGAACTGCTGCAAACTCATTCATGCGAAATTTCTCACTTCCGTACAGGACATACAGCGGTGAAATCTTCCCTTGCTTGATGTCTTTAACCGCCGCTTTGACATCCATCCCGCCACTTCCTTTTCCTATTCATCTATTGCATTTTTTTCAGGTATTTATGAGTTTTTATTGTAACATATTAAGACGCAAAAACGGAGAAACTCCAGCACTAAGGCCAAAGTTCCTCCGTTCCAGCGGCGCATCTATATAAACGACGGCGTGAGAAGCTCTAGAAACTCCACAGCCGACGGTCATACCGATGTTCTCCAAAACTTTTAAATACCGGAAAGTAATCATTAAATTATACCATCCGGCCTCTTACTATACTATATTCCGAAGTTCCGCAAAAAGTTCCATCTTGGATATTATTTTGCAGACGAAGTTGCCGATGGAGCATTCACAGCTGAATTCGTTGGGCTCACAACCGGAGTTCCCTCAGGTACTGAAGATGAATTATCCGTGGCTGCAACCACATAGACATTCTCAACAGACTGTCCGTTGTTCTCGGTCACATATCGAAACTCTAAGCTGTCTGGAGTCCATTCTCCTGTTACCCATTTCCCCGCTAAAGGAATAGAGTCTAGAAGCATCTTGTCAATACTGATACCACTTGGAGGAATGCTGTAAATAACAAGTTTCTGCCCTTCTACGATTGCGGCATACTGACCGTCCGATGAAGTCCATGATAATTCGCCAGCCATGTTAGATGGAGGGAGTAAACTCATTATCCCTTGATCATTGTAGCTCTCAGAAATCTTCATTGACTGCATCATATCGGACTCCGGTTCAGATGGAGCATCGCTGTTATTCGCTGAAAGAGTGCTGCTGCGAAGATCCGAGGCATCCGGTGTTGCAGTAGCCTCTTGTTTTGGATTTTTGCTAGGAGCGGATGGTTTATCAGTCGAAGTATCTCTGGCTGCTGGCGTATTGGGCTCAGTCCCGCTTTTAGTGGGTTCTACAATATCCATTTCTTCCATAGAAGGATTAGGACTCTCTACTATTGCTGTTTCAAGCATACTCGCTTCGTCAGCTGTACTATCGGGTGTCATTCCACTATTAGCTGTGGCATCCTGAGCATTGGGAGCATTTGCAGTGCCCGACTTCATCATAGGGGTTGACCCATTGTCCGTATCCATAGACGTAGCTGCACTATCGTTCCCTAGCATTTTCTCCACTTGAGCGCCTGGAATTTCCTTTGGCATATTAAAAATAGCGATCCCAAGTATAAGAGCGGCTGCAACTGCACCAATGCCTGTCCTTTTCCCTAAGGATGAGCCTTTCTGACGTTTATCTCGTAAACCTTCCCGGGAAAAAGGAACTACTACTTGATCTTCTGATTCTTCCTTGCCGGATTGAAGAAGGCCACGATCCAATTCATCCAGCTTAGGTAAAATGGAGTCCACTATACTAAAAGGGGCTTTCACGTCCGGCAGCTGCTCTAATTGCTTGGAGAGCATCGTTAACCGGTCAAAGATTTCTGCGCAGGAAAGGCAATCATCTATATGTTGAAACATTTCAGTTATTTCTTCACGGCTTAAATCATGATCCAAATAACGGTGCATCCATTCAATCACCTCCGCGCATTTCATCCCGATACACCCCCTTTCTGATACTCTTGAAGTCTATTTTGTAGTTGCTGCCTGGCCCTGAATAGATAGGATTTCACTGTATTAAGGGGTAGGTCCAAACAATCTGCAATCTCGTTGTAGGATAAGTCCTGAATGTAACGGAGTACAATTACCGTACGATGATGATCAGGCAACTGGTCAATAGCCGCCTGTATATCCTGGGCTAAATAACCTGACATCACTTCGCGTTCAACATCATGCTTATCTTTAAATACCATTTCATGTTCATCCATAGAAACTGTTGGTTTAGCTCTTCTAAACTTATCAATGCAAATATTGGTCACGATTCGCCCAACCCATGTTTTGAACTGAGCCTTCTCCTCGTAAGAGCCAATCTTCGTATACACCCGAATCAAAGCCTCCTGGGATGCATCCAGCGCATCCTGTTCATTATGCAAAATGTAGAAGGCTGTTTTGTAAACATGTCCTTCAATTTCTCGCAATAGGGTGATTAGAGCGTCGCGATCGCCCGCTTGAGCGGCTCTGATGAGTCCCTGCTCCACCACGAAGGTTCCCCCTCTCTATGCAATCTTACTGACGCGCAAGACTGCCGAATTGTTGCATTCTTTAATCATTATTTTTTGAACATAAATCCTTATTAAGCATACAGGGGAAGACTCCTCTATTCAAATAAAACTTCTTGTAAATTTTATTACAAAACTGACATCACAAAAAAAACAGCTGCACCGTCCTTAAAGGGAGTACACCCGTTTCTTTGGACAAATATAAGAATATAATGTAGGAGAAAATATACAGTGCAACTTATAGTCACTTATGAACCGTCGTTAGTCCACGAATTCCAAAAACAATCCCAATGCACACAGAGAAAATACCCATACCTAAATGACTATTCATAAGATTTATTATTCCACCTGCTACAAATAGCAATGAAACCAGATATAAAAACTGTACACGTCGTTTTCCTAGCATGACTTCCCCTCCTAAATGATCGCCTGCATCCTTTATAGATAAAATTTCTGCTAGTGTTATATATATGAAGTTATTAGAAAATATATCCTGAAATATAATATACAAAAAAACGGCTGCCAACCAAGCATTCTCGGTCAACAGCCGTTTTTGTTATATTAAACCGCACAATGAATCTCTTAACCCTTGATCTCCTGAAACTTTGCCACATATTTCGCAGCCAGCTCGGTGATCAGATCGTAACGTCCATCTTTTGCCGGAGCCGTCAAATTCCCACCAATTCCAACAGCGATACAACCATTCGCAATCCATTTGTCCATGTTGTTCAGATCCACGCCGCCCGTAGGCATAATGTTCACATGAGGCATAGGCCCTTTAACTGCTTTTACATAATCCGGTCCAAACGCACTGCCTGGGAACAACTTCAGCACATCGACACCCAGTTTCAGCGCTTCCTTCATTTCACTCAGTGTCATGCAACCGGGCATATACGGAATTCCATAGAGATTACACATTTTCGCAGTATCTTCTTCAAAAGAAGGGCTCACTACAAATTCTGCCCCTGCCAATATCGCAATTCTTGCTGTTAACGGGTCCAGTACAGTCCCTGCGCCAATTACTGCGCGATCACCGTATTCCGCTACTAATTTCTTGATAGCCACATCTGCATCCGGAGTTGTAAAGGTAACCTCAATATTGTTCAGGCCGCCTTCGATACAGGCCACGGACATTTTGAATGCATCTTCGGCATTATCAGCACGGATTACAGCAACAACACCGACAGAAGCCACATTTTGTAATACTTTTATTTTCTTCATCATTATCTTCCTCTCTTAATCAACGTTATCTAAACAACAAATCATCATAATAGATAAACTTTTTTATTAAAATATACTAATACTCTACAGCAACTACTAAGAAAATAGTAATAATAATGTAGCTAACAGTCAATCTTTTTTTGTGTGAATATATTGAACAACGCATTTATTTCGAATAAAACCGCTATTTATAAGGGATTTATTGTTTTAGTCATTTAATTTCTCTAAATTACCTCAATTTATGAGCATTGCGTTATTGTACAAAACCGATTTATATGATAATTTCAAATTACAAATTATTATACAGGGACTTAACTCCCTCAGGAGGAACTATTAATGACTAAACAATTAGATGTAGTCACTTTTGGAGAGCCAATGGCTATGTTTTATGCGAATGAGACTGGGCCGCTGGCTGAAGTATTCTCATTCTCCAAAGCACTGGCAGGGGCGGAGAGCAATGTAGCTACCGGTTTATCCCGTTTGCAACACCCTACCGGTTATGTTACTAAACTCGGCGAAGATAATTTTGGCCAATTCATAGTAGACGCACAGAATAAAGAAGGCATTAACACAGATAGCATCACATTTACCAAAGAGTATTCCACGGGAATGCTGATTAAATCAAAGGTCCTTACCGGCGATCCTAAAGTCGAATATTTCCGTAAAAATTCCGCCGCCTCCAAGCTAAGCCTAGCAGATTTCGACGAAGCTTATTTCGCTTCCGCAGGACATCTGCATGTAACTAGCATCTCATCCGCACTGTCAAAGAGCTGCCATGAATTCTCCATACATGCTATGGAATTCATGAAGAGCAAAGGAAAAACGGTATCGCTCGACCCTAACCTCCGCCCAACATTGTGGCCTAATACTGAAACTATGGTAAGCACTATTAATGATTTAGCTACACGTTGTGACTGGTTCCTGCCAGGATTAAGTGAAGGCAAAACCCTTACCGGACTGGATTCACCCGAGGAAATCGCAGCGTACTATTTGGAACGCGGTGTTTCCCTAGTTGTAATCAAACTGGGACCTGAAGGTGCTTATTATAAGTCTTTGGAGCAGGAAGGTTATGTACAAGGCTTCAAAGTTGAAGAAGTTGTTGATACCGTAGGCGCTGGAGACGGCTTTGCAGTCGGAGTCATCAGTGCAATGCTGGAGAAGCTTCCGGTAGCTGAAGCGGTCAAACGCGGCAATGCCATCGGCGCTTTGGCAGTCATGTCCCCTGGAGATATGGACGGCCTACCGACCCGCGAGGGCCTGGCAACGTTTATGAATCAGGAAGTGTAACTTAAGACGAAGTAGAGGTACCTTATAGAAGCGAAAAGGCCACCCCCGTTAATGTGGGGTTGGCCTTTTTTGTCGCAACTAATTAATGTAGCTACACGAAACCAACTTTTCAAGAAATATGGGGAATTTACCACTCTAAATAGTTCCAGATGTTGAAGCGGCGGATGTAGTGTAAATGTACACTTGATTTCGATGAAATGGGCTCTCCTAATACTTACTTCCTATTCCGATAACCCATACTTCAATTTTCCCTTATTACTTCGCTCCACCAACCTGTTACTTCAGTGATCTAACCGATTGCCCCTGCTGCAAAGACGGAAGGAAACGGTACGTAATAGGCACATAGGAGCCCATGTCTTCTATGCAGGAGAGCATAATTTTGGCGGCCTGCATACCCATTTCATAAGCAGGCTGGCGGATTGTAGTGATTACTGGATTATAGATATGAGCGAATTCTACGTCATCTATCCCCACTACAGACAGATCATTCGGTATGGAGATGGCTTGTTTATTCGCATACTTCAAAATCTCAGCAAGCACAATATCATTCGATGCTAGCAGCGCCGTGGGTGGCTCCGAAAGCTCCAACAGGCGCTTTACTTCAGCTGCAATCTCTTCTCGCGGTACGCTGCAGATATACTTCTCATTAAGGGAGAGGCCCGCTTCTTCCATTGCTTTTTTATAGCCGCTCATTCTCTCCTTACGAGGAGTAATGGAATATTCACCAAGGGGAAGTGACAGCAGTGCTATTCGTTCATGTCCATTCCGCACCAGCTCACTAATTCCTAACTTAACGGCCATTTCATTGTCCAATAGAAGGCTCTGCGTCGTTACTCCCTCGACTAATCGGTCCATAAACACCAACGGAAATTGAGCTTCGGTTAACCGGGTGTAGGATGATGGATTATTTCCTGTCGGGAATATAATGAGTCCGTCTACTTGGCGGGCGACCAACGTCTCCACATACTTGCTTTCCTTTTCCGCATTTTCATCAGCATTGCATATAATGACCTGTATCCCGCGGCTTTGCAGTTCATTCTCAATCGCACGTATACATTGTATAGACAATGAATAATCGATATTTGCAACAATGATGCCCACCATATGTGTTCGATTCTGCTTCAAGCTGCGCGCTAAGCCATTAGGCTGATAATTCAACTCTTCGATCACCGCAGCAATCCGATTCTTCGTCGCTTCACTCATATATTTAAATCGTTTGTTCAAAAATTGCGAGACCGTACTCTTCGATACGCCCGCCTTTTGAGCCACATCTTCAATCGTCAGTTTCTTCATTTGTCCGCTCCACTCTTCTCTAAAGAAAAACACTTTATCAAAAAGTATAGCTTTTTTTTAGTAAATTATCTACTGTTCTGTTTTATATTCCACCATTCTAAATACCATGCTTCTCCTATTAATTATTTCAACTTATACCGCATCAGTATCACTCCCTCACTAACCTTCATCTGTATCTCACCCCGCTGATCCGTACGCAAGATTTGAATACTGTCGGAAGCTAAGCGTTCCAACACCTCTGGGCTTGGATGCCCATATGAATTATTGACTCCGGCGGATATCACTGTTGTGGTCGGACTCCAATATTTGATCCATCTTTCACTGCTGGAGGTTTTACTACCATGATGTGCGGCCTTCAGGACGTCAACCTGCGGATATGCTTGGGCTGTAAATTGCGGATACCTCTCCATAATTACTTCTTCCGCCTCCTTATCCATGTCCCCCGTGAACAAAAAGCTGCAACCATTCATACTTAAACGAAACGCGACTGAATCATGATTCTGCTCGTCCACAACAGGAAGTTCTTCTTCCATATTCGATCGTATCTCCGGCCACAAGAACATAAGCTCGGTATCCTCGTCTGGGGAAACTCTCATTCCCTCGTGAACACTATATAGCTGTACATCATGCTCCAGCGCCGTCTTCATCAGCTTAATATAAGGCTCAGAATCGGCAACTGTTCCATTGAACAGCAGCGCTGAGACAGGAATTCCCTCCAGTACGGCCTGTAACCCTCCGGCGTGATCCTGATCTCCATGGGTCAGAATGATAGCATCTAGGCGGTGAATGCCTCTCTTTTTGAGCAGGGGCAGCAGCACTTTAGCACCCACCTCGAAGGGGCTGCGGCGAATGCGCCATTCTTCCTTTTGACCAAAGCTGACCGTGCCTCCACCATCCACTAAAATATTGGAGCCTCCCGGAGTGGTAATGAGCATGCTGTCTCCTTGCCCCACATCAAAGAAACTTATCTCCCCCCTACCAGAGTGATCTTTCGGCTGATAGCCTTTATAGAGAAGAACCACGAAGCATAAGGTCAGCAATGATATGGATACTGGACTCCAAAGTAATGCGAAAGGGGTTGAATAAGGAGTTACAGCTACAGCGTACGATGAATTAGGATGAAGACCCTCCAGCGGTCTAGTTTCGTCCTCCATATAAATCGGTGTATAACGAGATTCAATCCACTTTTTACATGCATAGAGCAAGATATACAATAATAAGTAATACACACTTATCCAATATAGTGAAGGGGATCGCCATATCGTCACTCCCGCAGACCAGTCGTTCATCCATTCCACCATACTAAATGTAAATTGATTTAGCCACTCCGTAACAGTTACCGTTAGTTTAGCTGCTCCAGTCCAGATCCGCCCCAGCAGCAGTGCTGCCACACCGAGCGGAAGGGTGACAAAAGTGATCATTGGAACAAGCATAAAATTAGCCGCAATAGAAAGGATCGAAAATTGGTTGAAGTAATAAATCGTTAGTGGAAATGAGACCAGTTGGGCGACCAGTGTAACGGCTAAAGTACCTCCTATCCAACGAGGCAATCCTGTCAGTAGAGGGTTGGCAAGAGGGACATAAATCATTAATCCCGCCGTCACCAAAAAAGATAGCTGAAAGCTTACACTGAGTAAGAAGTACGGATTCCAAACGAGCATCAAAAGTGCAGACGCACTTAAAATATTAAATCCATCTTTGAGCACACCTACTCGGGCTGCAAACAAAGCGATCATCGCCATAATACCTGCACGGATTATCGAGGGCCCTGCTCCAGATAAGAGAACGTATATAGGAATCATAAACAGGACAAGGGTTTGGGCGGTTTCTCTGGTTAGCTGCATACGTAAAAGTATAAATAAAAGCACAGCTACATAGATGGCCACCTGCATACCGGAAATCACCAAAATATGAGTTAATCCCAGTTGAGAGAATTGCATGAACGTAGCTGCGTCCAAATCCTCCTGCATTCCTATTACTAGCCCCTTCATGTACCCGGAGTTCCGCTCATCAAATAAACGGTCCATTTCTGCACCCATACCCTTTCGCACTCCATCATTCCATCGCAAAAGAGAGCCAAAGCTCCATGAGGAGGGTGCTGCAGCCTTCACTTGATTAGTCCCTGCTATTTTTAAAATCCAATGAACTTCCTTAGTAAGCAGATAAGCACGATAATCAAAACCATCGAAGTTCCTCGCTGTAGAAGGCTGCTCCAATGAACCATTCAAGATCACCTGATCCCCCCTATGCCAGCCTGCTGCCACATTGATTTCGGATTCGGCTTCTAGCTTAACCTGAACGAGCACCCTTTCCTCCTTAACTTTCACCCAAGTTTCATCAGTTAATGGTGTTAGATTTTGAGAACGGGATATGCCTTTAATTCCTATTGTAAAATCTACCCGATCCCCATCCCGCTCGACCGTTGAGATTATGGTTCCCCTGGCCTGGACGCTGACTTCCGCTCCCTCCACTGATTCCAATGCCAATACCTCCGGGAGGACACTCACGTTACGTCCCTCATTCCATTCCCAGTAGCAACCTGCTAACAAAAAGGCTAGACCCAATACAGCTATGTATTTCCAGCTTAATTTACCCCAAATCGCCAAAGCAGCTAATAGTAGCAACATTCCGGCCCACGCCAAAATCATAGAACTAAAGGATAACTTGCAAGCCGCTGCACTTCCAGCAACCCAACAAACTGTAAAGCTTGATAGCGGTCTTTTTTTCACGCCTAAAGTCCTCCTTTACAATGCAAAAAAACCCCTGTCTTCGCAGTGAACTGCGTGAACAGAGGTTCTTCCTCCAGGTGATCCTAATCTGATGGCTAACGCATACTTTACTCTTTAATCATAATCATGGTCTCATTCGGTGGTTCATAACTCTCTAGTTGGCGAAAAATAATTCCTTTGGAGGCCATCATTGACCTCACCTTCTCCATGTCTTTCCGATATGGACGGTAATAGACTATCTCTACGATTCCGCTGTTTGCCAGCATGTTGGCACAGGTCCAGCAGGGCTCGTCCGTTACATATACTGTGCTTCCTTCACGATCACTGCGGTCGGTAAATAACAAAAGATTCTGTTCAGCATGAATCGTCCGTATACAGCGTTGCTTCTTCACCATAGTCTGAACACCGTCTACTAGTTCCATCTCATACTGTTCTGAAACCATGCAGCCGGCTTCCGAGCAATCCGGCACCCCCATAGGAGCTCCATTGTAGGCAGTACCCAACAGTTTTTTACCCTGAACTAAAACCGCACCCACATGGCGGCGATTACAGCGGGAACGAGTAGAAACCATGCAGGCAATATCCATAAAATACGTATCCCAATTTTTACGATAAGCATGTGTCATTAATGAATCACCATTTTCTCCAAAATAAGTTGTTAACTATTGTATCATATTGCCTTCAAAACGAAACTAAAGGTTTCAACTTTTCCAGCATTTTGGGTCCAATCGCTTTCACTTTTCCTAAATCGGTCAAACCCTTAAAGGGACCCTGGCTCTTCCGGTAATCAAGAATGGCCTGTGCTTTCGCAGCTCCTATGCCTGGCAGCTCCATTAATTCATCAACTGTAGCTGTATTTACATTCACCATTCCCTCGGATGCCGGAGGCGTTGTCGGTGGCGTTGTCGGTGGTGCTGTCCGTGGGGCCGTCGGTGGTGCTGTCCGTGTAACTATACCTGTTTCTGTTGAGGAAGCAACAGCGTCTGTACTTTTGTTGGATTTATGAATAACATTCTCCATGCTGTCATTTAATGTCTCCCAACCGGCAATACCTTGGTCAGGGCCAATCCCGCTATACCACAATAGACCACTGCCAAGCAGTGCTGCAGCGATTCCACCAGCTAATGCTTTTTTCTTCATTACACAACCTCCTCTTTATCTCAATTCATATATCTTTTATTCAGAATCGTCATGTGTCCAAGTCTATGCCGCATACATTTAACGAAGAGTAATCCTGTCAAATAGGGTAAGCATGAAAGGAGGGATCCACAGGATGAAAGTAGGATTTATAGGAACAGGAAGTATGGGCAGCCTGCTGATCGATGCCTTTATTTCTTCCGGGGCCTTACAACCTCAGGACATACATGCCAGCAATCGCAGCCCGCACAAATTGAGCCAGCTTGCGGAGCGTCATCCCGGAATATTGGTATGCAGCAGCAATATTGAAACAGCGACCATCAGCGATATTATTTTCCTTTGCATAAAACCTCTGGAATTCAAAACCATAACCGACGAAATCAATCCTTTCCTCCGTAATGATCAGATAGTCGTATCAATAACAAGTCCTGTTCAGCTGTATCACCTGGAGTCCGCTCTGCCATCTAAGATTGCCAAAGTCATCCCCAGCATTACCCATCGTATGAAGGGTGGCACTTCACTTTGTGTATTCGGTGACCGGCTGAATAAAAAAGATAAACTTATACTCATACAGCTGTTATCCTATATCAGCGTCCCTGTGGAAATTAGTGAAAGCCATACCCGTATAGCCTCAGATTTCTCTAGTTGCGGGCCCGCATTCCTAAGCTATTTCATTGAACGATGGATAGAAGCCGCTGTGGAGGCTACAGGTATAGATGAAGCCTTAATCAGTACGCTGGCCGGGGAAATGCTGCTAGGTACGGGCAAACTGCTCACCGAGGGCGACTTCACCCCACAGAAGCTTCAGGAACGAGTAGCCGTTCCCGGCGGCATAACGGCTGAAGCGTTGAACCATCTGCGCTGCAGTCTCGAAGGTGTCTTCGAACGTCTAATCATCACAACGCATGATAAATATGACGAGGATGTCACAAAGCTGGATCTAATATTCAAGCGAGACAGCATTGTCCAGAGTCCGCTGGACCGTTAGTTGAATAGAACAAAAACACCCTTTGACCCTAAGACAACAAAAGCCCGCAGCACGGAATAATCCGTTGCTGCGGGCAATCATGCGTTCTTCGCTTAACCCACTACGATATTTACAAGCTTTCCAGGAACCGCAATAATTTTACGTACGGTTTTGCCTTCTATAGCTGCACTAACATTCGGAAGTGCCAATGCGTGAGCCTGCATTTCCTCTTGGCCCATATCTTGTGGAATCGAGGCGCGCTGGACAATTTTACCGTTGACCTGCACTACGATTTCAACCTCTGCATCCACAGTCCATGACTCATCGTAAGACGGCCAAGCTACATAACTGATACCACCCTCGTATCCAAGCAGCTGCCACAGTTCTTCTGAAATATGTGGTGCCAGCGGAGATAACATTTGCACGAAGTTCTCCATCGCTTCACGCGGGAGTGTATCCTGTTTGTAGGCATCATTCGTGAAAATCATCAATTGGCTGATCGCTGTATTGAAACGCAGGCTTTCAAAGTCCTCCGTAACTTTTTTGAGCGTTTTATGCCATGTCCGTTTGAACTCGTCACTGCCGCCATTGTCTGTAATCTTGGCATTAAGACTGCCATCCTCATTCACGAACAGACGCCATACACGAGACAAGAAGCGGTGAATACCTTCTGTACCTTTTTCATTCCATGGCTTGGTGGCTTCTAGTGGCCCCATGAACATTTCGTACAGACGAAGTGTATCTGCGCCATATTCGTTAACAATTTCATCAGGATTGATTACATTTCCGCGGGACTTACTCATTTTCTCATTGTTAGTACCCAGTATCATGCCTTGATTGACCAGTTTATAGAAAGGCTCTTTAGTCTCTACAACACCGATATCATACAGCACTTTGTGCCAGAATCGGGCATACAGCAAGTGAAGCACAGCGTGCTCAGCTCCACCGATGTACAGATCTACTGGCAGCCATTCTTTTTGCTTATCCGGAGCACACAGCTGGTTATCATTCAACGGATCAATGAAACGCAGGTAATACCAGCAGCTGCCTGCCCATTGTGGCATTGTATTGGTCTCACGTCGTGCTTTCATTCCGGTCTCAGGATCAATGGTCTCTACCCAATCCGTTACATTTGCCAAAGGTGATTCGCCAGTACCCGAAGGCTTGATCTGATCAACATCAGGCAGCAGCAGTGGAAGCTGATCCTCCGGCACTGTCTTCATAGATCCATCTTCTAAATGCAAAATAGGAATAGGCTCACCCCAATAGCGCTGACGGCTGAACAACCAATCACGAAGGCGATAAGTAACTTTGCCTTTGCCGCTTCCTTGTTCCTCCAACCATGAGATCATCTTTGCAATAGCTTCTACATTCTCCAGCCCATTCAAGAAACCGGAATTCACGTGCGGTCCATCCCCTGCATAGGCCTCTTCCTCAATATTGCCGCCTTGAACGACTTCGAGGATGTCCAGACCGAACTGCTTCGCGAATTCCCAGTCACGTGTGTCATGTCCTGGTACTGCCATAATTGCTCCCGTTCCATATCCGGCCAGAACATAATCTGCGATCCAGATTTGTACTTTGGCTCCATTCACGGGATTGATCGCATAAGCACCTGTGAATACTCCTGTTTTATCTTTGGCAAGATCTGTACGCTCCAGATCACTCTTGTGCGAAGCCTTCTCTTTGTATTCCGCCACAGCTGTACGTTGACTTTCAGTCGTAATCACTTCAACCAACTCGTGCTCAGGAGCCAATACACAATAGCTTGCTCCAAACAATGTATCCGGACGTGTTGTGAACACTGTCAGATTCGCATCATAACCTTCAATATCAAAGGTAACCTCCGCACCTACGGATTTGCCAATCCAGTTGCGCTGCATATCCTTGATACTCTCAGACCAATCCAGCTCCTCCAGATCATCCAGCAAGCGCTCTGCATACTCAGTAATTCTCAGAATCCATTGGCGCATCGGCTTCCGAACAACCGGATGCCCCCCACGCTCACTCTTGCCGTCGATAACCTCTTCATTGGCAAGTACCGTACCCAGTGCAGGACACCAGTTAACAGGCACCTCTGCCACATAAGCCAGACCACGGTTATAGAGCTGTATAAAAATCCACTGCGTCCATTTATAGTAAGCAGGGTCAGTAGTACTGATCTCGCGATCCCAATCATAAGAGAAGCCCAACGATTTGATCTGGCGGCGGAAATTATCAATATTCTTAAATGTAATTTCACGCGGATGCTGACCAGTATCTAGTGCATGCTGCTCCGCTGGCAATCCAAATGCATCCCAACCCATCGGGTGAAGGACATTATAGCCTTTCATCCGCTTGTAACGGGAGACAATGTCCGTAGCTGTGTATCCTTCAGGATGGCCTACGTGAAGCCCTGCACCTGATGGGTAAGGAAACATGTCGAGTGCATAAAACTTCGGTTTCTTCGGATCTTCACCGGTTTTGAAGGTTTTGTTCTCTTCCCAAAATTGCTGCCACTTCGGCTCCAGTGCCTGTGCCCGGTAACCAGGTCCGGCAGTAATGCTTGCTTTATTGTCGCTCATTATTGACTCCTCCTTGGAGTGTTGCTATGAAGTTTGCCTTGCCGACCCGCATGATTTTGCAGATCCAATTTCTAATATTTCAAGAAGAAGCGGTTTTACCGTCCTTAATGGAAGCCTATGCTTCCGAAGTAGCGATACTCCGTATCGCTTTCAGGTATCCGTTTCTCGTAGAAATATAAGGAAAGTATACTGAAAACTTATACTTTCTTATATTTCATAAAAAAACCTCCCATCCCTAGCGTAAACGCTAGGGACGAGAGGTTGAATTTCCCGTGGTACCACCCTAGTTAGCGGCTGAACATACTTTGTTCTGCCACTCACTTTGCACCCTGTAACGAGGGTGAGACGACGGCGTTCAAGCAGCGAGAGTCCATAAATCTGTCGGAATCTGCCTACATTTGCGCCATTACTCCGAGGTGAGTTCATTCCGGTCCGTCAACCGGCTCGCACCTAGCGCCGGCTCTCTGTATTGACGATTGTCGAAACTAATGTTCCTCATCAACGATAACAATATATACACGATACTAAATCGTAATATTCCACAACATTATATACAAAAGCTGCTATCCCAGTCAATGTGATTGTTACCTAGACATGCTTTCTTTTCATATAATAGGCCAAAAAGTGCTGAAGGACCACTTTTCCAGCTGCAAATAAAGGCACCGCTAATATCAGGCCTACTATGCCTGCAACCTCTCCACCCACAAGCAGTGCAAATATAATAAGCAGAGGATGAAGATGAAGCGATCGACCCACTACTTGCGGAGAAATAACATTGCTTTCCAACATCTGACAGAGAGTATTGACCACAGCAACCATCAACACCAGCCGCCAGGATATTGTAGAGGCCATGACAATTGCAGGAGCAGCACCTAGAAATGGACCCAAGTAGGGCACAATGTCGAATAAAGCAACAACGCAAGCAAACAGCAAAGCATAAGGCATACCAATTAAAGCGTAGCCTATATATGCTAGCACCCCTATAATGATACAAACCAGAAACTGCCCACGGATGTAGTTGCCAAGGGCTTCGTCAATATCCTTTAACATAGTTACAATGGATTTACGACGAGAGCGAGGCAGACAAGACACAAGTGTCCTTTCGAATACATCGAAATCCTTCAAGATATAAAAGACCAAAAAAGGAACGATAAAAGCGTTAAATAGCAAATTTATGGTGGACCCGATGTTATCAAGAAAATGTGAAATCCCCGTCGCGAGACGATTTTCAAGTTGAAAAAACCAGTTGTTCATCCCCATTTCAACACCCGGTGGAATCAACCGAGAATTCATATTCCGCATTAGACTTTGGGCGTGAAGTGTCATCTCTGGTAAATGCTCGTTCAATTCCTCAAGCTGCTCTATAAACATCGGAATGAGATTGATAGCTATTACTGCAAGTGTCGTTAAAAATACAGCGTAGATCAGCAGCACTGCAATACTTCTCGGCATTTTACGGGCGGCGAGCATACTGACAACGGGATTAAGCACATAAGAGATAATCATCGCAGCCAAGAATGGCGCAAGGATGGCCTTCAGAAATAAGAAGACATATTGCAGCATCGGACGAAGCTGCCAGACAAAGTACAAGATGATCAAAGATAACAGCACTCCGATCATTAAGCGAAGCCACTTACTTTGGGACCATTGCTCCATTCCGTTACCTCCTGCGGCTAAAACTGGACTGGCTTTGTAAAATAAGTATATGTAAGGCCGCAGTAAAATAACCATCATCACAAAAAAACGTCTAATTCCTCACTGTTATATTCAACAGTAAGGTATTAGACGTTTATTGTATGTACCCACACTTCTCAGCCATAATTGCTGTTAAGAAGATGCATGGATATGAGGAAATTCTTGAACATATTCCTCGCCGGAGAACAAATCGTCGAGAGAACTTAGCGTGCCGTCTTCTTCAACTTGATAAACAGACATTTTCTCGCCGTTTACCGTCAATTCGATGAAACAGCCCCAGCAATAGAACTGGTGGGAACCGATCTTTCCGATATCTTTAGAGTTGCAGTTTGGACACTTCATATAATACATTCCACCTATCCGTTAACAATATTAATGGCTTTTTGTAGCCGTTCTTCGCTCATTGCTGGAACCAATACTGCATTCTCCCCAATGGACATCTCTTCAGAACAAGGCAGCCATTTGCGGCCTTCGATTAGATCAGTTACTAATCCATCACTGATTTCCAGCGCTACTATTGTATTTCCCATCTTTTGGTCAAAATAAACATCGGATATTTTTCCAATGATAGTTCCAGTAGTAGTAACCACCTGCAAATCCTTCAATTTATTCTTCCCCGCAACAAAAGTATGGGGTATGTCGTCTGAATCTGCCTTATCAATCGACTCTTTATTGGCAATCATAACTGCATCTTCGCCGTAGGCAATAATATCTTTCCATGCCACAACTTTCACATGATTGTTGAAAAAAGATTTACTTTCAAGTTCAATACCCGTTATATTCAAGTTTGAATCGACAATAACGTCGACAATTGTGCCAATTTCTTGACCTTCTTCTACTTCAAATACAGCTAGTCCAATCATATCCTGAAGTCTCATATCGGTTTAGTCCTCTCGCAAAGGAAATACCTTAATCTCTGTTACGTAGCCTTTTCAAAATAGTTTCAATTTGTTCGGCTACATATACCATTTGTTCACTAGTATTACCCAAACCCATACTAAATCGAATCGCTGATTCCAAAAGATCTGCGGGCAACCCCATAGCTTTCAACACATGGGATATTTCCAAAGATCCCGAGGTACATGCTGATCCACTGGCTGCAGATATCTGCTCCATATCCAAATTCATAAGCATCACATCTGTTCTAACCTTAGGGAAGCTCAGATTAAGAATATTAGGCAGGTAAAAGTTAGGATTTCCATTGATTGCATAACTTTCGCTCCCTATTCTCTGATCTAGCTCCTGCAGCAGCTTCTGACGCAGAAGAATTGCGTTCTCTTGTCTCTGCGGCAACCCTTGTACAGCCAGTTCCACAGCTTTGGCAAACCCTGCGGCCCCAGCTAGATTCTCTGTTCCGGCACGGCGTCCGCGCTCCTGAAGCCCTCCATGCTGTCTTGGATGGATGGGTGCCCCCCGTCTTGCATACAGACCACCAATGCCCTGGGGCCCATTGATTTTATGAGCGCTGAAGCTCATATAATCTACTGGAATATCGCGGAGTGTTATAGGGAGTATACCTAGAACCTGCACAGCATCAACATGGAACAAAATCCCCATACTTTTCGCTAGGTCTCCAATTTCTACAATGGGCTGGACCGTTCCTATCTCATTATTGGCAAACATTACACTAATTAGTACCGTATCCGGCCTTATTGCCTCTCGAACATCCTCAACACTAACTAATCCTGTACGATCTACAGGGAGGTAAGTGACACTATAGCCTTCTTTCTCCAGCACTTCACAGGTATGTAAAACGGCATGATGTTCTATTTTCGTGGTAATAATATGTTTTCCCTTATCGGAGGAGGATGCTGCAGCACCAAACAAGGCTAGATTATCGCTTTCTGTACCTCCGCTAGTGAACACCCACTCTTCCGGAGAGCAGCCCAAAGAGGAGGCAATAACGTCGCGTGCCCCGTTTATAATCTTTTTAGCTGCACGACCAAAGGAATGCACACTAGACGCGTTTCCGAATTGCTCCGTCATTATCTTCAACATCACACCTGCCACCTCGGGATGTACCGGAGTGGAGGCTGCATGGTCTACATATATAGGTTTCATGGTTAAGGTCCCCGCTTCTAAACTTCTTTAAATATAAGACAAACGTTCGGTCTCCTTTATATCATACCCTTTAATTAGTATCAACACTTTAGATTGAATAGATAATCATTAATTTCAATTAGGTCTGTAGGGATAGTGTGTGACTAGAGTAAACATAACGGGATTAACTTCTATAGATAAAGTGGATAAAATTACGTGGAAATGCTAGAGCCCTAAACCAACGTGGTTACGGAGCGGGAGCTGTAAAAGCTTATCGTTATGAAAGGAATTAACCCACGTGCTTCACTTTTGTAGGTTGCCAAGCAAGGATATTATCCATACGAAAGATACGGGGAGAATCAGTTGTCAGGCAGGTTGCCCGAAGCATGCCATCCCGCATGTTTTTAATTTCGATTTTGCGCTGCGTGATCTTGCCGGCTTTGTCCATATACACAATTTCGACGATTTGACCCACATGCATCTTCATAACCAGGCGCCTCCTAATATAAGAACATTTGTTTGTATAATCATTATACCCAAACAGACGTTCGTTATGCAATGGTAAAAAGAGCATTTTGTTAGAGAATTAACAGGGACTCAGTTGCCGAGAATCCTAATTGTAGACGGATAATCTTAGAGGGAAAAACTCCCTCTAAACTTCTTTAAATGCGGATTATTCAGGGGATAGAGGGAAATACTCCCTATATTTCTGCGAATCCTCCCTGAAGATGGCCAAAAGCATATAATTAGAGGGAAAAATCCCTTCTAAACTGCCACCATGGAGGATTTCGCGATATTTAGAGGGGGACAATCCCTCTAAATTCTTCGTAGAAGAATGTAAAGGGAACTGATCAACTGACGTTAAAGTTGCAGCAAAATTTTTTCCAAGTTTTTCTAGCTCCACAAAAAAAAATACCCCGCCAATGGCAGGGTAGGCAACTAGTAGTGATGCTGTTCTAAATATAGAACATGTAGTTGTCGATATGACTTTCTTCTTTGTAGTTAATCAGGTCCGATAGGGTGGTGGAATCAAGAACATCCGCAATACTGTCGCGAATACGAATCCATAGGTCTCGTTTGGCTGGATCATCTTCCTCAGTAAAGTCTACGGGAGAAATCGGTCCTTCTAGGACACGGATGATATCACCGGCGGTAATTGTTCCCGCTTCACGTGATAAGATATATCCGCCATAAGCTCCGCGAATACTTTTTACAAGCCCTGCATTCCGTAAAGGGGCAATCAGCTGCTCCAGATAATGCTCGGACAATCCATTTTTCTCGGCGATGCTCTTAAGCGAAGTTGGACCTTCGCCGTATTTGATGGCAAGCTCCATCATAATGGTCAACCCGTAACGACCTTTAGTAGATATTTTCAAAGGGGCACCTCTTTCGATAAATTGCTGAGTTTATACTATAAAATAATCAGTAAGCGTTACAGGTTTTGATATCTCCGTATTCCGATGTTCACTCTTAGTTTATGTTACCATATTCGCGCTTACATTTGGAGAACAAAACGTAACTTTTTGCAAGAATGTTCTTCCCTCGTGGACAAATTTGAAATTTTGACTACTTCAAAGTACTTTAATCCTTCTAACGGGCAGTTTACAGCACACGGGTATGTTATAATACCTTGTACCGAGCATTCTGTATAACAAAAAGGTAAGCTTTATATTTTCTATAGAAATGGTGATTACGATGACAAAAGCAATTGAAAATACTCGTGTCGTCGTCGGCATGTCCGGAGGAGTCGATTCCTCTGTCACAGCTCTTCTGCTTAAGCAGCAGGGCTATGATGTGATTGGTATCTTCATGAAGAACTGGGACGACACCGACGAATTTGGCGTATGTACCGCCGAGACCGATGCGGAAGATGTACGACGTGTTTGTGAGCAAATTGATATTCCTTACTATACCGTTAATTTCGAGAAGGAATACTTCGATAAAGTATTTTCCTATTTCCTCGATGAATATAAGGCCGGCCGTACACCGAATCCGGATGTAATGTGCAACCGTGAGATCAAGTTCGGAGAGTTCTTGAACCGTGCACTACAGCTTGGCGCAGATTATGTAGCTACAGGTCATTATGCTCGAGTAGTTGAAGAAGATGGTGTGTTTAAACTTCTGCGCGGAGTGGACAGTAATAAGGATCAGACTTACTTCCTGAATGCTCTGAATCAATATCAACTCTCCAAGGCGATGTTCCCTATCGGCCACCTTCCTAAGCCGGAAGTACGGAGAATCGCTGAAGAAGCCGGTCTCTTTACCGCTAAGAAAAAAGACAGTACTGGTGTCTGTTTTATTGGAGAACGCAACTTCCGTGAATTCTTAAGCCAATATCTGCCTGCTCAGTCTGGTGATATGGTTGATATTGCTACAGGAGAAACCAAAGGGCGCCACGAAGGGTTGATGTACTACACTTTGGGACAGCGCCAAGGCCTCGGAATTGGCGGATCGGGAACGGGTGAACCTTGGTTCGTAGCAGATAAAGACTTAAGCCGAAATATTCTCTATGTAGTCCAAGGAGACAAGCATCACAGTCTGTACTCCACTAGCTTGGAAGCTTCCGGTGTAAACTGGATTAACGGTATCAATTGGGATAATGGCCCACTGCGCTGTACCGCTAAGTTCCGTTACCGCCAGCCTGACCAAGGGGTAACTTTAACAGCAGGCCCAAATGGAAATGTTCATGTAGCCTTCGACGTGCAACAAAAAGCAATCACGCCTGGACAAGCAGTCGTATTTTACCTTGGGGAGCAATGTCTCGGCGGTGGAACGATTGAAAGTGCAGAGAAGGTTGTACCTTTGCCACAATAAGCAGTCTATCGTAGTTCTTGAAAACTACATCAAATAAATAAAACAGCAAGTCTCCGAATAATTGGAGGCTTGCTGTTTTTTTCTGAAGTGAGGATAGCAAATTATTATTCCTCTTCATCAAAAAGATCCCCATGGGGTTGTGCTTCTAACCCTACCTGTGGTTCCAACTTCATCGTTATATGGCCGGCAGCATTTCGTCCGACCCATTTTATAGAACCCTCTCCTTTTGGGATTGTTATGGACATATCCTTGTTCCCTTCACCCTCCCATAGGGTAATCAACTGATCGTCCGACGTGATCTGAACAAGCTTAAAATCCCCACGTTTAATCTTCCCGCTAATCATAATTTGGGTCATTGTGTCAGATGTGCTAGTTAAATACCACGCTGTGTAGACGCCAGAAAAACCTGAGAAATCTACATCTCCCTGCTCCTGGGTAACTTCTCCGACTTTGTTTGAGAACGAATAGCTGTCCCCCGATTCTTTAAGCCTATCCTCATTCTCAAAAATTTCACCTTGTGACCCACTTCTACATCCGCCCAAGCAAAGCAACACTATTAGCAAAATGATAGTTTTTATAGATCGATTCAATAAACACTCCACCACCCTAATATATTCCTCTTTATGGTAAAATTTACACTATTCAGCTCAACTTAAATGTTATAAACGTCACAAAGCAATACTAATTCCTTGGGCATGAAAACAATAAAAAAAGACCTCCGCTCCACATTTCAGGAGCCAGAGGTCTCAGGTTAATATTCAAAATCTGTATAAGTTACACTGTTATTCCGCAACAGCCGCTTTATCAGCCGAAACTGCCAATTGATTCAAGTAAATATCGCTACCTTGCCCAATTGTATAGTTGAGAATCCGATTATTGACCGGCACAACCTTGGCACGATACAGGGTTGGGAATACTGGAATTTCTTCAACCATGAACTTCTGCCATTGTTTATATATGTCTTTACGAGTGGGTACATCGAAGGCTTTCTCAGATATCCCCTCTGCGATCAAACGATCATTCTCTTCACTGGCATAACGTGGGAAGTTATAAATGGCATCCCGTCCGTAAAGGCCATTTGGATCGACATCATTACCTACATTCCATGCGCCTTGATATACATCAACAGTAGGATCATCCTCGCCATTGGAGCCTACCCGATCATAGAACGTATTAAATTCGACCATTTCCAAGGTCACATTAAGACCGATAGCCTTCCAAGACTGAACATAATATTGAGCTAACGGTTCGGCAATATCAGATCCTGTCATGGACATGAAATTTATCTTAAGCTCACTGCCATCCGGATTGGTTCTGAATTCACCATTCAGCTTATATCCGGCATCATCTAGAATCTTCTTGGCTGCCTCAGGATCAAAAGGAACCCCAGGATTATCATTATCGTGGTACTCAGGGTGGGATGGAGGTATTAATGTTGTTGCATTCCACCGCAGACCATTATAGAACTTTTTACCGACGGTATCATTATCTACCGCAGCCCACATAGCTTTACGCAGGTTCACATCAGCCATCTTAGCCTTAGGATCTGGAGCAACTACTTTTTTAGCTGCATCCCACTTACCCAGCTTAAAGCCTATATATGTGTACGCCATGTCTGTAGTACCAATGAACTCAACATTTGACATCTTAGCGTTGTCCGGATATTGATCGACCGGGAAGGAATCTACCAGGTCCACTCCGCCAGTCTTCAGTTCCTGAACAATGGTTGTTGGGTTGATGACCTTCAGGATCACTTTATCCAAGGCAGGTGCCCCGCGCCAATAGTCATCATTTCGGACAAAGACCACTGATTCACCAGGAACAATGCTTTCTACTTTAAAGGGCCCGAAGCCAATCGGCTTTTGGCGTACTTCTGGAGAAGCTGAAATTTTAGCCACATCCATGCCACCAAAAATATGCTTGGCTAAAGGGTATATCCAAATACTTCCTGTTAACAAGGAAGGTGTCGATTTGGCATAAGTAATTTGCAGCTTTTTATCGCTCAACACTTTAATTCCAGAGATGGTTTTCGCCTTGCCCGCATGGTAGGCATCCATTCCTTCAATATTTGTAAAATCAGAACCATAACGCGGACCGTCATAAGCTGGGTTACCGATAACTTCATGTGCGAACAGCCAATCCTCGGCCGTTACCGGCTTACCATCCTGCCAGTTCACATTGTCGCGAATCGTAAAGGTGAATGTACGGCCGTCCTCAGCTACTTCATATGTGGCAGCACCATCGTTGGTGTAAACATAGTTAGCGTCCCAGGTTAACAAGCCTTCATCAAACCAATTTAATACTTGAGAGTCAGGATCTCCGGAGTAGAAATTCCAGTTCAGTGTTCCTTCAAAAGGAGTGTCGGAAACAAGACCGAAGGTTATTGTGCCGCCTTTAAGAGCTTCACCCTGGTTTGTTTTGTCAGCATTGAAATCTTCAATGGAATAAATGCCGTCTTCTGGTTCAGGTGCTGCAGTCGCTTCTGCCGCCTTCTCCGTTGCGGAAGGTGCTGCAGTTGGCTCAGCCGCCTCCTTGTTGTTGTTGGAGCTGCAAGCAGCAACAACAAACAATAACACTAACATTAATGCAAAGAGTAGAGATTTCGAACGAATGGATTTACTCATGTGATCATTTCCTCCCTTATCCTTTTCTTTGTCTTGCGTCCGTCGCACGCTTGAGCGCTTGACCAACGTTATTTATACTCAACATCAATACCAAGATCAGTATAGATGCGGGTAACCATATCCACCACCGGAACTCGAGGGTTTGAGGATTTCTTGCATAGCTGACTAAGGTCCCAAGGCTGGGTGTGCTCTCAGGAAAACCAAATCCAAGAAAGGATAATCCTGATTCCAGGCCAATATTAGCTGCCAAATTCAGAGTCATCGTTACGATGATAATCGAGCTTAAATTCGGCAGAACTTGAGAGAACATGATTTTGAGGTTGGAGGAGCCTACGGTTTTGGAAGCTTGAACGTAATCGAGCTCCTTTTCCTGCAAGGTTTTGGAACGAATTAACCTAGCAATACCCATCCATAGAAAAGCTGTCATGATCAGAGAGAACGATAACGTGTTGTATTTCGGAACTGCGGTTACGAAGGCAATAACGATCATCAGCATGGGCAGAATCATGAAGAAATCCAAAATTCTCATAACAATATTATCAATGGTTCCACCGAAATATCCGGATACCAGCCCGACTAAAATACCAATGATTCCTGTAAATACAGTGACTATTATCCCTATACTTAGGGAGTTCCTCGTTCCGATAATAAGCTGCCCGAAGACATCTCGACCTCCATAATCTGTACCTAACCAGAACTTGGCCGAGGGCTTCTCATAGAGTGCAAATAAATCGACCGTTACGATCTCTTTTTGATCCAAAAATAAGGATATTCCGTATACTCCTGCTACTAGCATGAATAGAAAAATCAATGAAACTAATGCCAGCTTATCCCGCACAATTTCCCGCCAAATTATTTTCCAGCTTGATGGGCTTCTGTCCGTTTCCTGCAGCATCGTTGCTTTTGTGCTTACCTTTGCCACTCCAATCACCCCCATGTGTTCAGCCTGAATTTTATTTAATTCGGATCCGAGGATCGACTAAGCTTAAAATAATATCCGATAACAGAGCTCCGAGAATGGAGGCTATTCCGTATAAAAGAACGAGCGCGGTAACGACACTGAAATCCCGAATGGTTATGGAGCTTAAAAACAACATCCCCATCCCCGGGTAGCTGAAAATACTCTCGACAAATACGGTGCCCCCAATTAATCCAGTAATTTCATAACCAAAAAATGCGGCAATCGGCAGTAAGGAGTTGCGAAAAATATGGCGATTATAAACCCTCGACTCCGAAGCCCCCTTGGCCCGCGCGGTAAGGATATAATCTTTTTGCTTCGTATCAATGATTTCATTTCTTAGATATTGAACGGTGGCTACTGTTGAAATTAGAGCAATGGATAAGGCCGGCAGCAGTAAGTGTGTAAATTTACTCAATGCATAGCTGAATGTTCCTGGAACTTCACCTGGGGCCACGCTCCCCCCCGTCGGGAACCAATGGAAATGGAAGCCAAACACCCATAACATTAATAAAGCGAATATAAATAACGGTGCTGCGAATCCTACGTAGGTGTAGCCAGTAATCAAGCGATCCCCCCAAGTGTCGTTAAATCGTCCACTAGTAATCCCTAAAGGGATCGCAATGAGATAAATAAGAATGAGCGTAACCAGGGACAACCAGACGGTATTCATCAGCCGTTGCCCGATCAGCTCCGATACCGGCATTTTAAAGCGAAAGGATTGACCGAAGTCCCCTTGAACCGCATTGCTAATCCAATCCCAATACTGTATGTACCATGGATTATTTAATCCGAGCTTTTCTCTCATAGCTTCCAGTGCCTCAGGGTCGATGCTGGGATCCAGCATTCCGGTCAAGGCATCACCCGGCATAGCCTTCGCCATCAGAAAGACAATAAGACTTAACACGAATATTTGCGGGATCATAATCAGAATCCGACGTACAATTATCTTCCACATAGTCTCAACCTTTCTCAGGCAATGCTACCAGATGGGTCTCGGATATTGCTTTTAATGAGTAGGCCAATCCCTCTTCATCAAAATAATTCCGGTAAGCTTGTTCATACTCTTCACTTACTGACTTTCGGAATTGCGTCTGCTTGTCACGCTGCAAGGGGTCGATGTCAGGGATAGCTGCAATAAGGCGTTTGGTATAAATATGCTGGGGATTGTCAAAAATATCCTTAGTAGTCCCCTGCTCCACATGCCGTCCTTTGTACATAATCCCAATGTGATCACACATATGCCTAATAATTCCGAGATCATGACTGATAAAAAGGTAGGTAAGGTTCAATTCCTTTTGAATATCCTGCATAAAATTCAGCACCTGGGCCTGCACAGAGACATCCAGAGCGGAAACGGGCTCATCTGCAATAATAAGCTTTGGCTTCAAAGCTATGGCTCTAGCAATACCGATACGCTGTCTTTGTCCCCCAGAGAATTCATGTGGATATTTATATATATTCTCGGGACTTAACCCTACCTGTAAAAGCAGTTCCTGCACCCTTCGCTTCTCTTCCCCCGGAGATAATTTCTCGAAATTCCGCAGCGGCTCAGCAATAATATCAAGAACACGCTTCTTAGGATTCAGTGAAGAATAAGGGTCCTGAAAAATCATTTGAATATCCTTGCGGACATTTCTTTGTTTCCGTACACCTTTAAGTGCCAGATCCTGTCCTTCAAAAATAACACTGCCTGCAGTAATCGAATTCAGCCCAATTATGGCACGGCCTGTCGTTGTTTTGCCGGAACCAGACTCACCTACTAGACCATAGGTCTGCCCAGGCTCGATGGTGAAGCTGACATTATCAACCGCCTTTACTGAACCTATATCCTTACTGAAGATCCCTCCACGTATCGGAAAATGAACCTTCAGATTCCTAACTTCAAGTAGTCCCATGGGTGTGTTCCTCCTCAGTTCGTTCAGGAAAGTGAAAATTCTTATAACAAGTACATCTGACAAAATGTCCGGGAGCTACCTCATGCAGCTTCGGATCATCCTCATGCTCTGATGGTGAAATCCAAGGTGTTCGATCAGCGAAACGACAGCCCTTACGAGGCAGATTCTGCAGTGAAGGAACGATTCCCTGAATGACATGAAGTCTGGACTTCTCTTCTTTGACAGTAGGTATTGAATTCAATAATGACCGTGTATATGGATGTTTCGCATGGGCAGTCAGTGTGTATATATCTGCTATTTCAACGATCTGTCCTGCATACATAACGGCGACGCGATCAGCCATTTCACTGACCACACCCAAATCATGAGTAATTAAAATAATTCCTGCTTCGATATCATTCTTCAAACGTTTGATTAACTCGAGGATTTGCAACTGGATAGTCACATCTAAAGCCGTAGTTGGCTCATCCGCAATTAATAGCTTAGGCTCATTTGCAATTGCGATGGCAATAACAACCCTCTGCCTCATGCCGCCGGATAGTTCATGGGGGTATTGCTCATATGTATGTTCAGGACGGGGAATACCCACTTTTGTCAACAAATCGATGACTTTCTCTTTCCTTTGTTTCTTCGAGCGCTTGGAATCATGAAGGATTAGTGCTTCTTCAATTTGAGCTCCAATAACCATCAATGGATTTAATGCAGATAAAGGGTCTTGAAAAATCATCGACATTTCATTCCCACGCAGCTTATTTAATGAAGACGGAGACATGTTCACAGTATCCTGGCCCTTGTAATAGATGTGCCCTTCGATTCTGGCTCTGGTATGCAAGCCCATAATCGAGAAGGCAAGAGCACTTTTCCCAGACCCGGACTCTCCTACAATAGCTAGAATCTCATTTTTCTTGACTGTCAGAGTGACATCGTCTACTGCAGCATAATAAGCATCAGCAATTCTAAACGAAGTGGTTAAGTTTTTGATCTCCAAAAGCTCTTCTCTCAAATTCATCACCCTAACGACCGTATTTCAAAATTCGACATTTTAAATTAAATTTTATCAAATTTTGATATTAACCTACACCAAACGTCATAAATACTAACTTATAATAAACATCAAAATATCCTTATTCCATTATTTATGAAGAAATAGACTGGCTTAGTAGTTCATTTTAATTAACTTATGGTAAATTATCAATCTTTTTACTCAAAAAAATTTAAAGTTATGTCATTTAAAATAACACGATAAACAAAAAAACGACCCGAAGGTCGCTTGTCACATTGCTATATTCAATTCATAACCCTTGGAACACACTAGGCTGAAGCCTTTTTATTGCTCGCGTCGCAGCCCCTGATTATGGCGAATCTTAATCTCATTCCCCTGCTCTGTAGCTTGATAGAAGACACGTCGAGAAATGGCCTTAGGCAAATAATCCTGTTTCACATAGTGGCCAGGAAAGTCATGTGGATATTGATACCCCGCATGCCCCAACACACTTGCACCTTTGTAATGTGTATCCCGTAAATGCAGAGGAACCTCTGCCGATTTAATTTCATCAATGCTTGCCATAGCTCTGGAAATGGCCATGACAACCGCATTAGACTTCGGACTCTCTACGGCAAAAAGAATAGCCTGCACGATATTTAGCCTCGCCTCCGGCCAACCGTTATTTCGATAGGCTTCGAGAGCACTTACAGCCTGAACCATAGCCTGTGGATTAGCAAGACCGATATCCTCACTGCTGGCTGCTATAAGTCTGCGAATGAAGGTCATCGGGTCCATCCCAAGCTTTTCCACGGCATAGAGGAACCAGAATAGCGCAGCGTCACTAGAGCCCCGGATGCTTTTATGAAAAGCGGACAATATATCATACTGCGTAGACTCGTCTGCTTTGACAATCGGCCGTCGAATAGACTCTTCTGCTACCTCCAGCGTAATATGGATACTGCCGTCACTTGTCGGCGCTGTTGTGAGTGCAGCCAGTTCGAGCGCGTTCAGCGCACGACGGATATCACCGTTAGCCATGGTGGCGATATGCACCAAAGCCTCTTCATCTACACGAAGCTCCATAAAACCAAGCCCTTTATCCTTATCCCCCAATGCTCTTCTCATCGCAATTAGACTATGTTCGCTCGTAAGTGACTCCAGCTGGAACAGCGTGGATCGGCTTAGAAGGGCTCCATTTACGTAGTGAAACGGATTCTCCGTGGTTGCCCCGATAAAAATAATAGTGCCTTTCTCCACCGCAGGGAGCAGCGCATCTTGGCGGGAGCTGTTAAAACGATGGACCTCATCAAGAAATAAAATGGTCTTAGACCCGTATAGAGATTTATTGGTTTGAGCCCGCTCTATAACCTCTCTTACATCCTTAACAGAGGCTTCAACCGCGTTAAGACGGACGAACTCTGCCTGGGTATGATGAGAAATGATATGAGCGAGTGTTGTTTTGCCGCAGCCTGGAGGGCCGTATAGAAGAATTGAGGAGACCTGATCGGCCTCTATCGCTCTGCGCAGCAGCTTGCCACGTCCTATAATATGCTCCTGACCAATATATTCATCAAGGTTGACAGGGCGCATTCGGTCAGCCAGCAGCCGGCCGCCCCCTGTATCTCCGCCCAAAGAAAATAAATCCACAATCCCACTTCCTTGCTATATTCTGAATAATATTCAATGCAAATGCCTGTTCCTATCATAACATATCATGCCTAATCATAAAAAAGAGCATAGCCTCGTCAACGGGACGGGGTCCATGCTCTTTCTCAAATGCAAGCTAGTGATTCAGTGCAAGCCGCATTTTTGAGATTATTTTACGGAGACTTTCCTCCGATAAATGATATTTCTGTTGCAGCTCCGGCAAGGAGCATCCGCTCCGGTGTGAGCAGAAAATTTCCTCATTACGGCTGGCAATTTCTTTCCTTGAGCCGCTATTTTCGCCCCATCTTACTCTTTGTTCCGTTTTTCTCGGAATGTACAACAATTCACCCTGGATGTATCCCTGAAGCTCTTCGAGCAGGCTCGGGGGGAGCACATCCTTCCCATTTACGTAACTCACGTTGCGTTTCCTCCTTCAACAGGTGTGTTCCTTTATATCCGCTCACAGCATTAGTAGCCATTTCCACGTCACCTGCCTCCTTCCTCAGTTTCATATTTTGGTAAAAACCGTAATTTTATTATATTAAACCCATTGGTTAGCGTCTATGTTCGAATCTCACAAAAAAAATATATATTTTATGAAATAAGGAGGCCTCTCGGCCTCCTCCATGTAAGCGGGTATCCGTCTTAGACGGATACCACCTCGTATACTGAAATCATTTCAATCAGCCTCCTTCCAGAAGTGTTCTTGCCCGGCCGGACACTTATTATTAAGCCATAGGTACAGTAGAGATTCAAGTTCAAAAACAATTATAACTGTTCTTCACCCTATTTCTCCCAGAACATAAATAAGGCCGGTAGGGATCGTAAAGCATGTACATCAACGGAAGGAATTTAGCATTGTAACAGTTTTATATTGTACCTTACAACTCCTCAGGCCACCCTGCAGCAGTCTCTACCGCTAATACAGAAGCCTGCAGGTATGAAGGGAGCTTTCCGCCCTGAAGCAGCCACAGCTCGTGCAGCGCCCGTGTACAGCCCACATACATTAACTTCGCATCCCAAGCCGTGTCGCCATAATGTTCCTGATCCGCATCCGCTATGATAACTGCGTCGAATTCCAACCCTTTGGATAAATAGAGGGGGAGTACCGATAGTCCTCCTTTATACTCTGTCATACTGCCGTCTATCAGGTTAATGTCATCGAAATGCTCAGAGAGTTTCACATGAAGCTCTTTCGCTTCACGAAGGCTGCGTGTCAGTATAGCTACAGTACGATATTCCCGGCTGGACAGCGCCGTAAGTGCTGAGGTTAAATCCTCCATACGACCTTCTCCAACTGAAGAATCTCTGTAAGAAATCAAGCGTACCGGGTTTCCACTACGGAACACAGGTACAGCCAACAAGGGACTGCCAACTCCAGCAGATAAAATTCCATTAGCGAAATCAATAATCTCCATGGTGGAGCGGTAGCTTCGTGTAAGGGAATGATAGGCTGTATGCTCCGGAGCGAACAAAGACTGCATTTCCTCCCAGGCATGGACCCCTTTGTAGGCATGGATCCCTTGGGATAAATCACCGAGTATGGTAAAGGAATGCCCCCGTACAAACAGATCCAGTACAGCGATTTGGAAGGGAGAGAAATCCTGAGCTTCATCGATCACGATATGATCAAATTTAATGACATCATTATTTCCGTTTAACAGATAATGAATATACAAAAGCGGAGGTAAGTCCTCTTCACGCAGATTCCCTTTTTTTAAATCTCCACGAGTTTCCTTCAAGACACTTACGGGGATGATAGCCGGTGGTTCAGCAGGCCAATCCTCTGGTGTTTTTACCGCCCGGAAAATTTGCTTATAAATCGTCAGTGGATCATATTTAGGCCATTTACCAGAGTATGCCTTTTCACGCTGAGCCCCCATCTTCTTGCGTTCCTTAAGGATGGCTGCAGAAGAGCATTTCTTCAGCTCCATTTCAATCCAGCGGTGAATCCGTGCCATTACCCGCTCCTTGCGCTTAGCAGGAGGATAGGGGCTGTACTCTTCATTATGCCAGTGCAGAATGGCTGACCGGCGCAGCACTGCACCTTCCCACGGTGAGAAGTCTCCGTCAGGAACAGCACTTGATTCCAGCAGCTTTACACTGGATTCAATAATCTCCATGAGCAGTGTAGAACCTTTGAACCGCCCTGGAGTTTCATCAGTAATTTCCGGCATAGCACCAGACGGTTCGAACCAGCGGTTCAGCGTTTCAGTAGCATCCTTCTGCGCAAGCGTAAGTCCAAGTAAATTAGAAGCCCAGTCAGGGAAGGTACTTTGGGCAATATTCCCTACACCGAGCTCCGGAAGTACATCCGAAATATAATCAAGAAACATACGGTTCGGAGCAAATATAATCATTCGCTCGGCCAATACCTGTTCCTTGTACTGATAGAGTAAGTAAGCTAGACGATGTAACGCCACCGTTGTTTTTCCACTGCCGGCAACGCCCTGAATAATCAGTGCAGTATTCTTAGCAGCACGGATAATCTTATCCTGCTCTTCTTGAATCGTGGAGACAATATCCCGTAAGCGGTTGTCCTTATTCTCACCCAACCGATACACGAGAAATTCATCCGACACCACAGGGGCATCACTTTCCCGGTTATACGTATCCGCTACACGCTCCAAAATTTGTTTGCGGATCACTACGTTACGTTTCAGGTATACGAGTCCTTCTATGAGCCCATCAGGAGCTTCGTAGGAGGTCGATTCCATTCCTCCAGTAAACGAATAGAACAGGCTTGCTACCGGTGCGCGCCAGTCAATTACTAGCGGACGGTCACTTACCTGTTCGCGATCTACACCGATTTTACCAATATAAAGTGCTTTCCGATCTTCCTCATCACTGCCTTGAAAATCAAGCCGTCCAAAATAGGGCTCCTGCCTAAGCTTCGCCAGGTCTTTGCGCTTTTGATCACGAGAGGCTTCCAGTGCCTGTTCCGTAAAATCATGCCCGGTATACACCGGGGTAGCACGGAGTCTCTCAAGGACACTGTCAATCTCCGTAAGCGCTCTGTTCAGCCTGTCTTCTTCCTCTTGATAGGCACTTTGAAAGTTGTCTTCCAATTTCAGTTACCTCCTAAAAGTTTTGTTAGCATAAGCTTCCGTGAATTCTCTTCGTACAAAACTCACTTCGGAAGCACAGGCATAAGTTCCCTCTTCCTTGGAACAAAAAGGATTTTTATTGTAGCACAGAGACAAATCAAAAGCGAATAAAAGCTATAAAAGAGCATGCAGAACAAAATTCGCCAGAAACAGCCCAGCTATGACATATAAGGCGGTCGGAACCTCTTTACCCCGGTTCATAGCCAACTTCATAACAGGATAAGTAATGAAACCAAATGCCATCCCATCCACAATACTGTAGGTAAAAGGAATCATGACCATCACAAGAAAGGATGGAAATACCTCTGTCATATCATTGAAATCCATCTCCCTCACGCTTTGCACCATGAGTCCGCCAATAACAATCAAGATAGGCGCAATCGCACTATCCGGCACATAAGTAAGAAGTGGAATAAACAGAAACGTAGCCGCGAACAAGAGACCCGTAACGAGTGAAGTTAAGCCTGAACGTCCGCCAGCAGCAATACCTGCGTTAGATTCTGCGGCCGCTACCACTGGGCTGCTACCGAACAGACCTGCAGCGATATTAGCCAGTGACAATGCACGCAAGCTGCTCTTGAATCGCTCTGGACGATTAGCTAGGAGTGTCTGTGAAGCGATTAGACCAATATTCTCAAATACAACAATTAGTAACAGCAGAAATACAGCTATCCAAAAAACAAGACTGAGGACACTGCTCCAGCCCATTCCCACAAAGACGTCTCCGTATCCGGTGAATACATTTCCTGATTCCAGCTTTTCCGGTACATGCCCCACTCCAAGCAAATAAGCCAAGCCCGTACCCACTGCCATACTAATCAGCAGACCACCACGGGTCCCGCGCACAAAAAGAACCAGTGCCAGAAGCAAAGTTACACAGGAAGTAATGACTGCCGGATCACTGAAATGTCCGATAGCTACAAAGGTTGTCCGGTGTGCAATCACAATTCCGCTCTTCTGCAGGCCAATAAACGTAAGAAACAGCCCGATACCGACTGTAATCGCATGCTGAAGGTTATGAGGAATTGCGTCACTTAGTATACGATAAAGCGATGTGAATGCCACAATAGCAAACAACACACCTGTAACAACAACGACAGCCAATGCCTCTCTCCAGTCCAGCTTCATGGAATGTACAAGTGTGTACGAGAAAAAAGCGTTAATACCCATACCTGGGACCACGATGATCGGTGTTTTACCTCCAAAAGCCATCAATAAACAGCCGGTTATCGCTGTTAAAAGAGTCGCAACCATTCCCGCACGAAGCGGCATCCCAGCATCATGCAGGATGGCAGCATTAACCATAACGATATATACAGAAGCAAAATAGCTCAAAATTCCCGCTGCCCATTCCCGTCTCCAATCATCTTCGGGCTCTAGACCAAGGCTATTACGCCAAAAACTCGTGTTCATTATCAAAAAACCTCCACTAATATTTAAGATTCCTCTACGGATTTTACCAGAATTTTTTGATCCTGCATTTATTCTGGTTCTCCATAGCTATTATGCCAATAAAATGCCTGTTCCTTGCAGTACTCCTAAAACCATGAAAAAAAGGGCAAAAACAACCGGATTCCGGCCGAATGCCCTTATGTCCATTTAATAACCTTACATTTATAAGTTGATGCCACCGGCATCCAGCAAATCACGTACCGTTACGCTGACCATGATCAAGCCGGCTACAGGAGGAACAAACGCGTTACTCGCTGGCGGCTGCTTAGCTTTGCGTCTATCAGGTGCATTCTCAGGCACGATTTTATCCGTAACATCCTGACGCGGCTTCATCGGTACCTCGGTTGAGAATACAACCTTCACCCCTTTTTTGATGCCTTCCTTACGCAGCTTCTGACGAATGATTCTAGCGATAGGGTCATATGAAGTCTTGGATATATCCGCTACTTGGAACCGGGTCGGGTCCATTTTATTGGCGGCTCCCATACTCGAAATCATAGGAATCCCCCGAGCCAAGCATTCTTTGATTAAATGAACCTTATAAATAATCGTATCCGAGGCATCGATTACATAATCCAACTTATATTTGAACAATTCCTCATAGGTTTCTTCGGTATAGAACATATTCAGCGCAATAGCGTCGCACTCCGGATTGATCAGCTTGACACGATCGACCATTAGATCAGCCTTCTTCTGCCCTACTGTTGTAGTGAGAGCATGGATTTGGCGGTTTACATTGGTGATGTCTACTGAATCCTTATCAATCAAGATGATACGTCCAATACCGCTGCGGGCTAAAGCTTCTACAGCCATGCCTCCGACTCCGCCGATACCAAGTACGGCTACCGTGCTGTTCTTCATAATGTCCAGACCTTCCGGTCCAATGGCCAGCTCCGTTCGAGAGAACTGATGCAGCATGAGGTACAACCTCCTTTTAAAAAGCATTGCCGAAGCATAATCTGCTCCGGCAGCTAAATTATTTATTTCTTTTCTTTTTCAGGTTTTGGGGCGAGCTTGATATGCAGCTGCTCCAATTGTGAGTGATCTACAGCCGATGGAGCATTCATCAACAGATCAGTTGCGCTCGCTGTTTTCGGGAATGCTATCGTTTCACGAAGATTCGTACGGCCTGTCAACAACATCACAAGACGATCGAAGCCGAAGGCGATACCACCGTGCGGAGGCGTTCCATATTCGAATGCATCCATCAAATAGCCGAATTTTTCGTAAGCAACTTCTGGTGAGAAGCCCAGTGCTTCGAACATTTTTTCTTGGACATCACGTTTGTATATCCGCATGGAGCCACCGCCAACCTCGTAACCATTCAGAACGATATCGTAGGCCTGGGCACGAATGGCACCTGGATCTGTATCAAACAAGTGCAGATCCTCTTCACGTGGACGAGTGAAGGGATGGTGCTCGGCAACATAACGTTTTTGATCTTCGTCGTAGCCGAGCAGCGGGAAGTCTGTTACCCATGCAAATTTGAACACATTATCGTCTATCAATCCCAACTGACGACCAATTTTTAGACGAAGAGCTCCAAGAACATCAGCTACAACTTTTTTATTATCAGCGGAGAACAACAATAGATCGCCTTCTTCAGCGCCTGTACGTTCCTTAACCGCAGCAATCTCTTCTTCGGAGAAGAATTTAACAATCGGCCCTTTGAACTCGCCGTCCTTCACTTGGATCCAAGCCAAGCCCTTCGCACCATAACGAGCAGCATAAGGTCCAAGATCATCGATTTCTTTACGTGTCCATGTGCCGCAGCCTTTAGCGTTCAAGCACTTAACTTCGCCGCCTTTTTCGATGACAGAAGCAAATACCTTCACTCCGCTGGTCGCAACGATGTCATTCATCTCCACAAGCTCAAGACCAAACCGCAGGTCTGGCTTATCGGAACCGTACTTACCAATAGCATCAGCATAGGTTAAGCGTTGGAAAGGTAAAGAAATATCTGCACCCACTGTTTCTTTGAACAAGCGCTGCATCAGTTTCTCCATCATGCCCAGCAGATCATCCTGAGACATAAAGGAGGTCTCGATGTCGACTTGAGTAAATTCAGGCTGACGGTCAGCACGCAGATCTTCATCGCGGAAGCAGCGAGCAATCTGGTAGTAACGCTCTAAGCCACTTACCATAAGAAGTTGCTTGTAGATTTGTGGAGATTGTGGGAGTGCAAAGAATTCACCTTCATGCACTCGGCTTGGGACAAGATAGTCACGAGCGCCTTCTGGCGAGCTTTTAGTCAAGATTGGAGTTTCTACATCGATAAAACCTTCACTGTCCAGAAAATCACGGAAAATTTTTGAGGCTTTTGAGCGCAGTAGCAACGTTTTTTGCATTTCCGGACGTCTCAGGTCCAGGTAACGGTATTTAAGTCGCAGGGATTCGTCTACTTCCAGACCATCTTCTATGAAAAACGGTGGAGTTTTAGCTGCGTTAAGGACTTCAATTTCAGTAATTTGAATTTCGATTTCTCCTGTTGGCAAATTGCGGTTCACAGTTTCTGCATCGCGTTTTACAACCTTACCAGTAACAGCCAGTACATATTCACTGCGTACTTTATCAGCGATTTGTAAGGCTTCGCCGGAATAATCAGGATTAAATACGATTTGGACAATGCCGCTCCGATCGCGAAGATCAATGAATAGCACGCCCCCAAGGTCGCGGCGGGTTTGAACCCAACCATTTAAGACTACAGTTTCTCCAATATTGTCTAACGTTAATTGACCACAATGATGACTGCGTTGCATAATTTATCATTCCCTTTCAAGGTTAAAATATCTCGTTCATTCGTAGGACTTCCGTTATACGATAGCTCCAGCCAGATCTTCAAACTTAACCGTACGTTGCTCTCCGGTTCCCATATTTTTCAGGGCGATTACACCATTCTTCAACTCATCTTCACCAAGAATCGCTGTATATCGAGCTGACATGCGATCGGCAGATTTCATCTGTGCTTTCATTTTTCGACCCAGATAGTCACGTTCTGCAGAGAGTCCAAGACTGCGAAGAATGAATAGCTGCTTCGAAATTTCAATATCAGCCTCTTGGCCCAGCGCTACAAAATACACATCTAACGGCTTCGCTGCGGAAAGCTCAACTTTCTGATGCTCCAAAATGAGCAAAAGACGCTCCATACCGATTCCCAAACCTACACCTGGCTGATCTGGTCCTCCAATTTCTTCGACCAAACCATTGTAACGCCCACCAGCACCAACCGTATCAATAGAACCAATACCTGCTGCTTTATATTCAAACACTGTATGAGTGTAATAATCCAACCCACGAACAAGTCGTGTATTAATTACATACTCTACTCCCATAGCACTCAGGTGCTCTCTAACCTTTGCAAAGTGAGTTGTGCATTCTTCATCAAGGCTGTCCAAAATGGACGGCGCATCCGTAAATTTATCCTGATCTACTTTACAGTCCAGTACACGCAGGGGATTACGTTCCATCCGTCGCTGGCAATCTCCGCAAAGGCTATCTTTCATCGGTCTGAGAAAGTTCAGTAGTTTTTCCCGATAAGCTGCACGGCTTGGAATATTTCCGACAGAATTAATTTCCACCCGAACGTCACTTAGCCCAAGGTCTTTATAGAACTGGTAACCTAACGATATCACTTCAGCGTCAATAGCCGGATCTACCGCTCCAAAGGCTTCTATCCCGAACTGATGGAACTGGCGATATCTTCCTGCCTGCGGACGTTCATAGCGAAACATAGGGCCTATGTAATACAACTTGCTGACATCAGGCTCTCCAAACAGCTTATTCTGAACGTAAGCACGTACAACACCAGCTGTTCCCTCCGGCCGCAGCGCTAAGTCCCGATCTCCTTTATCTTTAAAGGTATACATTTCACCTTCGACAATATCCGTGGTTTCACCTACACCTCTTTCGAACAACGCCGTATGTTCGAATATAGGTGTACGAATTTCCCGATAGTTGAAGCGGTGGCATAAGTCTCTTGCCTTCCCCTCCACAAACTGCCATTTCTCGACGGCACCCGGAAGTACATCCTGCGTACCGGTTGGTTTCTCAAATCTTTCTTTAGCCACAGTCAATCCCTCCTGAAATAACACTTGAAAAATAACTCTTAAAAAAAACCAAAAAATCCCCCGTCCTGTTTATAACAAACAGGGACGAGGGATTATCATAACCAATAATACACCCGTGGTACCACCCACATTCCGGATCATGAAAAAACACTGAATCCGCTCAAGCGGTTAACGCCCGCCTACGCGCATCGGTTACTGGAAGCAACAACTACTCTGCCTGCTTTCACCGTGCGTTCTCGGGGAGGTCATTCATTCGCTCATCAACAGAATCCTTACAGCCTAGGCCGAAACGGCTATTCATAAATATGAATGCATCCGTTCTTCGGTGGGATTCCTCTCTGGGGTTGTGGGGCCGAATTACTTGTTCCCGTCATCAAAACTTTATGATTAAATCTGTATTATGTTAGATTTTATCGAACCACTGCCCTAAAGTCAAGAAGGGATGCAAATAAAAACAGGCGAGTTGACAAAAAACAAAAAAATGACCTGCGGCCGATTGCCGCAGGTCCATCATCATATATTATTAAAAAGGGGGTCATGCCTCTATTATAAACACACTATATTAAGGAATCATGAATGTAATATTACGGTTGTATTACAGAAAAGAAAGCGTTTTATTTCTAGAATAAAAAACTCCGACCGACCCCTAAGGGACAGCCAGAGCCTTTCAAATCTAAATAATGTCTGAGCGGACAGTAGAGCCGCTATTTAAGCTTATCCTAATCCGTTCTATTCAAAAACCTCAACAAAGGCATGTTTTCTACGCAAAGCTTCTATAACCTCAAGATATTTATCCCGCGGAACCTTGAGTTCCATGACATAACGCAGATCATCCAGATCTCCATCGGCTATTTCTGTATCGTTGCGAACTTCCCCATCTTTGAGACGGTTGTCGTCATCATTTATTGGATCCGTTAGAGCCACCCCCGGAACAAATGCGGTACCCGGAACTCCTGCTGCTCCTGGGACCCCACCTGTTGTCCCTGCAGCTCCTCCTAATCCACCCGTCATTGACGAGCCGTTATAGGCTACTAAAGGTACCAGAATATTACGGCCGCGGACACCAGTATCCAATGGGTCTGTAAGAGCTCCTACTTCCACCATCTCAACATTGTACGAGATCAATGCAGTCTTAGCACCTTCTGCTTCGTTCTCATTTCGAAAATAAGCCTGAATTCTTCTACTCATTATTATTCCCTCCTTAAATTCTGTATCCGCTTCACTTTGTTCTCGTCATATTATTACCCCGTTTGAACCCTCTTCTAACGAAATGAAGGAAAGTTAAGCTTTGCTAAAAAATAAAAACCGCTTTCCCACCCCTTAGTTACGCGGGATTAGATTGCGGCTTCGTCCTTTCATAATAAGGATTTCTCCTTGGACTTCGGCTCCTTTAGCTGTTGCATATGCTTCTGTTGGACTCCCTGTCGCAAGCGCAGGTATACTTCTCCAAGCCCAAGCCTTTTGAGATTGTCTCATTTAGTTACCCCTTGTGTGCTGTCGTTATTACATGCCTAGTTTATCCAAACTAAAGAGGCTATATCCGCACTATTTAGCCACTTAATATACGAGGTTCGACACAAAAAAACGGGCAGCACCTGTTGTTCTTTGTCAGAACCAACCTGCGCAACCCGTTTAGCGGAGAGCAATTTTTACAACCTCATTATTTAGAATATAGTATTATCCTTGACTATCCAAAATCAACGTCACCGGACCCCAATTAACCAACGACACATCCATCATCGCACCAAAGATCCCAGTCTCTACTTGAAGTCCAATAGCAGCAAGTTCCCCGTTAAAGTGTTCATACAATAACTTCGCTTCCGCAGGAGCCGCTGCAGCCATGAAATTGGGCCTTCTACCCTTGCGGCAATCCCCGTATAGGGTAAACTGCGAGACAGATAGTATAGCTCCTCCAACATCTATAACACTAAGGTTCATTTTACCGGCATCATCTTCAAAAATACGCAGTCCTGCGATCTTCTCCGCCAAATACTTGGCGTCTTTGGCTGTGTCCTCATGGGTTACACCGACAAGTAGCATCAGACCCTCATTGATCTCACCAGTAATAGTACCTTCAACAGTTACTTGCGCTTTCTTACAGCGCTGCACAATTACTCTCATTACAGCATTCCAACTCCTTGACCTATTGCATGATACGATGGACTGTATATACGTCTTTCACTCTTTTTAACCGATCCACTACCGATTGCAGATGATCAGTATTGCGGATGAGAATCGTCATATGAATCATCGCCATTTTATTCTTATCAGATCGGCCAGTTACTGCAGAGATATTCGTTTTGCTCTCGGAAACCGCCTGAAGTACCTCATTAAGCAGACCATTTCGATCATGTCCGGTTACCTCAATATCAACACTGTAGTTCGCTTCCAGATTGCCTTCCCAGTCCACTTCAATGACCCGAGCCGCTTCCTCACCGTCACCATCTCCCGGAATATTAGGGCAATCCTCCCGATGTACGGATACACCGCGCCCCCGTGTAACATAACCAATAATATCGTCGCCTGGAACAGGGTTACAACATCTTGCGAAACGAACAAGCAGATTATCGATCCCCTTCACACGAACGCCATTTGTCGGCTGAGCTCGCTTCTCTCCAGAGGATTTGATCTCTTTCATCTCTGACGTAAGCTCTAGATGATTAGCCGCTTCCTCTTGCTCTTTGCGAAGTTTTTCCGTTAACCGGGAAGCTACCTGCGCCGCCGTGATACCCCCGAAACCTACCGCTGAGAGCATATCCTCAATGTCATTGAAGGAAAATTTCTTGGCAGCTTCCATCAATTTTTCATCAGAACTCCATTCCGAGACATCCACGTTCAGGCGTTTCAACTCACGCTCAATGGATTCACGGCCTTTTTCTACATTTTCCTCACGTTTTTCCTTCTTGAACCATTGCTTGATCTTGCTTCTTGCATGTGAAGATTGAGCAATCTTAAGCCAGTCACGGCTCGGTCCATAAGAATGCTTCGAGGTTAGGATCTCTACAATATCCCCGGTCTTCAACTTATGATCAAGAGGAACGATACGTCCGTTTACTTTGGAGCCAATGGTCCGATTGCCTACCTCTGTATGTATCCGGAAGGCAAAATCAAGGGGTACTGAGCCGACAGGCAGCTCAATAACCTCGCCTTTGGGAGTAAACACGAAGACAAGGTCTGAGAAAAAGTCCATCTTGAGAGATTCAACGAACTCGGAAGCATCCTTAGCCTCATGCTGCAGCTCCAAAATCTCACGGAAGAAAGGCATCCTGTTCTCTGGATTACCCGTATTGCTGGTCCCTTCCTTATATGCCCAGTGAGCCGCGATACCGAATTCAGCCGTACGGTGCATTTCCCATGTACGAATTTGCACTTCGGTTGGCTCTCCTCCCGGTCCTACAACCGTTGTATGCAGAGATTGGTACATATTCGCTTTGGGCATAGCAATATAATCCTTGAAACGCCCCGGCATTGGCTTCCAAAGTGTATGAATAATGCCAAGTGTGGCATAACAATCTTTAATATTGTCGACGATAATACGAATAGCAAGGAGGTCATAAATTTCATTGAACTGCTTGTTTTTAGTGTTCATCTTGTTATAGACACTGTAGATATGCTTCGGGCGGCCCGAGAGATCGCCTTCAATGCCCATTTCATCAAGCTTGGAGCGAATGCGTCCAATAACACTATCGATAAATTGTTCACGTTCTGCCCGCTTCTTATGTACCAAGTTGGCGATACGATAATACTGCTGAGGGTTCAAATAGCGGAGAGCAATATCCTCCATTTCCCACTTAATCGCTGATATCCCGAGTCTGTCAGCAATGGGACAGAAAATCTCCAAAGTTTCGTATGAAATACGGCGCTGGCTGTCTTCCGACTGATATTTCAGCGTACGCATATTATGCAGTCGATCCGCCAGTTTGATTACGATGACACGAATATCCTGTGCCATAGCAATAAACATTTTGCGGTAATTCTCATTCTGCTGTTCTTCCTTCGAGCGGAAACGAATTCGCTCCAGCTTGGTTAAACCATCCACAAGCATGGCGCAGGTATCGCCAAAATTCGTGCGTATCTGCTCAAGTGAGACTGTCGTATCTTCCACAACATCATGCAAAAGAGCTGCAATAATGGATATTACATCCATTTGCATATTGACGACAATATCTGCTACCGCCAGCGGATGCAGAATATATGGCTCCCCCGATTTGCGCACCTGTCCAATGTGAGCTTGATCAGCAAATTCATAAGCTTCCCGGATGCGGAGAAGATCTTTTTCTTTTATATAGGTGCCGGCCTTGTCAATTAATCGCTCTATGCCCATTCTCGTGGTTTCCGTTTCCTTTCTATAATAAAATGAACCCACAAGGGTGTCTAAATCTGCAGGTTCCATCATTGGTAAATGCCTTATCAGTTCAGTTGAAAGTTTTCTATAATTATGACGCTTACGACGGATTACGTCAACACTTCCCATTCCATGGCATTAATGTAAAGACTTAAGCACGAACATTGGACAATTCGTGGCAACTATGAAAATGTTGTTGTAAAAATGCCGCAATCTATTTAATCTAGTAAAGGCGGTTTGCCGAAGGTAACATTATAACTGAGAAGAAAGAGGAGTGAACTCCATTGCAACGCGAAATTCAAGTTAACGAAAGACTCCCTTGGGCTCCGGGTTTTTTACTGAGTCTGCAGCATTTGTTCGCCATGTTCGGAAGTACCGTATTGGTTCCTAACCTGTTCGGAGTTGACCCAGGTATGATTTTGCTGATGAACGGTATCGGCACACTGCTTTACATTTGGATCTGCCGTGGCAAAATACCTGCCTATCTCGGTTCAAGTTTTGCTTTCATTTCGCCTGTACTTTCTGTTCTATCCAAACACGCAGATGATCCCCAAAAGGGATATTCACTTGCTTTGGGCGCTTTTATCGTTACGGGTATCATTTTTGTCCTGGTAGCGTTAATTATTCGCTTTGCTGGAACTGGCTGGATTAATGTCGTATTTCCTCCCGCTGTTATGGGTGCTATCGTTGCCACAATTGGTCTTGAACTGGTGCCGGTTGCCGCTCGTATGGCAGGATTGATTGCTCCCGAAGGAGTTACAGACTGGACACCGGACGGAAGTATGATCACGATATCCATGGTTACATTAGGCGTAACTGTGATTGGAGCTGTTCTATTCCGCGGATTCCCTAAGATTATCCACATTCTCATTGGTATCGTCACAGGTTATGGCTTAGCCTATATCATGCAAAAGGTTGATACTGCTGCTATTTCACAAGCACACTTTTTTGCCACCCCGACGATTACTACCCCTTCCTTCAGTTGGAATGCGATTCTGACGATTATCCCTGTATCCCTTGTCGTTATTGTTGAACATATCGGACATTTACTTGTAACGAGCAATATCGTAGGAAAAGATTTGGCTAAAGACCCCGGGTTGGATCGTTCCCTGATGGGTAACGGTATTTCTACCATTATTTCCGGATTTGTGGGTTCCACTCCTAATACAACCTACGGTGAAAATATTGGCGTTATGGCTTTAACCAAAGTATATTCAGTGTTCGTCATTGGCGGTGCAGCGGTTATTGCGATACTGCTATCCTTCTCAGGTACCTTTGCCTCAGTTGTTGCTAACATTCCTATGCCGGTTATGGGCGGGGTATCCCTGCTGCTGTTCGGCGTAATTGCTGCATCTGGCCTGCGTATTTTCGTAGAACAAAAGGTTGATTTCTCAAAAGCCAGCAATATGATATTGGCTACATTGGTACTTGTTGTGGGTATTAGTGGGACAACCCTTACTATCGGTGATGTTCAATTGAAGGGTATGGCCCTGGCTACTATCGTAGGTATGCTTCTCTCCCTTTTATTCAAACTCATTGAAGTGCTTGGTTTGTCCAACGAAGGTAATGACAAGGACAGCGAAAAATCCGCACATTAATCTCACAAGTCATCCGCAAAAAAAATAAATAACAAAAAACTGGCTGCTCTCCTTTAGGGAAAGCGGCCAGTTTTTTATTATATAGGTCCTCGTAGAGCGGATTTTAGTCTTCGTAAGTAAGAAGGGATACAATCTCAATCTCAGGGAGTTTATTACGTCCGGCAAGCTGCACTAGTTCTATCAGGAAAGCTGCACCCACCACTTTTCCTCCCAGTTGTTCCACAAGGTTAACGGAGGTAGAAATCGTTCCACCAGTGGCCAAGAGGTCATCCGCAATTAGTACATTTTGGCCAGGCTTAATGGCATCCGTATGGACTGCAAGACGGTCGTTTCCGTATTCAAGATCATATCCAACCTCAATGGTCTCATATGGAAGTTTGCCGCTTTTGCGGATAGGCACAAAACCCACTCCAAGCGCATAAGCCAGAGGTGCACCGATTACAAAACCGCGTGCTTCTGGACCCGCAATCACATCAATCTTCATATGTGCTACTAGATCTTTTAGTTCGTTGATTGCCCGGCGGTACATTTCTCCGTCCTTAAGCAATGTAGTAATATCTTTGAAGCTGATTCCCGGTTGCGGGAAATCAGGAATTACGCGAATACTGTCTTTTAAATCCAAAACAATCATCTCCTGGTCTTTTTGTGAATTCTACGATACTCCAAGACGGCGGGAAAGCATCCAGTCCTGAAGCTGTGACGCAGTGCTCTCCATAAAATATTGCTCCATCTCTGCAAGCTGCCCGAGTCTTACAAAATGCTGTGAAGCGGTTAGGCTTTTGGCTTCAGGCTCTGTAACAAAAGATATAAAACCTTGCTCGCGTTCGATAAACCCCAGCTCCTCGAACACATCCAGCATCATGGCAAGCATTCTAATGCTCAACTTAGACTGACGGTTAAGATGAAGCAATACCTCATGTTCAGGGACTGGTTGTTCAGTAATCGGTGCAATTAGTTTATATAATAATTTGAAATGTTCCCTAGTAGGAATCAGGAGCCGCTCACGCCCTTCTCTCACGGGGTGAAGCAATGCAATATTATCGGCTTCTGAAGCTGCTGCCAATACGGCATCCAGTTGTTCAGGAGTTTCCGGCATCTCCATCAAGCAGAGTAGAGAAGTACGTCCACTTACTAAGCTTACTGTATCCTCAACAGCACCAGAAATCCCAGCTTCCTTATCATATACCCAAAGGGTTAGGCCTTTCAATTGGTTTTGCTCGGAGATTTGTTCCTTACGCAATACTGCTGCTGCCCGGTAAGGACCTCTGCCGCTATAAGGAAGCAGCACATCCCTGATTTGCTGAGCATGTTTGACAGCGTCTGCTGCCCCACGCAAATCGAACACTTGCACATGCTGCACTGCAAGATCCTGCAGCATTAGCTGCGGCTTACGAGATCCATTCCATTCATTGACCGTGAGTTCTGCCAGCACATCAATGGGAGTCCCTGCAGGCAGAAGCCCAGCAAGGTCTCCTTTTCCAAACGCAACTGCCTCAATACTATCACTGCCCTGCTTCAGCACAAGCTTCAAATGCTTACCACCCTGTCCCATAGTTCGTGTCTCTAGGACGGAAGCTCCACGGACAATAAACCTTGGCATCGGATTTGCCATCCCGAAGGGAGCAAGCTTATCCATCTCGGCAGCACCTTGCAATGTCAAATCTGAAATTGCGACCTCAGCATCAGCCCTTATAACAGGTATGAAATGTTCAGGTGTTAGCACACTCCCAGCGTACTTCTCCATTGCGTCTGAGAAAGCTTCTAACGAGTCACGGTGAAGACTCATACCAGCAGCTGCCGGATGGCCGCCAAAGTGATCCATCAAGTCACTGCAAGAGGCAAGTGCCTCATAGATATCCAATCCTGGTATTGAACGGGCGGAGCCCTTACACATGCCTGTCTCAGGATGAATATCCAGAATAATTACGGGTCGGAAATAACGATCCAGCAGCTTGGAAGCCACGATACCCACTACTCCCACATTCCAGCCTTCACCAGCAAGAATAATTATAGGGGGAACTTCACCGTTACCAATCCTTTGTTCCAGCTTGTCCAAGGCTTCCACTACAATTCTGTCTACAACCAGTTGACGTTCCTTATTAATAATATCCAGTTCTCCAGCTAATACTTGAGCCTCTTCCCATTGGTCAGTCGTGAGCAGCGTTACAGCCCTTCCGGCATGGTCAAGTCGGCCGCTGGCATTGATCCGGGGTGCCATTCCAAAAGCAATATTAACTGCCGTTACTGTAGACATAGTTACACTGCTGACTTCTAGCAATGCACGTATTCCTGGAAACTTGGACTGTCTCATACTAATTAATCCTCTGCTAACCATAGCCCTATTCTCACCAAGCAGAGGCATTAAATCCGCAATGGTGCCTATAGCCACAATTTCACACCAGTCCGAAGGAATATCCTCTCCTAATAAAGCCTGAGCGAGCTTGTAAGCAACACCTACACCAGCCAGTCCCTTAAAGGGATAATTACAATCTGGCAGTTTGGGATTAATCAGCGTATAAGCTGGGGGAAGAACCTCTGGAGGCTCATGATGATCAGTAACAATTACATCCATTCCAAGCTCATTAGCGTACGTGATTTGTGAACAAGCACTAATCCCCGTATCAACGGTAATAACCAAAGATACTCCCTGTTGTAGTGCCCAATCCAGAGCATGATTATGAAGACCATACCCCTCATTAGAGCGGTGCGGAATATAAATGTCGAAAGATGCACCCAAATGACGAAGCAAAAAAATCATCAGCGCCGTACTTGAGACACCGTCAGCATCATAATCGCCGTAGACTAGAATATGCTCTCCATCCTCCAAAGCTCTTCTAATTCGGGGGACCGCTTCCGTCATCCCTTTCAACAGAAAAGGATCATGAAGCTCTTCAGCCCCACCATCCATAAAGGATAAAGCTTCTTGAGCCGTCGTCATTCCCCGGGCAATAAGCATGGAGGATAACAACGGAGAAATAGAAAGGCTCCGGGCCAAATCCTGTATGGACTCGGGATTGGCTGCCGGAGAGTGCCACTTGTTTTTTGAATGAAGCAATAGAACTCACCTTTCTCTCACCTTACAGGCTATTGCAACAACGTAGGTACGTCGTCGTTGTCTATCAATTCATGATTGCTCTTATATGGATAGCCAGGATCATATGGAATTACATCAATGTGGACATCACCAATATACACAAATCGGTGTAAAAGCAGCTTTTTGGCGCATTCTGATATGTCATGGGCTTCCAGAACAGTAATACGCGGATTTACACTGATTTTTACCATAAGATTTATATAACGTCCATGTTCCGTTGCCTTCAAGTACTCAACCCGGATTACCCCGTGTACGCGCTGTACGGTTTCGATAAAGTTGGTAGCTTCAGCATGAGGCAGTTCTTCAATTTCCTTGCCATATATCGAACTTGCGACAAGATAATACCCTTTTCTTAGAACCAAACAAGCGGTCAGAAGTCCTGCTATCGGATCCATATACAATAATGGATGCCAATTAAAAGAACCACCTGCTATCGACAATCCAATACCTATCACTACCGTTAGCGAAGCGTAGAGGCTATATCGATGATTATCAGCATAAGCAGTATGGCTGGAATCACCCAACCTCTTGTAGTGGCGGTATTGATACTGAAACACTACTTCTTTCAGCACAATAGATATAAGGACCGCTACCAATGCAGAAGGTTCAGGAGATATTAAATGACCCCTTGTTAAATCACGGATTGCAGAAAATGCGATTTGTAATCCACCCATAAGTATTAATACTGAAAATATGATGGCTAGAATAGGTTCATTATTACCCTTCTGTTGCTCTGCCCGTTCACCCATTCTCTTCTGAGCGCGTCCTGCACGCCATGGAAGTACCTCTGTCAACTTTGCAGCGGCATCCGCTCCTGAATATAGAGCATCTCCCATTAATGCCTTGCTGCCCGAAACGTAGCCTATGCCGCCCTTAGCTATGGCTAGAGCGACATCACTGACGATACCTGTCCAGGCAACCGTCTCACTTTGCGGCGAACGTTTATTATTCATTTGGGCCCCTCCTTACCACTACAAGTAATCTCATGATGAACCGATATGAGTAACCATTTATTCCAAGAATATCAAAACCATCTACGCTTAAGAGGTTCATATTTTCTGATAGGATTAGAAAGCCGCGTCGCCTTTGACGCGGCTTTCTGTGTAATGATGTTGTTTATACCTTGGCAGGGTTAACCTTTGCAGTAACCTTCTGACGCTTCTTAAGAAGCAGCCACAGCGGGCTGGCGATAAAGATAGAGGAGTAAGCTCCGAAGAGCAGACCAATTACCATAGCAAGTGAGAACATCTTGATGGATTCTCCTCCAAGGATAAGCAGGAAGAACGCGGCGATAAACACCGTAAATGCAGTATAGAGTGAACGCATAAGAGTTTGGGATACACTCTTGTTAACAAGCAATTTCAGATCCTCATAAGTTCTCTGTTTACCGAACCGCAAATTCTCACGAATACGGTCAAATATTACAATTGTATCATTGATGGAGTAACCGATTATAGTAAGTACCGCTACTATAAATGTCAAATCCACTTCCAAACGGAAGATAGAGAAGATAGCTACTACTACAAAAGCATCATGGATTAGCGCAACAATAGCCGCTACCGCAAAACGCCATTCAAAACGAATACTTACATAAATGATAATCCCGATACAAGAAATCAGAACAGCATAAATTGCATTTCGAGCTAATTCTTTGGCCATTTGAGTATCAACGGTGTTAACTTCAAATGAAGCCTTGTCGTCCAGCTTCAGAATTGCCTCTTTAATCTGAGCGTCCTGAGTACTGATAAGAACCTCATCATAACGAATGTTCGTACGAAGTTCACCATGAGTAATTTCCGGATCTTTACCGATGCCGAGCTCATCGATCACCGGACGGATTTGCTCAGTAGTAACATTCTTAGAAAAAGAGATATCAACGTTAGAGCCTGCTTTGAAATCTACGCTGTAATTTAGCCCCAAAAATGCCATGCATATTGAACCTGCAACTGTAATTACAATAGAAAAGATAAAGAAATATTTACTCAAATGTACAAAATCAATCTCTTTATTAAAGCGCACGTATTTCACTCTCCTTTACCCCGAATTGCTTCGGCTTGCTCAGTGTTCCTGCTTTAACAAGCAGATTCAGCAACCAACGGGAGAAATAAAGGTTCGTGGCGATACTGAGCAGAATTTCCACAATCAATACCAATGCAAAACCTTTTACTGCTCCTGTACCAAATGCGAACATAACAGAAGCAACGATAATCGTTGTAACATTGGCGTCCATAACGGTACGGAAAGAGGATTTACTGCCTGCTTTTACAGAAGACATAATGCTTTTACCGCTGCGCATTTCTTCTCTAATCCGTTCATTTGTAATAATATTAGCATCGACAGCCATACCAATACCGAGTATAAACGCGGCAATACCTGGAAGCGTCAGCGTAAAGTCAGCGATTACGAATACAAGGATTAACAACCATGTATGCAATAACAACGCGAAGCTGGCAAGCAGACCTGGCATACGGTACATACCGATCATAAATATCAAAATAATTATAGAGCCTACAATTCCCGCTTGAACAGTCTGTTCTAGGGATTGCTTACCCAAAGTTGCGCCTACACTTTGTGAATACATCTCCGTAAGTTTTAGCGGAAGTGCACCAAGATTGATTGTATCCGCGAGAGCGCGAGCTTCTTCTACCGTATAATTACCAGAGATAGATGCACTTCCATCCGTAAGCTCTGCTCTAACTACAGGATCAGATAACTTCGTTTCATCTAGATAGATGGCAAGATTCTGGCCGAGCAACCTTTTAGTTAACTCTGCAAATTTAGCCTTGTCTTTAACCTTAATGCTGATGACGGGCTGATTCAGATTATCTTGTCCAACTTCTGCAGCATTCTCTACAAAGTCACTGCCGAGAAGCTCAATCTTACTATAAGTGCCTGCTTCATCCCCAGGAGCAGCACTACGGAAAGTAAGAGCTGCAGGTTCCTTCATTTTCTTGCGTATCTCTTTTTCGTCAGTTACACCCGGAATTTTCATGCGAATGCGGTCGGTTCCTTCGGTGGTAACCTCAGGTTCAGTTGTCCCAAGCGCATTGGCACGTTTCTCCAGACTTTCTGCAGTTTTCTGCAGCGAATTAGGCGTTAATGCCTGTCCCTGTTCCATAGGCTCTGCGTGATACAATATCTCGAAGCCGCCTTTTAGATCAAGGCCCAACCGGACATTATCCAACAATCCGGGAGTAGTAAATACCATGACTCCTAGTAAAACAGCCACGGTAACAATAAAGCTAATAAGTCTCTTCATGCTCTTGCTAGTTCCCCTTTCATAACTCAATATTCCTATTATAGCCACGTGCGAAAAGACCGTCAATTCAAGTTAGCATTGACTGAACTATATTTATATATAACATGGCTATACTCACAAAAAGAAACGGCCGGCTCCGCGCTGTTAAGCAAGCCATCCGTTAATGTAGGATATGTGAGGTTGTTACAGTCCTTACTTTACGCCACAGTGAAGCCGTTTGCAAAAGAAATACATTCCTTTTGTTCAGTTTAAGCCCCGATAAGCTGCAATAGTTATATAGTTCATATAACTATTGACCTTCAAGGAATAAATGTCATTCACCAATTTGTGTAACGGGGGCGTCCCGTCTTTGACATAATGGCGGCTGATGCAATTCCAAATATCCTTACCTGTTACATATTCATAGCCGAGGAGCCGGAATTCCTCCGCTTTACTGCGGCACATGGCTTCGATTTCCTCGCTGATTGCGTCGTGATTCCATTGCTCCGATTCCACGTGATGACACCTCCAAATACCTCGTATACGTATGAGCACTGTTAGTAGTTCGACTTATATATCGTCATTCCTTCTTATGATACCAAAATGTTATGTCTGAAAGGAAAGGCATTATATGGGACAGGACTTGCATATTCATAAATATAGACAAGTTGAATTTCGTCCATCCCTTTTTGGAAGAAGGAGTGCCTTTTGAGGAAACAGAGCCTTTTGAACAAACAAAGCTTTATTCAGGGAACCTTAATCTTGCTTGCCGCAGGGATAATGAACCGAATGCTGGGATTTATTCCCCGCATCGTTCTGCCGCGCATTATTGGTGCCGAAGGTGTGGGCCTGTATCAGCTCGGATATCCCTTCTTTCTTGTACTGATTACGGTGATCACAGGCGGTATTCCGCTTGCTATCGCCAAGATGGTTGCAGAAGCTGAGGGGGAGCATCGTCCCGATCGTTCACGGAAAATTTTGAGAACAGGTCTTACTCTTAGCCTTGGGCTTGCCTTGTTCTTTACAGCCCTTGCATTAATGAGCGCTTCTTGGGTTTCTACAGTCCTGTTAACGGACAGCCGAGTTTATTATACATTTATCGGCATGACACCAATGATTGGCATTGTAGCTGTCTCAGCGGTATATCGCGGATATTTCCAAGGAAGGCAGAACATGATCCCCTCAGCCCTGTCCTCTGTATTGGAGACGATCATCCGCATATTTTTCATGCTATGGTTCTCCTGGCTGCTCCTGCCAAAAGGAATGGCCTTCGCCGCTGCAGGCGCAATGTTGGGCGTAACTGTGGGAGAAATTGCCGGAATGCTGGTCCTGTTGTGGCAGTATTTCTCTACATTAAAAAAAGATAAGAGTGTTACCCCCTACTCTTCATCAACCGAGGAATCAGTCCCTCAAACCCGTCCACAAAATAAAGGTTCTGTGTTATATCGGTTACTTGGTATATCCATCCCTGTAACTGCTGGAAGGATGGTAGGCTCCTTCTCTTATTTACTGGAATCCATCATCACCGCCCGAAGCCTTGCACTTGCCGGAATCGCAACAGCGGCTGCTACATCACAATATGGAGCTCTTCAAGGAATGGTTATCCCGCTTCTGCTTCTTCCAGGAGTACTAAGTTCTTCTCTTGCGGTCTCACTTGTGCCCTCACTCTCTGAAGCTGCTGCTCAACATGACAACCCTACAATCCATAAAAGGATGCATCAGGCACTTCGCCTTGCACTCGTCACGGGAGCTCCATTTGCTGTCCTTATGTACATTCTTGCGGAACCCTTGTGCAGTCTCTTATACGGCAACGCCGATACGGCTCCGATGCTGCGTATGATGGCACCGTTCGCATTGTTTCTATACGTCCAGGCACCGCTGCAAGCGGCATTGCAGGCATTAAATCGGCCCGGACGTGCATTATTTAATACTTTAATTGGAGCAATCATCAAAATCATCTTGATTCTTGTGTTGGCCTCTAGGCCGGAGTACGGTATCTACGGAGCTATAATTGCCATTATTGTAAATAGTATTTTGGTCACTTTACTGCACGGTTATAGTGTAGTTTCCCTGATTTCATTTTCACTAAGAATATCGGATTTGATCAAGACCGGAACAGCTATGCTTATTATGGGAGCAGGACAGCGTTATGTATATACATCCATTCTTGTTTCCGATACACAATGGATCCAGTTTCTCTTTGCAGCTTCGATCGGGGTTATTATTTATCTTGGCATTGCTTATATTAGCGGGCTTATCTCATTACGCGATTTTAACCGTCTTCCCCCTTTTAACCGCAAGCGATGATCTCATTCGGGTCGCAGGGGGTCAACGTATATTATTCCTTTATGGTCTATGGAACATAGGAACACATCTCGGAAATCCCGAACACCTTTTTCACGTATTTGGCTTCTTAACCAGAACCTATCTTTACCCATCATCTCGAGGTTATCCATTTGGACTTTACCATCCATAATCAAAGGAACAGGCAGACCTTCATACCTTATCTGTTTGTGAAGCGGTTTAACATCACTTTCTTTGGATTGGCTCTCCGCTGCATTATTATACCCTCTAATTTTTCTTTTTCCCGACGAACTAGGGGAGTCATCATTATTCCTTTCAACAACAGTTAATTGACCACTCGTCTCTAATATTGCAAATTCTACATCTGCCGGGCTGTTTATATTGTGTCCGCGCAGTTGAAGCAGCAAATCATCCATATTATATCTTTGCTTACGCATTTCTTTACGGTGCAGCTTACCATCCGATATGATGACGCTCGGCCTACCATCGACAAAGAGTCTAAGCTTCCTGCTCTTAAGACTAAGCCGAGCGATGATTACCTGAATAATCACCAAAGTAGCCATTGGGACAACACCGTCATAAATCGGCCGTCGGATATCTTCAATAACAAACACAGCAATTTCAGCAATCATAATGGAAATGGTAAGATCAAACACCGACAGCTTCCCAATCTCACGTTTACCCATAATGCGCATGCTCAGAAAAATGAAGAAATACATCAGCATGGTTAGGAAGATGTGTGTGGTAATATGCTGGAACATATCGCTTCCTCCCTCTGTCTACCCTCTCTTGCCACTTTGACGGACACAACAATGTAGTTCTATTTTGACCGCAGGGCTAAGTGAGCATTCGGAAGATGCGTTATTAATTACTGGTAAAAGTACATATTGATGTCTTGTACTAATGGGGCAAGCCATCCCATAGAATGAATAGTAACTGTTGTATATAAAAAGGAGGTTGTACCATGTATCTAATTCGGCGCCTGTTCTCTTGGAAAATTTCCAATCCTGTATTATCTGGCGTATGCCGATCGTTCCTTTGGATGCTGTTAGGAGCTTTTGTTCTTTCCTTGCTATTATGGGGCAGCGGGCTTCAGGAGAGGGATCTCACTATGTATACCTACATTGTACATGGAGTGGCTGTTTTACTTGGGGGATTAACTGCTGGCCAAAGAGCAGGACGTAAGGGATGGTATCAGGGCAGTCTTACAGGCGGATTTTATGGAATCATTATTCTATTGGTTGGCTTTCTTGCACTCGATAGTGCAATGGCTGGTACAGACTTTTTATGGATTGTTGCTGCTGCTTGTATTGGAGCCCTCGGGGGAATGTTCGGTGTGAATTTACAAAAATCATAAAATTTTTAAAAATCGAAACGGTCTCCCCTAAAGTATGATAAACTGTTTTCATCTTATTTATCAGAATCAAGGAGGCTTCGATTGCTTTGTTTTACCAATCCATGAATCATGTTGCTTTATACACAGCGTTATTTGTAGTGGTGCTAATTTGGATTTCTACGCAGCGCAACCCTTTTTTGGCTCTTGTTGAAATCGGGAAGGAAATGCTACGGTCATATAAATTTTTTATGCTGATTGTTGCAATGTTTGGAGTGCTCGCCCTAAATAAATATGAACTTCAGATCGAGAGTAAGATGAATCTCACTTCTGATTACACAGGATTTGTATATGGTCTTGAGGGGCACTTTGTTCAAATTTTTCAGCAAATATTCTACAGCCCCTGGCTAACGCCCATCATTGTCTTCTTCTACATCTTCATGCTCCAATCCGTTATAGCTGCATCTATTGGTGTATACTTGCTGGGCAATAACCGGCTCATGCTGTATGCAACATGCTATGCCATCATAATAAACTACGCAGTAGCGATTCCGTTCTATCTATACCTACCGGTCAATGAAGTCTGGTCTTATGCTCCGGCAGGGGTGAGATTTGTAATGTTGGATATATTTCCAAAGTTTGAACAAGAATACAGGCCTTTATCGGGTCTTAACAACTGCTTCCCAAGTCTGCATACGTCTATTTCTGTCACGATGGCCCTTTTGGCTTTCCGATCAGGTAACCGGCTATGGATGATTATTACAAGTATCGCGGCAATCCTAATTGTTTTTGGTATATTCTACCTTGGTATTCACTGGTTGACCGATATGTTCGGAGGCGTATTGCTTGCAGTACTCGCTTCGAGCCTAGGAATTCAGCTTTCCAGAATGACACTGCGAAGCACTGAAGGTATTATTTCTGTAAGAAGTAGAGCCTCCAACTGAAGATCATAATCCATTTAGAAGAACCTATGGTTCGGTATTTACTCCAGTGCATGAAGAGGAGACCGTACTTTGGGTTCTTTTTGCTTTTCAAGTTAACGACTAGCTGTAAAAAGGCTGCTGAGTTCCTTAGTTCCTTTTCTATAGCCCGTATAGGCCTCATGATTGTGTTGAACTTTCGCTTCCAAGCTTAAAAAGCTGGCTGTCCAACGCAGCATAAGGTACCTGAACAGATTAACCTTATTTCTGGTTTTAAGAAGGTGAAAGTGATTAATTATTTTGGTATACGAGACGAATTCCGCTTTATCTCTTGAAGTAGGCGACCCGTGATGCAATAACTTTAGCTCAGGATTAACATACATGCTGCCGTGATTGCCCGCTAAATATGAAATATACAAATCTTCACCCAAGCTATAGCCCTTCAGCCACTCTACATCCTTGATTTCTGCAAGACTCTTTTTACGATAGAACATATTGCATCCATGCAAAAATTCCGTCTTGAAAACCTTCTTACGTTGGTTCCAGGTGTTCATGGCTGATGCAAACCCACTCCACGACAGCTTACCCGGAGAAAAAAGACTACGCCCACTTAACAACATGATGAGCCTGCCTTTAGGTGTACACACAAATCCCTGATCTGCTCCGCTTATTCCTACAGCATCCGGAAAGTCCGCGACTGTTTTCTTAAGTATTGAAAAATAATCTTGTTCCAGTTCAACATCGTCATCCAAAAAAAGCAAGTTCTCATATTTACTAATTTCGATAGATTTAATTCTGGATTTAATTAATCCGGCCTCAGATCCTTCTTTTCGAAAATACCTGAGCTCCATATTATTTTGATTTAGTAATTTTTCTGCTTTTTGCAGCCATTCACTACTCGTATCCCCGTCATCCACAATTATGATCTCGATTAGGTCTGACCCAATATTATTCTGTCTGGAAATAGACTCAATGCATTTCTTCAAATCGGCATGCCTATTTCGTGTGCATATGGCCACGGACATCTCAATAGTGGGATTCATTTGGGTCCACCTTCCTTTTTTAACAACTATATACTAATACCTAGAAACCTGCACTAAATTGCAGGAAATTTTTGTTATAAAAAAAACGACGCCTTCTCCAGTTAGAGTTCGGACGCCGCTTTTTCTTTTTTCAAATGATTCGTTAGTTCACTACTCTTTATCTTCCACTGGATTAATAGAGTGACTGATAGAGCCGCGATCAAAAGTCAGTTTGGTAACATCATTTACTCGTAGAACCACGATATCATCTGAAATCTCCATGATGTGGCCGTGAAGTCCGCCAATCGTGACTACCTTATCACCCTTTTTCAAGGCTTTAAGCATATTATTACGAGCTTTAGTCTTCTTCTGCTGTGGACGAATCAACAAGAAGTAGAAAACAACAAACATCAGTACAAATGGTCCTACCAGGGTCAAAATGTTGCTCCCGGATTGGGCTGCTTGTGCATATTGAAACATATTTTTCCCCCCTCTCAATAACATTAAATCACATTTCGGTTCTAGAAGCCTTTAAGATTATCATATAAGCCGTATTTTGCAAAAAACTCATCGCGAAAATCAAGCAGCCGATCTTCCATGATGGCTTCGCGAACTTTACGCATAAGCTCCAACAGGAAGTGTAAATTATGATATGTCGTCAATCGTAACCCGAATGTTTCGTCGGCTTTAATTAAATGACGCAAATAAGCGCGGGAATAATTCCGGCAGGTATAACAATTACACTCCGGATCTAGTGGCCCAAAATCACGGGCATACTGAGCGTTGCGTACAACAAGTCTTCCCTGACTGGTCATTGTAGTTCCGTTCCGGGCAATGCGGGTAGGCAGTACACAATCAAACATATCTACTCCCCGAATCGAACCTTCAAGCAGCGCATCAGGGGAACCCACACCCATTAAATAACGAGGTTTATTCTGAGGCAGCAATGGAACCGTATAATCCAGCACTTCATACATAAGCTGCTTGGACTCTCCGACGCTGAGCCCTCCAATAGCATACCCCGGGAAATCCATGGAAGTCAAATCAGCCGCACTTTGGCGGCGCAGATCCTCATGCATACCTCCCTGTACAATGGCGAACAGTCCTTGGTCTTCAGGACGTGCATGACTCTTAAGGCAACGTTCAGCCCAACGCGAAGTACGTTCCAAAGATTTCTTAACGTAATCATACTCTGCTGGAAAAGGTGGGCACTCATCAAAGGCCATCATGATATCAGAACCAAGCGCATTCTGAATTTCCATCGCTATTTCTGGAGAGAGGAACTTCTTATCACCGTTGAGATGGGAGCGAAATTGTACGCCCTCCTCGGTAATTTTACGCATATCACTTAGCGAGAAGACTTGAAACCCGCCGCTGTCTGTCAAAATGGGACGATCCCAGTTCATAAATTTATGAAGCCCGCCCGCATCACGGATAATATCATGTCCTGGACGCAGAAACAGGTGGTATGTATTGCTCAGAATAATATGAGCATCCATTTCCTTCAGTTCTTCTGGACTCATAGTTTTCACAGTTGCAAGTGTGCCAACTGGCATAAATGTGGGTGTCTCGATAATACCATGGGGAGTGTGGACTCTTCCGAGCCTTGCTCCGGATTGCTTGCACGTTTTGATGTGCTCATAAGTTATTGCTGCCATAAGTTTATACCATCCTCTTACTTAATAAATGAACATTGCATCGCCAAAACTGAAGAAGCGGTATTTCTCCGCGATTGCTTCTTTATAGGCGTTAAGAATATGATCGCGGCCAGCTAAAGCGCTAACCAGCATGACCAGTGTAGATTTAGGGAGGTGAAAATTAGTGATCAGAGCATTAACGACTTTAAATTGATACCCCGGATAGATAAAAATATCCGTCCAGCCGCTGCATTCTTTTAGCGGACCGCCAGTACATAAATTCCCGACCGTCTCCAAGGTACGGCAAGAGGTCGTTCCAACGGCAATAATCCGGCTGCCTCGCTCCATAGCAGCATTCAATATATCCGCAGTTTCCTGAGAGAAGCTGAAATACTCAGCATGCATCACATGATCTTCAATTCGTTCAACCGACATCGGGCGAAATGTACCTAGTCCAACATGAAGCGTAATGTAGGTAACATTTACACCTTTGGAAGTTAGTTGATCCAGAAGTTCTTGGGTAAAATGAAGTCCTGCTGTAGGGGCTGCTGCCGACCCTTTATGTTTGGCATAAACAGTCTGGTAGCGTTCACGATCATCCAAGGTTTCCTTAATATAAGGGGGAAGCGGCATCGTTCCCAGCCTGTCCAAAATTTCTTGGAAAATACCCTTATACATAAAGCGTAATATCCGACCACCCATATCCTCTTCTTCTTCAATTACGGCACGAAGTTCTTCACCAAAGACAATAACTGCCCCAGTCTTCAGCTTCTTGCCTGGTTTCACAAGAGCTTCCCAGCGATCTTCTCCAAGATCCTTCAATAGCAACACTTCAGCCTTTGCTCCGGTGTCCTCTTTGACTCCGAATAGCCGCGCAGGAATGACTCTCGTATCATTCAGTACGAGAGTATCGCCTGCTTGTAAAGCATCAACAATATCTGTGAAATGCCGGTGAGACATATCACCGTTCTGCCGATTCACTGTCAACAACCTAGAGGCACTCCGATCAGGAAGCGGAGTCTGTGCAATGAGTTCCTCCGGTAAATGAAAATCATAAACATCTACATTCATTATTATTCTTCATTCCTTAACTATAGTAACGTTACGATAATAGTGTTGCAATATTTGTTTGTAATCATACCCATTGTCAGCCATTCCCTTAACACCCCATTGGGACATCCCCAGCCCATGACCATAACCACGACCGATGAACAGGAATCCAGGAGTGCTGCTAATGACTCTTGCCTTAGTATCGGATCCCATAATCACTGTACCGTTGCCGGCAACACTTACCTTGCCTGTTGCAGAAAGAACACTAACATTCTCCGAACTGTTAACCGTTTCTGCAGCACCGTCAGCGCCTAATACAGTATAACTGGCGGAAGGTACAATATCAAACAATGTACTCGGTAATCCATTAAGTCCAGAACGGAATAAATCCGGGTATTTCATCTTCAGAATTTCACCATTGGCTTTAACCTGAACGGCTCTTCCTGAGGGTCCTCTCTGTGTAACCTGCAAACTACTTATAGATGAAGGAAGTGTACTGCTCGTTATACCTTTTAGACTCTTCAGCAGCTCCGCTGATGTAAAAGGTCCCTTTATCCAACTATAGCTGCCAGATTCTAAAACCTTATTAAGTACAACTGCATTTTCACCAGGGTTTAGCTTGCCCACAGGATTCACATTACTCTGGATGATCGGCAGCGGGCGAATATTCACTCCTTGAGTGACTGCTGTGAGTAGTTCAAGTCCTCCTGAAGTCTTAGCGCCTGCTAATTTAACATTATCTTCACGTGCATAACCCACTGTACCATTTGGCAGCAGTACGTTATACCAGTATTTTGAGGTTGCAGCTGCTGAGCTATCCGTAGGGCTGGCTACACTAACAAATGCGTTCCCACCGTTCCCCCACACTTCAGAAGGGTCCGCCGTAAGTCCGCCGCTGTTGGAGGAGAACACCGCCTCTACAATTTTGCCCTCACTCATTAAGATTTCACCTGCAGTAGCATCAACCGCTTTAGTGATTATTGGAGCCTCAGCCCCAATACCGTTGTACACCTGACTTAAGGTCGTATCGACCACATTGGCTACGTCAAATCGATTCCCTTGAGATCGTGCATAACTGCGGGCAGCGACTGCCTGAGTCTTAAGCGCTTCAAATGCCCAGCCGGAAGATACTTCACCGCCAACGACTGCGTACAAATACTTCTCCATAGAGAGTTCATTAATAACTGCCAGTGATCCGTTTAATCCGCTTAGTTCAAAATCCCCACGGTATGTCCGCTTCGATCTTTCTGTAAGTTGAATTCCGGCGTCATTGCCTGTAGCGATAAATTTCGATCCGATACCAGACACCATATACTGGGTGCCTTGCCCTTCGGTTGTCCAATCCAGCCCGGTATCTGTACGTAGAATTAATCCACCTGAAGGCGCTGCACTAGCTGTAAGGGACAGCTGTGGCATGGATTGAGACATCTGAGTTTGCAGGGCTGTCAACTCCATGTCATTTGCTGCTTCACCAATCCACACCTCATATTTTGCACCTTCCACAGATGGCACAATAACAGTCCATGCATCAAAGCCTGCGGCCACAATACTATTCATAACAGAATCGGCATCCATCTGTGTTGTATACACACCAGCTGTAAGATGCTTGCTTCCTTTTACTGCAGGCGTTTGTCCAGCAGGAATAACAATTCCAGACTTCCCTATCCGAGTTGCTGCATCCTTTGCAGCGTTCTCGCTGGCGTACATCCCTGTATATAACTGATACAGATTTCCGCCATTTTTAGATAAGGAGAATATCAAGGGTTTGTCAGAGGTTGTCTGCAATTTTTTGGCTGCATCTGCCGCCTGCTGCCAGAGTGTGGTTTCAAATACCTTGACCCGAAAGCTGTCTAGACTGAAACGAACTACACCCATAGCTGGAACTGTAACTAATGTAGAATTAGAGCCATCCTTAGATCGAACACTCCACTCCTGCTTAGATTGCAGGGATATTACGGGAACAGTGGATTTATATTTACTTCCAATATCAGCAAATAGTGCAACACGTATGGGGGTATTAGAGTCGGCATGACTATTCCCACCAAGGAACAGGAGGCTTCCAACAGCCAGCGTTACTGCTAATAATCCTTTGCCCGCTGGTGCCAGCCTAGCCCTCCATCCCCGCTTTGAATGATTCATCCTGCATCCTCCTCCATTTCAATGTAGTTGATTCTCAGGGTTGCTCCGGAGGGAGCGATAGGCCTAAGTGCTGGTAGGCTGCTGGTGTAACGATTCTTCCTCGCGGCGTCCTTTGCATGAATCCAATCTGCAGCAAATAGGGCTCATATACATCTTCAATGGTTTGGCTTTCCTCGCCTATGGTTGCAGCAATGGTATCGAGTCCTACAGGGCCTCCACGAAAACCTGTAATCATAGAACGAAGCATCTTGTGGTCGATGCTGTCTAGTCCAAGGGGATCGACCTGAAGCATCCTCAAGGCCTCACTAGCAATTTCCGGTGTAATAATTCCATCACCACGCACTTGCGCATAATCCCGGACTCTCTTCAATAAACGGTTCGCAATCCGTGGAGTTCCACGGGAGCGCAGAGCCACCTCATCTGCGGCGTCACCTAGGATCTCAATTCCTAGAAGATCCGCATTGCGCGATACGATATAGCTTAATTCATCCATGGAGTACAGTTCTAGACGACTTACAACACCAAAACGATCGCGGAGCGGTGCTGACAGCATTCCGGCACGCGTTGTTGCGCCAATCAGTGTAAAGGGCGGCAGATCCAATCGCATGGAGCGGGCGCTGGGCCCTTTGCCAATCATTATGTCCAGTGCAAAGTCCTCCATGGCCGGATAGAGCACCTCTTCCACCGTCCGGTGGAGTCGGTGAATCTCATCGATGAACAATACATCGCCCTCTTGCAGATTGGTCAGCAGTGCAGCCAAATCACCTGGACGTTCAATGGCTGGACCTGAAGTTGTCCGCAGATTGACACCCAGCTCATTGGCAATAATATTCGCCAGAGTTGTTTTGCCAAGGCCTGGTGGTCCGTACAGCAGCACGTGATCCAGTGCCTCGCTTCTCATTTTTGCAGCTTCTATATATATTTTCAGGTTCTCTTTGACCTGGTTCTGTCCGATATACTCCCCCAGATAACGGGGACGCAAGCTAAACTCAACCGCTTGCTCATCCATCATTAAATTGGCGGATATGATTCGGTCATCCATCTTTCATCGCTCCCATTCTTCAGCATGTCTGCAGTCCTATCTAGCTACATACAGAAGCTTAAGCGCTCTTTTCATCAGCACATCAACCGTTTCTGACTCTGCTCCCTCTTGCTTCAAAGCTAGCCATACACGGTCCAGTTCACTTTCTGTATATCCAAGCGCCTTCAATCCGTCTCTAGCTTCCTGCCAAGGCAGAATGCCATCCTCCGTCTCCTGATTAACAGCAAACAGACCTGTCTGTATAGGGATGTTCCCCAGACCTTCCAACTTGTCTTTCAAATCCAAAATCATCCGCTGTGCCGTTTTCTTGCCGATTCCCGGCAGCTTGATCAGGAATGTGATGTTCTCTTGATAAATGGCTGATATCAATTGATCCGGCGTTCCCCCCGTTAATATTCCAAGAGCCACTTTTGGACCAATCCCCGATACCTCTATCAACTTACGGAACAGCCGCTGCTCCTCACGGGTAGGAAACCCAAAAAGAAGCGTGGCATCTTCACGCGTCTGATAATGAATATATATCGTTACAGGTCCATTCACCTTAGCAAAGGCATAAGGATTCGGGCAAAACACCCGATAGCCTACACCCTGTACATCCAATACTACGTATTCCGTCTCTAAATGAACAACAGGCCCTCTTAAGAAATCTATCATTTTCGCAATACCTCATTTAATTTGGAATTAAGACTATAGGAGTGGGCATGACATACCGCAACTGCCAAAGCATCTGCTACATCATCCGGTTTCGGAATTACTGATAATTTCAGCAGCATCTTGATCATTTCCTGCACCTGATGTTTCTCTGCTTTGCCATAACCTACAACGGCCTGCTTCACCTGCATAGGCGTATATTCCGCTACCGGAAGCCCACGTTGTACAGCAGCCAGAATAATCACACCACGAGCTTGTGCAACGGGTAAAGCGGTCGAAACATTTCGACTGAAGAACAGTTTTTCAATGGCTACGGTATCGGGTTTATATTTATCAATCAGCTGTACCATGCCTTCGTAGACATGCAGCAGGCGTTCTTCCTCCGGTGTGTGGGCCTCTGTCTGAATACACCCATATTGAACGGGCTTCAGTTTATTGGCCTCCTTGTCCACAAAGCCAAACCCAACAATCGCCAGCCCTGGGTCAATTCCAAGAATCCGCAAATCTATCTCTCCTCTATATTAAAGCGAACATATGTATTCCTTCTACCCATTATAGCAAAAATAGCCCTATCGGGAGAAAAAAATTTGAAATTTCAACTAATATTAAATAAGTCCTCTGCGACGCAAAAAAGGCCCCTGATGAATGCACATCAGAAACCTTTTTAGTTTCATGCTATATAAGTGTTTAGTGTTTAATCCTTACTTTGCATAACCTGCTCCGCACTATCCCTTGCATAGTCGCTAAAAGTAGAAATCACACTGTTGTACTCATCGATATCCTGAACTCGAATTCCTTCCTGTAGCTGCTTCCAAATGTTCTCCGGTAACGAAGACTTCATGGAACCCATATCCATTTGGAAAAAAGTCTTAAGAACTTCCTCTTTTACGGGATGCCCCTTGAATAGAGTTAAGTTACCCTGTTCATCTACACCAATGTAAGAATCTTTTTTCGAGGTCGGGGATAAATCATCTACTTTTTTTTCAAGCCATAAGTCACCTTCCGTACTAAGCCAACCCTTCCATGAGGGGTGCTGCGCTATAAGCTCCTTAAGTTGATCAGGGTTCTTAGCTCCGCTTAAAGTCTGAGTTTCTTCGCCGCTGACATAGTCTATTTTCAGATGAACCGTTCTGTTAATACCGCTTTGATCGATGATCCGCATCAGTTGTTCATGCTGTCTAGCAAGTATTTTATCTTCCTTGAGATCGTCTAGCTCACTCCAGACAACTACTGCTTGTTCTTTCCCTGCGTTTATTTTATCCTGTGTGGAGCTGCGCAAGCTGTTAAAGGTATCTGTTACGGTGAGTGTTGGGTGGGTCAACAGGTCTCTTATTTCCTCAGGAACCCGCATACCGCCCCAGGCCAGTATTGTCAAAACGGCACATGCCGTTCCGACCCAAAGTGCCTTTTTCCAACGTCTCCATCGCCGCCAAAGTTGTTTTTTTAAGCGAAAAGCGTTCACGTTAATCCCTTCATTCTGGTTTTTTCCTATTTTGACCTTAGAAGAGAGCATTTATGCGCTTTTGAATAATAAATCCGTAATACTGTAAATTTGAATAAATTTTTGACTTGTATGCGTTTCTTACGGTCCTGCTCATTCACTTCATTTAGTGTTTCGTGTATAATTTATCTTGATGTAGGTAAGGGAATATTCGCCATGGCTGGTGCCATCCCATTATTAATTTCTTTTCACGCTTAAATATAAAATAAAAGGGGATATTCATTGATGATTATTCATCCAAAAACACGCGGCTTTATATGTATAACAGCTCACCCAGAGGGATGCGCCAAACAAATTGACAAACAAATTGAATTTATAAAGGCTCAAAAAAAATTCAACGGCCCCGCCAATGTGCTTGTGATCGGTGCTTCAACAGGTTACGGGCTAGCCTCACGTATTGCAGCCGCTTTTGGTGCAGGTGCGAACACAATCGGAGTTTTCTTCGACAGAGCAGCAGAAGGTACGCGCACAGCAACTGCAGGTTGGTACAATACAGCTGCTTTTGAACAAGCCGCTAGTCAACAAGGTCTTAAATCCTACAGTATAGTAGGAGATGCCTTCTCCGATAGTATAAAAGCAAAAACGATAGAACTTATCAAAGCCGAATTCGAACAAGTCGATCTAGTAGTGTACAGCCTTGCTTCACCACGCAGAACTCATCCTGTAACAGGAGAAGTCTTTTCCTCTGTGATTAAGCCTATCGGGCCTACATACACGAATAAAACTTTAAACTTCCACACTGGAGAAGTGTCTCTTACCAGTATTGAACCTGCTACCGATGAAGAAATTCGCCAAACCACAGCTGTCATGGGGGGCGAAGACTGGAGCATGTGGATTGAGCAGCTTTCAGAAGCGGGTGTCCTTGCAAAAGGCGCTACAACAGTCGCTTACTCCTACGTTGGACCTGAGGTAACTCAACCTATTTATCGCGAAGGAACGATTGGCAAAGCTAAAAATGATCTTGAACAAACGGCTACCCGTTTGAATAGTTTGCTTGAACCGCAGGGTGGACGTGCATTTGTATCGGTTAACAAAGCGTTAGTAACACAATCCAGTTCGGCTATTCCTGTTGTTCCTCTATATATTTCTGCTCTTTACAAAGTAATGAAAGAAAAAGAACTGCATGAGAACTGCATTCAGCAAATATATCGTCTATTCTCCGAACATTTATATAGTGGAGACACCGTTGAGGTTGACGATAAAGGCCTCATTCGTATCGACGATTGGGAAATGCGTGAGGATGTACAGACAGAGGTTATGAAGCGGTGGCTTGATTTGACTTCCGACAATGTTACTAGCCTTGCGGATCTTTCAGGTTATCAGCAGGATTTCTTCCAGCTATTCGGGTTTCATACAGAGGGTATAGATTACGATGCTGAAGTAGACCAAAATGTAGACATTCCGAACTTGTACTAATTTAAACTCATATATAAATATAAAAACTCCTCCATCTTGGGGGAGTTTTTTTGTGTCATGTGGATTGAATTCTGTTCCTATACAGCCAACTTAGCTGACTAAAGTTTATCTGTATTTTAAATTATTATTTCAAAATTTGATTTCAATCCTCTTTTTTAACAGGGATCAGTACTAGAATCAAGAAGCAGATAAACATTAAACACAGGAGGTTATTTATATGAAACCAGGATTCAAGTTAGCAAAAGATATCTATTGGGTAGGTAAAATCGATAAGCGCGAGGTTCCTTTTCACCGCCTTCTCTTGACTAAAGGCACCACTTATAACTCCTACTTACTCAAAACCGGCAAACCGACGGTCATAGACACAGTAGATATGGAATTCGGACGAGAGTTCGCAGAACAACTGGCTGAGTTAATAGATCCTCTGGATATCCAATACATTGTTATTAATCATACAGAACCCGATCACTCGGGCGGGTTAGCAGCATTGGCGGCCAAAGCTACAAATGCCACTATCGTCTGCACAGAGATCGCTGTACCGGAAATTCAACAGATGTACAAGCTCCAGCATCGTAACTATCTGGTAGTTAAAGACGGGGACCAACTCGATATCGGTGGAAAAACACTTCTGTTCAAAGAGACACCTTACCTTCATACGGAAGAAACGATGATTACCTACTGTATGGAAGATAAAATATTATTCCCTTGCGATATTTTCAGCACACACGTTGCCGTGGATAATCTCTTCGCTGATGAGGCTGGCTTTGATATCATGGAGGATTTCACAGGCTATTACCAGGCGATTATACACCCGCACAGAAGATATGTACGTACACTAATGGAAGCGATCAAAGATTTGGAGATTGATATGATTGCCCCTTCGCACGGATTTGCGATTCGACAGGACATTGCTAAATTTACCGACTTATATGCCACCCTTAGCTCCGAAACGAAAGTAGGTAAAAAAGTCTCCATCGTCTATACAACCATCAAGAACAATACGAAAAAAATGGCCCATATCCTGCAGGATTCCTTCCTGGAAAATAATATCGCCGTTGAACTATGGGATGCGGACAAATCCGACGAAACAGATATCATCAATAGTATTGCCGCTGCGGATGCAGTGTTTATCGGAAGTTCAACCAAGTATGCAGACATGACAGGCAATTTGGAAAGTATTTTGCTTAAACTGAAGGATTTAAATCTGGAGGGTAAGCTAGCCGCAGCCTTCGGCTCGTATGGTTGGAGTGGAGAAGCCATTGAAGTGGTGCAGGATTATCTGAACGGAACAAATATGACGGTACAAAGTACTTCACACGTTATTAAAACAACAGGCATGACGCATGTAGAGTTCCCGATCCGTATCCGTTTCTCTCCAAAAGAGGAAGAGAAAATGACTAAAATTAAAAACGCTGCTGAGTTCGTTTCGGATCTACTTCTTAGCGCAATCTAAAAATAAATCATATAGGCAACGGAGGAATTCAGATGTCAGAAAAACATTATGTTATTGTCGGCAGCGGGGTTGCCGCTGTACATGCAGCCAAAGCTATACGAGATCACGACAATGAAGCGGAAATCTCTATCTATGGAGAGGAAGCTAAACTTCCTTACAACCGCATTAAATTATCAAAGGGATTATTTACAGATCTGCATAGTGAAAAAGTATTGATAAAAAAAGAAAAATGGTACTTGGAGAACAGAATTAAGGTGCAGAGTGGTACTTCGATTACTTCTATTGATCCAGATAACAGAATGGCTATTACGATGGACGGGCAGGACGTTCCCTATTATAAGCTTCTACTATGTACTGGGGCGTCTAACCGAAAGCTGACCATGGAAGGTGCGTCCCTGCATAATGTTCATAACATTAGGGATATGAGCGATGCAGACAGACTAAAGGCCGGGCTGCAAAGCGGAAATCGTGTCTGCATTATTGGTGGAGGCGTTCAGGGAGTTGAGACCGCATGGTCCTTTATAGAAGCAGGTTATCACGTAACTATCGTAGAAGCTGCCCAACGTCTAATGAACAGACAACTGGATGAAGCGTCCTCTACACTGCTGACACATAAAATAACCGGGCTAGGAGCGGATGTAAGACTTGGCCAAGGAGTTCATCGTATTGTCGGTACAGACACCGTACAAGGGGTTGAACTAGAAGACAGCACGTTAGTGCCTTGTGAGCATGTCGTATACTCAATCGGAATAATCCCGAACACAGATCTTGCCCATAAGGCGAACATTCTAGTTCAGTCCGGTATCGTTGTGAATGAGAACATGGAGACAAGTACAGCGCATGTATATGCTGCAGGCGACGCCGCCGAGTATCTGGGCAGGGTGGAAGGATTATGGGGTGGAGCGATCGATCAAGGGAAAATAGCCGGTACCAATATGACCGGGAACCCAATTGCCTACCAACGGGCAGTACCCGTCACTCTCTTTAACGCTTTTGAGACACCCTTATTCTCTATCGGAATGGTTGATGAGCAGCAATGCAATACCATAACCCATGAAGATGGAGAGCTATATACCCGTATTTTCATCAAAGAGGATTCCATTGTGGGAGTCATTTCATTCGAGGGTGCAGCTGCTTCCCTTTCTTATAAAACAGCGATTGAGAATAAAATAAGTCTTGAGGGTATGGATTTGGCACACAGCAGCCTAGAAGAGATTATGACCGAAGTTATGAAAAGATCACAAAAATAACACTATATACTAAGTGACAAGGAGATCATACTATGAAAAAATATATATGTCAGCCCTGCGGTTATATCTACGATCCGGCAATTGGAGATCCAGACGAAGATGTTATGCCTGGAACAGCTTTTGAAGATCTACCCGAGGACTGGATTTGTCCCGTATGCGGAGAAGATACCAGCCACTTTGCCCCTATTGAAGAGAAGAAATAGCTGAACAAAGAAACAATCGCGGTACAGCCAGTTAACCGTGAGAGAGGTGATTGTATGACAGAACATTCCTGCCAATTTGCTAAGGAGCCCTGCACCCGCAAAGTCCCCATCTTTACTTCATTGTCTGATGAGGACCTCGCTAAGGTCAGCGCCATGATTAAACATAAAAAGTATAGCAAGGGACAAGCCTTAATATTAGAGGAGCAACCTTCAGATACGCTGTATATTATTAAGCAAGGACAAGTCAAACTATTAAAGGTAACGCCTCAAGGAAAAGAACAAATTCTGCATATTCTCTCTACGGGCGATTTTTTCGGAGAGCTGAACATTTTTAACAGTGATGAAGTAAGTAATTTTAGCGCATATGCACTGAAAAATACGGATATATGTCTGCTCACCAAGTCAGATATGGAACAGCTCATTCAAGAGAACCCTGATATTTCGCTCAAGCTTCTTAAGACTATAACCAAGAGACTGGCTCACACTGAGAATTTAGCTCAAAGCTTGGCTACCAAGGATCCTGAGATTCGAATAGCCTATATGATTTTGGAGCTTGGATACAAATATGGCAAGCCAGGCAATGAGAAAATTCAGGTAAGACTTCCCCTGTCACGCGAAGAAATGGCGAATTACGTTGGCGTTACCCGGGAAACTATCAGTCGTAAATTCAGCAAATTCGAGCAACTAGGCATAATAGAGATTAAGGGCACCCGGGATATTACAATCTGCAATATGCCTAAGCTGACTGCATATATCGAATAGCCATTTGAATACAAAGGGACCGTCTTATTCCGCGTACTTAACGGATGAGGCGGTCCCTTCTTGCTAAACTCTAATCTTTAAGGTAAAAGACACAAAGAAAAAGGATTAAGATCGCTTAGTTAAGCAATCTTAATCCTTTTTTGTGATACCGGCGAGAGGACTCGAACCTCCACGGTTTCCCTCTCGATTTTGAGTCGAGCGCGTCTGCCATTCCGCCACGCCGGCAAAGTAATAAACTATCTAATGAAGTGAAAATGGCGCGCCCTGAGAGATTCGAACTCCCGACCTTTTGATTCGTAGTCAAACGCTCTATCCAGCTGAGCTAAGGGCGCAAAATCTATATGGAGCGGACGACGGGAATCGAACCCGCGACCCTCGCCTTGGCAAGGCGATGCTCTACCGCTGAGCCACGTCCGCAAATAATATGGTGCGCGTAGAGGGACTTGAACCCCCACGTCGTGAAACGCCAGATCCTAAGTCTGGTGCGTCTGCCAATTCCGCCATACGCGCATAATAACAATAAAAGTGAGCCATGAAGGACTCGAACCTTCGACACCCTGATTAAAAGTCAGGTGCTCTACCAACTGAGCTAATGGCTCGCATCTGGCTGGGGATATAGGATTCGAACCTATGAATGACGGAGTCAAAGTCCGTTGCCTTACCACTTGGCTAATCCCCATTGATGATACCTATATATTCTCCATAACCCTCTTAGATATGTGAGCGATTATGGTGGAGGCTGAGGGGATCGAACCCCCGACCCTCTGCTTGTAAGGCAGATGCTCTCCCAGCTGAGCTAAGCCTCCATGATATGACCCGTATGGGATTCGAACCCATGTTACCTCCGTGAAAGGGAGGTGTCTTAACCCCTTGACCAACGGGCCAAACTACTAAGAAAATATATGGCGGAGAGAGAGGGATTCGAACCCTCGAGACGCTTGTGGCGCCTACACGATTTCCAATCGTGCTCCTTCGGCCAAACTCGGACACCTCTCCATATGGCTCCCCGAACAGGACTCGAACCTGTGACAACTCGATTAACAGTCGAGTGCTCTACCAACTGAGCTATCAGGGAACGACCTTAATAATGTATCATGACGGCATGGTAGTGTCAAGTAATTTTAACAATAACTTTCCCTGACAACGTCCACATACATACTTCTTGGGGTCAACCTTTCGTTTGCGCAGATACTCCATGCCACATTTGGAACAGAGCAGTTTATAACGAAATGGCTCTTTAGCCCGGTTGATTGTCAACGTGGAGCAGTAGCGGCTGCCTCCGACCTTTTGGAGTAAAGCTTTAAACTCGGGATCGCGGTGCCGAAAGCCCCTGCGCTGTAGATGCAAATGATAGTGGCACAGTTCATGCTTGATGATCCGCTCTGTCTCATCTTGTCCAAAGGTTTCATAATGCATCCAACTGATTTCAATATGATGCGACTTGGTAAAATACCGCCCGCCTGTTGATCGGAGGCGTTTGTTGAAGGCTGCCTGATGACGAAAGGGTTGGTTAAACGAGCGCCAGGAGATCTCCTCTACCCAGCGCTGCAGAGAGTCGTTGTCCATACTCTTAGGCCCCCCTCCTTCTTAGCTTCAGATAAACCCGAGGAAACATTGCTGTTCCATTTTTTCGCATGATCGTCTACTAACCCCAAACTAGCAACAACAAAGTACCTCAAGGAAGTTTAGACCTCTCTTGAATTTTTACCGCAACTTACGCTACACTGTCAAGAGAAACGCCTATATGGGCTGAAAGAAGGGACATCCGAAGCGATGACGACTAATAAAAGGTACGGCCTGCTGAAAAGTGATAATCAGCTTGAATTTGTCGAGATGCCGGATAGCCATATGTACCAATTGACCGCTTTGTTCGTTCGCCTGCACAAGGAAATCAATAAGCTGACCGCTGATAATATCCCGGTTCTTCCTCAGATGATTGCCGAATTCGACAACTTGGAATTGGTTGATCGCTCACACAGCGTAGTTAGTGGTCTTGACTACATCAATCGTCTGGAGCAGCGGTTTGCCTCTATTCATGAGAAGGAATATCCCCTCTTGTCTTTGCTTACTGAGATTCGTGCGCTACAAGCACAGCTAGAGCAATGGTACGAGGAAGAGGCTGAATCCTAATCATCGGAAGGCATATGCATTCACCCATCTCTTCAGTGTTTCATATATTAAAAAATGAAGCAGGTATGAGAAAGGGGCGGATGTCGAATGCCGGAGTGGTTATGCAATCAGTTAATGCGAGCGTTTCTAACTAAGAACGTGCGAAAAATCAAGTTGCTTGGCGATTGCTGGTATTTCTATCGCACGCAAGGCATGAATCAGGAGCGACATTCAGAGGTCGCGATCAAGAAAACAGACAGCCCTCAACGTCGCTCAACGGATAAGCCTATCGATATCACCCAAGTGTGAGAGTTAAAGATGTTCAGCTACAGCTAGGGTCTGTATCAAGGGGTGGCTACGTTGGCAGAAGAGCAAAAACTATAAAAACGGGAAACACGCGGTGATATACCGGGTCTCCCGTTTTTTATTTTATTCCGAAGCGGTAGGCTTGCGCATGGTAAGGCTGACCCGAGCCTTCTTCTCATCTATGGATAATACCCACACCGTAACCGTATCGCCTACAGAGACTACTGCCGTCGGGTGCTTAACAAACCGATCACTGAGCTGCGAAATATGAACGAGTCCATCATTCTTGATGCCGATATCGACGAAGGCACCAAAATCGATGACGTTGCGTACCGTCCCTGTAAGCTCCATGCCGGGCAGCAGATGCTCAAGCTTCAGCACATCCGTTCGGAAGTTAGGCGGAGGTAGTTCCTCACGTGGATCACGTCCTGGGCGCTGCAAGCTCTCGATGATATCCCGCAAGGTCGGGACACCTACACCAAGCTGCGCCGCAAGCTCTTCCGGTTTAGCGGCAGCGAGCTGCTCCAGAAGCCGCAGCGAACCGATATCCGCTGGCAACAAATCAAGCTTAGCGAACAGTTGATCCACCACGCTGTAGGACTCTGGGTGAATCGGTGTATTGTCCAGCGGGTCCTTGCCTTCACTGATGCGCAAGAAGCCGGCACATTGCTCGTAGGCTTTGGCCCCTAGACGTGGCACCTTTTGCAGATCCTTACGACTGGTGAATATCCCATTCTCCTCGCGATGCTGGAAGATATTCTTGGCAAGTGTAGCGTTAATTCCCGCTACATAGCCCAGCAGCGCTGCTGACGCCGTGTTAACGTCGACACCCACATGGTTAACTGCTGATTCGACTACAGCACCCAGACTCTCTTCTAGACGCTTCTGGGTCACGTCATGCTGATATTGACCAACCCCAATCGATTTGGGATCGATTTTTACCAACTCTGCCAACGGATCCTGTATGCGGCGCGCAATGGAAATCGCACTTCGCTCGGCCACATCCAGATCAGGAAACTCCGTTTGGGCCAGTTTAGAGGCGGAATACACGCTGGCTCCCGCTTCATTGACGATGATATAAGCCATCTCGCGACTGCTCATTTCCTTCAGCAGATCGGCAACAAATTGTTCTGTTTCGCGCGAAGCCGTACCATTGCCGATGACGAGCAGTTCGACTTTATACTTGTCAATCAGTCGGCGGAAGATCGCCTTGGCTTCTGTTGTTTTGTTGTGGGGTGCAGTAGGATAAGTCACAGCTACCTCAAGCATCTTCCCCGTTTCATCGACGATAGCCAGCTTGCAGCCTGTACGAAAAGCAGGATCGACACCCATGACAACCTTGCCCTTCACTGGAGGCTGCAGCAGCAGATTTCGCAGATTCTCAGCGAAAATCGTAATCGCATGTTCCTCCGCCTGCTCGGTCATCGCTCCGCGAACCTCGCGTTCAACCGCCGGAGCGATCAGCCGTTTGTAGGCGTCCTCTGCCGCCGCACGAAGCAAGGGCTTCGCTACCGAATCCCAGTGAATAATCTGACGAGCAACAAAATCATGAACCTTGTCGACAGGAACGTCAAGGGATACCTTGAGGATATTCTCCCGTTCCGCCCGGTTAATCGCCAGCGTACGATGAGGAGGCAAGCGGCGTACGGGCTCGCTATACGCATAGTACATCTCGTATACGGATTCTTGATCTTTGTCTTTCGCGGCTGAAATAAGCGTGCCGTTATCGTGAGTGTAGCGGCGCGTCCAAGCGCGAATCTTGGGGTCATCGGCAAGAATCTCGGCGATGATGTCCATGGCTCCCGATAAGGCAAGCTCAGCCGTAGCGATCTCCTTATTGGGATCAATATAGCGAGCCGCTTCTTCTTCCGGCGTGCCTTTCCTTGGCTCTTTGAGTAGCCACTGAGCTAACGGCTCAAGTCCACGCTCCTTGGCAACACTAGCGCGGGTTTTACGCTTTTGCTTAAAAGGGCGATAAAGATCTTCGACTTCTTGCAGCTTGGCTGCTTGAATGAGCGCGCGCTCCAGCTCCTCCGTGAGCTTGCCCTGCTCACCGATCAGACGAAGAACCTCCTCTTTGCGCTCCTGCAGATTCTTCAGGTATTGCAGCCGTTCCTCGATGGCACGAAGCTCGTTCTCATCCAGCTCGCCCGTCATTTCCTTACGGTACCGCGCGATAAATGGAATCGTATTACCTTCGTCTAACAGCCCCGCTGCAGCTCGCACCTTGCTACCGGGAAGTTGAAGCTCTGCGGAGATTTGGGTTAATATCCGTTCCCTAACTTCGCGCTGCTTGTCCTCACGTAGCTTGTCCTCTGTGGATACGTCTTTGTTAACTGTTGTTACATTCGCCATGATATGTACGTCCTTTCCAATATAGATCATCAAGAATAAACCGCTTGACGCCTATAAACTGTTCTTCTGCTTACTAATAAAGACTATGAAAAACAAAAACGAGGGACATACCCCCCGTTTCCCTGTATTGCATAAATTCTTCTGCGAAGATTTCAAAAGACCTCTAGAAGTCGATCAATGCTAAGCTGACTTGCAGTGCTTCATCTACCCGTTTCATCATTTCATCATCAAGATGTGTAATCTTATCCGTTAGTCGCTGCTTGTCGATCGTGCGAATCTGCTCCAATAGCACAACCGAATCTCGGTCAAACCCATGGGAAGCCGCTTCGATCTCGACATGAGTAGGCAGTTTAGCCTTCTGGATCTGCGCTGTGATAGCCGCAATAATAACGGTAGGACTGAAACGGTTACCAATGTCATTCTGGATGACAAGCACTGGACGCAACCCACCCTGCTCTGACCCAACAACTGGAGATAGTTCGGCAAAGAATACATCGCCACGTTTGACTATCACAGCCTACACCCCGCTAACTAAGCGATCCACGCTGATACCTGCATCTTCTTCTGCCTGGAATGATTCTGACGCAATGTGAAGATTGATCTTCGCCATCTCCATGTAACCTCTCTGCATGGACTCACGCAAAAACCGTTTCTTCCGCTCCAAAAGATAAAGCTTCATGGCTTGGCGAATAAATTCGCTGCGATTTGAGTGCTCGATTTCAACGATTCCGTCTACTTCCTGAAGCAAATTGTCCGGCAGACTAATCATGATTCTCTTCGTGCTCATATTCGACACAGACACCGCACCCCCAAAGACATTACGGACATTTTACCATTAAACACATTCCAGAAGCAATTTCATACAAATTCATAGATGTTCATTCCGTATATCAAGTATGTTATACCGGAATGGATGTCGATGCAAGGGTTGACTCTTAATTTGTCGAACCAACCACCCTATATTTGTAGAAATTGTTTCCTTTTTAGGAATATAACAAACGATAAAAGCTGCAAATCTCTATACATCCTATTCGTCAATGTCCATTTCATGCCTAAGATGGTTGACAGTGTATACAGCTCGGCCGTTCCGCGTATATACGCGGGGTACACGGTGAGAGATCATGCAGACGATCTCGTAGTTGATCGTACCGAGTTCGGCAGCAAGCTCCTCAGCGGAGATCATTTCTTCTCCTTGTCTACCCAGGATGACAACCTCGTCACCCACAGCGGCTCCAGTAATAGCGGACACGTCGATCATGCACTGATCCATACAAATTGTGCCAACAACGGGAACCCGCTGTCCCTGGATTAACGCCTGTGCTTTACCTGTCAGCAGCCGGGAGTAGCCATCGGCATAACCCACAGGCAACGTAGCAATCATCTCGCCATCTTGCTTTGTGTGATATCGATGTCCATAGCTGATTCCTGAACCTAAGGGAACCGGCTTTAACATAACGACTCCCGTTTTAATGCTCATGACCGGTCGCAATTCAATTCGCTCTTTATCAACTTCTTCTGATGGGTAAAGGCCATACATGCCGATCCCCAGACGCACCATATTGTAGGTAAGCTCAGGTGTATCAATCGCAGCAGCGCTATTGCCCGCATGTACATAGGGAAAGCTAATTCCCTGCTCGGCAAAATGATCGACAACCGCCTTCAGCTTGCTATGCTGCTCAAGAGTACAGGTTTTATCTGATTCATCCGCACAGGCGTAATGAGTATAGAGCCCCTCCACCTTCACACCAGGCAAGCTGAGTGCTCGGGTTATAAAAGCCGAGGCATCCTCTAGACAGTACAATCCAATCCTACCCATGCCCGTATCAATTTTGATATGGATGGTAACGACAGGTGCGGACGTGGGGCGACTGGCTAGCGCATCCAGCGCTTCATTGCTATAGACCGTCAAGGTAATATTATTCTCGGCTGCAAGAGAAATTCCGTCTACAGGCGTATGCCCAAGTACAAGAATCGGTGCACTCACGCCTGCACGACGCAATTCGAGCGCTTCATCGAGAAAAGCGACAGCCAGATAGTCGACTCCGCAGGTTAACGCTTCTCGGGCCACCTGTACAGCTCCATGCCCGTAAGCATCCGCTTTAATGACAGCCATCAAGCTAATGGATTCGGGTATATAGTGCCGAAAGGCACGGATGTTGTGATAAAGGGCATCCAGGGAAATTTCCACCCGGGTCGGTCGGTAAAAAGTATCCAAGAGCTTCACCTTCTTTTACATGTGTATTGTTAGGAAAAAGACGCCGAGGTAAACGTACACCCTTCGGTTGCCACGACAAAGGGCTCCGGAAAAGCTGCAAGCAGCTCCGGTGCCCTAATATGTGAGGATATGCGGTTTTAAAAAACGTTGACCGCTTTATTCATGTTATACATAACGGCAGGAAGTGTCAACGTATACCCCAGCTTTTAAGTGAGGCTAATCGTCACTTATTTCTCGGTATCTCCTTGCAGGCTTTGAGCAATGGTTACCATCTGGGAGGTTGGCAGATCCGCACTAGAAATTCGGAACAGCTTGCCATTATAAGTCCAAGTAAGGGTTCGCTTTTCGTTACCTGTAAGCGTACCAATAGTAAATCCAAGGTCTACACTCGCTCCTGGTAGCAGCATCACTTCCTGCGCTTTCGGTGCAGATTCGACTAGGGAGAAGTTGTAGGCTCCCTTATAACGAATCATCACCGCTTTATCCTCACCCAGCATGATATCGTTGATATCCTGTTGTACTACACCCTCTAGCTGAATTGACGGTTGGATGACCGCGAAGCCAGGATCTCCAACAGCAGATGTACCCTCTTCCAACCCCGTAGTACTGCTATCATCTTGTTCGACGGCTACGGCTTCACCATCGACCTGACCAGATTCAGCAGCAACCTTAGGATCTTTTGCTGCATCCTTAGGGTCCGCATCCTTCGCTTGATCATCTGTCTTCGCTGCGTTTGTCTCCGTGGATTCCGTTGCTGCCGCTTTATCATCCACCGCTGCGTCCAGATCCTTCACTGCCCCTGCTCCATCGACATCGCCAATAATCGATTCCAGATCGCCGAGCGTTGGATCAGCCTTATCTGTCGTTCCAGCAAGATTACGATTGGTGTCAAATGCACCATCAGCAAATTTCTCACCAAATTCAAAGGAGGTAAAATCCATCGTCACCAATGTGTTATCATTCGTGTCCCGTACCTCGATATGTTTGGGCTTGTAGCTCTTTTTGTCGAGCCATATTTTTTGCCGAGATAAAGTGGTGTGGGCATAGTTGGCTGCCACATCAAACACTAGATCATTACCATCCACCGTAAACTTACGGTCCTTATCCTCAAGAATGCTATCCACCAAGGATTGATACAAGTAATACTGTCCCTGTCTTTGCGGCCACTCACTTTGAAAGCGGAAGCTTTTGTTAAGCGCGGGAGTCAGGACATACACCCCATCATTGTTTCTGAGCACAATCTGGTTAACACTTTGCTTGTCGTTCTTCAGAGCAATTCGGTAAAAATTCGGATTTTGGTACCAAACCTCTACCTGATATTCCTGTGGCTGCTGTCCGGTCATGAGTACCATTTTGCCGCTTCCCTTGTAGCTATCCAGCTTGCTGATTGTCTGATCCAAGTCCTTAACTACAGACCCAGCATCCTTTTTCCCGCAACCGGAGAGCGCGACCACTAAACACAAAACGATTGCTGCGGCTATCCATCGGATCCGTCGCATTCCCATCCATCCTCTCTTCACATAGGCTAAACCCAACTGATATCATGTCTATGTGGGAACTTGGACCAATATGCGGACTGGTTTGACAAGCATGACAAGTTATCGCCAAATCGAGATGTTCTACGGATACCTGCTGCCGGGAAGCGTGTTAAAGCATAAATTCACTACGGAAACCGCTGACTACTAGATAAAATAATTCGCCCGTGCTGAAGTGCTGTTAGCTCGAAATAGAAGCATTAAAATTGCTTCTTCAACCACCAACAGACTGAGGTTTTCAGTTTCCAGTTGAGTTATCTTCAGGAGATAATATGCACCTATTAAGGCTCAACTGCAAAATCAGCGTTTGACGTTTGAATTGAAAAAAGCCAAATTTATGAAATTAGGCTACTTATCGCAAAAGCGCATGGGTGAAAGCGGACTACAGAGGCAGGAAGAAAAAAGCCTGCAATTGTACATCTTTTTTTAGCGAGGAAGCATGTTCTTACCCAATTGCGGCAAAAGTGCAGTTATTTTGCCTTCCATCTGTCGTCACGGCTCATCTATGCTGAAATCCCTGCACTTTTACAGGCTTTTTCTATTCCATGGCCAAACGGACTAAAATTCCTGCACTTTTGCAGGTTTTTACTATTCATAGCATTCACAGCCACACTCACCGGAAACGCTCCCCTTTCCATGCTCAAACTAAAGAAGCGCTATCCCTTTTTGAATGAATTATCCCGTGACAAGCAGCGGGTATCTCCCCTCCAAAACGATTTGTTCTATACAGCAAGCTGCGGGGAATTCAACCCGGAAAGATAGAATCATCTCGTTGAGAGATAGAATCATTTCATTAAAGGCCCCTGTTAAACACTGATTATGGTTTTGAGCCTTTATTAACTGAAGTTATTCTCAAACGAGCTGGCGGTTTTCTGTTAAGTTATCACATTTCAAAACACCTAACTTCTTAACTTTTCCAAGGGACTAAACCTCATATCCAACCCTTCTCCTCGGCAAGTCGTACTGCCTCGATCCGACCTTTCACTTCCAGTTTGTTGAGCATTTCGGATATATAATTACGGACGGTTCCGTGGGATAAGTGCAGCGATAGAGCGATTTCACTCGCCGTTTGACCAAACGCGGCTAGCTTGATGATTTCCCTTTCTCTGGAGCTAAGCGTATTCTCTTCACGAGCGCTTCCAAAAATAAGCTCTGGAGATACCTCACGATGACCCTCCATAACACGACGAATGGCTTCAGCCAGCTTGTCACTGGGCTCGTCCTTAAGCAGATAACCGTGGACCCCCGCCTTAATCGCTCTTTCAAAATAACCAGGGCGCGCAAAGGTAGTCAATATGATCACACGACAAGGGGAAGCCTGTGCTTTTAGCGCCTCCGCGACATCCAGTCCCGAGACCAGCGGCATTTCAATATCCATCAGACAGACATCTGGTTGAATGCTAGCGATGAGAGCGAGCGCCTCCTCACCATTACCTGCTTGACCCACTACCTCAATATCGTCCTCCAGATTAAGTAGCGAAGCTAATGCGCCACGCAAGAGACGTTGATCCTCTGCAATGATGATGCTTATCATACTGTTTCATCTTCCTTTCGTTCTTTGACGATCAGGGGAATTGTCACACGGAGTCTTGCTCCTTTAGCTCTACCCTCCGTTAACGTCAAGGAACCCTCAATCAAAGATAAACGTTCAGCCATACCTTTGATCCCGTTGCCGTTGTTGCTGTTGTTGCTGTTTCCGTTGTTGCTGTTGCTACTATTGTCACCGTTGCCGTTGTTCCCGGTGCCACTGCTGTTTTCGTTACCGTCAACCCATTCGTTATCGGTCCTGAGTTTCAGTCCAACACCATCATCCTCAATATCGAGTTGCACCTCTGACGTCATCTTCGTAATCGTAACGGCGCAATTGCTTGCCTTGCTATGTTTAACAATATTGGTCATCGCCTCCTTGATACAGAGACTGAGAATGTTCTGGTTTAGATCCGACACATCGGTAAGCTTAACATCCCCCACTACCACTAAGGCGATATTTGCTGTACGCAGGATCTCGAAGGCTTCCGCTATTTCCTCTGCCACCTTAACTGCTCGCATGTCAGACACCAGCTCGCGTACCTGGCGCAGAGCGGCCCGAGAGGTTTGCTGAATCTCATAGGCTTCTATCCGGGCACGCTCTGGGTCCTTATAGATGAGTTTCTCAACAAGCTGACTTTTCAGCGTAATTAACGATAATGTATGTCCTAACGTATCGTGCAGGTCACGAGCGATACGCATTCGTTCCTCCCGCTTGACCAGCTCTTTGATCCTGATCTTGGCGATGTCGAGCTCCTGTTCCAAACTCTGGCGACGGTTCATGGAGCGGATGCCGTAAGGCGACACCAACATAATTACAAAAAAAGGAAGAAGAAACAGGACCTCCGTTCCGGAAAGAACGCGATAGTTCAGAACAAGCGGAATAATCTCAATCGCAGCAAAGCCTAACATGGCTAGTTTGAATTTACGATGATCTGTATACCAACCGATGAAATTAGCTGTGAAAAAGCCCATATACAGATTATAAGGACTGTAAAACTGGCTGAGCACTACGATCAGCAGCATCTGGAGCGTCAGCCAGTAAGTGAACGGTTTGCCGGTTACCATATACAGTTGGCGATAGGTTACCGTGAATAAACCAATCATCACATAACCGAGGACAAGCTTGATCCCGACCTCCTCCTGCAGGTTGATGATCGGGAGAATGATATAAATTAGCCATACGTAAGGAAAGAAGCCGAATTTACTGGGAAACAACACAAACCGTTGCTGCCTAGAAGTAACGTGTTTATCACTTACCTGCTCATGCTCCACCCGCTTATCACTTACCTGCCCACGCTCTTCCCGTCTATCACTCACCCGCCCATGCTCCACCTGCTCATCCCTCATATGCCCACCACCATTTGCCTGCTTTTCAGCTTCTCCTTACGGGTCATCTCTAGCTACACCACTTCCTGTTTTTTACGGATATAGCTGGATAATAGCATAAACAGGATCAGATAACAGAGTAGAATAAATACGTTGCTCCAATTGGGCGAATGACCGCGAATAATCTCCCAAGCGCCGTTGCCATAGTTGTAGGCGGGTAGCCACTTGCCAATTCGCTGCATGATCTGCGGTAGAATATCGAGTGGCATCCACATGCCGCCCGTTATGGCGAACACCATGTAGATGGCGTTACTGACGCCACTTGCTGTGTCCACACGTTTCATCGCACCAATAAGGGTACCGATTGCCAAAAAAGGCAGCGAGCCAGCCAGTAACCATAAGCCACTGAGCAGCCATTGTCCAGCGGATAGTGAAACCCCATTGATCAGATAACCTGCTAAGAAGATGAGAATAATTGAGAAGATATGCATCATCGTCTGTCCAAACATTTTACCAAAGAAATAAACTGAACTGGGGAGCGGTGTAATCCGCATGAAGGTTGACCAGCCCTGTGTCCGTTCTTGAACGAGTCGAATGCCCAGAGTCATGATCGCTGAACCCATAACACTAAAGGCGGCCATGGACATCAAATAATGGGCTTCCCACAGCTTGGTATCCTCCATTCCCGAACTTACCACACGCGTGAAGATAAAATAGAACACGATCGGCATAAGCAACGACCAGAAGACATAATAAGGATTACGAAAAATCCGCAGGAGCTCCGCTTTACACTGTGCGATAACAATATTCACGACTTAACAACCTCCTCTTCATTCATCGTCAGTTGCTCAAAAGCCTCATCCAGTCTCCCCTGATCTATGCGAATATCATGAACAGCTATCCCTGCGGCAAAAATAGCCTTGAGGGCTTCATCCGTATTCTCTGTAGTCGCATGGATTCGTCCATCCTTGGGATAGCATTCGGCAATTGCAGGTAACGCTTGAACACTATGACGGAATTCCTCGCTATCCTGATCGGAGAGAAATGAGATCGAACGTTTAACGATGCGTGATTTGATCTGATCAGGCGTTCCATCTGCTACTAAAGCCCCACGATTAAACAGGAGAATGCGGTTGGCATTATCGTCGGCTTCCTGCAAATAGTGAGTGGTAAACAAGATGGTTTTTCCCTGATCGGCAAGTCCCCTAACGCTATTCCAAAACCGCCTGCGCGTGGTAAGATCCAAGCCAACCGTAGGCTCGTCGAAGAATACTAGCTCTGGGTTGCCAGCAAGTGCTAGAGCAAAACCCAAACTACGCCTCTGTCCACCTGACAGCTTCTCAGCATACCGATCCAGCTCCTTGGGAGCTAACCCGGTTAAATGAAAGAGATACTCCATGTCCATAGGTGCAGGATAGTAGCTGCGGATCAAGGCGATGATCTCGCGGACCTTGAGTCGATCCATGACGCTTACCTCTTGTAGCATCGCACCGATCCTCTCGCGGACCTTTTGATCCTTCGGCTCGCGACCAAACAACTTAACTGTTCCCTGTGACGGCTCAAGGATGCCTAACATCATCGATAGAGCCGTTGTTTTGCCCGCCCCGTTCGGTCCCAGAATGGCGACGATCGCGCCTTTGGCGATGCTGAAGCTAACTTGATCCACAGCTTTCTTATCCTTAAAGGTTTTGCTTACCCGATCCAACTCGATAATCACATCCATCACGGCACTCCTCTGCTTTATAGGTTAGTAGCGAATAACTACAGCAACCGCCATTCTTCATCTCTACATTCTTAAAAATACAGGAAATAAGCGATCCGCAGCAGTATGGAATGTCATGAATAATGGATGACAACTGTCACTCATGCACCGCTCTGTGGCTGTGGTCTATCCTAATATTCAACAGTTTGATCATCTCCAGTATTTACCAATCGATTAAGCTAAATTTTGGTAAAGAATCTCCGTTTTCTAGTCTTGGACTTCTACCTGAAATTTGGTAAAATAGCAATAAGTCCTCTATTCAGAGGTCTGTGTTTTTATTTGGGAGGAATAGAGTATGAAGCTTTTGCAATGCTGTTATTTCTCGACCCACAAAAACCGAACAGGAGGTGAAGTGTACTATGAGCCATAGTACACATTCTCAGAATTTGCGTAGTCTCCGTGAGCATTTGATCCACCAGCTTATTCTCTTAGGTGAAGAGAAGAATGACTTTCTTAACACCTATTATCCCGATCACGGAAGTACCCGTCTGCAAATGGATCAATTTCTCACGACTTATACAAATTTTCTTGAAAAACAATTGGCCTTACCAGATGAAAATCTGCATCAGGCGGTCTTCATCGGCAGTGGAGTAAAGATTGCCTATTTGGATTCCAATGAAGTTGATGAATTTACGATTGTTTATCCCGATGAAGCCGATCCGTATGAGAATGCCATTTCCTTCTTATCCCCAGTAGGGAAGAATCTTTTAATGGCGACTTTGAGTGATGTCCTGACCATTAAAACACCCTCAGGAACCATGCAGATTCAGCTACTCGACATCGACAATTCTACCTCAGCTTCCACCGATTAAGTGCTGTAGATCGGGGCTACTGTTTTTGCTCAGAGTGGAATTCTTATAACCTATTATTAAAATCCGAAGAAGCCATTGTTCCCACGAATTCGGGAGACAATGGCTTCTTTTTGCATCAAGAGAGCTAGCTGTTGCATGTAGAGCGATTGGTGTTGGTGTGTGGAGTTCATTTCCACTCGTTCTTTACCTTCAACTTTATAACTTCAGCTTTAACTTTAACTTCAATTTCAACTTCAACTCAAATTCATCTTTAACTTCACCTTGATTTAGGT